>JAKBWA010000092.1 GCA_021841025.1 Bacillota bacterium | reverse complement strand
CTTTAGGCCGGGGTAGTTGACATTAGGCCACACTTAGCTCAGATTAAATCCGTTCGATTATGGTGGCCACTCCCATTCCCCAGCCGATACACATGGTAATAAGTCCATAGTGGCCGTGTGTCTCTTCTAAATGATTTAAGGCTGTCATCACCAGTCTGCCGCCGGAAGCACCCAAAGGGTGACCAATGGCTATAGCGCCTCCATGCGGATTGACCTTGTCCCAATCTGGGTGATATTCCTTGCCCCATGCTAAAACCACCGAAGCAAAAGCCTCATTTACCTCGAAAACATCGATGTCTTCAAACTGCAATCCCGCTTTATCAAGCACTTTGCGGGTGGCAGGAATCGGACCGGTGAGCATGATGACTGGGTCTACACCCACGACACTCATTGCGACAACTCGAGCCCTGGGAGAATATCCGTAACGCTTAATCCCGCTCTCAGAGGCTAACAGAAGGGCACTGGCACCATCCGTGAGCTGGCTCGAATTTCCGGCAGTCACCACGCCATCCGGCTTGAAAGCCGGACGTAAGGTTCCCATTTTTTCGATACTGGTATCAGGACGAGGTCCTTCATCCACCCTGAAGATCTGTTCGGGATTGTCTGAACTCGGGACTGACACATCAAAGGTTTCTTTGTCAAAATATCCGTCGTGTTGTGATGAAATTGCCCGCTTATGACTTTGATAGGAATACGCGTCAAGTTCTTCTCGATTCAATTGCCACTGCTGAGCAATCATTTCGGCTGAAAGGCCTTGTGGTACCATTTGATATTGGGCCAAAAGGCCTTCACTAAAGGTGGACCCGTCCGATCCCATTGGAACCCGGGTCATGGATTCCACTCCAGCCGCAATCACGACATCATGCATGTCTGCCTTAATGGCCTGGGTCGCTTGGTTTACCGTTTCCAGACTGGATGCGCACATCCGGTTTACGGACGCTCCAGGCACCTCGACTGGAAATCCCGCAATCAGAGGAGCAAGCCGGCCAATATTAAACCCCTGTTCTCCCACCTGGGTCACGCACCCAAGCCGGACATCTTCAATGATGGCCGGATCAGTGTGAGTCTTTAACACGAGGTGTTTCAGCGTTGTCGCAGCCAAATCGTCCGGCCTTACATCTTTGAACATCCCATTGCGGCGTCCAAAGGGGGTTCTCACGGCATCAACAATGTAGGCTTCCCCCATATCCTTTTACCTCCTTTTGCTGTCTTTATCCCTTCTCGGTCTTATTCTAGGCGATGAGCGTTTGCAACTTTAATGCCATGCTCATATCGCCCGTCACCGACAATTTTCCACTCATAAAGGCGGTCATGGGATTAAGCTTGCCACTAGCCAAATCCTTGAAATCGTCTGCGGTCATGGTTACAGTAACCCCAGCATCTTCCGCTTTCCCCGCTTCAACTCTGGCACTGCCATCGTGAACCCGTACATAATATTCGGCGCTATCCGCTCCGGTCAGCACAAACTGGTAGACGCCTTGCGTTCCGGACAGTTGGTCCTTCTCTTTTTGATTGAGCCGCTGCTGCATTTCCTCAAAAACTTCTTTCGTTGTCATCCTGATAACGCCCTCCTTGGAAGTCTAGGTCTTTGCACCCCGTTTGGTTTCTCTCACTAGGCATAATAGCGGCCGACCTAAGGGTTCACATCAAGCCGGCCATAACCCGTTTTTGGATTTGTGTAGTACCTTCATAAATCGACATGATTTTCGCATCCCGCAGCCATTTCTCCACGGGATAGTCACGCATGTATCCATACCCTCCCAGAATTTGCACCGCATTAGTCGCCACATCCATAGCCATGTCCCCACAATAGGCCTTAGCCATTGACCCTTCCATATTGCACGATTTGCCATTGTCAGCCAACCATGCTGCCCGATAGGCTAAGAGGCGACCAGCGTCGATTTTCGTCAGCATATCCGCCAACGTAAAAGATATGGCCTGATTATAGTAAATCGGTTTACCAAATTGGACACGCTGCTTGGAATACTCAAGGGCATATTCATAAGCCGCACGCGCAACGCCAACTGCCGCTATAGCCACGGTTGGTCTCGAATGCTCTAGCATTTTCATAGCACCGATGAAAGCCAAATTTTCTTCACCTAACCGGTTTTCTGCCGGAACATGCACATCATCAAACCGTACTTCTGCCGTATGACTGGCTCGCAATCCCAGCTTTTTAAATTTCTTGCCAGATGAAATACCAGGAGATTTGCCATCGACAATAAATGCGGACACCCCGGCGTACCCGCCTTCAGGATTGGTTTTGGCAAACACGACATAGACATCTGCAATGCCGCCATTGGTAATAAATGTTTTCACACCGTTGATAACGTACTCGTCTCCCTGACGTACGGCCCGAGTGGTCATACTCACAACATCCGAACCTGCGCCCGGTTCAGTCAGACACATGGCTCCCAGCCTCACTTGGTTAGGATCGCAAAATAAAGGCAGCCATTTTCTCTTTTGTTCGTCGTTCCCCATTTCCAAAATCGGTATAGAGGCGAGTCCAATTCCTCCAATAGCCGTGGCAATTCCCGCACAGCCCCAAAATAGTTCTTCGCCTACCACCAGGCTCGACACCAAATCCGGCACACCATTGCCGCCGTACTCTTCGGGAATAGTGTAAGACAAGAGACCAACTTTGGCGGCTTTTTTGAGGACATCCCACGGCATCTCTTCTTGTTCGTCATAATAAGCCGCATGGGGACGAATTTCTCTTTCTGCAAATGTATGGGCCCAATCTTTGAGTTCGCGCTGCTCTGCAGTCAATTCAAAATCCACAGCCGTCCCTCCCCCCCGAGTTCCTAAAGTTTGCAACCAGACTTATTTTACCACATCAAATTTACCTATGAGCAAATAATGTTCTTAACGGAAAGAGAAATATTTGCCTACCAACATGAAGGTCTTTGACAAGAACAATCCCACCTTGAATGAAGAAACGAGAAGAACTCGTGTAATAGCCACTTAAGAGCAATGCCTGTAAAACTCTTCTGGGTTCCCAGCAATGCATTCTGGAATTTCTAACAGCAGTGGCACGTATTAGTGTATAGCCGACAGTGCCATTATCACCGACAGCAGGTTGAAACTGGCATGAGCAATGGTAGACGGAATTAACGACCGGGTTTTATAGTACACCAGATTTAGAACCATGCCGGCACACGCAAGAGGTATTAATAATGTCAGATTCATGTGTGCTAGCCCAAAGACTACACCGGCCACAATCACTGCCCAACCGAGCCCCCAAATCGGCCACAAACTACCAAACAAAATACCTCGGAATAAAATTTCTTCGGCGAGAGGAGCCATCACAACAATAGCCACCATCATTAAGAACATAACAAGGCCGGCATGATGAATTAAGCCATGCGCATACACAAAGGGATTGTTAGATTGTACCGTAATATGTCCTACACCATGCTCTATGTCTACCAAAAAGGCGGTGATAAAGGACATTGCGACTCCGGCCGCAAATCCTATACCGACCAAGGACCATCCTCGGCGTGGCCACCTGTAATTTCGTTGAATAAAGGGCCGGATAATCTGGTGACGACCCAAAATCATCAAGACGATGAGGACTTCAGTGGGTGGAGTCAACAAATAAGCCGCCAATAATAAAGGCAAATTTGAGGATAAAGCTACGGTATGACCTATCATCAATGCGACAGACAAAGCCAATGACATCATGACCAAAAGAACAAAGCCAAGGAATCCATCGCGAGGTGCAATTTTCCCGACCTTGGCATGTCGGCTCCACCATGCCACCATCATGCCTATAGTCACTTCCACAAGTGGCAATAGCCAACGATCAGCTGGCGGTATAGCTGATAGCCACAGACCCGACAAAGCGAAAAAAATGGACACGGCCGTCCAGAAAGGACGGCGTAAAACCAACGCAAATGCGCCCACGGCAACGCTTAGGCACAGGGACACCGTCAAAATGGTTTCGGGTGCTCTCGCATGCGCCAGCAAATCCGCTAAAATTCCACTCGCTATCCATAAAGCGAACCGAAGCACCCATTTCTTCACTCCCACTGCCTCCTCCGCTTAAGTAGTATGGTACAATATTCCTGACATTATGAGGAGGATGATAAAGTGTGATTGGAGAACGCCAGCAAAAAATATTGAATTATATTCATGATTTTTTGTCGAAAAACGGCTATCCTCCCTCGGTGCGTGAAATTGGCAAAGCCGTAGGTTTGAGTTCTACTGCCAGTGTAGCACGCCATCTAAAGATTTTGGAACAAGAAGGATATATCTCCCATCCCCCAGCCAAACGCCGTGCCTGGAGCATGGGTGCCGCACATCAAAATGCTGTGCTATCGCTGCCTCTGGTCGGTAACATCACCGCCGGTGTACCCATTCTGGCCGCTGAAGTTGTCGAAGAACAACTGAACTTACCCGCCTCTCTCTTTCGAAGCGCTCCCGATTTCCTCTTACGTGTCGTTGGAGATTCCATGATTGGTGCTGGTATTTTTGACGGAGATATTGTCGCCGTCCAAAGTGCGTCAACAGCACAGGACGGCGAGATCGTTATTGCTATGATCGAGGATGAAGCCACGGTCAAGTATTTTTTTAAAGATGCTGAGAATGTTCGCCTTATGCCTGCTAATGACCGCTACGATCCGATAATCGCGCCGGATATTCAGGTATTAGGGAAGGTTGTGGGTCTTTTTCGCAGTTTGTAGAGCCAAAATTCCTGCATCAACTGCCATGACGGTGTGCCAACGCGATAACCCTCCTTGCAGATAGGCCACGAAAGGAGGACGCATCGGGGCATCACACGACAATTCCAATGAACCTCCCGCTACAAATCCCCCAGCCGCCATTATGACAGGGTCTTGGTACCCAGGCATGGACCATGCCTCTGGAGTTACATGACCGTCAACAGGAGAAGACTGTTGGACTGCCCGGCATAAAATTTCAATGTTCTGCTCCGTGCCTAGATGGATGGCGGTCACGATATCTGTGCGCGGAAATTGTTCCGGGTTCGGGTCCACTACAAACCCCTCACGCAAAAATGCCCACGAAGCATAAATCCCCCCCATAATCGCTTCGCCCACAATCATGGGAGCGAGAAACCATCCTTGGGCTATGAGTCTTAGCAATGATCCAGTCGGGGCAACTTCTTGGCCAATACCAGGCGCCAGGAGCATCTCCCCTACAGCCTCCACCAACTCCTTCTTTCCAGCGACGTAGGCTCCTGTCGGTGCCAGTCCACCCCCTGGGTTTTTCAGCAAACTCCCAACAATTAAATCCGCTCCCCAATCCGTAGGTTCCTCTTCCGTAGTGAATTCCCCATAACAGTTATCCACCACCACCCACGCTCCCAAAAGATGAGCTTTTTTGGCGATGGCACGAATTTCATCTTTTCCAAACGAAGGCCGGGATTGATATCCCCGAGATCGCTGTATATAAACTACCCGGGGTTCTCCCTCTATCGTGTCTGGCCAAGATGGCATCCCTCGCCCGTCTGTTGGCAATACCTTAATGTTGACTCCTTGTTGTGGCAAACTCGTCATCTGCGTCCCAAAAATCAGCGGTTGCAACGTATCGTAGATCGCCCCATTGGCCAGCCACAACCCGTCATTCGGGCGAAGCAAAGCTCTGAGGGCAGTGCTTAGCGCATGCGTACCCGAGGCCCATTGAGGCCGGACCATAGCTTGTTCGGCATGCATTATGTTGGCAACAATGCTGTCCAGCCGCTCCCGCCCCCGGTCGCCATATCCATAGCCCGTACTGCCCCCCAAGTCCGAAGTAGACAGACCGCTTTGACTAAAAGCTCGCGCAACTCGCATAGAATTCGCTGCCACGACAGATTCTACCTCGTTCCATGAACGTCGAACTAACTTTAGAATCTCTTGATTCCCCCACACCTTTAACCCCCCGCTTCGTTGGTGTCGTCGGTATCATACACTATTTCGGCCCATCCCGAAAATGAGAACACCTGAGGCAACCCCGGACCTAAGCATTGAGATATTGAAGAGTGAGTGTTTTGATTTCACGAAATCCTCGCCCTGTCAAAGCAGATACGGCAATCACCGAAATGCCCGCAAAGTGTTCGCGGAGATAAGGCAAATTGTCTTGAGCCCCAGGCTTGTCGGTCTTATTGGCCAGTAGCAGATATGGGCCATGCCCTCTGGCATAATGATAGATCTCATCGTCCACAGCCCCTATAGCAGCCGGCCTCTTTGATCCCAAAGTTGTTGCATCGACCAAATGAATCACCAAATCGACTTTGCTGAGCCAAGCTAGCGTCGTGGCCATTGCTGCACGAATTTCGGCCTGGTGGTGCACACCTTCCTGGATACCTGTTGTATCGATCAGCCATAGGGTTTTCTTCTCTCGCCCTTGACCTAGATTAATCTCCATCCGGCAAGGGACCAATGTTCGGTAAGACTTCGGAGACACTAGTCTACGTCGCGCTTCGTCAATACTCAAAATACTCCTTTTGCGAAGAGAACCTTGGGATTGAGATAATGGGCCTGGGATTTGCTTTGCGCCCAAATATGCCGCAAAGTTTATCGTAAACAAGGATTTGCCCACGTTCGGTTTCCCTATAACGAGGGCCTCCATCACCACTCTCCTTCCCAGTCAGCCCAAATCAAGGTCATAAGTTCGTCGCGCGTAGCCGAATCCAGCCGAGTAACAAGGCGTCCCGCCTGCTTGCGAATAGCCCGTTCCATCATATTTCGCACCAGTCGCGCATTTCCAGCATTAACATGCCATTGCCCATGATGACGTAAGAGAAAGTCCAATAACTGACGGTCGGCCTCCAACGTTAATTGATATTGCCGTTCCGCCAACATGGTCCGTACTATTGCCATTAATTCCGAAGGCGCATAATCGGGAAAATGCATATGAATAGGGAAGCGCGACCGCAATCCTGGGTTGGCCGAAAGAAAATCCGCCATTTCATTCGGATACCCCGCTAAAATCAACAAAAACTGATCACGTTGGTCTTCCATCGCCTTCACCAAGGTATCTATAGCTTCTTTGCCGAAATCCTTGTCTCCTCCCCGTGCTAAAGAATACGCCTCGTCGACAAATAGTACACCACCTAGAGCCCTTCTAACCACATCACGCGTTTTTTGGGCCGTATGGCCAATGTATTCCCCCACTAAGTCCGCCCGCTCAACTTCCAGCATCTGCCCTTTGGGTAAAACGTCCAATGTTTGAAACAACCTCCCAATGATGCGCGCCACCGTGGTTTTACCTGTTCCGGGCGCCCCGGCGAAGATCATATGAAGTGTTGTCGGGGAGCTTGCCAATCCCAATTGTTGACGTTTTTGCTGTACCTCAATGTAAGCTCGAATTTCATGAATCATATGCTTTACGTCTTTCAACCCCACCAAATTGTCTAACTCATGCAACACGGCGTCGACCCGATTGCGCCGACTTTCGGGATTATGAAAAGTCGCTCTGAGGCAGTGGGGGTCGCCATTCTCGGGACGATTCTCCAGTTGTCTGAGGTGACGAAGCGCCTGTTCTGCAGATAGGTTGCCAGACTGGAACAGAGCCATCACTTCCTGACGTGTCAAGGGCCTTTCCGACTCATGGTTGTTTAATAATTCAATCATTTCTTCCCTCCCCGCAACAGACACTTTATCTATACGCATCCGCTCAGACATTGCTGCCTGTCCACCCTCAACAAAAGATAGAGTCGTTGGGGTTTTCTCTTGCTTATCTTTTGGGGTATGCGTATTTTGGTGCGCTGCGAAGGCGCAGGGCTTGGGGGCACGCAGTGACCGAACTATGCGAGAGATGAGGGAAGGTCCCTCGAAATCGCCCTGCAGGAGGAGATTTCAAACCATCCTCACCGGCTGGGGTCAAAAGCCCGGGTCGGGAGCGTAACAGGCAATGGCCCGGCCAGACGAGGTCAGGTGTGTGCCCTGTCAACGACAGGTTTAAAGGATATTCAATTTCCTCAAAAACGACAATTTAAATGTCCCGCATCGACAGGATGGCTGAAGGGTTATGAGGAACATCGGAGAGGACGGGTCCATGGGGAAACAGTCGCTATCCCTATACTGAGGAGATGCGAGAGATGGCGTATTATCTATCCCTGAGGAGTGTCAGATGATCATGACAATACACAATTTGTTTGTCATGCTCCCGCCGGTTTAAGAGACAACGGCCTCGTCCTGACATTCAACCACACTCTGCGCCAAGACCAAATAACAGGCTTCGATGTCTTCACGTCATTTCCTTCCACTACGTCATTTGTCCCTTACCCAACATAAAAACGCAAGCTCAGGCGGAACCATGACTCGTGGGTGAAATTGCGGGCGAGCGTCATGAGCTTATCACGGCTACCCCTCAAAAACGAAAATGTTCCCCAGGCTACCTGGGGATGGTTCGGAGAAATCACGCCACATTTGTCAGATGAGGGACTCACGACCGCAATTTTTAAACTCATCTTAAATAGGCTTCAGGCTGATCGATGAGACTTACCACTCCATGGGCATCTTCTCGTGCTGGGAGGGCCGTTCTTGCGAAGCAATCCGAAACACGGACAGGATAGAGGCTACCAAGGACAGCGCCACCAGCACGTATAACGCGTAGCGCGTCGCCGGAA
>JAKBWA010000005.1:31285-36981 GCA_021841025.1 Bacillota bacterium | reverse complement strand
TTGTCTCCCGCAATCGTGGGAGGCGTAAAATATATCGCGTCGTCAAGACCAGACGTTAACAGGATTCGGCGAACGATCATTCCCCGTAACCGGAGACCTTCGGGCGACCGGATAGGGGGCTTTTGGCTAACCCTTTGCGAGTCAAGCTGACGTCAGTCGGTTCCTCGCAAGAATCTCCTCCCTTCAGGGAGGGGCGTGTCAATATGGACTCAATGCCAACCGCACATCGTTTGGCCCTCAATCCTTATATCAGGGGAAGACGTCCGAGAAACCTGCCGGAAAAAAGGCGATGCAGACATTCTTTCCGGACTCTTGACCACTCAAGCATGAATTGTTCCGGGTAGCTTGCAAATGAGAGAATCTCAGGGCCGTTAACAGAAGAGAGTCGATTATGCCTTATCATGGCAGAGCTATCCCGCAATGTTTTCTCTCATGTGCATTGCGAGACTAAAGGGGTTTCAGCTGGTTGAACCTCCACCAATAAAGAGAGGGAGGGAGCGGTAAGCCCGACGTTTTGGCCGCCAATTGCAGATGAAACAGAGTATCCAGTCCGTCAATGAGAGCATTATATCGTGCCGGCGGTGTCCGAGACTAGTTGAATGGAGAGAGTCCGTCGCTAAAAGCAAAGTTCGCCGATTTCAGCATGACGTATATTGGGGTCGGCCTTTACCAGGATTCGGTGATACGAAGGCCCAACTGGTCATTATCGGATTGGCACCTGCGGCTCATGGGGGAAACCGCACCGGCCGAATGTTTACGGGTGATGATTCGGGAAACTGGCTCATGGATGCGCTTTACCAAACCGGTTTCGCTAATCAAAGCCGCAGCGACAGTGCAGATGACGGATTAATCCTGACGAACGCCTACGTAACGGCAGCAGTGCGGTGTGCGCCGCCGCAAAATAAACCCACACATCAGGAGCAGGCCAATTGCTTGCCGTTTTTGGAGGCAGAACTCAATCTGCTGCAGCCCAGGGTCGTGATGGTTTTAGGGCGGTTTGCTTATGACAGCTTTCGGCAATATCTGGCCGCGAGAGGCATCAAGCTAAGGCCAACGCCGAAATTTCAGCATGGTTTAGAAATAACCTTGGACATGAAAACTCATATCCTTACTTTGTTAATGTCATATCATCCTAGTCGTCAGAATACACAAACCAAAAAATTAACCCATCCTATGTTCTTGAATATATTCCAAACGGCGCGGGATATTTTAGCAAAAGACGAGTTAGGTGATAAATAACCATTGCATCGACAATAGAACCGGTGAACAGTGTGGTTTCGCGCTAAACTTGTGGTAAAATTAAGACAATAATGACGAGAAAATTCACTATTCGTTCACGGCAATGATTGTTTGGTATTGAAACTCACGTCCTCATAGTTTGTTGGCCCTAACCCTCGAATCCCTTTCGGAGAGGAGGTGAGGTCGGTGGATTATTTTGGTGAATTTCAACAATTAATCGCCCGTTATCAACTAGCTTTGGACCAATGGAACTGGGCTGACTCTATTCATCAAGAACAGGCCAATGCCGAATTAACCGCGGCTGTCATTGCGCTGAACACATTCATTCAAGAACAGAAAATCATGCAGGGCATTGCGGCACAAAGCAGCCCGGGCCGTGTCAGAATTTACCCACGGCTCAATCGACAACGAGGCGTGTCTTAAAATAGGGAGGCACAGGTACAAGCGGTATTGTGATTCAAAGGGGGATTTTCGGGCTTTTGTCGTTGTGAGAATCGATGTTCAAGCAATGAACGTTGATTGCGGCAAAAGTCTAGGATTGCCCTCATACCACCCACACAGGAGTTTGGTATTTTCTTTAGGACGGCGAATTCCCGTGGGCACGTAAATCAACGTTGCTCACGGTTTGTGATAGGTTGGGTTCACATCGAGACGATGCAACGATCGATCGCGTAGGCCGCGCGTCTTTAAGCGGGTGCAAATGTCTGACTTTGAGGGAGGTCTCCTGTCCATTAATTTTTGCGTAATTTCGGGTTAAACGGGGACTTGCAATTTTCGTCCGCCATCATTTACCTTCCCGATGTGTCTGCCATTAGCATGCTGAAGACAATGATGAGCCCGCCGATAACTTCTACAGTCGACAAGGTTTCATGCAACGTCACCCAAGCGATGAGTGCGGCAAAGACCGGTTCCATTGTGAAAATAATGGCAACGTAAGACGCAGAAGTCTGTCGTTGAAAGTGAAGTTGCGCCCAATACGCCAAAGCTGTCCCCAAAAGGCCATTCACGATTACCGCTAAAATAATGATTGGGGATAGCCAGTTATGAAATTTCTCGCCGCCGGTTAATAAAGAAATAAGGAAACTTAACAGCGTCACCATTAACAGTTCAATAGCGGTCAGTGCCACTGAATCGTACTTCAAAGCCCATTTGTCCACGGCTACGATTTGAAGAGCCCAGAACACGGCGCAGGCCAATGTATATATGATGCCAATAGGAAAATAATTCCAATTTACTGCGCCGTTTAACAACCCTAGTCCGACGACAGCGATTATGGCGGAAAGCCATGTTCGAACATGCGGCCTTTGCTGTAAAAAATAAATGGCCATAAGCGGAACCATGACGACGCTTAACCCGGTTAAGAAGGCTGATACTGCCGGAGCGATTGTTTGAAGTCCTAATGTTTGTAGCGCATAACCCAAGAACAGCATAGTGCCCAATGCCATGCCAATGAGCCACAAACGGCGATTTCTGAGATAGTGGCGACGTTCAGAATTGAATATAAAAAATGGAGTCATAGCAGCTGTGGCTAAAAGGAAGCGGATAGCTAGATACGGAAATACCGGCATGACCGTCAAAGCCGCTTTGGTCAGGGTAAAAGTGGCGCCCCAGATCAATGTTACGAACAATAATGCGCTATTGGCTATGACTTTACTTGATAATCTCAATCACTCAGCTCCCTCGAAGTCTCTGGGTCTCCAATACCATGCTCTCAGTTTCTGGGATGATACCGCTGATAATGTCTGAAACTTTTGCGCCGATTGCCGCACGTCTCCATGGAACACCACTTGCGTTTTCCTGAATTATTCACAAAATAAGCCAAACAAGTTGGATTGTCGCATTTCTTCACACGTTTTAGCGCATCTGTTGTGATCATTTGCATCCCGTTATAAGACAATACGGACAACAACCCTAAGGCCCCGCCACATTGTGGCAGCGGCACGAGGTCCCAATGCAAGGTTTTTGGGTTAGCCACAACCGTAAACGTCAATGGTGAATGCGACATGGTCTCGGCTAAATACGCGGCAAAGTGCAGGATGTTTGTTGGCGAACTGTCCTCCACGAATTCTCTCACTCGCCGTCGAAATTCTCCGAGTAGGGGAAGATCCCATGAATTATCTTCCAACAATCTCTCGTATTGCATCGAGGAAATCTGGCCTCGCTGCTCCATATAGCCCAGCCAGCCTATTACTGCACTCGGGGAATCAATCAAATCTATGGTCTTTCCGCGAAAGGATTGCACGGTATTCACAAAGTTCAAAATAAGACGCTCACCAAAATCGGTGAATATGGGTTTTTTCATCAGTTTCGCGGGGCATTTTGGACTAGCCTGAGACTGGAAGGATAGCTCATCCGCTCCCGCTGCTCCTTTCTTGGGTTCTAGGATTAGTCAGGAATAAAACCATTTGTTTCGACAAAATACGGAACAAGGTGGCAACATCAATAGGAATCCAAGTTGTCTGAAACCCGGCTTCCCGGGGCTAATTTCAGTAATCTGCCCATACCTTTCTCACTTGCGCCCTAATTGCTGCTGTTATGGCGGAATATATTTTGGATCTGCACATCCTAAACCCCACGCCATTCTGTTATTTTTCTTGTGCACTCACCTCGAGTTGAGATTGACGCAGAGTATAGAATAACTGTTTTAGTGCATACATTCTTGCGGTGCGCCGTCTCTTGCCAACCAGATTGCCTTCCGTAAATGCCTTTTAAGGCACTTTTTCGTTCACTGTAAAGAGGGTTCGGTCATATTTTATACCTGTTTACATTATAAAGCGAAACGTTTGCAGGGCATTGACTTTATATAAACTAACCTTTTAAACTTATGTAAAAGGCATGAATTTAATCTAAAAGAAGAGAATGTTTTCTGTCTTTGATTTCCCACAAACGGAAGGCGGGCAATGTGATGGATGCGCTTCTTGCTTTACTCTACACGGTTTTGTGGGCGTCGGCCGCAATCGCGACAAAATTTGGACTAGAAGCGGGTCCCCCGTTAATTCTCGCTTCTTTGCGATTTACCATGGCAGGCTTATTGTTATGGATCCCCATAAGTGTCGCAAGAGGGCAGTTATGGCCTGATAAACGCTTTATGAGACCTTTGGCTATTCTGGGACTACTGAACACGACGCTGTATCTCGGAGCTTCGTTCGAGGCGCTAAAAGTGGTTTCGGCGGGTCTATTTAACCTCTTCGTTGCTGTGAATCCCTTTATTGTTCTAATTTTGGAGCGCGTATGGTTAAGAAGAACAGTCCGGCCCATGCAATGGTTAGGATTTATGGTCGCCACAACCGGATTGACAATCGGATCTTGGCAAGCTATGAAAGAATTTAATACCCCGGGATGGGCAATCGTCCTTATGATTGGAGGACAAACGGCGATGGCTGTTGGCAGTATTTATTTCCATAAGGCGCGTGTTAGTCTTTCTGCAATAACTGTCAACACATGGCAACTGTTATGGGGAGCAATATTCCTCTGGCCTTTTGCGTTGTTGTTGTCGGGTTCCAATACCGTTAATTGGAATCTCGATTGGTGGGGAAGCTTAGCATGGCTTGTGGGAGCCGTCTCAATCGGTGCCATGCTGCTATGGTTTCGGCTTTTACGCCATGGTGCAGCGCAAGCCAGTATGTGGTTGTTGTTAACGCCGGTGATAGGGTATTGGCTGGGATTTGTTTTTCTGCATGAACCATTCACGGAAATAGACTTGATGTCCAGCATATTAGTAATGGTGGGTCTTTTTCTCTTCCGACTTAAAAGAGAAACGAGGCTGAACGATTTATTGGGACGCGGCGTCATCAAATGACAACGCTTCTAGATCACCGCTTTTCTTTTAATGTAGCGCGTAAAATTCGAAATCTAATGCTGGGGCGCACCATCGCCAAACGGAATCATGGGTTTCTCGGTTGATTCTCGCTACCCTCGAGAAGATTTTGGGTCTTAGCCTTGATAATCACCGCCATCATCTCAATGCGACCCATGTTTTCGTCCGAGTACGAAAAAAGTCCATCCGGATCATAATTTTGGCCCATTGACTATGGAATGCAAAGAACATCTGGTCCATAACAGTGACTAAAGAGTTCTCTCTTATATGCACCGGGAACCAGCCGAGAAGGCCCATTGGTTTTCTAGTTATCGAACTGACTGACCCTTATGATCCGTGAGAATTTGGTTTACGCTATTACTGTTCACTAAAAAGTTTCCTAGAGATGAGATAACAAGACGGCCGAATCGACTTTTAGAATAGACAAGTCATAGTTCGTGTGCTCAGATCGGAGATGGAAATGAGATGGTTGCCGAACAAGATGGCGCACCGGCATTGGTAGACCTGTACTCAGTTGGAGAACGGTTGGTTGAAGATAGTTGACGACACATTTCATAATGAACCCAAAAATGAGCAAAGAATTGCTACAACGATATTAACAAGACGCAAAGTTTTGTATAAGAGGATTTGTATAAGAGGA
>JAKBWA010000005.1:0-31185 GCA_021841025.1 Bacillota bacterium | reverse complement strand
GTTGGAGAACGGTTGGTTGAAGATAGTTGACGACACATTTCATAATGAACCCAAAAATGAGCAAAGAATTGCTACAACGATATTAACAAGACGCAAAGTTTTGTATAAGAGGATTTGTATAAGAGGAGATGTGTTTTATGTTTGATGATCTGCTGAGTCCGGAGCATTTAATCGTACTAGGCATCGTGGCTTTGTTAATATTTGGGCCTAAACGGTTACCGGAACTGGGCTCTGGTTTGGGCCAAGCGTTGCGTGGGTTTCGGGATGCTGTTAGTGGGGTGAAAGATAATTCTGTTCAAAACGCTCCAACACCAGCAGTAACAGTGTCGCAGGCGACTCAGAAGGAGCAATCTTCCGAGGTATCTGCCACCAAAAGTTCGGATTCTGTGAATGACACTTTGTAGGCGGCCAGGAAATAATCTGCAGGGCAATAAAGAGCTGTCCCAGACATGCCAATATGAAACGGAGTGAGGACGACCAACCCAATCCAGTCTTTTTAATAGACTGGCCCGTATTCTTTGTTCTAAAGCCGCGCGCCAGTCCTGCTCGCGGGTTTAGAACAAAGTTTCGCTATATCATGTTTGAAGGTCCCGTGTATATTACCGAAATCCCAAAATGGGGTGGGGGATATAAGGTTCCTCCAAAAAATCTATCTCTTCAGGGGTTAACCGGATGGAAAGGGCTTGAACCGCATCATCCAAGTGGTTCATCTTCGTGGCGCCAATGATTGGTGCCGTCACCTCATCTTTTTGAAGAACCCAAGCCAAAGCGACTTGCGCTCGGGAAACGCCATGGTGGTCAGCTACTTCTGCTACTCGCTGGGCAATTTTTCTGTCCGGATCTTCTGTTAATTTGTAGAGTTTCTTCCCAAACTCATCGAACATAGAGCGGCTTGTCTTTTCATCCCAGTCTCGAGTCAACCTTCCCCGAGCCAAAGGGCTCCAAGGAATTACACCAATGCCCTCTTCCTTGCACAAAGGGAGCATTTCCCGCTCTTCTTCACGGTAGAGGAGGTTCAGATAGTTCTGCATTGAGACAAATCGGGACCAGTTATGCTTCTCGGAAATATGTAGGGCCTTGAGGAATTGCCAGGCATACATGGAGGAGGCGCCGATATAACGAGCTTTACCGGCTTTCACCACATCATTTAGCGCCTCTAACGTTTCTTCGATTGGGGTATCATAGTCCCACCGATGTATTTGGTACAGGTCGACGTAGTCGGTGCCCATGCGTATCAAGCTGTTGTCGATTTCGGTCATTATGGCCTTGCGCGACAATCCTGCGCCGTTAGGTCCTGAGTGCATGCGGCTGTGAACCTTCGTTGCAATAACTATTTCATCCCGGCGGGCGTAATCTTTCAGGGCACGGCCCACAATCTCTTCACTGGTTCCATCAGAATAAACATTGGCCGTATCAAAGAAGTTAATTCCGAGTTCAATAGCTCTTTTAATGAAGGGACGACTGTGTGCTTCGTCCAGAACCCACGGATGCGTTCCGCGCTCCGGCACCCCATAACTCATACAGCCCAGACAAATGCGGGACACATCAAGGCCGGTACGCCCAAGCTTTACGTACTCCACGAAGATTCCCCTCTTTCTGCATTTTCTAAAACGCTAGCAAGCAACAGTAACCGTCCCTATTGTACACAACTTTCTTCTTATGCCCATCTTACGGCAACCTGGGCTTTAAAGTTTTAAATTAGGGATATTTCCATAATCAATATACCGTAACCGGGTGCGAGAAGTCGCCGGAAATGGCTTTGTTCGGAAAACTGTCCCTCGCTGGAGCGCCAAGACGATCCGGCTTGTTCAGAGTTCTGAAAACCCGTCTTCGTCAAATTCTTAATGTGGCAACAGGGCAATCTGCAGGTGTTGACCGAGTACACTTCCCCCGTTTTGAGAAGGACGGCAACGTTTAAAAACCCAGGGGGATTTGCCCCGACTGACCATGTAATACGGCTCTGTTGGCAAGAAAGGAGAACTTGCGTAACCCCTGCTATCCTTTATCCTTCCTCACAATTAAGCCGCGTACATGGGGGAAACTAAATGTCGTAATATTATGCAATCTTCCTCGGGAAATCACCCTGGGTGTGCTATGCTTTATGATATGAACGGTGTTTGGAGATAGTCGCACCTTTGATAAGAACGAGGGATAACATGATGCATATTGTTGTTACAGATGGAGACCAAACCGGTCAAGAGCTTTTGGAGCAGGCTTTACGAGTACTTTCCGAAAATGTCTTAGGTTTTCCGGTGGAAATTGTTCGATTTGATCTAAGCTTAGAAAATCGCCGAAAGACTAAGAATCAAGTAGTGTTGAACGCGGCCCAGGCTATGAAGAAGCACCGTTTTGGGCTGAAAGCAGCCACGATAACCCCGGAGTCTAAAGACGACGTTGGTAGTCCTAATGCAATATTGCGAAATGAAATTGAAGGAACCGTCATTGTGAGGACGGGCCGGAGAATCCCAGGCATTGCTCCTCCTGTTGGCGTATATTCCCCCATTTCTGTGGTCAGAATGGCGGTGGATGATGCTTATGGAGCCAAAGAATGGCGAAGTGGCGCAGGGGCGGATGAACTGGCTTACCGTACAGAAACAATTTCTCGGAAGGTTTGCCGAGGAGTCGCTGAATATGCTTTTTTGCACGCAGCTCGGACACACGCTAAAGTTTTTGGCGGTCCAAAGTTTACAGTGAGTCCCGTTTATGAAGGCATGTTCAAAGAGGAAATGGACGCGGCAGCCCGGCGCCATCCTGACGTGCCCTATGAGCCGCAACTCATTGATGCGACGTATGCTCTGTTGCTGGTCAAAGCGGGAGAGGCTTTGGTTATTCCAGCCCTGAACCGGGACGGGGATTGCTTATCGGACTTAGTATTGCAGATGTTTGGATCCCTGGCTGGTGCTGAATCTCTGCTCTTGTCATTGGATGAAGATTGGCAGCCCAAAGTGATTATGGCAGAAGCCCCTCATGGAACAGCACCAACATTGTTCGGTAAAAATATTGCCAACCCCATGGCTATGATTCTGGCTGCAGCGTCTCTCTTGGCCCATAGCGATGATGGTGCAGCGCAACTCGCTTCTCGGGCTATTTATGAGTCAACTTTGGAAACAGTGGCAAGCGGTATCAAAACGCCTGATTTAGGCGGAAGCATCGGCACAACGGAATTTACCGACGAAGTGATCCAGCGAATCCGGACGAAGATCGACGTATGGAATACTTTAGGTCCGTTATCAGGGAAAAAATCGTAAGGGCGAACATTTAGCTGGTGAAATCATAATAACAGGACAACAACATGCCTCGCTGGATACACTGGCGAGGCAAATTCTTTCCTATTTTTGTCGGGGGTGCTAATTGTGTAGTGCAGTTCGTATGCATTTTATATTAATTTCGGAGTTTATTCTTAACCGCTGAGTCGAACGGTAGATGCGATATAGTTGTATAGCTATATCCAAGTATAATGGAAAGAACATAATAAGAAATTTTAAGATTCAGCTAAAAGCGCCGTGAATTTTGATTTCACTTCAAAATGATGGCCAATCAGACCAGATAGGAATTGTTGCATAAACACCGACAAAGGGGTCGCGGCTGGGGGACGACAGGAAGTAGGTCTGTTCACGGTGTTCAATAAAAATTAAAACACAGTGATCACTATTGGAAATGGAAGAGGGAGTTTTTGGGTCGCCTATTGGCACGAAAGGATGGAGGAAAGTGGACCAAGGAACAGGAACGAATGATAGCGCACAATATCGAATCACGATTGAGGGGATGACGTGCCTGGAGTGTGAACACCACGTGACCCAGGCCCTGTTATCGGCAGGGGCCGTTGATGTACAGGCCAGTTTTGCGCACAATGAAGCGATTTTTGCGACAAACAGAACCTTTTCCTGGAAGAAGGCCAAGAAGGCCTTGGTTGAAGCAGGGTATCACCCTTTGAATTTAGAAGAAATCCGTGGATCTGCTTCAAACTTCATACCCAGGGATGGCACAGTTTATCATGTGCACATACCCGGTATGGCAACACCGGAGTCCGAAAAGAATGTGCGTCAAGTTCTAGAATCCGCCGGAGCCCTGCAGGTTCGCACTGATGTAGCCCAAGGGGCAGTTTCCTTTAGGGTTTCTGCAAATTTTTCATGGAATAGGGCGCGCGAATGGCTTCTGTCGGCCGGGTACACGCCGGAAAATATCGAAATTGAACCGGATAGACCTTCGCGCGCACATTTTCATTCGCATAAAACATATGACCTTTTAATCATTGGATCGGGGAGTGCGGCCTTTGCTGCCGCGATTGAAGCGGCGAATTCAGGAGCCCGGGTGGCTATGACCGAGCAAGGTGTATTGGGAGGAACGTGTGTGAATGTCGGGTGCGTGCCGTCCAAAAGCTTACTGCGGGCTAGTGAAGTGCATTACATGGCGCAGTCTAATCCTTTTCGGGGACTCCACACGCAGAGCGTTGACCCTAATTGGGACGTCGTGGTCGCAGAAAAAGACCGTTTGATAGCAGGCATGCGCAAACAGAAATATGAAGACTTATTGGCAGAATATCATATTGATTTTTTGGCGGGAGAGACTCATTTTGTTGACAGGGAAAGAGTTTGTGTGCGTGAACAAATTTGGGACGCTGACCGCTATTTGATTGCGACGGGATCAAAACCCCGCATCCCAAGCATTGAAGGTTTAGACACGGTTGGCTATTGGACTAGCGCAACCGCACTCAGTATGACCAAGAGGCCCAATCATTTGATTGTCATAGGCTCCGGATATATTGGCCTCGAACTCGGCCAACTATTCCGTAATTGGGGTTCGGAAGTCACCTTGATGCAACGTGCCGATACACTGATGCCTTCCTATGACCCCGAGGTGCAGACGGCCATTCGGGATTTCTTGCAAAGAGCCGGAATTGAGGTTATCACAGGACTCAGCTATCAACGAGTGATAGCTGAAGGAGATAAAAAAACCGTGTACATACATGATGCTGCGGTAGAACGAGCTATCAAAGGTGACGGCTTGTTAATCGCCGCAGGCCGCTTGCCCAACACAGACGCTCTGAATCTCCCTGCAGCAGGTGTGGCATTAGGCCCCTTAGGTGAACCTGTCGTAAACGAGTATCTCGGCACGACAAATCCCCATGTATATGCTGCCGGAGACGTGACGTTGGGACCGCAGTTTGTCTATGTTGCGGCCTACGAGGGGAAGCTGGCCGCAAAAAACGCTCTAGGCCTCTCGACACCTCAGGCTCTTAACTTGCGAGTGGTGCCCAAGGTGACTTTTACCCGCCCAGCCATTGCCTCGGTGGGCCTTAGTGAACAAGAGGCAAAAAAGCAAGGCATGGCAGTGGTGTCATCTGTGCTGCCACCGGAAGCACTAACACGGGCCATGGTGAATAGGGAAACGCAAGGCCTCTTTAAACTGGTAGCAGAGCAGAAAACCGGACGCCTGTTAGGTGCGCAAATTGTGTCTGAGAACGCAGGTGATGTCATTTACGCGGCTCAATTAGCTGTGCAATTTGGCTTAACCATTTCTGATCTGAGGGATACTCTAGCCCCCTATCTGACGATGGCGGAAGGTCTAAAACTGACTGCCATGGCGTTTGAACAAGATATTAAGAAGTTATCGTGTTGCGCCGGCTGATATCGCGTTTTCGTATCTTCGTGTGAATGAAAAAATCACAGGTAAGAGGTGAGTAGGTCGCGAGGGAAGTGGGTAGCCCGAATAATCGATACCAACCTCAAGAAGGCGTCAAAAAAACCGCAGTTGTTCTGTGTGATACGGCAAAATCGCAGCGACCATTGGTTCTGGGCAGGAAGCAAGGGCTTCTTCCCATGACCGGATGATGGATGTGGGATAGCAGGAGGAAGACAGCCCTGCCATTTCATTGGGTTTTGGGCCCGAAACCCATTCATGCCATGCCCGGGCCCAAGACGATTCTGTTACGGACGGCTCACACGCACGCAACCCAGTGTCGATGGCCTCTATGGGGGTCATGTTGGCAAAAGACAACACGTGGGGTTTTTCATTCCAAATAGCCCAAGCCCAGGCGCTAAGACCGGGATGAACTTCGGGATGATGCAGAACTTCATCGAAGTTCTTTGTCCAATGTTGTGGTGAGCGGTGAGTACAGGCAATGACCCAATCGTATGGATCCCATATGGGTCCTTCAAGTTCCTGCCACCAGCCTTGGCATACGGGCCACTGCCAGTACTCAAGGCGCTCGGTAAGATGATGATGCCATCTGAGTGCCAGACGCACCAATTCGCAGGTAATGTCCGCCCACGAGCGTGGTTTTTGGGGATTTTTCCAAGCCGATTCGAGAAATTGGCTGACAGCCTTGGGTTGCCCAGCCCAAGCCACATGCCACTTCCGAGTCTGATGCGTCAGTTGGCGAATGTACCATGAGTCCGAGTCAAGCATGCTTTATTCTCTCCTATTATCAATAGAGTATATTGCGGGAGGAATCGTAGTGCGGATTTCGCCAAATTCCCGCGTAGGCACCGGAGCTCTTTGAGAGTATCATACCACCCTGCGGTGTGTTCTGTGGAAGGTGCGCTACCGCGTGATGCCAGGGGGCCCCAGTCCACAACCGGCGCAACCGTCCTCACCAACTTCCGATCGATTAGTGTGGCTGGTGATTGTTTATCCGCTGATGACAAAGCAGTTCTTATCTTCTGGCATTATTGCAGTGCTTGCTTCTTGGCGGGTGTACTAAGTTCAGTAATGTCTGCCGATTTACGACCGTCACACTTCTCTTAGCGGCGGACGCCACCCAATCCGACCGAATGCTCTCTTCATAACGAGCAGTAGAGTACAACAAAACACGGCCGGGTCCCCCGTTGTTATACTCGGGTATTTTGGTTCGTCAATCTATATACAACCCAATTTCTTGGGTTTTGTGGGGGCAAAACATTGAATGACGCTATGGTCTGGTTGATATATTAAGAAATGCCAACGTGAAAGTGACAATGCCGGGAGCAGCTTGGCGTTTCCTTCTCCCGGCGACTTTTTTGTCAATCTCTTGTAACGAGGATGGCGAATCGCTCCGGCCCTTGCTCCTGATAGTTAATCGAAAACACTCCCGGCTGCTCCGCTTCTAATTGATAGAGCAAAGGTTTGGGGTCATGATCATTGATCAACAGCGCTGCAAATCCCTGGGGCAATGCATCAAAGACGGATAAAATGGTCTGATGTTTAACGGGAGGAGGTAAAACTGGTGCGTTAATAATGACTGCTGGATCTGAATTAGCCATAAACATGTCAACTCCTTGATTTGATGAAAATTGTGGACCTTGATAATAGACACGGGACTGACGCTAATGACGTTATCAGCAAATATGGTCCTTCGGATAACCGAATTCACAACCCAGCCCCCAGTTAAGAAAATACGGGAGACATCGTGACGAATCTGTGATATTGATCACCCCACCAATTCACTCACGTCTTGACCTACACTTCAAAGAAGAGTGGCGGCTATAACCACAAAGGCATTCACATTTAGCACTAAAAGCAGTTAATCAGCATTAAATTGTTTTTTTTTGGAACGACTTAGCACTTGGAACTTCGTTGACATACGACATCCGAATACGCGGATATTAAAAGACATAGCATCTTCATGATTATTGGGACAGCTAAGTCATTAGAGTGCCACGGAAATTTAGGGTGCCATGTTGGAGTAGAATTGCATGGTTCCGGCAACCACAGCAAAGGGAGTGATCCCTTAACGGTTTTGACTCAACTCCTCGCCAAGGCGTGGGGGAGCCTTATTCATAGGTGGGCGGAAGGGAGGAAAGGTCCAGCTTGTCCTCCTGAGGCATCACATTGTGGATCCAATCTATAGCCTCTCCCATGGCTTCTTTATTAATGGAGTAATAATGCCATGTGCGGTGCCGTGATTGAGAAATCAATCCAGATTGCGATAAAATCGCTAAATGGCGTGATACCGTAGATTGAGGCAATGTCAAATAACGTGCGATATCTTGCACACAAATGCCGTTGACAGTTCCTTCGCTGTTTTTGCAATAATACTGGGGATTGTGGAGCACTTCGAGAATCCGCCGCCTTAATGGGTCGGCCAAGGCCTTAAAAATTGCATCGATGTTGATAGTGGCTCCTCCTCTTTGTTTAATTGCACCCATCTTAAACTTATAGTACCAAAGTTTTTTCCTGCTGACCAATACATGCGCATATGCGGATGTAGTCATGTGCGACTGACAGGTCGCAGTTCTTGCTAGTGAAAGTCTGACCTGTGCGAGTTAGCTCGTTCCCGTAACCAACTGTGAACCCCGGCGAGAGTGGCGAGCCTTCATAACTAAGGCGAAGTCTACTAACGCGGCGGTTAATAGGGGATCGCTGCCCGGTAGCGAAAACGAAACGAACAACACCCCACCGTACCCCGTCCGGTGGTTAGGGATGGCTTTGTTGTACCCCAACCTGAACTCCGCCATCATCGATATCGCCCCGGCTAATCGCCGAGGCAGTATTCTAGGCGTTTACCGTCTGTGGCGAGACGGAGGCAGTCCGTCGCGTACGATCATCGTTGCTGGCTGTGTCTGGATGATGGCCATAGCTCTCGTCATACCTATGCATGAGACTCGTGGACAACAGAAATTCTGGAGAGTATCCGAAATGTAATGCCTGATTAAGTTGAACAGACATTCTCATGTGTTTTTATCCCAAGAGAGCGGATATCTGGTTAGTTATTACAGATGGAAAGAGAGAAACCCCATGCGGAATTAGCGCACTAGAGACAAGAGGATTTGTCAAAGAAATCAAATGGGAAAAACCCACGAACAGCCTCGGACTATTCGTAGAGAGTTCCTCTGTCAGACAGATGGCGTTAAGGAGCAGTACAACCATATGCCGGAAGAACTAGAAAGAAAGAACCTCACCGGCATTGGCTCAAGCTCTCGCCATTCGGCTGAAAACCCGTAGGCTAAGCATCCAGCGCCGAGCCGCCTTGCGGAGACGGGTTTCCGGACGCTCGCCCCCGAACCGTACGTACACCTCTCAATGGCTCTCCATTCACTCATGCTCTACCGAGAACTTTTGAGGGCATCGATAGAAGATCCACGACTCTTAGAGGTTCTTATGATGCCTCACGCACCGTTCCTTTCAGACCGTGGAGAGTAAACTGCTCTCCTTCGCCATGTGACAGGCTTTCCCCGTTGCGGACTACTACGAGAGTTCCGTAACCCTGCCGGATTTTCAGAGCCCGAGCTCATAGCCGGGTTTCACCCGACGCTCCGGTTTAGGTCATCCCTGTTTAGGTTCGCCTGAACCCGCGCGGACGGTTGTCGGATAAGACGTTGGCCATTTTCCGCAGAGGGCGACTGGGCGGACGGGGGATATGATGGTGGTCGCCGTCAGGTGGTCAACGCCCCCCGTCCATACGGCGTTTGTAACCATCTTCCGCCGTAGCCGATAATAAAGCCCCTCGGGCTGTCGTTCAGGCAGATCAGCCTTTATCCTCATACCGTTCGTTTCCTCTCGACACGCAGTCGCAGCCGGATGGTTGGCTGACTAGTGCTTTTCCCGGCATGCTACACTCCCCGTCGGGTTTCCCGTTCGGATAAGCCGGGTGAGGATGGGCCATTCCCATATCGAGCCCACTGCCGTGCACCGGGCAAATTTCAGACTAACCTGCGCAATGCCGAACGGCGTTGCTTACAGGCGCACCCATGACTTATCTGGGGATGTATGTCCGCTTATTGTGGATCGTTTGGGCGGCGGGATCTTGAGTGATAGACACCTGTGTATTTGTGCAATAGACCGTCAAATAACCGCTGATAACCAACCGGGGCAGATTTAAGATGTACATAAACCTTTGCTGTCAATCTTGCAGCCTGTTCATTGTCGTGAAGAGCCACCGCATCTAACGCTTCTTTCATCGTATCCATGAGTTTCCGAAATTCCTCTTCTTGCTTTTCAGTTTTCTTCTGAAAAGCTTTAGAATGAATAATCGCAACGACGTGATCCGAGGACTCCATCACCTCGAATGCCACATCGGCTATTCCCTTAAGAAAAGCGCGGCCATCTTCCGCACTGTGCCATTCGATGCCAACCACTTCATCGACTGAACCTTGTCTGACAAATGAACGCACGTCGTTCTCGGTTGGTAATACGTTGGTTGCGTTTTGCCCAGTATGATACCAGTGCGATATCGTGAAAACGTGGTCCATTTGGGATAATTCCTTTCTCATTATGTGATGACGCAGCTCCATAGACTTCATGGTGTTTATTGAAAGGCAAAGGTGAGCTGCGTGCCGTGATCATGATCACGTTCACCTTGGACATTCACGTATTGACATGGCGAATCCTTTGCGCAAATTCCCACGGGTTTTGCTGACTTCATCAAACACTGCATGTGGCTTTGGGCCGAGTCATTATGAAGGAGTCAGGTTACGCTAGTCGAAAACGAGAAGTCCTGGCATGAAGGACTTCTCGCGGGCAAATCTTGTTCATTTTCCGAAAGCCATATGGTATCGGTACAGATTAGGCAAACCCAAAGTGCTGCTTTGCATCATCTGACATCATGGACGGATCCCAAGGTGGGGACCAGACGATGTCAACATGGGCATCTTTGATTCCTTCGATAGATAACAGTCGCTCGTGCGCGCCTTCTTGAATATAGTTTGTTGCGGGGCAACCCGGGGTTGTCATGGTCATTATAACGTCAACACGATTATCTTGAATGGTAATCCCGTAAATTAGACCCAACTCAACAATATTGTATCCCAGTTCCGGATCGATTACGTCTTTTAGCGCCTCTTGAACGCTTTCCTCGGTAAGTTCGCTCATTGAATATCTCACTCTCCTTTTGTTCCCGACTCAGTCTCTATCCTCTGAGCAGTATTGTGTCCCAGGACAGCTCATTTCTGTCGTGATCTTGATCACGAATTTTGATGTCTAGCAATTAGTGAAAATCACATGTTATCTTCTTTAATTGTCCAACCCCATTGCGGTTTGATAAACTCAAGTCAATTTGTCTCAGTGCACGAGTGAGAGTGAAAACACCAATCTCATGGGTGTGCGAATGAAGTTACCACGGCGGGCAGGGTTAGAGTAGAAATCGCGTACGGCCGGTAATAATGTTAGCGTGAACTAGCAGTGGCTGCTCAATAGAACTCAGCCTGACCTGAAATTTTAGCCGGACAAAAAGAGTCCATCAAGATCGTCGTGGTAATGGCAGTCTGGCGAAGCTATCCTTAACCAGGGAAGGAGCACAATGAAATGCGGAAAGATACAAATCGAGACGACTGGCAAAGTTTGGAGAGGGTTTTTCGCACGTTTCCCTCCACACGCAAACAACGGTGTCTGTGGCGGGAAAAGTCATCTACTATATATGAAAGCTTACTCAACCGTAATCACAAAGGACTCCCGGCGCTGATTCCTGGTTTGGTCCACGCCCGATTAGCTACCGCTCTCTTGGTTGCCGGCTACCGGTCGAAATCGCAATTAAGCTCTCGTTCATTTTTGTGCCTCGGATGCCATGCCGGACTGGAAGTGCGTATTTTACGGGATTTGGGGGCCGGGCATGTTGGCGGGATAGAAATTCGCGAGGTTGTTGTTCAAGAGGGGATTGATCATGAACTGGTGAGGTCGGATGAAATCCAAACAGGCGATTTTTGGCAAATTTTAATGGAGGACACCACCACAATCTGGGATGAAATCATGGCTCTTGCTCCTCAGTCATTGTCTTTGGACAAACTATGGGAGACGGCTTCCGGCCATTTATCTCCAGGAGGACATCTCATTGTTATTGCCCAGGATGCCGATTTGTTGGACGTGCCGTCACACATTGACTATGGAGAAGCAATGGAAGGCACCATGCAGTGGTATTTAGCAGAGAAAAGACACTAAGAGTCAAGGCAGGTGAGTTCACAGCTATAAAATAACGGAGTATTCGGAATAATTATAATGTGATTGCACTCACTTTATTGCGAGCTCCGTCACCTTATTTTATAAGAGGGATCAGAAAAACTCCTGGTACATGCTGGTTAAATATTTCCGTTAAAATATGTGGCCTTGCAATTCCGGCGTCTCGCCTGTTGAGTAACGAAGAGAGAACAACCCTCTTCGACTAAAGAATTGAGCCTTGGGTTTGTGGCAGCCATGAAAGAATTGCAGGAGTAGTCCTCGCAAAACTGGTTCCCATGGTCAGGAGTATAAAGTGCACCAACTGCGAAAGATTAGAGGGGAGTCCTGGGTGGCACACGTAATAACGCAACGATGTGTCGGTGTAAAGGATCAGAGATGCGTTGAGGTTTGTCCCGTCGACTGCATTCACCCAGCGTCAGTTCTGGATGGACAAGAGGCGTTTGATGCGCTCCTCAAAATCATCTTACCGAGACATTGTGGATTGTTCCGATGCTAAACTTTGCACATGATCGGACCATAATTCACGTGATTTCAACTCTGCTCCAATTTCTGTACACAAGTCATGCACCAAGGCATCGATTGTTTCTCCCGCATAACGCAGATCAGGGTGATGCCGAGCTAAGAGAGATGACATGGTGTGGTAAACAATAGATGTGCTGTTGTCATTACCGTAAATGCCTAACCGCACCGGCATTTCTGTCACGACGGTCATTGTCACCGAGAGAAAGGTTGCTAGGGCACGGGGGTTGGCCAAAATCACCGAGTAAGCCCATGGAGGATCCGGTATTTTATACCGCTGCATATTCAGCCGATGATTGATAACGGCCTGTTCGATTAGGTCATAGCGGGCCGCCGATTCTCTGATCTGTTGAACCACGCTGTCGGGATCTTTGTTCACTTCGTACACAAAGTATTCGAACGGCACTGTAATCAGTCTCCTCTATTAACAAACATGTGAGGCTTTCCCGAGGCGAATAGCTAAACCACGTGACAATGCATCATAAAACTATTGTACCAATAGACCTATGACTCCCCGCGTGCAGCCTTGGCATATCTACAAGTAAGCGCTAGGCAATTCGCCTTGTTTTTTGTCCGTTTAAAATTTCTCCCTTTGCTAAATTTGCGCAATTGGGTTCGTCGTGTTTATCATATCTTGGCTAGCGTCGAGTGTTGTGATAGCTATCACAATTTTTTGATTTACGTATAATGATCCCATAATCAGTCCTAGTCCTTGGCAGGGTAGTCTCAATTTAGGGGGGCTTTATTGATTATCTGTTAACCAGTGCTTTGGATTTGACCCTGCGCGTCAAAGTGAGCTGATTGCAGATATATTCTTTCCAGATATTTACCCTCTGAACCACTCGCTAATTGTGGTGTGCTGTAGAGAAAAGAAACGCAACGCATGCAATGTTTTCTCATCCAAAGTCGTGCGATGTGCAACCTAAAGGAACGGCTCTGCTGTCCGAAGTTTATCAAAGAGGCGATTATCTTGTGCTGTTGTACCCCCGCCTAAAACGCTGTTAGACCGTTAAACGGGGGTGAAAGTCAACGTTCTGCTCGAAATCTTTAACCAGGGCCCAATTAAGGTCTTTGCGGCAGTTGGCACGAAAAAGCCCAATACTGACATAACTTACATATCATCAGGAGAAAGAAAAACTTCGCCATCTTCAATCCGGACAGGAAAGATTTCAATTGGTGATACGGCAGGCATTTTTACGGCCTGTCCGGTTCGAACATCGAATTGGCCTCCATGACGCGGACAAGTGACAATATATCCATGGTACGTACCTTCACATAACGAAGCTTCGGCATGGGAGCACGTGTCATCAGTGGCGTACACAACTTCGTCCGTTTGGTAGAGCGCAATCACACGGTCATTCAGTTCGGCCAAGTAGGGAGTATTGGAATTGATGTCGCTGACTTTTGCCACCTTAACCCATTTTTTCGAAAGGTCCATACTGCATAACTCCTCTTCAAATTTTAGGTTGTAACACGTTCTTCATTCTTTGTTCTCTTGACGTTATGCATGCAAAAACCTCGCGCAAAATTATGACGGTTTTGTCACAGTTCCGGAGTCTTTGCTGCCGTGAAGCAGTAAGCACAACGAACGTTCATTTTCATTAAACACCAATGGTCTCAGGAAATTAAATCCCCAGACATATTTTATTGTTCAGCTGAAGCTAGAACGCGGGTAATAGAAACGTAGAATAAGAAATTGTCTTCCTTGGTCGGGGCACGCGAAAAAACTCCTGGTTGTTCGGCATCAATTTGATAAAATAGGGGTTTGGGATCGTGATCATTAATAAGCATTAACGTATGATTGACAGGCAAGGCATCTAATAAGGCGAAAATTATTTGGTGGCGAATGTTGGCGGGAAATTGCCAAGCATTTAATATTACAGCTTCTTGAAAATCCGTTTCAGACATACCGTAGACCTCCCCAAGATGTGAACGAATCTCCTTACATTTTCAGCATAGAGTATTGACGGAACAGGGGTGTGATCAAAATCACTCGAATAATCCGCCATAAGAGAGGGCCAACAGGCGACATGAATACACAATCGCGTATTGTTCGTCCGATCCCCACCCGTATCCCTTGATCAACCGTCGACGCATAGGCAAGCGCCAAAATGAGATGAAAAGGAGGGGTTTGGGCTCGTGAGAGTACGCTTAGTGACATTCACAGGTGCGTGAAATCGGTGAATCAACGGTTTCTCTGTGCTCTATGGTCAAGTCGCATGAACCTGGCTGGATTTGTGTCAAAACGGCAGTCAAGCAAGGACCTTGGGGGAGGATTTTGCGGTGGAGACTTGTTCGATTTGCGAGCCCAAGATTTCGACTCGGAATCCACAGAAGGAGATTGGAGCGATTCCCGGATTCTGGGCCACCGTAATCCGGCCTCATTGAACTAGCATCGCTAATGCTAAAATAGCGGGAATTCGATCGATTTGGCACGAACCGGTTGGCTTTGTTGGTGTACTTGTCGAGTATATGGGGAAATCCCAGAGCTGCGGGATTAACGTCCTACCATGAGTGGAACGATAGAGAATCGATTTCGAATTTTCTCAGAAAATTGTAATACCCTCTTACCGTTCATCAAAACCCTGAGCCGGTTACAACATTCAAGGACAAATGTCCGACTTTGAAACCGCCCAGGTAAAGAAATATCTGGCGCGCCGCGTGATCATTCATTTTTTGATGTATTATCCTCTAAGAACCCTTTTGCGAATACGTGTCAACACTGGGTATGGCCTGAAGTTGTAGGCAATCGAGCCGAAGCGTTCTCCATATTTCCTTGGTAACCGTTATGGCCATAGAGCAGGTTAATTTTTTACAAATCTTAGTAATCAATCATCTGCCGATATAATCGATTGCGGTAGAGGGAGGCCGTAAACATGCGTGTTCTTGTTGTGGGAAGTACCGTAATTGACATGCCAATGATTACTGATCACGATCCAGAAGACGGCGAAACGCTAAAAATTCCCCAAGGACTACTGTTTTTGGGGGGAAAAGCTGTAAACCAAGCCATGCAATTGTTCAACCTGGGAGTTGACATGAGGCTGGTTACCGCGCTTGGCGGCGATCCCCTGGGGCAATGGGCCTTAAGAAAGTTGAACCATGTATCGTTTCCGTTGTCGCTGGTTCAAAAGCCACAGGCCACTTCAGCTTATGCAGTTCCTGTAAGAATGCCCAACAAACACTTCATTTTTCATGTGCCTGGTATTAACGCCCAAGTAACGATTTCAGACCTGGAGAACCTCAACGTAAATTGGAGCTGGGCTGATATGATCATAATCCAGGGAGAATGGCCATGGGAAGTTTCATTATGGGCGGCTCGCAAATGTTCTGAAGCCCACGCTCAAGTCGTGGTCAATCCTGCACCTGCGCTTGGTTTACCTCCTGAACTTTTGAGAGTGACCAACACATTAATCAGTAATCAACAAGAGTTGTCTACGATTTTAGGCGTGTCTGAGGTCGATTGGAACCAAGCCATGCCGCATTTCTTTGCTACCTACCCAAATCTTAACGTATGCGTCGCCACTTTGGGACATCGCGGCATGCGTTATTTTACACGAACTGGCAGCAGAGGATCTTTTCCAGCTTTTCCGACAGAGGTGGTAGACCCTACGGGCGCGGGAGATTCTCTGCTCGGCGCATGGATTTGGTCTGTAGGGCAAGGAATGTCTTACGACCAAGCAGCCATCGTGGCGCTTCACGCGGGGGCTTTAGCTGTCAAACGTCTGGGAGCGGGAACAAATATGCCGACACGAAAGGATTTAGAACAATGGTTGTGAGAATGTCTTAAGTTGATACTCGGCAATAATCATTTATTCTATGGGTTGATGAAATAAAGTCGCGGAGTGTAAATAGTTGCCCACTCTGTTTGTTGCGATTTTGCTACCGTCGTGGAGATGTTAACTCTTCTTGTATTAACGGTCTTTGGACTGCATGTCTATTTAGAGGGAAGAAATCGCGAAGCAGCATGATTAGCGGGGGTCAACACGTCAAAAATTGATGCGGCAATCCAGAATCAGTGGTTTTTCTTCGGATGACGCAGTCATTCTCGATGCCACACGTTTAATATCATGATGTCCTACAGAAAGGATCTGGCACATCCTTGTTCTTTTTTCATTGCCGCCGTCATAGTTGTGGACGTAAGCCTCTGGGAAGGTATCGAATCAATTGTGGGGGCAGTAATTGGGGCCGTTCTCATAGCGATTGCAAATGATGACAAGGGATGTGATGAATGTAAACAGTTACTGGCAACCTTTGGTGATTGGCTTTAGAAACCTGGGTTAGTGTCACTATCGATACATTGAGAGCGGAGCAAACTCAACGAAACAGCTTCCGTCGAACATGGCTCGCACGGTTAGGCAAATCAGACAGATGATAAGAGTTCGGAATCATTAGGAATCATCAATCACAAGGGGATTATTAACCGTGTTCGCTGCGGTATTAAAGCCACACTGTTTGGAAATTGAAGACAAAGATCAACCTAAAAACATTCCGGCAGGATTTGTTTGTGGAGCGATGAAGTCCGTCGGGATCTGCGGCTCCAACATTCATTACTATCAAGAGGGACGTATAGCAGATTTTGTTGTACGCGCTCCCATGGTATTGGGCCATGAATCTGCCGGAGTCATGACGGTGTGGGCCAAGGAGTCTCTTTGACGGTGGGACAAGTGGTTGCCTTCGAACCGGGGATATGAGTGACCATTGCCAATACTGCCGAAGAGGTGTCTATAATTTATGCCCTGACGTAAAGTTTTTTGCTACTCCTCCAATCGATGGCGCGTTACAGGAATACGTTCTGCATCCGGCGGCATTTACTTTTTCTGTCGATGATTTAAGTCCGGAGGAGGCTTGCTTATCTGAACCGTTATCTTATGCAGTACGACAAGCTGAAATTGCGTTGGGTCACGAGATCTTAGTAATTGGTGCAGGACCGCTGGGATTACCTACGGCATTTGCAGCAGAGTCCCAGGGCACTATAGTCGGTCTGGCCTATATTAATCCAGAACGTTTAAAGGTTGTGCGTCAAGCCGGGTTTGACGCAGCATTTTCGAGCTATTATGAAGGAAAGCATTGTGACGCCGTATTTGAATGCACCGGCACATCAGGTGGTATTCGCAGCGCCCAAAACTTGGGGCGAACCGGAGGAATAGTAGCTTTGATTGGCATGGGACAATCAGCTACGATGCATTTGGACAGCCTTGATATCATTGTGCGAGGTCTCAGAGTGATAGGGATCTTTCGTTACGCGAATATCTATCCCATGGCTCGGACATTAATACGGCGATATCGTGAACGCCTGAGAATATTTCAGTCAAGTCGCATCCCATTAAGCGAACTGCCCCACTTTCTAAAGACTAAACAGTACGTGCATTACATCAAGACAATAGTCTCGCTAAACTAAGCAAAGACATGAAACAAAACGTCATGGGTAACCGACCTTATGAGTCAATGGATATCCCGGTATCGGTAGGGTGGTCGGACAGGGACATGGCGACCCGTTTGGTCAGTGATGACAAGAAATGGATAGGTCCATCAAACGGTGACCGCAGTCTTTTAACGAAGTCGACCGTCCAATCCCTACCCAGATCAAGTCTTCGCTCTGGATAGCGAAGACTTTGAGCACAAAAATTCAGGGGAACCAGACGTAGTTCGTCTTAGTGTCGTTATCCTGCGCCTTGCGCTCATTTCCGTATTCTGAATTAACTGCGTATGACGGATTGTTATTAGAATTCAAATTTTCCATTGCTTATTAGGCTCGATTACAAATTTTGCTTGATTTTGAGACAAGCTGCAGAGACCACAAGGACAATAGGGTACGGGATCCCTATCCCGCACCCATGCGACCAAAGGAGGTATATGCATGAAAGCTGTTGTTTATGTCGAGCCGTTCAAAGTAGCCGTTCATGAAGTCGAGGGTCCGAAGATTTTGCATCCCAATGACGCTATTGTCAAAATTACCACGACTTGTATCTGTGGATCGGATTTGCATATGTATGAGGGTCGGACAGCAGCTCAGCCGGGTATCGTGTTTGGTCACGAAAATATGGGCATCGTGAGTGAAATTGGTGCTGGAGTCAGTAAATTAAAGGTAGGTGACCGCGTGGTCATGCCATTTAATGTGGCGTGCGGACATTGCCGAAACTGTGAATCTGGATACTCTGCATTTTGTACAGAGGTGAACCCGGGATTTGCGGGCGGTGCCTACGGCTATGTGGCGATGGGCCCGTATCCTGGCGGCCAGGCCCAGTACTTACGCGTGCCCTGGGCAGATTTTAATGCTTTGCGGTTGCCCCCAGGAACTGAGCACGAAGCAGACTTTGCCCTACTGGCGGATATCTTTCCCACTGGATGGCATGGCGTGAGCTTGTCGGGATTTCAACCGGGCGAGTCAATTGCCGTGTTTGGGGCTGGTCCGGTCGGGCTCATGGCAGCCTACAGCGCAATTCTGCGCGGAGCTTCAGAAGTATATTCTGTAGATCATGTGCCGGAACGCTTGAATAAAGCCCGCTCCATTGGTGCGATTCCCGTGAATTTTGATCAGGGAGACGCGGCCGATCAAATTTTGCAGATGCGACACGGAATCATGGTAGACCGAGCCGTGGATGCTGTGGGTTACCAAGCGGTAGAAAAGGACCATGAAGTACCCAATACCGTCTTAAACGCCATGGTTCGCGTCGTTCGCGCGACTGGCGGATTGGGGGTTCCGGGACTTTACGTGCCTTCGGACCCGGGTGGTGTGGATGTACATGCCAAGGAAGGTTATCTAATGTTTCCCGTCGGAAAATTCTTCGAAAAAGGGTTGAGTATGGGAACCGGGCAGTGCAACGTCAAACATTATAACCGCTATTTACGGGATATGATTATCGGGGAGAGGGCCAAGCCCAGCTTTGTGGTGTCCCACGAAATCAGCATTGATGAGGCTCCAACTGCATACGAGAAATTCGACAAACGTATCGAAGGTTACACCAAAGTCCTGATTCACCCGAATGCTTAACATACCAAGTTATGAGAGATCTCATCTGGCAAAAGGGCCGCTGGCATTAGCCAGTGACCCTTATCAGCATTTGCCATCAGTATTTTTCGGCATTCGGCAGAAGCCAGAGTTTGTCACGTTGCTCGCATCTATTTTGGGGACAAATTTGAGTTCCATAAGAATGCTGGTCTCAAAACGTTCACAGTGCAGAAACTTTGGTCAATTCAAAAGGACGAGGAGTGTCAAAAGATATGGACGAACACTTCACGCTGGGGCAAAAAATGTGGGCTGAAGGCATCGGTACCTTTTTCTTAGTTTTTGTCGGAGCGGGAACCGCTGCTATGACCTTGATTGTGAATCATGGAGCCCCACGTTACACGAAAAGTGATATCGGGATTGGCGCTTTGGGCGGCAGTGCCGATTGGCTAACCATTGGATTGGCTTTCGCTTTTGCCATTATGACCATGGTTTATATTTTTGGTCATGTTAGTGGGGCTCACATTAATCCTGCTGTTACGCTGGCCATATTGGTTCAACGTTTGATTTCACCCATGGAAGCCGTGGCTTATTGGATTGCTCAATTTGTCGGAGCGACATTAGGAGCCTTTGCCATCGCTTTAGTGTACGGCCATAGCGCCTGGACTATTGGAGGTCTCGGAGCTCCAGGCCCTTTCCCCGGTATATCCTTGTGGGAAGCGGGGGCGGCTGAGGCGTTGGGGACCTTCGGTTTGGTGCTAGGTGTTTTAGGACTGGCCGTCAATAAGCGTGCCCCGAACGGTTGGGCAGGGTTAATCATCGGATTGAATATTGCTGGGCTGATTATTTTGCTCGGTAATGTGTCGGGGGCTGCCATCAATCCGGCTCGGACCATTGGGCCGATATTTGCCGACTGGGTCTTGCGAGGCCCTAATCTTTGGCACATTGTGGCTGTCTATCTTATTGCCCAATTGTTGGGAGCAGCCGGGGCAGCTTGGATCTATCCTTTAATTGCCGAAGCGAGGAGTACTTTCAAGCGTCAAACTGAGAAGGAAAGGAAACAGGCGTAAGGCTGTGGGTCTCGGCCGTTGAGAGGAAATTAAGGGAGGACAGTGGTTATCTAGGTTTTTGAGGCTCGTGAAGGTTTCACTGATGACCCATAGACAATAATGAGTGGGGCCAAAGAAAGAAGGAAGGAATCCATTGTCTTTTAGTCATTGAGCGTAAAGGATTGGGGTATACGAACTTGGGCGACTATGCAGTGAGTTGTAAGTAAGTGATCTAGATTCTTTCGCCAAATCGCGGTAGCTTGAGAATTGCCAGCGCAGCATGCAAATGTGAAATTTATTAAGGAAGGGACAGCTTTCACACAACACTGTTTCCTTCCTAAATTTTTGACGTCTGGCGGGCGCCGAATCAACACCATCTGTCCTCATAAAACCCGCTAACCCGGCCCCTTAGGCTTAAAAGACAGCGTATAATGATTTTAGATAAGCTTGGTATGGATCTTATCAGGATGCGGCGAACGATCATTCCCAATACCCGGAGACCTGCCGACGACCGGATAAGGGGCGATTTGGCTTGCGCCATGTCAGGAAAACTTCATCGAGTTTCTCGCATAAATCCTTGACCTTTTTAAGCACGGGGAGTGTGTGCGGGCGGCAAGCCTGCACTGGATGCGGAACAGCCAACAAGTCGGAGCGCTGGCTAAGTGGGCAGCGCAGCAAAAGATACGTCTCGGGCGTCTCCGTGAGGATTGTGTCGGCGAAGAGAGGGAGTGCCGGGCGACAATGGGCAATTATGCTTCTTCCGCCAGAGAGACAAGTTATGACATGAAAACCAAGACATTGTCTATGTCTCCAATCCATTCCCGGATACTTCGGGTGGCTGCCATATCCATCATGACTGCCCTGTTGGCCGGCTGCGGCACGAGCAATGCTCTTCCAGCTTCGCCGGGTTCTCCCTCGCACCATGTTACGGCGGTTGATATAGCGCTGGCGCATCGTCTGCATAACACCTATTGGTATCCCCCGCCCGTTACTAAGCACTACGCCACCACCAAGGTGGCCTATGAAGTTCCCAGTACGCTGGGACTACAGGCATGGTCAGACAACCCAACTCATAGTGTGCTTGGCGTTGTCAACCGCTTGAGAAAAGCTACAGCCGTCCAGCAAGTCCAGGAGTATACCGACCCAAGTTTTTGGCCAGACATTGCCCATCAATGGACTTTCCCTCGTCCCCACTCTCCCGGCTATCGTCAAGACCGCAAAGCGCTGACAGTGCACAATATCGGAAGCATGCCTGCGTCCCAATCTCCTTATGCTGGATTGATTAAACGCTGGTACGGCCCAGAGATCTTGTCTCATTCGTGGGTATTGGCCTTGGGCCATATCAACCAATCGTTTAGTACATGGATTAAGAAACACCCCGCTCTCACACCGTGGTTTTATTTTGTCGATGTGCGGGGACACTGGCTCCTGTATAACATTCAAAACTGAATATACGCGGTGGCTATGGAAAGGGCTACGACCGGCCTGGTTTATAACGTCGTTTCCTCAATTTCTCAACGACAGACCTATTCGAGGCCTTCATTCACGTCGTCATTCATCTGGGATTAAGATAGTTGTGCACGCTTATACTTCCTGATCATATCTTCCCGGCATGAATCCCAGAGGTTTTCGTAGCGAGGATGGCGGGAAAAGGGGGAAGGGGAGTTATTGTCGTGCTCCTGGCTTGAGTGATTGAAAATCTTCAGCACTGCACTACACTAATTGAATCGCGGACCAGTTTATTCTAACGCCGCCTTAAAAATGCCGGATGGGCTAATTGAGATCATCGGTTGGAATTTAGCGGAGTACTCGTAAGATGAAAAGGGGGCGGGAACCTGACGCTTATGGCTGGACAGAATGATCACCCCGTTGTTAAGTCTGGTTAACGGTTAAGAGGATAATCATAAGAAACCTGGCGTCACAAGATTTTTCGCCTTACGCGATCACGCGATCAAACGATGACACTGTGTCTTAAAGTTGTGATTTCACAAAGAGTTAGAGGATAAGAACCTGCAGATTCAAGTATTTGTTAAAGTCTCTTTCGGACCTTTTGGATTATGTAATCGCGCACAATGGTGAACAACTCTCTGTCCTTCTCTCATGTGGCATTTAGCACCCAAGGAACGACCACTAAATTCCACGGTCATGTGTCCATATTCCTCAGCAATGTTGTGTGCATTGATTTTCATCCACTCTTCCGCGGCTTAGCGGTTGTTTGCTATATAAAGAGTATTTCGAGTCGTCATATTGACGTCACAACCATAATCGAGGGTCGGATCATAGTGAATTAGCACAACATATCCTGTGACACCTTCCATAAATCTATACTCCTTGATAGAACAAGAGAACCGGTGCAAGATCCCCTAAAGTCTTCTTTAATGCCGGCGGAAGCATGGCAAGGACTTACATTACCTGAATGCGGCACCAGTTTCCCATGAGATGGCAGCGAGATCTACATAGATCTACCGTCCAGTGGCGATTTACTTTAACGGTTTGCGGTATGAAAGAGGAACATCTCCAACAAGTATTGTGTTCATGAAGGCTTGTGTGGTTTTTGCGCTGCCGGAAGCGAGCAGGTTCGAATGCCCAACAACCGGTAAATGCCACAAACACCTGTAAAACCCGTTACCAGAGCAATAACCGCTAAAATTCCCAAAATCCACATGCCGAGAATTCCCCCCGTGTGTTTGAGGGCCAAAATTCCCAAAATTATCCCCAATACCACGCGAATGATTCGATCTGTCCAGCCTTCGTTGACAGTCATTGTTCAATAGCCTCCTTAATCGTTCACAATAGGAGTATCTATAGTAACTACTAAACTTACGATATAATGATCTGGATAATTTGTCAAGAAATTCCCTACAATTGTGAAAAAGAGGGGCCTCGATGGATCTGGTTAAAGAATTGCAAAAATTAGGGTGGACAGAACTCGAAGCAAGAATATATTTGACCATGGTTGCTAGTCCAAAATCCTTAACGGGATATCAGGTGGCCAAACACGCAAGAGTCGCGCGGGCTAATGTATATCCTGTGCTGGACAGATTGCTTCGGCGAGGAGCGGTGATAGAAGATCCGGATCCCTCCGGCAACCGTTACCAAGCCGTGCCCTTCAACTTAGTTTCCCAAGCCCAATTGAGATCTGTCAGTCAAACTCTTTCTGCTATCGAAGAAAATTTGCCGCCAGTACATAGGCAGCATCGGCTAATTACGGCACGCGGCGATAATGCGCTTCAAACTCATGCCACCAAATTAGTAGTGGCGGCGAGGCACTCATTGGACATCGGTGCTTCTCACAAGACCATTCAACCCTTTGCTGGAGTCCTCAATCAAGCTCATGACCGAGGAGTTGCGGAACAATTTTTGTGCTTTGACAATTGCCCTGTACCCGGTTGTGGTGTCTGCCATAATCCCATTCCAGTTTCTCCTGGAACATTCCATTCCAGAGGATGGCTTGTGCTGATCAGGGACAATGAAGAAACACTTATCGCCTCTGGCGATGGAGAAAAGGCAGAATTAGTGCTCACCAATATGGAACCTGTGCGGGAAATTTTGCGGATCCTATTTGCCGTCGTAGAGCGCAAACGCGAAAATTTTGAAGCGCAAGACACGGGAAATGAACGGAACTAACCTGTAAAAGTGTACTGGACAGTGCCCAAATGTGTGCCGCGACATGGGCGCTGGCATTCCGCCTCGGTTTGCTTGAAGAGTATTGGACAATGCCGAGACAGATCTACTGAGCCTTAACGCAAGATCTTGCAACACGTCACCGTGTTCTTGAAGAAGGGTCTGCTAAAGCCCGGCAACGTGCGCAAGATGCGATAGCGATAGCCATAGTCCGTCAGCTTACGAGGAACCCCTTGTCCAGGTCCAAGCTCCCCGGATATACCGTGCTTTAAACGAATTCAAAACAACATGGTGCATGCGAAAGTTGGCTGTTTTTTACAAGAATAGTAACGAGAAACCGAAGGATAAGCAGCATGGTTAAAGTCATGATTTTCTTACAGAACCCACGTCTTTTCATTCGATGGTTCGGCTAAAGTGAGTGACACAATGTCCTAGTTCCACTGCCGGGTCAAAGCAAGAAAATGCGCTGAAGCGAGGCAAAGCTTTCTTGGTGAGAACTGTCACAGACGACTATGGGGCCTTACTGCAGTATTAGAGCTGAAACTAATGATGTAAAAAACATGAGGAGGAGAAGGAATGACGAATCAAGAAGTTGGCCAAGCAATGCGCCAGCACCATGCTTTAATGGCTCGGCAGCTACACGCTTTAGTGGATAATGTCGTAACACAAAAAGAACAATGGGAAACAGCGCGCAACGAAGTAAGCGCTTATTTGGCCGATGACATTTTGCCGCATGCGGCTGCCGAAGAAGCCACGGTCTACCAAGTTGCAGCACAAGTGGAGAGTATGAAAGGTTTGGTTGATTCCATGCTCTTCGAACATGGGATTATTCGTGAAACCCGAGAAAAATTATTGACGGCACCGAAATGGGAACAGGCTTTGACCCTCAGTGCAGAAGCCGCCCGGTTATTTGCCGTGCATGCCGAAAAGGAAAATCGCTTTATCATTGCTGTCTTGGAACGTCGTAGCGATGTCAACTTGGCCTCGGTGCTGGGAGATATGCATCATCTGCTGTCCAGGTAGCTGAAGGTCTTTGTGAGAAGCATGACATACGGCCACGTAGCAGTGTACGCATAGCCTTCCAATTTTATTGTTGTCTTGTATGTGTGTTGGGACCGCGTGAAGATGAATTAAGTTTTGCGCAAGTTGGGAGAATGTCGAGGATGGCCGCTTCGACGACTCGGCGTATTGAAACATACAGCGCGTCCATTCCCTTTTTTCCTTAGTCTGTCCGTTGTGTGTTCGCTACAAGGTCTTAGCCGCGGTAGGACAAGTGGACGGGGGAAGGGGCGGCCAGATCAGGAATTCAAGGAGATGAAAAAGATATGACGACAATGGCTGAACTTAAGGGTATCCGGATCCTTGGAGCAGGGAAAAAAGATGCTGGGGATGTTCTTGACCTCGGTGCCTCTGGTAGACTCTTGTGGTTGCTAGAGGGGGAGGCTGAGAGGATTTCCGAAACGAGCCACACACAAATACTTCATGCTGATGAGCAGATTCACGAAGTGACAGGGTCGGGTACATTACGTTTTGTTGCATATTCACGTTATGTCGAATTAGAACCCGGGGACAAACTGGGATTTGACTTAAAAGCGACAGCCTACCGCGCTGTTATGGAAAGCCGCAACGAAAACATCGGCCTGGTTTTGGCCAAGGGACTGCCTTTGAATTCGGGTCAAATTTGGATCGATATCGGCACGGGTACTGGAGCCATGGTCCATGCGCTGCAAAAGCAGGCAACAAACCAACAAACTATTTGGATTATCGGTGTTGACCGAGCCTCCAAGATGATTGATGAGGCATGGCGCGTCATCAAAGTAATAACGCTCCGGCGTGATATGTCGGCCGTGACTTACTCGATGTAAAATGGCCAGTCAGCAGGTTTAACGGAATCACCGCTCTTTTGTTGCTTCATCTCATTGACGATATCGCCCAGCTAATGAATCGGTTATACCAGGCTCTAAAACCGGGAGGAATATTTGCTTATGCAGTCAGTGCCGATTCCAATCCGTTTATTCGTATGATTATGCATCAGTTGAACAATCGGGGAATTTTCTTCAAACACGGCCAGCAACACATCCGTGAACGGGTGCTGGCTACGGGTTTTGAAATTGTGCGGGATGACATTTACCGAGACGAAATTTTATTGGACAATCCCGATGCGATGTTGCAACTTATCGAAAGTATTGGAGCTCCCAGTCGTCTGGGTATGCGGACCGACATCGTTCCGCCTAAATCCGTGCGGCGCGTTTTTAATTTGATTTGGGCGAAGAAACCGCTGTAAGAACCTGAGAGAGGCCACGCGAGATGACTCTCTAGGCCACAAATTTTGATAGCAATTCATGGCCCGTGGTGTATTTCTCTAGAGGGCTACTGTGAAGTTCAAACGTAGGACTATCCAAACCCTAAGGTGTTTCATGTTAATTGCCGAGTAATGGCATTATCTGAAATGTGATTGCCTTGAGTACATACTTTGGAGCAAAACTTGGCAACGTTGCACATCCCCATCCCGACATCATTATGAATAAGAGATTATCGATCGGTGGTGTCCATAAGATGTATTTCAAGAGACGCTATAGATAAGACCAAATTCCTGATGTTCTCGTAATAATGGTGTCCTGGCACAAGAAGCATTCCTTAGAGCGGCGAAATTTCTTCACACACTCGATGTCGTGTTGACATATAACAAGCGGTCCTTCGTGAATCAGTTTGAAAGGTGAGATGGTTTTAGCTCCTTCATCGTTCATATGAAACATCTGTCACCAAATCCTCGACCAGTAGAAAAGCTTTCATTGGGCTAACACTAATCGTCTTCCCTGTTGCTTCACTGCAGAACTGTTGACGATACTTAACAGACCGGTTAGTATAGTACCATGAAAACGCCAGTGAACACACATCAACATTTGGCCGAAGCTGCTGCAGAGCTTTTCTATACCAGTGGAATCACCGCGTCTGGTGTCGATGCCATCGCGAGTCGCGCGGGGGTGTCAAAACCCACTTTATATAGCCACTATCCGTCCAAAGCGGAATTGGTTGCAGCAGCTTTACGACATCAACATGAAATCCGCAAGCAAATGCTTGAAAGCTACCTCCGAAACCACAGTCAAAACGGGCCAGAAGCGCGGTTAATGGCAGTGTTTGACTGGCTGGAAGAATGGTCTGCGCATTCGGGGAACCGTGGTTGCCCCTTCATCAATGCGGCAACTGAGTTGGTTCAATCCCAATCAGAACCAGCGAGGCAAATTATCCGTCAGCATAAAGAATGGTGGCAAACCGTGCTGACAGACCTCGCTAGAGACGCTGGAGCGAATAACCCGGAAAGTCTGGGAGAAGAATTATTGCTGCTCATTGAAGGAGTAAACGCGCGGGTTTTAGTGAGCGGCAACGCCTCATCGATTAAGTCAGCACGTCGTATTGCCCATCTTTTATTACACACATCGCTAAGTGGTGCTTGATGAGTAACCGCTGATCACTGATTCATTCACCGAGCTGAGTCGAACATCAAGGTTAGCAAGGAGGACCCATAATGGACCCGAAGAAAACCTCAAGTCCAAGCACCATGCCACTTTGGGTTGTCTTAGCGTTAGCCGCAGGACCTATGGTATCCTTAGGTTTCGCCCGATTTGCTTACGCTTTGATGCTGCCCGCGATGACTCAGTCTTTACATTGGTCACTGACAATCGCAGGAGCCATGAACACCGCCAATGCCCTCGGATACCTGTTTGGTGCACTTATAGCTCCATGGTTGGCCAGGCGCTATAGGCTGGAACCAGTGTTTGTAATGAACTTGGTTTTAACAGCAATTGCAATACTGGCTACGGGGTTGACTGTTCAAAACGGTCTTCTCGCCAGTTTTCGCTTCCTCAGCGGCGTTTGTGGCGGTGTGGTTTTTGTTGTGGGCGGAGGTATTGTCGCTGAAGCCAGTGCCAATGATTCGCATCTCCGAGCCGGAACTCTTCTCGGTTTATACTTTGGCGGCGCAGGTCTCGGGATCGCTTTGTCCGCTTGGATAGTCCCGGCTTTTCTAGTCTCATTCTCTAACCCTCTGGGCTGGCAACTAGCATGGGTGGTTCTCGGTATTGTGAGCTTGTTAACCCTATTGGGGGTGATTCCCGCCTCGCGCAACACAGTGCGAATTACCCATGACAAGCCCAAACAAGATGTGGCTCACAACTCCACTCAACTGAAAGCACTGTGTCGGATCAGCCCCATTTTTATGGCGTATGGGTTGTTCGGAGCCGGATACATCGTGTATATGACGTTCATCATTGCGTATCTTCAAAATCATGGCATCGGTGCGGGAGAAATTGTGTGGTTCTGGACCGTCCTTGGGGGATTTGCGATGTTGGCACCCGGCCTCGGAGGCAAAGTATTGGGCGGAACTCCGAGAGGGTGGGGTACGGGGGGTGCAATGCTGGTAGTCTTATCCGGAGTGATATTGCCCCTATTGTCCACTGCCACCGGCGCTGTCCTGGCTTCAGCCGTATTGTTCGGGGCCTTCTTGGCTGTGGTAACTTCGGTTACTACGATAGCCCGGCGCAATCTTCCGCCAAAACTGTGGACAAAGGCTTTAGCATTTCTCACGGTTGCATTTGGGATCGGTCAAAGCCTAGGGCCATTCATGACAGGATGGGTGTCCCAAAACTTGGGAGGCGTTGGATCAGGCCTCATCGTCAGTGCCGTTATCTTGGGAGTGGGCGCCCTCATGGCTTTTATTCAGCGCGACCATCCGGGTGCTCTGGCGAGTCAGGAATTATCTCGACGGGATGCGGACAAAGAGATGACATGACTTATGACGGCTTCGTCCATTAGCTCGAAGAGGAACGGAAGGTGCAGGATAGTTGCGGAGATGTGCGTGCAGATGCGCAAGTAGAGGCATGGTGCGCCACACCGGGTGGTTTCGATTAGATTGGCGTACCATGTTCTGAACAACCTGCCTGGACTCTATTGCGCAATTGGCACTGTCATTTACCCTGGCCGATATCACGCCGAATATAGAAGAGACGGAAAAATTACGACGACGGTTGGGCACTTCAAAAGAATCGCCTTATTGGGACTCATTGACCCGGCAGTCTCGACAAAGCCCATGAAATGTAACGGCAATGTCATCAATAACAGCGCCAGGCAAAATGGATGATATATGGATATTGTCCACACCGTCCACATCGATATCGAACCAGCGGTGGCACTTGCGACAGGCAAAGTGATGATGCGGCTTCAGGCGAATGCCATACAAAAATAAGCCCTCAGGCGTCGGAAGCTCTTCACAAATGTGAGATCTGACAAATTCCTCCAGAACTTTGTAAGTTGTGCCCCGAGCCAAACCGGGAATACGGGGGAGCAGTTGGTTGCGAATCTGATCGGCGCTCCAATGAAACCCGGAGTGGGATAAGAAGAGTTCCAAGACAGCAAGACGTTGCGGCGTGACCCGTAGGCCATTTTCCCTTAGGATGATTTCCGCGGATAAAGACATCCATCGGATCCTCCTTTCGACCCCTTATGGTTTAGTTTCCAATTTGCTCGATGATACCGCAAATGATGGCTTCGTCAAAGCATGAGTATATCTAGATCAAGAGCAAGGGTGAATTTTCCCCTTTGGGGCTTGTCTACTTAGATCGTGCTGAAAAAGTCTGTTCGTGCGGATGACCTCGTCGGGGGTCATAGGAATGGGGGATACCTTCAGCGGACCGCGGACCTTAGCTAGCCTGCCGCTGGGCCCAGCGGCGAACATTATGGGCGAAGATCCCCAACCCGATGCCCGTCGCCACCGCCTCATAACCCCGATACCGACTGCGCCGGAGCCCATATTTCCGTTTTAACCGACTAATGGTTCCTTCCCCTCCGGCACGCCATCGCTGAGCGCGGCGAAATGCGGGCGTTCGTTCATCGGTAATGCGGGCTTCCGATTTCTTGCCCCGCTGGGGAATCGCGACAGTTCCAATATCGCGCTCATGGCAATCTTGTTGATTGTGCGCACTGTCATAGCCGCGATCGGTCGCGCATCGGGATCCGCCACGCTTACCATTCGATCGAGGATCCGTTCGCCGGCGGTGGTCGCGCGACTTTGGCGGATGACCGTCTTGAGATCCTGCAACGCATCGTCGACTCGCGCAATCCGGTGGGCGCCGGCTTGATCCACCACCGCAATCTGCTCCTTGGCTGCGTCGAGCAATTGGGCCACCGCACGACCTTGCGCGAGGCCGATCCGCGCCAACTCTTCCGTAATACGGCGCACCTCGGCGACAGCCTCCCCCGTGCGGCGCTTGAGCACCTTCCCAATTTCGAGGCTCCGACGTTTCACACTGCGTGCGCGGTCCCGAATGGGGGTCGGGCCTTCCTTGATGACGGCGTGCAATTGGCGCGCCCGCCGGATGGCATCGGCTAGCAGACCCGCATCGGTCGGATGGTGAATGTCGGCTTCCGTGACCGTGGAGTCCATCCGAAATCGGCGCCCACGGATCACCTTGTCCTCCCGAAGTCGGGCCGTGACGGCCCGATTGATGGCCAGAATGCCGTCCGGCCCCAGCCGCTGGCGCCAATACGTTAACGTGGTGGGATGCGGCAAGGCGTCAGCCACCCCAAAGTGGCAAAACTTCCGCCAGTGAAAGCTATCGGAGACTTCCCGGATGAGATCGCGGTCGGATAGCTGATAGCGGTCCTTCAAATAAAACAGCCGGAGCACTTGGGCCGCGGGTACGGACGGACGACCCCGGACGGGGTCGAGTTTGTTTACGAGGGGAGCCAGAATTGCGGGATCCGCAAGCAGGCGATCCACGGTGGCCAATTCCGCCGGCAGGGTCCACACCTCGGGTGGCATGGCGGCCGTCAGAAAGTCTAATTGTTGATGCTCCGCTCGTTGCATGTCCTCCCCCGAAGCAGGGATTGGTGGCCAGGACCGCGAATACCTGCTTATCGGGATTCCCCCCTTCGAATTTGGATGGCTTCGTCACCGGATAAATTCGACATTAGGGCCGGGAATCCCTGCTTTTATGCGGTTTTCAAGGAGCCGCATGGGCCAACTTTTTCAGCAGAATCTACTTAATGTTGCGTCCACTACCCCGCCCTAAAGGGCGGAGCTTGGATCTGGACTCCACCGCAATTCCCAGAACCTTTGCAGGCGCTTGGCTTTGGCTTCAGCATCCGACCCATCAGGGGCTGTTGACAAAAGCCCCGTCCTCA
>JAKBWA010000041.1 GCA_021841025.1 Bacillota bacterium | reverse complement strand
CGCTTGAACAAATGGATTTCGTACCGGCCACCAACATTGTGAAAAAGGACGATGAATTTCAAGTGGTGTTAGCCGTGCCGGGGTACTCTGAACAACAACTGCATCTGAACATTGAGGAGAATGTGTTGGAGGTTCGCGGCGAGGGGGACGCCAGTGGAGAAAATGAAGTATACCTCCGTCGAGAGATTAGACCGTTGCCATTTCGGTACCGCATTGAATTGCCAGAACGCGCCCAAGCAGAGCGTATCGGAGCCGAGTTGAAAGTGGGATTATTGACCGTGACGATTCCGTTGCAACCGAAGCAAGTGATTCCGGTTAAAATCCAAGGCACTGAGATCAAGAGCATTGAGGCATCGAGTTAAGCTATTCAATAGTAAAGGCGTAGCTAACAAGTGGCGCGAGCGAATTGCTACGTCATACCTCCATGAAGCGTGCCACAACTGCAATGATAATAACCTCTGGTGTTTGGTGCCAGTGCCGTTATGAGCGCAAATCGAGCGCGGAGAGAGATTTCGTGTATACGACGCCCGGAAGTGGCTTGGTGTTGTCATGATGATGATGTGTTAAGTGAGTGGCGTATGCATCACGTCCGTATCCCTTTTTTAAAGCTGTCCATTTTTGGGCACCGCCTAGTGAGCGGGTGCCCTTTTTCGTACCGCATTCTCTTTGGAGATCTCCCCAACGGCTGACACTAAGGGCCACGATTTGCTCATTGGTGGTGACAGTTTGCATCATACGAACCACCTCTAATACCTTCGAGACCTGTGAAATGTACCTCATTGCGATCGGTGGATCCTGCGAAAGTACGCAGGTTGCCAAAAGACTAAATGGCGAACCAAATCTCATGGATGTGAAGGTCGCTGAGTTCTTAAAGCAGACCTGTTGCGCCATTTCTGGCTAGGAGTATGGCCTTTAGAGGATTCATGGGGGAATACTTCTTAGAGATCGCAGATAGAATCGTCCGACTAGCTCAAACTTAGGAGGGAGTATTTGGGCTGGTCATCCAAAAACTTTTGTGAGAAATTTTTCCCAAAAAATCCTTGACAATAGCTAGGGCATTTCCTTATCATAAAGTCAAAGATAGTCAAAGTCATAAAAAGGGGTGAGTCATGATGATGTTATGGGATGAATTTTTCCGTCCATTACAATCAGTCGAGTTTACGCCAGCCACTAACATTGTGAAAAAGGATGATGAATTCAAAGTGGTGCTGGCTGTTCCGGGATATACTCAAGATCAATTAAGCCTCCACGTCGACGGCAACATTCTTGAGGTGCGAGGGCACGGAATGCAGTCCGAAGAAGAGGAAATGTATTTGCGCCGTGAAATTCGGCAAGTCCCATTCAATTACCATATTGAATTGCCTGAGCGTGTCCAATCGGACCAAATTGCTGCAGAATTGAATCAAGGTCTTTTAACTATTCGAATTCCTTTAGCGGGAAAGAAAGTGGTTCCGGTTCAAATCCGCACGCAAGACGGGGCCAGTCACTTGGAGGCCTAGTCCGATATAGTGATACCCGAAATATTAATAAATGTTCCCCGCCCCGGTATTGGCGCGGGGAACATTTCATTGTGATTAGGGATTGGTACTCTGGCTTGGGTGATAAGAGGGAAGGTTCGTCTCTTCCTTTCCTTCTTGTTATCAAGATAAAAATGCTGCGTCGTTTGACGGTGTTCCCGATGAAGTAATGGTAGACATTGAGGAGACTTAACTCTTATTCTCTCAAGAATAGCAGACTGGAACTTTGGCCTAAGCAGTCAGTGCAATCCATTAAAGTCTCTCCTTGAGGAAAAGTGCGGATTTTGCGCTGAAAGCCTTTCTATATGTTCGATATAGAGATTTTCTTGAGAGATCTGACGGTTTATCACGGGCGTAGTGGACGAAATGTTAAAGGATGAGGAGGTTGTAACTTTAGGGGTTCGATGCGTTCAGAGTGTGGAAAAAGTGAGTCTTGGGCGGGTATCAGCGACCACGTCAACTGATCTGTTTGGACAGGCAAGCGTGGGTTGATGTGCCACACGATGTCTAATTTCTTCTCCGCAGTTGCTGAACCTTCCTGGCCTTTGATGTTAAAATCTGTTTCGATCCCGTCAATTTGCAGAAGAATGTCTAAAGGAGTACCCTCTAGCGGATGATCGGAGCTGAGTCGGCTGTAAACCAAGCTATAACTGGAATAATGCAAAGCATGGGTCAATAAGAGCCGATTGCCTTCCCATTGAGTTTCAAGCATTAAAGGTGTTGCTCCACTGACTATTTCGTCATTGAAGGAATCGAAGATAAAATCTATTTTTTTATCGGGAGTAACGAATTTGAACACAAAATGACTGATAGCAGCAGATTTTGCATCCGGCAGCCATTCCTTAAGTGTGGCCATATCAGGCGTTTGATTACTCTCGGACAGATTTCGCCGTTTTTGAATCAATTGTGCTAAGTTGTAGTCAAGTTCCCGCAATTCTGCTGAGGGATGGTAAGGATGTTCTTCCCGCATAGGCTCATGCTCCTTTCTCTTTTGCGAATTTACCCGAGGTGTTATCCTCGGCGGGAATGGAATCCTAGAGGCTTTTCGACAGTAATGGCATCTGACCATTGAAATTGAAAAGGATAAAACTGGCGAGTAGGTTTGGCGGGGATTAAGCTCCACGACAAAGATGACCAGCCAGTTTCTAATGCCGGTCTCACAATCCACTGTGTGTTGTCGCCTAGTACTCCATAATTTTCGTGGTGGGGTGTTACCTGGTATGGGTGTTGTCCGCCGGAAATTTTCAAAGCGGCGCTGAATTCTATTGGAGACTTTAATCCGGCCACAGGAAAGATTTGCCCATGGACTATACTAAAATCAGCATATTGCATCGCTGTCGTAAGCACACAAGTGGCTTCGGGCCAAGTTACCGATAACATCAAAGGCAATACTTCCACAGGATCCTCCTGGGTGATCATTTCATGGATGTCAGAGTTTTCTCCGTCGGTAGGTGTGGTGTTTTCCAATGCTAAGAAGACGCCTATGAGAGTGTTTTTGTTAATGTTGAGTTCTTTAGCCCATTTGTCCAAATCCGTCACGTCGGGCCATGTGGCAGTGTCAGGCATTTTTAAACGTCGGGCAACCAATTGTGCCAATTCGTGGTCAATATCATTAAAATCGCTAGCGGACTTCGTCATTTTCCCCTATCCTCCTTAAAGCCTGTTATCATCATCAAAAATTGCGGAGTCATCGTGGATCAATTTTTGTTCGCTTCGGCGATGAAGCCAAAAATAACCTTTTCCGAAAATGGTGGGATAGTGGATTAGCCTGATCCTTCAACATCATTTCGCAAGTTTGAGACCATCTGCCTTCAACGTGAGATTTTCCTGGGTGAAAGGAAGAAGGCTTCAATTCATGGTATAACGCGTTCGAACTTTAGTATAGCACTTAACAATGGACGATCATGACAAAGATGATAGTGAAGAAAGACCGATGATAAGGAAGATGGCCATAGACTATGACAAGATTGTTGGCCATCATGTCTTCAGAATTCATTGACCGCCAGTGCTTGACAATATATACATATTTAATGATAGGACCATTTTCGGCCGACCCATTTACTCACTGGAGTAGAATTTTTAATGGCGTTCAATGTTGAAGAGATAGGGCCAATTCTGTGGATGGCAGACGGCCAAAAAGAGGGGATTTTATGCAACCGGAGTATGTGTATTTCCAAGCTATCGCGGATCTTTTAAGCGAAGAGAAAGAAGCGGGATCTTCATGGTTTTGGCCAGAGTGGCAAATGCTGTTTCGTGCTCTTTTGATTGCGAAAATTTCTGCGGACCCACAGGCTAACGCTTTGCTACTTTGGTTTTTCTACAATTCGTCATTTCTTTTGGCAGAGTTGTGAAAAGTAGAGTGGCGAGGGGCCATTTCAGACACTGCCATGTGCCGTCATGAATTTCTCAATATGATGGTATGAAATGGCTTTATAAGATGGATTTTGGGAAGCCTAAGGCATTAGGATATGAGAAACAGAAATATTCCCCAAGCTGGGGTCATCATGAAATCAAGACGAATAGATAGAGGAGAACGAATGTGCCCAAATTACAGTTGCCGTTTATGCAAGTTGATGTCTTTAGCACCCAAACGGAGCAAATATTGAGTGGAAATCCTTTAGCAGTATTTTATGAAGTTCCTCCTTTCTTGGATGTTTCGACGATGCAGGCTATAGCCCGGGAGATGAACTGTCCTGAAACGACCTTTCTCACGGAACGCCCGCAAGATGGCGGACGTTATCGGGTTCGGATCTTCACACCATATAAGGAATTGCCTTTCGCGGGTCATCCTAGTTTGGGAACGTACTTCGTATTAAAGAAAAAAGGCCTGCTTAAAGGCCCTGGGATTCAGAGCACCGAAGGAGGATCTACTGCATGTCATGAGGATGATCAGGGGTGGGTGTGGATCGTTCCTCCCCAAGGGCATGTGCGCGATGTCTTAGTGAGTGCAACTCGTCTGGCGTCCGCACTGGGTGTGGGTGATGTCTACCTGAATGACATGATGCCACCAGCGGTCTGCGGTACCGGGCTGGATCAGCTGATCGTCGTAAGCACCAATCCAGCAATCTTGTCTGATCTTAGGCCTCTTGTTTCCCGGATTGCGTCTTTAGAAAAGGACATTGCCGTTGAAGGTATCTATGTTGTCGCCGCCGTGGGCCCGACAACATACCAAGCCCGTTACTTCAACCAAGAAGGGGAGGATCCGGCCACCGGTTCGGCGGCAGCCGCTTTAGGCACATATTTAATGCATAGTGCAGGAGAAACGGCTATTCGCCGTTACATTATTACGCAAGGAACAGAAATGGGCAGAAGCTCAGAAATTCATCTGCGGCTTAATAATCTGTCCTTAGGTTCATTAGAATTAGGCGGGCGAGTCTTTCCGGTCATTGACGGCACGTTTTTTGTTTAAGGCGTCAAAGATTTCAAAATCGATTTGATAAGACTACGTCCCGCAATGCGCTTGGGACGGCGAGAATGGGGGACAACACGGGAAGAATTCCGGGCATTTTTGCGGTGATCCTTTCTTTTGTGACAACCGGGGCTGACCTTGATGGGAGCATGACCCTCGACAAAGACTTCACGATAAGAAGAGCAGCATGGGTTGGCTAAGAGTCCAGTCTTCTCACACACGGATTTCCAGAGGATGCCAGACGGCGGCACAAAATCCTTCTTGGGGGTAGAAGCCAAGGCCCTATGCATGAAATGAGCCCATATGGGACCGGCTCCCAAATCCCCTGTTAACCCCAAAGGCGAGTCGTTGTCGTTTCCTACCCACACTGCGGTCGCGAGTTGGGGAGTATACCCGACTAGCCATGCATCGCGTTGCTGTGAAGATGTGCCTGTTTTGGCTGCCACCGGCCGGTTAATTATCGATTGGAGGTTGTGGGCCGTGCCTTGGGGATTCAACAAGGGAGCACGAAAGAGGTTCGTCACTACATAAGCGATTTGGGGACTGATAACGCGCTTTTTGTGGGTAGTAACTCGGAAAATGGTCTGTCCGTTTGAATTGGCCACTTTGAGGATGCCTAAAGGCTTTATGTGTTTGCCGCCATTGGCCAGAGGCAGTACTCCGGCCGCCATCTCTTGTGGGGTGACAGAAGAGGAGCCTAATGCGGTCGTAAGATTGTCCTCCAAGGGACTGGTGATACCCATTTTGTGGGCCATGTCAATCATGGTCAGAGGGCCGATGGTCTTAATCCATTTCACCGCCACAATATTATCCGAATAGGCAATGGCACGCCGAATAGTTAAAGGGCCGTGATAAACATCGCCGAAATTGTGAGGGATATACCACCTCCCTGAACCGGCCGAAAAGCGGACTGGAGATGAGTCTTTGATGGATGATGTGGGAAAGCCGTCACGAATAACGGTCGTGTACAAAAAGTATTTCATAACGGAACCGGGCGGGCGTGCCGCTTTAGTGGCTCGGTCGAACGACGTTTTAGCGAAGTTGTCACCGCCAACTAAGGCTTCAATGTACCCGTTTTGAGGGTTGATTGCAATAAGAGCCGCCTCGGGCTCGGGAACGCCATGGACGTCGTGGGTCTTGGGGAGGTATTGGACTATGGTCTTTTCCGCGTCCTTTTGCATGTCCCAGTTCATAGTGGTTGTCACCTTTAAGCCGCCATTGACAAATTTGTCGCCGATTGAGGGATCTAAGCGTAGCAATTCGTTAGCCACAAATTTTATAAAGTAAGGAGCTTGGTTTGTCATCGACGCGGCCCGAGACAGATGTAACGGAACTCTTTCTGCCAACTGGGCTTCTTTGGGAGTAATGTATTGCAAATCAGCCATTCGCTGCAGCACTAAATTGCGCCGCATCATCGCTCGATGGGGATGAAAGTAGGGATCAAAATCAGTGGGAGCATTCACCAATCCTGCAAGCAATGCCGCTTCGGGCAGCGTTAGCTGCCGCAGAGAATGCCCGAAGTAAATTTCGGAGGCAGCCTCAATACCATAGGCTCCTTCACCAAAATACACGTCATTTAGATACATGGTTAAGATTTGGCGCTTATCGAACATTGTGGACAATTTAAGCGTAATGAGAAGTTCTTTCAGTTTTCTTGAAATAGTGCGGTTTTCATTCAAATAAAGATTTTTAGCGAGCTGTTGGGTGATGGTGCTTCCGCCTTGCAGGATCTTGCGGTGTAGCACATTAACCAAGGCCGCACGCATAATGCCAACGGGGTCTATCGCCGGTCGGATCCAATAGGTATTGTCTTCAATGGACACCAAAGCGTTTTGCATGATGGGAGGAATGGCAGAATAACTGACTGGAATACGGTTTTCTGATCCTTTTAAAGCCGACACCAAATGCCCTTTTTGGTCGTAAATCATCGTATCCGCGGGGAGGCGGGGAACTGGCAAGGCCAGCCAGGAGACAGGCAATAGAATCAACACAGACACAATAACCACGGCCGGCAGGCTGATTATGGCCCCAAAATTGAGTACTGTGCCCAGAAGACGGCGAATACCATGTTTTTCTGATTTTTGCTGCCTGTATCTTTGTTTTCTGGATTCCATTATGACCCTCCCCCTGCTCTCGAAGTCAAAGCATGAACGACGTTCTTTTAGTATTCCGAAGAAACCCATCAAAGCATTGATCCACAAATTGTTAAATTGGTGGTCCGAAATCCGGAATTTTTCCTGGCATGAAAACATTGGCAAGTGGCTACAATGCGCGTACCGGCACCCCTTTCGGTGCGCTTGTGTTTTCTCCTGAGTCTTTTGCTCTGGTGTCGACATCGAAAACATTGTATTCTTGATGGCGTTTGTTATAATTTGCAAGGAAATTTGTCCGCATAAGGAGGCACACTGGTGCTAGAAACACCGAAAAAATATACCCTGATTGCAGGGTCGGCCGAAGGCCCCAGCCGTTTGAATGCATTTGACAATGCCTTATTGGCTGCCGGAATCGGCAATGTGAATCTTATTCGCGTAAGCTCCATTCTTCCCCCTCACGCCACTTTAGTGGAGAAACTGGACGTCATCCCGGGACAGTTGATGCCCACGGCATATGGCACTATCACATCGGACTTGAGGGCGGAGACGATCTCAGCGGCAGTGGCTGTGGGGATTGGCCAAGATGATGAATATGGAGTGATTATGGAGTTTTCCGGCCGCTGTGGTCAAAGTGAAGCCGAAGCGGCTGTAACGGAAATGGTCCGTGCGGCGTTTCAGCAACGAAGGCGAGAATTGACACGGGTAATCGTTCGCGCCAGTGAGCACCGGGTCGAGTCCATTGGTTGCGCTTTGGCTGCAGTCGCCTTGTGGTACTAATTTGTTGGCAAATGGAAGGATAAGCCCATAAGAGGCTTCGTGAAAGGCAGGACAACAACAGATGAACACTTGGTTTAGTGAACTGCAGACCCACAATGTGAGCTTAGGGCTCAAGATCGAAGATGTATTGTGGCGTGAAAAAACCCCGTACCAGGAATTGGCCGTCTTGCAGACAGAGGCCTATGGACGTATGTTAGTCCTCGATGGAGCCATTCAGACGACGAGTTTAGACGAGTTTGTCTATCATGAGATGATTGCTCATGTTCCCTTGCTGCTGCATCCTAACCCGCGCAAGGTCGCGGTAATAGGGGGCGGAGACGGCGGAGCCATTCGTGAGATCCTCCAGCACACTGGAATCGAAGAAGCGCATCTCATTGAAATAGATGAAAGAGTAGTGGATGCCAGCAAACGCTTCTTTCCGGATATAGCAAAAGGACTCCAAGATGATCGGACCCATGTTCATTTCACAGATGGGATTGCCTGGGTAAAACAGGCCAGAAATTTCGATGTGATTTTAGTGGATTCCACCGATCCGGTAGGACCGGCCGAAGGATTGTTTGTGCCTGAATTTTATCAGAGTATCTATGATGCCTTGAGTGAAGATGGTATTATGGTAGCCCAATCGGAATCACCTTTTTTGGAGCCGGATATCATCCAGCGCGTCATAAACGGAGTCTCTCAGGCATTTCCCGTCACGAGGCTCTACCTGGCCTCTGTCCCCACTTATCCTTCGGGGCTATGGAGTTTTACCTTAGGAGCCAAAAAAGCTCTCCAGTTGCCTCGTCAAGTGCCCTTGAAGACACGCTACTGGACTCCGGAAATCCAGAAGAGTTGTTTTCACCTGCCCGTGTTTGTGGAGGAACTCATCCGGTGAACGACACGCCATTCCAGAAGACCGACAAGTTTCTGGGGATGGTCAGTTCCTGGGCCGATGCCCAATGGATCTATTTCGGCATACCCATGGACTATACCGTCTCTTTTCAGCCGGGATCACGGTTTGCTCCAAGTCGCGTCCGAGAAGCGTCTTATGCCATCGAAACCTACTCCCTCACTCAAGACCGTGATTTAGAGGAGCTGAGGATTTGCGATGCGGGCGATGTGGAGCTTCCCTTTGGCAATGTCACGGAGAGTCTGAATCGGATTAAAACGGCGGCTAAAAAGATTATTAAGGACAAGAAAAGATTATTCGCTCTGGGCGGTGAACATCTTGTCACTCTTCCTCTCGTGCAGGCATTAGTGGAAGAATATCCTGAATTGGTGATTGTGCACTTTGATGCCCATGCCGATTTACGCGATGATTATTTAGGGGAAAAGCTCTCACATGCCACGGTAATGCGGCGGATTACGGAATGCATTAAACCCAAAAATCTATACCAATTCGGCATTCGTTCGGGAACACGGGATGAGGTTCATTTTGCTCGTGAATTTGGCCACTTTTACCCTCACGAAGTCAAAGAACCGCTAAAACAAGTGCTTAGTGAGTTGCGGGTCCGTCCCGTCTATGTCACTATAGACAGCGACGTAATTGATCCGGCCTATATGCCCGGGACCGGCACGCCAGAGCCGGGTGGCATTTCGTCCACTGAAGCCTTTGAAGCCGTGCGGCTACTCAAAGGCTTACAAGTTGTCGGAGCAGATCTTGTAGAGGTCATGCCCCTTCATGACGTGTCTCAGAGGTCTGCCGTCTTGGCAGCAAAACTGGTTCGCGAGCTATTACTCGCCATAGGATAGGGGGGATTGTCGTGGCATCCCGGTTGGACATAGCGCGAGAGAGCATAACTCGGGCGATAGAATCCTGGTTCACGGCGCACGATATACATGCAGATTCTGAACGTATTGAAGTGGATGTGCCTTCTGAAGAAGGACATGGGGATCTGACATCAAGCATTTGTCTTAAGATCGCGAAAAGCGTTCGTAAGCCTCCGCGTGCTTTGGCGGAAGACATGTTGCCGGAACTGCACAAGCAGTTAGGCGAATTAGTTGTTGACATCGAGGCGGCTGGCCCCGGATTCTTAAATTTTACTCTGGCTACACCCTGGCTGGCGGAAGTGATCAATGATATTAGGGCTCAAGGAATTCTTTACGGCCATAGCCGGTGGGGGCAAGGCAAACGAATTCTGATTGAATTTGTTTCGGCGAATCCCACGGGCCCTTTAGTGATTGTCAGCGGCCGGGCCGCGGCGGTGGGGGATACGTTGGCCCGGATTTTCAGAGCTAACGGATTCATTGCGGACCGGGAGTTTTATGTTAATAACGCAGGCAATCAAATTATTAAATTGGGACAAGCTATCTATTTGAGAATGTTAGAATTGCACGGAACGAAAGTTGAACCGTGGCCCGAGGGGATTTACCCGGGAGAATACATCATTGATATTGCCCGGAACTATTTGGAGAAACATCCTAACGACTGGTCTCTGTCATCTCCTGATGAGAAACTTTATGTCGAGTTAGGGGACTTTGGCGCAGAATATTTACGGAGTTTTCAAGAACAAATTCTTCGCCGCTTTGGAGTAGAATTTGAAAACTGGATCTATGAAAAAGATCTGAGAAATCAAGGGGCACCGGAGTCAATAATCGAGCGTTTGGGAAAGTTGGGCTGGGTCAAGACCGAAGAGGGGGCCAAATGGTTTCTTTCCACACGCTTTGGTGACGATAAAGACCGAGTGCTGGTGAAATCTGATGGCAATTATACTTATTTCGTCCCCGATGCAGCATATCACGCAGGCAAGTTTGAACGAGGCTACGACTGGGTTATTGATCTCTTGGGGCCGGATCACCACGGCTACATTGGGCGAATGCGGGCATTGGTCGAGGCCCTAGGCTTTAAGGCTGATCATTTGGAAATGATGATTATTCAGTTGGTGCGGTTGGTTCGGAATGGCGAAGTTGTGCGCATGTCCAAACGCGGGGGGCAATTTGTTACCCTTGAGCAATTGATTGAAGAAGTCGGCGTCGATCCCGCCCGTTACTTCTTTCTGGAGAGGGCGCCGAATACACCCATGGATTTCGATTTGGGCTTAGCCGAACTCAAGAGCAATGAGAATCCGGTTTACTACGTTCAATATGCCGCTGCGCGGATTGCGAGTGTGCTGCGGCAGTGGCGGGAGAGTCATCATGATCCCTTTGTGTGGAATGTTGATTTGTTGGCGGAGCCTTTGGAAAGGCGCCTGCTATTCACTTTGGCCCGGTATCCCGACGTTCTGAAGCGGGCAGCGATCGATAAAGCGCCACAATATTTACCAAAATATCTTACGGAATTGGCGGCGGCTTTTCATTCCTTTTACCGCCAGCACAGGATCTTAAGTGAGGATCCAGGACTGACGATGGCGCGTGTTGCCTTGAGTGAAGCGACCTTGTGGATTATTCGGTCGGGTCTGGGCCTAATGGGAATCTCTGTGCCGGAAACCATGTAGGCTTTATAGTGGGATGCTCAATCAGTTGATGGCCCGGGTCGATACCCATGCAGTCCGGGTAAGCTTCATGATAAAATTTACTATACCGTGATTTGTTGGACCCGAAAGTCAGGCCAGTTCGTGATCATTTTGGAAAAAAGGAGCGGTAGGGGTGCCAATTAAGATTCCTGACGGAATGCCTGTTAAGGAAATCCTGGAAAAAGAGCAAATTTTTGTGATGGCTGAAGACCGAGCATTTCATCAGGACATCCGTCCCTTGAGAATTCTCATTTTAAACTTAATGCCCATCAAAGAAACCACCGAAACGCAAATCTTGCGGTTATTAGGCAATACTCCCTTGCAGGTGGAAACCACCTTTCTGCGTATGCAGTCACACCGGTCCAAAAACACGTCACAAGCCCATTTAGAGGCGTTTTACAAGACGTTTGACACACTGCGAGAGGAATTCTTTGATGGCATGATTATTACGGGGGCGCCATTAGAACACTTGCGATTTGAAGACGTTACATATTGGCCGGAACTGAAAACGATTATGGACTGGACAAAGGAGCATGTGACGTCCACATTTTATATTTGCTGGGCTGCGCAGGCTGGATTATATCACCATTTTGGCATCCCGAAGTATCTCCTTGATCATAAGGTGTTCGGGGTTTTTTCTCACCGGGTGCTGAAATCTGTCAATTTAGTGCACGGATTTGACGATGAGTTTTTTGTGCCACATTCCCGGTATGCAGAGGTTCGCGTAGAGGATGTTCTTCGTCATCCGGAGCTGGAATTGATTGCGGACTCCGAGGAGGCTGGAGTTTATATGGTTATCACGAAGGACGGACGGCAAGTTTTTGTGAGTGGGCATTCCGAATATGACCGTTTGTCGTTGCTGGCAGAATACCAGAGAGACCGGGCTAAAGGCCTGGACATTTCCTTGCCCCGTCACTATTTTCCGGGCGATGATCCCACTAAAACCCCCATCATGCGGTGGCGTTCTCATGCTCACATTCTATTCTTCAACTGGCTTAATTATTATGTCTATCAGGAAACTCCTTATGATCTGGATCACGGTATCGTCCCACCCTTAGACATTTCGAAACGTTCCTGACTTGAGCGTATTTGACCATGTTCTATGCGCTCAAACCCTGTTTGCCCTGAACCCCCTTTCTACAATAGGTATGCTCAAGGTGGAGCCCTCGAGCCAGCGGCTATATATCTAACACGTCACTTCCTTACGGATGGATGCTAAAGAGGGCCCCTCACTGGGATTCTCGCGAATTCACCGCGTAAGTCAGTTTTGTCTTTTTACGGCTGTCCACTTCAGATGATCACAAACCTCCATTGGCACTACCGCAACGACGACAAAGATACCTTCTGAAGTCCAGGAAACGCATCATGGTCCTTGAGCGGTTTGAGTTGTGTCGTCATTGGCATTATTATAACAAAACCCAATGCTGATTGAGGGATTCTTGTATACTGGTGCATGAGGGTACACCTCAACATTTCAAAAAGCCCAAAAAAATAAAGAGAAGTTAAGATGTCAACAAGGAGGAAGTTAAATGGCTATACGTAACGTCATCTCGACTCTCACCGGCAATGGCGAAGAAATCATGGGTCCGGATGTGCTGCTCTATCACTATCCCGGCAACGATATCGTCAATGGGTCATTGCTGACTGTGGAATCTAATCACTTTTGTGTGTTGAAAAGCCGTGGGGCGATTTTAAATGTCTATGAAACCGGTCAATACCAAGTAGATACGCCGCAACACATTTTGGTAGGAGCCATTCAGCAGGCGTTTTACGGCGGACAGTCGCCCTGGCAATATGAGGCTATCTACGTGAACCGGGCCAAGCTGGTCATTCGCGCGGAAGGGCAGGCCTTGTCCAGTGAAATGGCTCAGCTGCGTTATCAAGTCGATTACTATATTCATGTTGATTCTAAAGATGATGCCCTGAATGTCGTCCAACATATGCCCTACCAGGGCCATTTCATTAAGACCTCTGAAGTGAACACTTATGCGGCCCCGGTTCTCGAGCAGGCCATTAATCAAATTTGTCAAGTTACGCCTTTGGAACAGATAAATGAAAAGATTCATGACATTACCGAGCTTGTTACCGCTCACCTTCAGGAATTTCTTTCGACCTACGGCATTACCTTGAATAACGTGAAGGTTTTGGTGGCCCCTGCAGACGAATTAATGAAAAAGCTGATCTCGCTGCGTGCGTTCGGACTTAATGAAGAAACCGCCATACGCTATTATATTGCGATGATCATGGCTGAGCGCGGTCTTTTGACGGCCCCAAATATGATTAATGGCACGGGCTTTACTATTCAAGGTTCGTCGCCTTTAATCGACACGGGACCATTGATGACCCCGCCAGTGTCCTCAGAACGTTGAGGAAAAAGAACGAAAATCTATTCCTAATCGACGGGGAATTATTGTAGAAAGGTGATGCAGTTTTGTGGAACGTCACGAACAGCTACCAGTGATTGTGGCGAAGTTCTTCAAGGAAAGCCGCGATGTCAATCCCTATGCCTCGGCTCAGACCATGCGCGCCTTTGATCAAGTTATCCGTAATCAGCTGACGGACAGCCTGTCTCGGGCGGCTAATCGCTGGCGATCAGTCTATCAGGAGCAAGGTCGTTTGGTGGGAGTGCCCAGTCGTGACCATCCCTTTCCCCGGCCTGAAGAGATGGAAAGCTTGCGTCATTTAAAGCAACTGGCGGACAATGTTTCACAAATGATAGCCCATATTCAGGCTTTGGAAGCACCAGGCGAGGACCGCGTCTACCACAGAATCCGCAACAACGACCAAATCCTGGAACTTGTCATTGATGCCGACTATCAACTCGCTATGACCGCTGCAGCTCTGGATGACATGGTTACCAAGGTCTCGATAACCACTTGGCGCGATCTCGAACCAGCCTTTCAGGAGAGGCTGGAGCAGTTGATACAAGGGATGCGAAATCGCTCTCGCATTGTTTCGGAGGTTATCTAATCACAGTCCCCAATTTTTACGCTCGATTCCTAGGGTTGACGAGTATATAGGAAGTGAGCAGCGTGAAGAATATTCGTCAACCCGGTGGGATTCTGCTTTTCTTGGAATCTGGTACTCTTTGCTCCTAAGGTCTAGGTCTTGGAAAAAATCAACCTCCCGTGACACCCTGGGGGATTCCGTAATAATTGCCCAAGATGCCCCCTGGCCCTAGGTGCTGGCATCCGGTGCAGCTATTGACACCAGGGAGTGAATCCATTTTCACGGTAGACGTTTTGTGGCATGCAAGGATTCCTCAAGACCTTGACCGATGCCAGATTAAGACGATGCGTGCTGAAAATTGAATCCTGCAACTAAAAGGTTCGATCACATCATTGAAAAAAATTTCGTCCTCACACTAACCATTTGCAGTGTATCATTAATAATGAAAGAAGGCAGAACCCGTCATGTCTCTTTGCCTTTTAAAGAGGCGGGAAGACGCAATGATATTACAGTTGTGGAGTCACGTGGCGGAAGGAAAGAAAATTTATGAAGATCGGTGTATTTTTAAGGAGAACGGAGGGTAATTGTCCTGTGAGGCGGAGATGAAAAATCGCATTGTCGTGACGGCAGGCTTAGTGGTTCTCACCTGTATTGTAGCGGGTGCGGTGTGGATTGGAACCCAAAAGGGCCATTGGCAGGTGGTCCAAAGTCATGGTGAAAGTGTCACCATTCCTGCGAATTGGCATGCTACGGACAAACACCGGGGATATGTGGAAAGACGCCCCAACCAAGATGACGGGTTGTGGTTTTTGTCAAGACTTAGTCCTCGCCAACTTCCGGCGGCCGCTAAGCCTATGCCAAACGTGGGAGACCATGTTCGGGAATGGCTGTATCAAAAAGGCAACCAATTTACGTATTACGGGTTGTGGACAGGGCATGGCACACCGCAAGCCATTAAAATTCACGTCCCTCGGTCCCAGCAAAACCTGGCGCTGGCGGTACTGGGGAGTTGGAGGCCAGGAATTCACAAGGCGTCAACGTAGTTCTAGGGAACAAAGAACTGTAAAAAGGGCCTAGGATCCGGATGCAGGCGGCTTATGGGCTCTGATGGGGGCTTTGGTCTCGATGAGTCAAACATGCCCTGCCGGAAAGAAACCCAAATTTGCGCCTCTTCTTTGCTGGCGCACGATTCAATGGGCCGAGTGCCAAGAGATGCTTTGGCCGTAAGCAAGGCCTGTTCTTCGTTGCGTAAAATCCTAAGAATCACGGGGTGACTGGGCTTATATCCTGTCCAGGCAATAAATTGCGAGGGCAGCGCATTATTTCGGGAGTGGTTGCACGCCCGGCAAGCGATAACGCAATTGTCCGGTGTGGTGCGCCCTCCCCAGGAGATCGGCAAGACATGCTCCAGCGTTGATCCTGGGCCATGGCACCAAGCGCAAATTAAGCCGTCGCGTTCACGCACCAGACGGTAGATTTTTCGGTAAGCTAACGGGCGATAGTTAAGATGAAGCACTCCGTCAATGAGACGGGCTAATCCATCACGAAGATTTTGCTCGGCCTTGGCCCAGCTGCAAGGCGATAAAGTCTGTCCCCGCAAGTCCACTACCGGAACTTTTTCCGAGAGCGAATCTTCCATTCCTTAAACCTCCTCGATAATTGATTATACAACAATGACAAGAAGGCCAAGGATTCGAGCGTCAAGGTAAAATGGGCCTTTTGGCGTGCGCCGAAAGGCCCTTAAACCCATCTTGGGTCATCACAGAGGAAAAACTGTGGATATTCTTCCCCTGTTCTTTCCATGACGGCAAGCCAGTTTAACCGGGGGTGAAAAAAGATATCTACAGGTTGTGGACAATTGTTAATAAAACTGTGGAAAAGACAATGAGAAACCAAAAACTCAGCCTGGCTGACGGCGTACAACAGACAGTTTGTTGCTTTTGTGAGCCCAAGGAGTGTCAAAAAACAGCCCTTTGGCTCTTTGGCCGGAGATTTCGGTCCATTCTGCAGTCGATAGCAAGGGCTTGAGCGATTCGAGTTTTTGCCATTCATCCAAGAATTGACTCTCCGCGCCGCCGCTTCCGAAAACGAGGCGAGACGGGCCGATAATACTGAGGGTTTTTTGTAAAAGTTCCAGGGAAATCAACGACGTTTCCAGCAGGACTTGAGGGTAGCGCAGGGCGAGCATAATGACCTCATCCCAAAAAGGAGAAACGGCTCCAGAATGCACCATAACAACGGGAACGCCGTCAAGTTTTTGAATAAACTCGTCCCAGAACAGAGGACTCTCCAGTCGCAATGGGGCAGGACCCCAAGAGCTATGAATCAAAACAGGACGCTTAAAGCGATTAATCACCCCTGTCAGTGCAATTACATCCTCATCATAGGGGAGATGGCGGCTGAGGGCCGGGTAAAGGAATGAGCCGGCGCAACCCGCTTCAAGCAAAGACTCCAGTTGAGATGGCTCGGCTGGAATCCCTGGCGCCAAGGCCAGCCAGCGTGGATTATCCTGGGCGGCATGAAGAAGTTGACGCCCGATGTCAGATGCGTCCTGCAGCATGTTGGCTCCCCAATCCACTAACACTTTCTTTTCGCCTTCAGGTTCCTTGGCCTTGCGAGCATATGTCTTGAGTCCGGGCGGAACATTTGCCAAGGGAGTGTAATAGGAAATGTCGGTCACTCCCAGCTGAATCAAAGGAGCTTGGGGATCTTCAGCCGTCAATAAGGTGGGATCGTCTCCAGCCATGCTGACAAGCCGGCCTTGTTGGGCTATCACAGCTCCCCCAATATAATTTTGTCCGGCAAAGCGGCCCAGAAAGGGTGCCACGATGATCGTGTTTTGCATATTCAGGCTGTGGTTTATCGCCAAGTCTTGCAACGCGTTCCTTTCAGCCACAGTGTGAGGGCTCGTGGCCATGACGACAATATCTGGCTGCAAACTGCGAGTCGATTCCCAAAGGGTGGGATCCAAGGCATCTAATCCCAGCAAAATAACGAGGCGCCCGAAACGGGTATGGATTGCAGAAATGCCCGTTCCCGGCTCAAACCAGGGACGTTCGGTCGGTTGAAATGTCATTTTTGTTTGAGTGCCGACAATGGTTCCGTCCTGGTCGATAACCAAACCTTTTTGTTGCTTTTTGATTGTCTCATTGTCCAAAACACGCAGACTGCCGGTGATAATCATGATACCCAGTTCGCGGGCCAGCAGACTAAGACTTTCGGTAAATCGGTTCGGTATGACCTCTACCGGATTAAGACCTAAAAACCATTCCGGAAAAACAACGATATCCGCTCCGCGGCTAGCTGCTTGGCGAACGGACTCCTTAGCACGGGCCAGGGCCTTATCCAATTCACGCACGTAGACTATCTGGCAAATGGCGAGGCGGGGGCCGGGCATGGCAGTTCCTCCTACATTGATTCGCTTTGGGGGCGTCCCATATCGCTTTCAGGCAAATAATTAGATGTATGCTTTTTCAGGGACCTTAGGCATTTGTGAATTCCCATTACACCCAATTGACCAGTGACACTCAGCGTCAACGGTTAAAATGTGCAGAGGGAACCTAGATTTCTAAGCTATTCCCCCAACGAGCAATCTGTCACACCGCTGAGCTGGGCCTGGACTGTGCTAATGCTATTGCTGTTCAAAGGCCAAGAACTTCGCTGTCCTCTGTATTGTGACCCGACATGCCGATGAATTCTTTTTGAAGGATAAGTCCCAGGGTCTAATCCTCAATGGCTACATCATAGATCATAAGGTAAAAAATGGCAAATATCAATCGCGCCAGCGAAACCATACAAGATCTTCCGAGGAGGGAAGGGGATCACTATAGGGGCTTTGCGCTAAGATGACGGCATTGGTTCCTTCTCTACCGTAAATCGCGCTTTTGCCATCAAAATGAATATCCAAGGCGTGGAATAACAACTGAGGGTTGACAATGGCTGAAATATTTGAGAGCTGATGGAGCAAGCTGAAGGCACCTTCCTTCACCCATTGTTCCTTGCGGGTCATGTTGGGATTAAAAGGCCAGGATTCGTGCCACCACCAAGGGTTAGCCGAGGGCTGGGCGATAATGCGAGTGCCTTGCTTGTCCAGAAATGGCAATAGTGGCGTAAATCCCGGCTCTTTGGCAGTGTGCGGGATGCGAAAACCGTCATAGCAAATAAGGGTGGCGCAGCTCACGTTGTCGATCGTGAAGGTGCCAAGAGCCTCAGCCAATGGGCCTGGTGATAAATCGAGCGTGTCTTCTTGCGTTGGCACCAAATTGACTTTGCGTGTGGTGTGGATGACCTCTCCCAAAGGATTAAGGGTCATACTGAAGTTAAATACACGGTTGGACCGAGGGGTGATGGTGCCGGATTGATATCCGTTGGCATTATCAGGGAGCAAGGCACTGCCCGCAACGAGATACACAGCGTAACGTCGCGCCATCTCGGTCATGGTCTTATACCAAATGTTCCAGGTTTTGGGCGCGCTTAACAGAAAGAAGGCCTTGCGGAGCGACAGCGTGTGGTGAGTGAGCATTTGTTCCAACAAAGCTGGCCACAGCTGTCGCCCAATCCGTGAAAAGGCTTCGTCCATAGTACTTGCGCCTTGAATGAGATCCAGGTTGTCCGATAATACCAAAAATGTAGCCAGATCTTCAGGGAAGACTACCAGGGCAGGAATATGGGGATCGCGCCGAGCCGCGATCTTCTTCATCAAAAAATCCACTTTATGGTAAAATTTATCTAGTGTCGCATAGTTAGCAAGTGTCATATAAGGTTGTACTGCAAATAAGTCTATAGTAGACATCGTTGTCTCCTTGGGGAGATTTGAAGCTTTTATGTATCTGTTATTATCCCCCCCTGAATTGAACCGTCAAGTGAGAAGCATCGCTTGAGTGAATTTTGGGACTAAGTATTTCCTACAAAATCACACGATAGGAAAGATGGGATGATTGCCGTGAATCCGCAAGATCAGGTGCTGGAATCGTTTTGGTCTTGGTGTCGCCACTCCCAATTACCTTTGGAGTTTGTGGCCCTGGACGGTGCCGAAATGGGAGATGAGCCCAAGGAGGGTTATATTTACCAAGAGGAACGGGACCAACGAACAATCCGGCTAGGATTTAGCCAGCCTATAACCATATCGTGGGTCGGATTTTTGACAGAAGTGTTGCTGCATCTCATGGCTGACCAGGAAAATCAGTTTGTCATGGCTTCAGTCGTTCATGAAGTCAAAAATCCGCTGACAGTAGCCATTGGCTACCAAGAGTTATTATCCCAGGCTTATTCTCATCCGTTGTTGAATAAAACCATAGAATTGTTGATGCAGCTCAGTGACCGTTTGGAAGATGTTTTACATGGATATCAAAATGCCCTGCACTTCGAAGATTTTGATGTGACGCGATTATGCCGGGAGGTCGCTGACGAATTTCAAGAGGATTTGGCGTGCAAGGGTATTCATTTAATGATTCGCGGCGCGCCGCTTTGGAGCCGAGGGGATAGAAAAGCTATTCGTCAGGTGATACGCAATTTGCTTGGCAACGCCCGCGATGCGGTTGATGGAGGCGGGGAAATCAAAATTGCGATCCAAGACGAGGACAGTTATGTCATCTTGCGGATATCGGATAATGGGGCCGGAATTGCCGATGCCCTTCGTCCATTCTTGTTCCATCCTTACTATACGTCCAAAGATGACGGACACGGCCTGGGGCTGGTAATTTGCCGGCGGATTGTGCAACAGCATCACGGTGAAATTACGATTGAAGATCAAAGGCCCGGAACGGTTGTCGTCGTGACGTTGCCAAAAAACCCACAGTCTAAAGCGATAGATTTGGGGTGAACTGGACATCCCTTTCTTAAAAGTGCCTATGCTCTGGAATCGCAACGCCTATACGGACAAAAATGAGGGCCGTTGAGGTGTCCATGGGGCCGCCTAGATTTGGGACGGCATTGGAGGCTATGTTATATAGGTAAAGTTCTTTCAGCGGGATTACACGCGAGTTGAGGCAGAGTGGAAAGACTGCTGACCACAAAGATGCGGCTAGCACTCTAGCGAGCATTCGTTACCCGATCCTAAAAAGGGCAGATCCTATTTAGGATTTGGTCTATCTCTAGTGTTCAAATCCGAGTGTCTTTGGGTATCGTGCTTGAGGGTGCGGGTCCAAGACCTCCTGAAGGGCCGAACGCAACTGGTCTAATTTGAAAGGCTTGGACAGTATGCCAACGGTTCTCGGGTGTGTCCGGGCTATTTTTTCGAGCTGAGCAGAAGCAGAGATTAGAATGACGGTGGACGGCCAAATCCTTGCTGAGCGTTCCAGCCATTCACTGCCATTCATGTCGGGTAACCAGTTGTCGAGTATTACCAACTCAGGACGGTAACGGGATAAAAGATCAAGTCCTTCACTACCATTACCTGCCGCAATAGCATTTAATGGAATGTCAGGAGAATCAAGGTGGCATTGTTTGATAACCATGCTGACGATATAGCGTATGCCCGGCTCATCATCGACGATTAGGACGGTAGACACAGGGAATCATCCTCATAACTTAGTAGCGAACCATTCTCATTATTGCTATGGTTGGAATAGATTGCAAGCATTTGCTACACGGGCATTTTGCGAAGTGTTATATAATGCCTTTAGACGGGGTGCGGATAGGAGCACGGTTAGAAAAGGATTCAACCCCGGGAGCATCTCATAGACGAAAGAGACGGAAAAAGCGCAAACAGAGATGTCCTAAGATATTGCTGGGGTTGGGGTTGTGTGCCTCCCCATCGCGCTTAGATGAGGACCGACAAAGGAAGAGGGGGAAATTTTGTCAGCCACAAATATTCTTCGCCAAACCTGGCGACACCTTGCTCAAAAACCTGGCAATTTGGTGTTGTCCTTTTGGTATCTATTTATTCTGTTTTTGTTCCAACTCGTTGCCGTGCGCGGCTTGGGAACGGGATTCCAACAATGGCTCAAGGGGCTGAATCCTAGTAAGATGACGGTGTCTAATATTCCGCCTCTGCCTCACGGGCTTGCGTTAAAACTGATACTGACGTACTTAACCATGGTTTTGGTCGTATTTCCCTTTGTGATTGGGGCGTTATACGGTGGAGTCGCCGACAGCCTGAAGATGAACGATACACAGAGCGGTTTGCTGGCTTTTTTTCGTCATGGGTACCGCCTTTTCTGGGAAAGCCTGGGGCTAGTGGTGGGAATCATTGTCGGAACGGCCGTCGTTCTGACGGTGTCCTTGCTGATTAGTTTTTTCCTGGCCTTTCTTGGGCATAACGCCCTCGTGCTCCGCGTGATTGTGGGCATTGTCAGCACAATCATTACTCTTGCTCTCATGTTCTGGTGGTTGGCGGCCGTCTTGTACTGGATGGGGGCTGTATATTTTGATCAGCAGCGAGTTCTCCCAAGTTTGAGGGAGAGCTTATCCTGGGTCTGGCGTCATAAAGGAGAGAGTCTCAGAGTAGCCAGCCTGACCGTTTTAATGTTATTTGTGGCGGCCGTCTTGTTTTCATTATTCAATTTGGTTCCTATCATTGGACAGTTTTTTGCTATTATCCTTTATGCTGGCGTTCTTACCTTGATCGCTGTTGAAACAAGCGTCCTGTACCGCGAAGCTAAACGGCGCGATATTCCCCCTACGTTTCCTTAAGGCGAACGGAAATCTTAGCTGGGCCTAAAATCGGCGATTCAAGCCTTCCACAATAAGAGGTCATGTGGATTCGGCCGCTAGAGCGAGGGTTTGCTTTGGTGTTTTTATTCTCTCTCTGGGCTCTGGACCTGGGGCGGGAATCATTTGGCCGAGAATGTGGGCATGGGGGGGGGCGCGCTCTGGCGCGACTTTGCATGGGCGTGAGCATAAAAACGCAAATTGTGTGGAAAAAGTTTGGATTCATATGCGCCAACACGTGCCAGGCAACCGTTTTGGGCAGATAGAAAGTGCTGGCCTATTGCCACTCTCGACTCGGGTTCCTTGTTCCCAGTCTGTCTTATGTCTCAACTCCTGCGTATTTAGCCGCAAACAGTAAATGCGGCTCCATCCTCTGTTGTCAAGATAAAACATACTGCTCTGTGCGAATCTGCTTAGCAGGGATAGGACCCTCTCAGCTAGCCCTCAAACTTTGTTTGACGGAACAACCCTAACCGCCTTGGTGAGACGAAGATGAGGATGATTTCTTGGGGGCGGCTGCGTTAACGATCAGGGCTAAAGAACCGTCATGTAAGTCATGGACGATGCAATTGGTGATGCGAGATAACCACAGCGCAATGCGGTCTCGTTCGGCAGCGTCTTCAGCGTAAAAGATTGGCGCCATTCCACCTCCAATAGCGGCACGATTTATCGTTACTACGGCGAACATGACGGAACGAGGGGCGTCAGGCAACACAAATCAACTCCTTTTATCATCGATTTATTATGATCGGATATCCGGGCAGACACTCTGGAGTTTTCTGCCGGGTGATCTTTCTCCCCCTCAGTCTTTCCCGACAACTGGGAAGTTATGTGAAAACAGAGGCACAAAGAGGATTCGTGTGGGTGCATAAGATGTGCTGGGGAATTTTTTGACCGCGGCCGACCTTTGACTCTTTCTCCAAAGCTTTCAAGCATGATCAGGTTTGAGAAACACAGGAGATCCAAAACGTCACCCGCTGATTGGACGTCTTTCGGAGATATTTTGTCAAGTTGTTCGATTTTACCTCAAATTGTGTAACCTTATCCCGCGTTATGGCGTTATGCTGTAAGTATAGATTGCGATGGTCATAGACCATAGAGGAGTCAAGGTCGATGAAAGTGCAGATAGCGGTAGTGTCCGTTGCGGCCGCAATTATGGGCAGTGCCGTAGCCGTGGCGGTGGGGCATCCTCGTTATGGGGCATTAGTTTCTCACAGAGGGTTGGCCTCGACAAATGACAAGGCTTCACGTTCTACGGGACACAGAACACCTGTGCCACAGCACAGGAAGGCCCCGAAAACGGTAAAACTGACGCCGACGAAAATAACCACCACGACAACGCCCGTGTTTGCCGGTACCCATGTGCACATCGTAACGGGAAACCAGGCTGCAAGTCTTCTAAGTCCAGACTATCCTTTGAGTCTTAACCCTGTGGCATTTTATCAACCGCAATATTACCAAGTGATGTTTCAATTACAGGCCTTGCTAAGTGGACAAACCAGTATGTTGCAAATCCTGCAAGGCCCCGGAAATGTGGTTGTTCTCACGGCTCGTAACGAGACGATTACCGGCAGCTATGTGGCTCAAGGCACGGTCCAGTTGACCAATTTAAGCGGGAATAACGCCTATCTGTCAATTTTAGGAAATCAGAACACGTCATGGCTCAGTGTGAACATGATGACAGGGGCAATGAGTGCGTCTTCAGTGATGCCTTTGGCGGCTGAATTGTCGCCTTACATCGGGGGATTACAGACACTCTATCCCGTTCCGGAAATTAGTCCAGGACAGAGTGTGTCTTTGCCGAGTCCTGCGGTGAGATCTGCATCCGAACCTCTGATCCAACAGTGTCTGGACGAAGCCAACATGTTATTCAATACCCAAGTTGGGATCAACTCCGTCGTATTAAACGAAAATGGACCATTTCTCAATCTCACAAATTTGCACAGAGGACGCTGGCGCACAGTCCGTTTTCGATTAATCGGCCAAATACCGGTTCCCAACAAGGTCATGAGCTTGTGGAATTCTCAAACCCTTACTTACCGAATCGAAATTAACCCAAGAGGGCAGGCTGCCAGTGTTGTGTTGCCGGAATCTGAAATTAAACGAGTGACTCGTTATGCTCAAACACTAACGTATAGTGCCCAAGACAGCCAGGCGGGTGCCGTCGCGTCCTTGCCCATTGACTTGGCCGGCTATCAGTCCTTGCATCCGGGAGCGCCGAAGCTCATTGTCGAAAACGGAAATCAAACGCTTCTGGCTTTGACATATCAGGCCGACACATCGTCTCACACCGTCTATCTTCCTGTTGGATGGTATTGGTGGCGCAATGGCCCCCAAATTCTTCGCTCCATGCCTTTTCATTCCTCACCCTCTCTGTCGTCGAGCTCGTCATCAATCCCTTCGTCTCCTTCTTCGTTGCCAAGCCCGGAAAAAGGATCCACCCCCAGTTTAAGCCCCAGTTCTCCTTGAGGATTGGCTGTCTTGAAATATTGGTCGAGGAAGGTCCAATTTTTGAGTTCTTTGACAAGTAGAAGATACAAACCTTTGCCACTTGAGAGTGTGCGATAATGCCTCTGTTCGTCAACGCATGACAACCAAAACCCAGTGGGGGAGGACGACGAAAAAACACACAAGAATCAACGCAACCGTTCAACAACTCTCAAAGGGAATCATCTTGCCAAATACTGCCGAAGAACGTTATTCCTTAGACGGAAAACCTTGGGTTTTAAAGATTTCATGCTGACCCTTTATGCCTTGGGGTTTCTTGAGTGTCATTAAGTCGTGCGGTAAAATGAGACGGCTATGGCCAAGAGGTGGAATACGATTACAAAAAACAACTTTTCTCGACCGGGATTTCTGATTCTCTGTGTTATATTGATGGCGGCTAATTTGAGGCCCACTATTACTGGTGTGGGCCCTATGATTGCGGCAATCGTCAACGGCAGTAAACTTTCGGAGTCTTTGGCTGGACTCGTGACAACGATTCCCTTAATTGCGTTCGGCTTGATTTCTCCTTTGGCTCCCAGGTGGGCCCGGCGGGCCGGATTGGAACGGACCATGATTGCTGGGCTCGGGTTGCTTCTGCTAGGAACCTTGCTGCGATCAGCGGGAGGGGCCTGGACTCTTTTAAGCGGCATGTTTCTGGTGGGATCTGGCGTCGCCATCGCCAATGTTTTGCTGCCTAGTCTGATTAAACGTGACTTCCCCACTAAAATTGGACTCATGACCGCAATTTATACGACAACCATGAATGTGTTTGCGGGATTGGCCTCGGGAATCAGTGTGCCTTTATCACGGCAATTGCACCTGGGCTGGCGCGGATCTTTAGAAAGTTGGGCTGTGCTAACCTTGGCGGCTTTGGTTGTCTGGCTTCCTCTCGCACGTAATCATCACGTGCCCGATGAATCTCGTCCTTCCAGACTGATGCATTCGGGTCTGGCATGGCAAATTACCCTCTTCATGGGGCTGCAGTCGTTTTTGTACTATGTCAATGTGGCATGGTTGCCCACTTTGCTTCATGAACGCGGGATGAGCATGTCCATGGCCGGATGGATGGTTTCGCTGATGCAAATTGTCAGTCTTCCTGCCACCTTCATTGTGCCGATTATTGCTGGGCGTCATCAACAACAGAAGCATCTGGTCACCCTGGTTAGTTCTTTGTTTCTGATGGGGTACGCCGGACTGTTACTGATGCCTGGGGTAACATTTGCCGTCATCTGGGTGATTTTTGCCGGATTTGGCGCAGGGGCCAGCATTAGTTTGGCCTTAGCCTTTTTCAGCTTGCGCACTCATACGCATCAACAGGCGGGGAGTATATCCGGCATGGCTCAATCGATCGGCTATTTGCTAGCAGCAACAGGGCCGCTTGTCATCGGGATTCTTCATAGCTGGACAAGGTCATGGACTCTTCCCCTGATCGTGTTGGTAATCGTGGTCGTGATAATGGCCCTGTTCGGGCTGGGTGCAGCGCGCAATGTTTTTATAGAGGATCCTGGCGTGGCGGATTCTTCGACCGTAAAACCATAATTTCCCAACGTTTTATGACCCGGGAATCCTCCAACGCTGGAACCAGGGGTCTGTTATCATCTTGGCAAAATTAGCGACTGGGACCTTATTGAGGTGATGTTTGTGACAGAGCTCGCGCAGTTCGGGAATCAGATTCTGGGAACGGGCCGATGTAGAGTCGGGGGTAAAGTAGTAGTTGGCGGTTACCTCAGGAATGCGGGTGATAGAAAGCCCGAGACGACTCGCTCGCAAAACCCAGTCCCAGTCGCTATATGCCGGGATTTGGATATCAAAGAATCCTACGTCGGAAAAAGTTTTGCGCAAGGTCACCATGGTAGACGGGATGACCGGGCTGGTTTGAGTGAGCATGGCCGGATGGTAGGCAAACCGAAAGGGCTTGTGCCATCCTTCTTGGACATGGTAGAGTTCGGCATCCGTGTAAACAATTCCTTGAGTCTTTTCACACAGAGGGATTGTTCGGGCGAGGTGATTCGGCAGCCATTCGTCATCGTCGTCCAGCAAGGCAATATAGTGGCCGCGGGCAAAATGCAAGCCCACGTTGCGCGCTGTGGCCGCACCTTGCCGGGGCAAGAGCCCAAGGACATGTAAAGCAAAAGGATATTGATTCTCAGATGGTTCACTTACAGGAGGCTTGCCGTCATAGATAACGAAGACTTCGGTCCGAGAGGTGAATCCGGGACTTTGCATCGCAATTGACCTCAGCGCTCGTCCAACGGTAGACCAATGAATTGTGGGAATAATGACGGATATGATGGGTTCTTGCATAAGTTCTCCTGCCATTCTCTTGACATTTGGAGGTTTACTCTTTTGATTCTAATATATCTGAAATGGGCACAAAAGGAACGGCTGAAGATTGAAGGCTGCCACAAACTTCTCTGGAGTATAGAAAAGGGGGAGCCTATTAATGGGGAATATTCCCTGCTTCTTTGTTCCACTGGCTGAGGCCGTCATATAAACGGTAGAGTCCCGCCAATACCAAGCTATAAGGGATAAATAACCAAGCAAGACAGCCGAAGTATCTAAACCGCCGGAGTTCTAAGATGCCGAGAATGGCGAGGTAGCCCAAAATACTCCACAATAAAGTGGATAATGCCCACGGCCATAATTTTCCCCAAACAACGATCAAGATAAGCCCTCCCCATTCTCCCATGACTCTACGCTTGAATTTCGTTCTCTGGGCCTGGCGCAAATGAAAGGAACAAAGTTGTTGATTGAACCCAGAACAAGAAGGACATAAAGGGGTGTGGCACCATAGGCAATACGCACGCGCTTTTTCATTGTGCCAGGGGCACATGACCCAAGGTGTGCGGGAGGACTCCTGGGGTGGCGGAGGGGACCAAGCCGCCTTATCATCCGGCCTGGGGAGGCTGGTGATGGGGTTCGTCATAAGCTCGGTATAAGCCCAGTTAATCCATTTCATTTCTTCTTCCTGGACCATATGGGCCTTGGAGTCCTTTTGATATAGATCAGGATGGTGCTGACGCACCTTTTGCAAGTACGCTTGGCGAATTTCTTCAGTGTTTGGCGTCGGCTGCAATCCTAGTATTTTCCATGGGTTTCTTTGGGTCATGACCGCCACGGATCTCCTTCGCGCCAGGCCATAAGAGCGAGACAGGCTTATGGCATGATAATATGGGCCCGGCAGGACACTGTCGGGAATCTTCTTTCCATATTATTCTTATGCCTAAGACAAGCCAAATATCTCTCGCAATGAAATAAAGATTCGGGTAAGGCCGGGTAACATTGTCAGGGCGTTTACTTTTTCTTTAAGGGATTAATATAGCTGACATGTCTGATACCCACGCCGTAGTGATAGACCATAGTTCCTCCTAAAGTTCCGGTTAGAGTAATCATGACCACTGCCAGAAACAGAAAGAGTGTCGACAGTCCCGTTGATCGTCCGCGATTGCTGTGGAAAAATGACCATTGGTTCGTACGACCCATCCGGGCAAAAGGATAGCGGGCAATGAGGCGGGCGATGATAGCTAGGAAGGCGAAAATTCCAGTCAAAACAGCATCACGCTGATGAGCCCGTAATATTGCCAGTGTGGTGGGGTTCCATTTCACGAATTGTTCTGAGATTACGCCCATTGCTGCCGCTACGGCCCCGGCAAGGAATCCTAAAACGGTCAGCCAAAAACTGGCGCGATCCAAAAATCGCTCGGGAGTTTTCACAAATTTCCCCAGAATATCGACGGCTAAAGCCAGATATAAGAGGGCAATCGGAAAGTGTACAACCATGGGATGGATCGTGTGGGGAAAAATATGTATTCCAATCCGAATCCACGTTCCAAGAAATGCGCTCCAGATGCCGATAAGAAAATGCATAGTCTCCTCCACACTGATGATGTTGTTGAATCTCTTGTTGTCGGATTCTTGTCAAGTAAACAAGGTTTCCATGAAAAGAGCATGAGAACATTAGAGCAATGGATGGGCTGGGTCCATAGTATTTTTGCTGAGAGAATTGTACACTACAAGCGAGTGGTCTGGACTGACGATTGAAGTGAAGGATGGGCACGGATTGCCATCACATGTATTCCGAAAGGTATCACGAAATGGTTTTGAGGTGAAGAATGCGTAAGTCGCATGTCAATGAAGTCGATTCTCTTTCCTTTCATTATCCCTTGTGGCTGCATGGGTTCCGGCGAAGCTCTCATTTGTTCCGGTGGCTGGGCATGGTGAGGCCAGTTCAAAAGCTTCCTCAGGAAATTTTCACGGAACATCTCGAGGGAGTGGTGGAGATTACTCGTGATGATATCGGTGTACCGCACGTACAGGCGGGAAGCATGAAGGACGCCTTGTTTGTGCAAGGGTTTATTCATGGCCGGGAACGGGCTTTTCAGATGGATTTGTCGAGGCGGCTGGCGCTAGGCCAGCTCTCTGAGTTGTTGGGTCCCAAAACCTTGGTCTTTGATCGGTTTATGCGCAAGCTCCATATCAGCCGCTGGGCATCCGAGGCTGTGACGACGTGGTCGGAGAATACTAAGGAATATGTACAATCCTATGTGGATGGTGTCAACTACGCCTTTTCGACCCAGCCTTTGCCGCCTGAATATCGCTTTTTGAAGGTGCCTCTGCGTCCTTGGACCGTAGAGGATACCAATGCCGTAGCCTATCAATTGGCTTGGTCGCTTAACTCGATTTGGCATGCCAAGTGGATTTACGATCAGATTGGCAGCGAGACCGATCAAGAAGTTCGCGAGTGGCTGTTTGGCCAGATCAACATCACCGCTCCTACCATCGTTCCCCATTCTGGCAGTTATGAGCCCTGGGGCGGTATTGGAGTGGGTTCCAACAACTGGGTCGTTGACGGCAGCCATTCGGAGACGGGCGGTCCGCTTTTGGCCAATGATCCGCATCTGATGCCGCAATTGCCCTCCATCTGGTATGAAATGTTTTTGGAAGGCGGGGCACTACACGTATTCGGAGCGTCGTTGCCAGGGACCCCAGGCATTGTGATCGGTCAGAATCAGCATATTGCCTGGGGCGTTACCAATATTGACCCCGATGTTCAAGATCTGTACCGAATTGCCATGGAAGCGGATGAGGTGCATTACCTGGTCGATGGCCAAATGAAGAGCATTGAAAGACGCGAAGAGATTATTCAGGTGAGAGGGCAAAAAGATGAACGATTGATTTGCTACGACACAAAGTGGGGTCCGGTGATTTATTCAGAGGATTCGAGACATCATATTGCAATGGCTTGGACAGGTTTTCAGCCTCTGCCTTTAGCTCAGGCGGTGTTGCGCATTGACCGGGCTCACGACTGGGAGACATTTAACACGGCCTTGGCGGAATGGTGGGTTCCGGCCCAGAATTTTGTCTACGCCGATCATGCCGGCCATATTGGTTATATAGCTGCCGGGCGTGTGCCTTTGCGCGAAAACGGACCGTGGCAGGGGGTTGTGGATGGCAACACGCAAAAGTACCGATGGTTGGGCTGGGTGGAATGGACCGAAATGCCCCGCATTTTTGATCCTCAGTCGGGGTATATTGTCAGCGCCAACAATCCGGTTGTGGGCGACAAGGCAGAAGTGCCACTATTTGGCCGCTATTCTTTGGGAACACGGGCCCGGCGCATTCAAGAACTTATTGAGCAGGTTCCGCGGCACTCCAAAGAGAGCTTCCGTGCCATACAGCTTGATGTCTATTCGGAACCTTTGGATCAATTGGCCAAAAAACTGCGGGAACAGGATATTCCCTCGGAGTGGCGACAAATTCTTCGGGACTTTCATGGAGAGGTGACTATCCAGAGCTCCGCGCCCACTATACTCTATTTGTTTGCTGTGGCGAGTGTCCCCAGGACAGTCCGTGAACGCCTTTTCACCCCGTTTTTTCGTGATATGCGGCCGGGATTGCCAGGAACTCACCCTTATCCTGAGAGGTGGTGGAGTATTATGGGAGAGCGTCTTGTCCCAGCTGTCTTGACTCACTGGGACGAACTGGATATTAAAAAGGCCATAGCAGAAGCCCAGACATGGCTTCGTCAACACCTGGGTGCGACGCCCGCGCACTGGGCGTGGGGACGGGCGCACAAGGTCCGGCTGTTTCATCCTTTTGCTGACGTCAAAATTCTGGCTCCGTTATTTTCCCGCCAGATGTTACCGATGCCAGGAGATTTATATACCCCATTGCAGACGGCTTTTGCTCTGGAACCCAATCTGCCGTGGCCAAGATGGGTGGCCTTCATGCCCAGTTACCGTGAAATTCTGGATTTGTCAAGGCCTGTGGAGTCTGTTGGTATTCACGTGACCGGCCAATCGGGACACCCCTTGTCGTCTCGCTACGATAATCTTATCCTGCCCTACCTCCGTGGGGAATATTTTCCCCTGGGACCTGGAATGCTCACTCACCTGTGGTTCATGATGTCCCCTGCGCCCATGGAAAGAGGACGCACGCCATCTTGAGAAGGTTTGGGGCCAGGGTAATGGACATGCCAAAGATCATAGGTGGTGTGGCGATCCCAGCCTAAGTCCCAAGGAACACGGAAACGATCTGAACTGTGGGTGTCGACAACCGGATAGCCGAACGCATCGTAACCGACGACTATCGCTGAGTGAACAGCCCTGCCACCTTCGATGTAACTGATAACATCTCCGGGACGCAGCTGGTTTACGGCCCCGTCAGGAAACTTTGCCAAGGGCCTGGTAAGCTGGCTGTAAGATCCCGATGCATAAAGAGTGGCACGGCCAGATGCTGCCAAGAAATCCTTTAAACGCTCTGCATTGACCCAGGCAGGGCTCCCTTCGCCCTTATCCCGTGAATAATCCCAGGTGGCAGTCATCCCAAAGCCCCCGGCGTGAAGAGCTTGGGAAACAAAATTCGTGCAATCTCCTCCTTCGCCATTGTAGCTGTTGTAGTAACTGTTATAATAGCGCTCATTGCCGCAGCCTGGAGCGGATCCGCAATAGGTGTCGGCATATTGCACGGCTTTTTTGGCACCAGGGGAAGGAATATCAGATTGATGTGATTTAATAAATCCTTGGGAGGGATGGGCTTGATGCAGAAGTCGGCTGTCCTGGTTCAAGGGGTCGGTAAAAGCATCAGATGCAATAAACCATTGTCCGTGTTTAGAGATTAATTCATAATCATGACGGACCCCCAGCCCAAACGAGTCGGTGGGGCCATTTTTGGGCAATGAATCGGGGTTTTTCTTGGTCAGCTGGTAGGATTCGCCGACTACGCCAAAGACGCGGACCTTGCCGGAGGGCAAAAAGCGAATGTGAGGAGTCCTTACGCTTACTTTTACGCCCGTGACTTCCAGGTTGCGGAAGGCGCTCCACGTCTTGAGATAGCTCTCACGTCTTTTAGCCCTTTCAAGGGCGTCCGAATGAGGCAGAAAGACGGAGTAAAGAAGCCCCCTCTGGCCCGCCACAATGGCCTTGTCTTCTTTTGCTACAAGATTCAAGAGGATCTGTTTGATGTGCCGCTCTTTTGGGTTCAGGGGACTGGGCGTAATGTGATTGGGTATGGTTGGAAGCGAAAAGAGTATTAAAGCCAGTCCCCCAAGCCATTCTTGTCTCGTCATAAGTTGTTATCACCACAGCGATAAGATGTGTCAATTTGTGCAGGGATATGCGCATGACGTTGTCATGGCTGATCCAACTCACCGGATGATTTTTTCCAGGCCGAAAAAATTGCCAGGGCTTTTTGCCGGGCATGTTCGTGATTGACCAGACGCACGGGATAATTTTCGCCTGGATACACCCCAAACGATTCCAGAACATCGCGAGCTGTCTGCCACGGGGCATGAAGGAGAGACAGAGGCAGTTTAGCCAGTTCTGGCAACCACGTTCGAATATATTCACCATCTGGATCAAATTTGTGGGATTGGGTCACCGGATTATATATGCGGAAGAAAGGAACATAATCAAAACCGGTGCCGCTGATCCTTTGCCAGGATATGCTGTTGTTGGCTTCGTCGGCGTCGACCAGCTGCTCTTGGAACCATTTGGCTCCTTCTTGCCAGGAAACAAGGAGATCTTTGACGAGAAAGCTGGCCGTTATCATACGGACACGGTGAGGAATCCATCCCATTTGTTGCAATTGGCGCATGCCCGCATCAATAATAGGATATCCGCTCTGACCTTCTTGCCAGGATTTCAGAGATTTCGGGGCATGCCGCCAAGGAAAAGTGGTCCAGTTTTGACCACAAGGCGTATTGGCCAAAAACGGAAAGTGGTAGAGTAAATACGCCGAAAATTCTCGCCAGATGAGTTGCTTGAAGAAGCTTTGAGGGCCAAAAGGACTTTGGGTGGCGGTGTTGAACAAATCATAGTGGTTCAGGAGATCTTTCATAAGGCCGCGAATACTGATTTCGCCAAAGTGAAGGGCCGCCGACAGCTTGGATGAGTGCCCGTCTTCATCAGGATTATAACGGCCTAAATGGTAGTGCTCCAAGCGTGTCTCCAAAAATCTTTGCCAACTGGCTTTTTGATGTTCTTCGCCCGGATTCCAGTACCGGGACAAAGTGTTTGCATGAGAAGGGAGATCCTTTTCCCAGGACTTCAGGCTGTTGCTGGGAATGACTCCAAACCCTTTCATGTCATCTGGCTCGGGCAAGACGTTTGGTGTTTGATCCTTTATTAATGCAAGGATTTGTTGAAAGAACGGCGCATACAACCGATACGGGGTATTTTGCTGTGTCAGGACTTCTTCAAATGCGCTGAGGTAATTAGCCGGATAGATTCGTAAGGGTATATTCCGCTCGCTTAATAACTGTTTCAGTTGTCTGTCTTGTGCTCGTTCACCAGGCAAAACTCCTTCATTCCACACGACCTGACACGCGCCAATGCTTACGGCAAGGTTGGCCACCATCGTGGCGTAATCTCCTTGTCTGAGAATCAAAGACACTCCCCTGTCGTTTAGACGCATACGAAAGGCTTTAAGACTCTGAATCAGCCACCAGAAACTGGCGGATTTCGGGGGCGGTGCTACGGCCGGATCCAGTACATAAACCGGAATAACTTGCCCGCCGCAAGCTGCATGATAAAGCGCGGGATTGTCTTCCAGTCTAAAATCGCGCCGCAAGGGAACAATAATTGGTTTGGACAAGAAGCGCTCCTTTCCGCCTGTGGCCCTATGGACCAAGATCAGCGATATACACAAGGATATATCTAAAGTATAGCGAATTTTTTCAGCCAAGAAGCAATGTGCTGCGGCATTCTGTTGTCGGAGATACGTCATATCCTCTCATCAAAAAATGGATCAAAGCTTCCCAGAGCAGAACGGCTGCTCGCATATGCCATACGCCTGGGTAGCCCCTGGGCTGTTCACGTCTGAATTTCGTGAATGGACCATCGCATGACATACAACACCGCGATTTGTTGTGACGTGGAGTTATTCTTGTGAAGTTTGGCGGATTGTGGCGAGTTGATAGGTGGCCGGATGACATTCCCGCGCAAGAAAAGGAGCCTTGAGCCGGGTGCAAAAAATCATGAGGGTTTTCACCTGGTTTGGGGGATGAGTCGAACATGCCCGCGACGTTTGATGAAAACCCCTCCACTATCTCCACACTAGAATAGTGACCGTCCCCAATTTGAAGGGACACTTTATGAAACGACACTGCGGTCCTGTTTGTTGACGTGGTGAAGCATTGGCAAACGGCTAAACTAAAGGTGTACGCCACCTTTTCAGCCAGGGAATGGCTTCTTGGGTTTGCTTGATTTGAGATGGGGGGAGATGCATTCCGCGCATAATCGCAACACACCGGGAGATCATTTCATCAACCATCATATCAGGTTCGGTGAAGTGACCTTCTTGGTAACAATGGGAACAATAGTCCCAGTTGGGGCTGCCATCAGGATTGGTGCCAAAATCTTCGGCTTTCACCAAAGGCATGGAGCAACTTTGGCAAAAGAACATGGCGTTTGAATTAGATGTCATTGTTTGTCCACCTCGCTTAAAGATCCTGATATGTCAAGTGTAACACCTCCATCCGACGATTCACAGAATGGATATACGATTATGAATTAATTGATTTCTTAGGAGAATACAAAATGCAATTTTAGTTTAGCAAGATTGCTACGAAAATTAATTCGCTAGTGGTACCATCTGTCCGGTGTGCCACTGACCCATGCCTGGAGATAATTCTCGGCCTAATTATTGCGGGCCATCACGAATTTTCTTGACATGCGCCAGGGGTATATAGGGAATCTGAAGCAGGAGAAATGTTTGCCTGTGTTCTCATGTCCCGAGTTGCAGATGATCGAGGCCAAGGCCTGACGGCACAATTCAATTCCGCCACAGTCCTTGAAAGAGGTGTGTCCGAAAAAACCCTGACTTGGCAATGTTAGGGACCAGGGGGCTAAGCTGCAGGCGGCCGCCCAAGCAGACTCCTCAGGAAGCCTATCCATCCCCGCTAACCAACAAGGGGCCATACAAATCCTTACGCCACAGAAATTTTGGGTGAATGTCACGACCTAAGTAAATGAAACACGCGTGGAAAAGAAGTTTCTTGATCAAAAATGGTCCGTGGGACTTCTTTTTCCCAGGGACTTGGCGAAATCTTGTCAATACGGAGGGGATGTGAGGGGAGCCCCGACGGGGTACGGCAGATAGTGGACCGTTTGGACACTCTGCCAATTGTATCCCCAAGACGTAAAATCTTGTCCGGACGGAATCCAATGGAGGACCCCGTTGAGGAGGGCATAGACCTTGGTCGTACCTGTGGCCCGCATGAGGCTCATGGGAGCCCCAGGTTTCACGAGCCAGTTACTCGGGACCGTCTTGACCTGGGACCAGGAATATCCCGCCGCATTAAAGACCGCCGCGGAGGGAATCCAACGAATCCGGAAATCTTTACCGAGGGGTTCTTTCGTGATGAGGTAAATCGCCGAGTGACCAGAATAACGAATGAGCCCCGAGCCGGGCATACTCTCCGTGAGGGGAATCCACGTGGTTGAGGAAACTGCCCCGGTTTCCCAGGGGAGTTTTGATGGAAGTGCTCCCCGCCCCCCAAAGGTACCCAATGCGAGCCACTCCTTATTCTTGGGACGAGGAATGCCATTGGGCAACATATGCACCTGGGACCACTGAAACCCTGCGGATTGAAAAGCTGCACTAGCAGGAATCCACCCCAGGACCAGTCCTGAGGAAGTCGAACGGACCTGGTACACTTGCGGTTGTCCCTGGAACTGCACCAACTCCCCATTCGTATAGGGACTAGGAGCGGAAGCCGCCAACACAGGAGACACGGACGCCCCAGTCAATCCGATGGAACCCGCCACGGCCAGGGCCATACGTCGCAGCATACACATTCCTCCTTATTTTCAATGGTCGTCAAATAGTTTAGATGACTGCATTTATCATAGTCCATGGGGCTCTCCGAAACAGGCCTGCTGAGCGATCACTCAATGACAGATTTTAGTGCTGGCGTGCCTTCTCCCCCGTCCTGTCATGTTTGTCGAGGATATGGACACGGCTTCGCGTAACGACAAAGGTCTTCATGGCGTTGTGTCTAGGGGAATAGTCTCCGCAGGAGACGAATTTTAGGAGGAGTATGCGATGCAACGTGTGCTGTTCATCACCGGAGGAATCATCGGAAGTCTTGTGTTAGCAGGATGTGGCCTTCGAGTCCTAGCCCCTCATCGTCTTCGCATTCCCGCACCCCGTCGCCCGGTTCTCAGTCAACCATCCCGTCAGCGAGTTCATCTTCCGCCCGTGCTCATACGGGATCCCCGACCGGTTTAACGACGATCGTGAATCCGCCAATCTCACAAATCGACGAGAAAATAAACCAAGGCCAAATTTACGGCGTCGCGGACGCGCAATCGGCTGCTCCGGGCCAGATAGTTCTGTTAACGGCCCCATCCTCTCTCGCGACGCCCCCTACCACGCTCCATCATTGGCCTCCGCATCGGTTTCACGTGTATGCCGTCTTGACCGATCCCGAAAATCAATTGGGCGTCACGCCATGGATTAATGGGTTGAGCCATGACGTGCATTGGCTGCATAAAGCACATGGGCTATCCATTGCAGTTGCAGGAGCCTCCTCCACATCAACTTCTCGTGCGACAGGGACCTCTCAGTCATCCACAGCGTCCTCGTTGTCCTCATCTAATGGTGAGTCATCTTTGTTTAATCCGGTGGTGCTCCAAGCATTTCAGGCCATTCAGGGCCGCACTACGGCTCGTATTGGAGGACCGACGATTCTCCCTGCTACCCGCAGTGGTTATTTAACCGCGCAAACCCATGCATCGGCGACCAGTTGGCGTATTCAACTCGTAGAAACCTCGCAGCCTTATGCGATCAATAGGCCCGTAATCAACGGAAATCATGTTGTCGGAGGAATCGCTGCGTGGGGCGTGACGATGCTGTCGTCCACTCCGCCCCATGCCTCCCAGGCGGGAGGCAGCTAACGGGCTATGGACCATCCAAACAGTGATTAATTCGAGTGCCCCATCAATCGACCCAAGCAGGCACAGTGCAATATGGACGACCAGCCACTTTGTATCCAGTGGGGGGAAATCAACGGTCCAATACGAAACTCGTGTTTACGGAAGGAGAATGGACGATTGAGCTTATCGGTAGTAACGCTGTCAGTGAAGAACAAGCCGCCTATACCATCGCTAACACATTGCATTTCCAATCGTTGCCACCCTATCCCGGACTGATGATCGTCGACATGGCGGTTCCCGCATCCTCGCGCGCAGTATCTTTAGCCGCCGCTGTCACAACATTGGATTGGGTACAAGGGTCGACCGTTTCTTGGGTGTCTGCCTCCCAAGCATCGAGTATTGACACTACCCATGGCTAAAGCCGGGGGATTCTTGCGAGGGACTTAGATGAGCTGGACTCGCAAAGGGTTTGCCAAAAGCCCCCTACCCGCTCGCGCAACATCGAGTCTGTGGTTGCTTTGGCGTGGGATGTGC
>JAKBWA010000090.1 GCA_021841025.1 Bacillota bacterium | reverse complement strand
TGGCGCTCTGATTTTTGGGCGCCCGATTTCATTTGCGAAAATTGCTGTAACCGGCTAATCAAAGGGTGAGTTGTGGCAAACATCTTATCTTTGCCTCGAGGTCCGTGCTACAATATGTTTAGAATTGTTGTCAGGTTAGAGGAATTTTTGCGAGGTGGTTGTCCATGCAACTTGTTCCCACCGTGATTGTTGTGAACAAAAGTATTCGTATGACGCGTGAGAATCCATTACCGCAAGCTCTTCACCGGCCCATTTTTCCGTCTCCTGTTCCCTTGCCGGTAACGACATTTCGGTTGCCTCTATGGATTGTGCCGGATAGCCGGGAATGGGAGCGAAACTTGCCTAAGGCGGAGAATGAAGAAGATTAAAAGACTCTTCGGACGGGTCATTTTTGCCGGAGCGTGACGTGTGCTGTCATCCGAATTTTGTGGATAGAGGGTTTTGGATTCGCACGCACTCCACATGAGCCATGTCGTTGAACCAAAGTGCGCCACGAAAAGATGAAGGCTGGCCATGGATTGATAACGCGGCCAGCCTTCATCTTGTTTAGCTGTTCATGTTCTTTGGGACTCGCGCCAATGCCGCCGAGGTCCACGAGAACGCGGCTATTTCTTACCGACTCGCAAGGTACCAAGGGCGCGGCTCACTGGCTGCGAATGGTGGGCCAAGACGGTTGTCGATGCTATTATACACGGCGAAAACATTGCTTCGAGGGTAGGGAGAGATATTGCTGTTGGAGCCATGCATGATGTTGCAATCGAATGCCAACAAGGAACCTGCAGTTCCCGTTGGCATTTCTATTCCGCATTGGCGTGCCAAATAGGTCAAACTGTTATCGTCCGCAATCCCATATTGCTGCGCTCGCAACGACTTCTGGTAATGATTTTTGGGAGTGGCGCCAATACAGGAAATGAAATAGCGGTGGGAACCAGGCATTACCATCAAGGGCCCATTGAACGGGTTGTTTTCGGTCAAGGCAATAGAGATGCTGAAAGCACGCATACGGGGCATACCATCTTCCGCGTGCCAGGTCTCAAAATCGGAATGCCAATAGAAATCTTTGCCGCGGAACCCCGCTTTGAAGTTTATCCGCGATTGGTGAATATAAACCTCACTGCCGAGAATTTGGCGGGCTAGGGACACAAGGCGGGGATCCTGAAGTAATGCGGAAAAAAAGGGATCATTGTGGTGTACAGCGAAAATGGAGCGGATCATATCGCTTTCGGGTTCGCGCACATATTCTGGGCCTTCCTGGCCTATACCTTCTCGCCAAAGACGCTGTTGTTGCTCTTGCAACTCCAGGGTTTCTTGGGGAGAAAAGAAGTCAGGAAAAAAGAGGTATCCGTTGTCCTCATAGAACTGAAGTTGGTTCGCACTAAGAAATCCGCTTTCCCGGGAATCTGTATACACCACAGGGTCCTGCCTTTCAATGATCTGAGGTTCAGTGCCTCGGGACGTATAGGGATCGGTTTGAATGGACATCTAGGCATACCTCCTCTTGATAATTATGATGGACAGTTTTTGATGCGGTTTTCTCTTGGCAGGGACTTTGTGCCCTGTATGGTGTCTTAGCTAGGAGTGTCGGGTTCCGTGATGAGAGGATACACCCCGTTTTCGTCATGGGTCTCCCGCCCGGTCACAGGCGGATTGAAGACGCAGATCATGCGCATATCTTCTTTCGGACGCATTATGTGTTTTTCGTGTCCGTTTAAGGTGTAAAGTGTGCCGGCTGAAATGGTGTAGCGTGTGCCTGTTTCCACCTCTTCCAGTTCCCCCTCGCCTTCAATACAGTAAACCGCTTCGATATGGTTCTTATACCACATGAAAGTTTCTGTCCCTTTGTACATCACGGTGTCATGGAGGGAAAATCCGACGCCATCTTTCGCCAATAAGAGACGGCGGCTGGTCCACGTGTCGGCTTTGACAGCATCCTGGCTGCCGAGAATGGTTTGTAACGTTTTGACAATCACGAATCATCGCCTCCAAACGGATAACGGACCAAAACCCCGGGCAAATCGGGGCCCTTTGTCCATCGACGGGATTGAAATTTGTTTCGCATAAACTTAGGCACGGGATTCTATTACGCGGCGGGCGGCATCTTGCAAAATGTTCAACCCCATTTCCAATGCCTCGTCGGTAATCGTTAAAGGCGGCAGGATTTTGAGGACATTGCTTTCGGAACCGGAGGTTTCGATGATGAGTCCCTGCCGGAAAGCTTCCGAGCTAATGCGGCTAGCTAAGTCATCGCGGGATTCAGCGACCAAACCCCAGATGAGTCCTCGTCCCCTCACCTCTGGCAACGCGTGTGCATATTGTGTGGACAGATGGTCCAAAAACTGTTTTACGTACCCGCCCTTGCGGCGGGTTTCATGACTTAACGTGTCATCTTGCCAGAAAGTGCGGAGGGCTTGGGTTGCCGTGACGAAAGCCAGATTGTTTCCCCTAAACGTCCCGTTATGTTCTCCGGGTTCCCATTGATCCAGTTCGGGTTTGATTAACGTGAGGGCCATCGGCAAACCATAGCCACTGATGGATTTGGACAAGCAGACGATATCGGGGCTAATTTGCGCCTCTTCGAAGCTGAAAAAAGGACCCGTTCTGCCGCATCCCACCTGAACGTCATCGACCATGAACAGAATGTCATATTCCCGGCAGATTTTTTCGACGCTGCGCAACCACTGGGCATGGGCGACATTGATGCCCCCTTCACCTTGAATGGTCTCGACAATGACGGCGGCTGGCAAAGATACGCCACTTCCGAGATCATGGAGAAAGCGTTCTAAATACTCAATCGTATCCATCCCTGGGCCGAAATATCCGTCATAAGGCATATGTACTGTAAAGGGCAAAGGAACACCGGCCCCATCGCGTTTAAACTGGTTTCCGCCCAGTGCCAAAGATCCCAGCGTCATGCCGTGAAACGCATTGGTAAAGCTGATAATGCTTTCTCTGCGCGTGATTTTGCGTGCAAGTTTTAGTGCACTTTCCACACTATTGGTTCCGGTGGGTCCAGGAAACATGACGCGGTAGGGCATATGGCGGGGAGTGAGAATGATCTCGGAGAACTGATCAAGAAACTGGGCCTTGGCTTCTGTATACATATCGAGACTGTGGGCAATATTGTCTTCTTCGATATATTTGAGCAGAGCTTGTTTCAGGCGAGGGTGATTATGACCATAATTGAGAGCTCCTGCACCCGAGAAGAAGTCAAGGTATTCTTTCCCGTGAGTATCCCACAAGCTGTGTCCCTTCGCTTTGGAAAACACGGCCGGGAAACTGCGGCAATAGCTGCGGACATTAGACTCTAATTCAGTAAATAACTCCACTTCAGAGAAACTTTGAATAGCCATGCGTTTCGCCTCCTTAGCAATTTGGCCATACGGGAATTCCGATCAAGGCATGGAAGAAAACGGCCCGATTTTGATGATCATTTCCTCTTCATGATTTGTCGGGCTAAACCAGTGGCGTTCCAACTTGCCCGTGGTCTTGATGGGAACTTTGTGGCGGCGTGCCATCTTGTGAAAAAGGTTCCATGACGCATGGTTGCCGGGAGTGATGGTTGCACTTAGGTGCTTGACCGGCGTAGGATAGGAACGCTCAAGCAGTTCTTCAAGCATTTGGGTACCCAGCCCTTTGGCGCGAAATGACGGGTTGACCGCGATTTGCCAAATAAACAGGGTCATAGGATCTCGGGGAAGGATCATGCCGGACGCAAAGCCGGCCAGTTCTTTCTCGGTTTTGGCAATGACACACGTTTGACGGAAATGTGTTGTCAGCATTAAGTAGTGATACAGCGAGTTCAAGTCCAAATCAGGAGTACTTTTGACTAAATCCCACATTTTTGAAGCATCCTCTTCGGTCGGCATACATAATTGCAATGAAGGAGAAATGCTTGCTCTCAGTTCCTCACCTCCTAGACAAAATCGGCAAAATGGGCTGACATGTGCAAGAGTCCAGTTCTTTAAGAGCGTAGTACATAGTTGCTGGCTCGAAGATATTGTATCGATTGCACAATGATTCCTAAAACATGATGAGATGCCATGAGGAGCAATTACCTCGGGTAGACACGCCAAAGCTCCCGAAGAGCGAATTTTAACGAGTTATTGAGTATATCTTCATCATGTGTGGGCAAGTTAGGGGGGAAATGGAGGACTGGCACGCGGGATCAATTGTCCTGGTTTTGTCCAAATGGGTAAGAGAGGCTAGTAGCAAGGCGGGTTATCTAGTCCAGGATTTGTCCTTTGGCATTTCACAACTCTTTAAAGAGGGCTCACAGAAACGTAATCAAATTTCGGATCCTTCTGATAAAATCCGTTCACAACGAACATGGTCTTAAACTCTTTCGGTGTTTGGCGCATGAGGAAATATCGTCGGTGCATAGAGTCGCGAGCAGATCGTGAACACTACGAGAGGATAGTTGTGCCGAACAACGTGAATCCGTCCCAAGAGGATGCCGGGGCAAAAGGAAATTGTTGTGTGTCTGGAAAAGGAGTGAATACGGCGGACAATGTCTGGATGTATGGCAGATATAAGGGACATTGGCATCCAGGGGAAAATCAGTCATAGACCGATTAACGGCCCGTTCAGGGGTTGACCCTAAGGATTACGGATATTAGAGTTAATAGCGCAATTTTTTAACAAGAAACGACAACTTCGTAAAGGAGGAAGGTGGCGCGTTTTCCGGTCTTGAGACCGGGATTTTCGCTGCCAATTGGGAATGGAATCAGGATTGCAACGCGGTGCCGTGGGCTTTTGGCAACTAACATATCAGTCGATATCTTTGGTTTCCCCCGCTGGAGCCATGGCAGCAACAATGACAGGGGCGGCAAGTTATGCGCAAGGCGCATTGCCTCTTACATACGTATTTTCGGTTATTGCGGCGGCCTTTATGATTAACACGACTTACCAATTCTCTCAGCGAATTGCTAGCGCGGGAGGATTTTATGCGTATGTGAGCCAGGGCATGAATGCTAAATGGGGCATTGTTGCTGGCTTGTTGTTTCTTTTGTCGTATTTTATGGTATTCACCAATGCGGCGCTTTTTCTTTCCGGCGTGTTTATACCGGGCATATTGTCGGAATTATTGCACATAACATTGCCTTCCTGGTCGTGGGTGGTATTAATGATTATGTTTGATGGCATTGTGCTCTATTTTGCCTATGCAGGCATTCAACCTTCGTTGAAATACTCGGTGTGGACCGGTGCATTCGAAATCTTGATTCTGGTTATTGCGAGTGTGGCCATTATCGCCGGGGCTGGATCTCAGAACACGACAGAGGTCTTTACGAATATTCATCTCGCGAAAAACGGCATCAATGGCATTGGAGTGGGCGTAATTTTGGCAATGTTTTCGATGTCGGGGTCATCAGCGGCGATTGTTTTGGGGGAAGAAACCCACAGCCCACGTCAAACCATCCGCAAGGCAATTATTACCTCATTTCTGTTTGCGGCTTCCCTGTTCGTGTTAATGGCCTATGCCATGACGGTGGGATGGGGGGCTGAAAAGATGGGGTCTTTTGCCAGTGCGTCCATTCCCGGGGTAATTTTAGCCAACCGTTATGTAGCCCCGGCATTTGGCTGGCTTCTGATTCTCTTTATTCTGAATTCTTTAGTAGCGGGTTCCTTGGCGCCAGTAAACGGGTCGGTGCGAATGATTTACGCCTTGGCTCGTGATGGGGCGATTTTCCCTAGGTCTTTGGCTCAGGTGAATGCTCGGCACAATCCCACTCGGGCGGTATTGTTGGTGACTGGTCTGGGATTTTTGGTCTCCTTAATTGCGGGAATTCTTCTGGGGCCTTTCAACGGGTTCTTGGTATTAGTGACAGCCTCGTCGGTCGCTCTTTTTGTGGGCCATATTATTGCCAATGTGGCGTTGCCGATTTATTTTCGCCATCAAAGACATTTACGCGTCTTTGCGCATCTTGTGGCTCCCACCATTGCCAGTATCCTGGTTCTTTTAGGTATTTGGTACACGATTTACCCGTTCCCCTATCCTATTGTGATAGGGCCTCTTATCGTTCTCGCCGTAATTTTTTACACGCTGTACCAGATCAAGCGTATTCCTCCCAGTGTGCTTGTTCAAGCCGGCCAGTTCAATGCCCATGAACAGGATGACGAGTTGCCCAATACTCAAGATCCGACGCCCATTTAATACCCTGACAAGCTTTGGAGCCGGCGGCTCCCGCCGGTTCCAAAGCTATTTGTCCTATTGCAAGAGGTTTGCCATCTTCCCCACCCATTTCCGGGCAAATGCCCGGTGAACGTTTTGAAATTCGATCGACTGGGTAATGAACCGCTCGGCCGGGGGCACGGGATGGGTCCTAAACCACTCGGCAGCGCGATCGGCCAAGCTGTCTTCAACAATCCATGACATCGGAACGATCAGAGGGTAGAGCATATAAGGCGGAAATTTCGCAGCAATGGCAGCCCAATGGCTTTCAATGAAGTCCCATGCTGGTTTTTGCGCATGGCGATTGCGCAGAGTTGATCCCATCGCATAAATGCCGTCCTGGATGCGCACTTCATCAGACAAATAGAGTTCAAAGGCTCGAATGATCAGCTCATCTTGAGGGAAATGCGCCAAGGCATAAAGATAGCGCAGGGTTTCCTGGGGGGTGGCTGACTTTTTAAATTGCTCATAAAACAAATTCCAGTCTTCGTTCGTGCCGTTTTCTGCCACAATTCTGATAAGGGAATTGAAGAGTTCTGGCGCCGCGGGTTTAAGGCCCTTGATATGGGCCAAAAGCCGGTCATGAGCTTCACGGTAGACTTCTGGAACTTTGCCGATGGTCCCTAGGGACAAAATGATGCGAGCGCGCAGGCGTTTCGTTTTGACATTTTCATTAGGCGAAAAATCCCATCCTAAACGCTCGAATAAAGGCATCGAAATTTTTCTGACGAAAAGGGTGATAGCCTCGCGGTCGGACTCATTGCCCATGTTGTCAAGCAACAAGATGTTTTGCATGGCGATGTCCCACACATCAGGATCCTGCTCGTGAACCAACGTTCGCCACGATTCGGTAACTTGGGAGAGGGACACTTCATGAGTCAGGGCTGATGCCCACACGTCGTCTAAAAGGGTGAGTCTTTCTAGCGCCGTCATTTCCTTGATGGATGCCGTTAAGAGGCTCCACAGATGGGCATCATAGGCTACACGGTAAAAGCCCCATCCTCCTTGATTGACATGAATCCACTGCATGCCCGGTGCCAGGGAAATAGTCGTAGAATCTTGCTCGAGCAGCACGGACAAAGTGTGCGAGGTATTGTCTTCTTGCCGCACTTTTATAGAGAGCGGGATTTTCCATTGTCCTTCTTCATGGCCTTGGTATTGGAACCTTTTTTGGGTGAGGACGAGTTGGTTGCGGCTTGGGTCCCATTGGGCACGGACTAAGGGGTATCCCGGCTGAAAAACCCAGGAGTCCATGATCTCCCCTACCGGCTTTCCCGAGACTTCTCCCAGGCTAGTCCACAAGTCGCCGGTTTCGGCATTGCGGTATTGATGTTTTTGCAGGTAGTGGGTAATGCCTTGTTGAAACATGGCCGGTTCCATATATTGCTCGAGCATGCGCAGCACTGATGCGCCTTTGTCGTAAGTCAGCACGTCAAACATGGCTTCCGCTTCCACCGGACGCTTTACTGGAAATTCGATGGGGCGGGTAGAAACTAATCCGTCGATGGCGAACGCGTAGGTTCTTTGCACACCAAATCCTGTCCAGATATCCCATTCGGGATGAATGGTGTCGTCAGCCAGCATTTGCATAAAGGTCGCAAAGGCTTCATTGAGCCATAATCCGTTCCACCACTTCATGGTAACCATATCGCCGAACCACATGTGAGCCGTTTCATGCGCTATCGTTGCGCCCACTTGCATTTGCTCCACGGGGGACGATTTTTGTTCGTCGAGGAGCAAGGCTTCTTCGCGGTAGGTCACACACCCTAAATTTTCCATAGCCCCGGCGGCGAAATCGGGTATGGCTACATGATCCAGTTTGCTTGCGGGATAGTCCAAAGAGAAATACTGCTGGAAATATTCTAGGGTACTGCGCGCTTCTTGTTTGGCGAAATGGGTCAAATGCATCAAATGAGGCTGAGCGGCAATACGAATAGGCACATTGCCCCGAACGAACTCCTCCGAAGTGAGCTCTAGCGGCCCCACAACCAAGGCCATAAGGTATGTTGACATGGGTATGGTTTCTTTAAACTGAACCCGGCGCTTTCCCTGGGTGTCGACAGATTCCAAGAGAATTTCTTCGTTGGATAACGCTGTCAATTCACGGTCGACAATTAATGTGATCGCAAAACGGGCCTTCAAGTCCGGTTCATCCCAGCAGGGAAAGACACGCCTGGCATCAGTAGCCTCACACTGTGTCGAAGCAAATACCACCTTTGCGTTGGATCCTTTGTCGATGGTCGTCCGGTAGAAGCCTCGTAAGTCATTCGCCAGCACTCCGTCGAAATCCATGAGGAGTTGGCATGTGCCGGATTTAAGGGGTTGAGGGAAGCTTAGAATAATTTGTTCTTCTTCGGCGTAATAAGAGACATTTCCATTAAGAGGTTCATGCGTGTTTTGTATTGCGACGACGTTAGATACCTTCAAATCGCGTCCGTTTAGGGTGACAGTGTCGGAAGTCTCCAACACATCGAGATCGACAGCGACATGTCCGTGGAACGTTCCCTCTTTTAGATCGGGTGCAATTTCAAGGGTATAACGCTTCGGTTTGACGTTGCGCGGCAAGCGGTAGGTTGCGGCTTCAGTCATGATATTCTCCCTTCTCCCGTGTCTTGTGAAAATGTCCAACTCTAATTTCCAGAAAACCTCGTAGTAAATCTATTAAGGGAGAATTGCGCAGTCATCCTTTTGGGGTGAATGCAGGCGAAAATTCCCCGTGGTTTTCCGCGTTTTTTGGTTCTACGCGGTACTAAAGCTATTGTATAGGAAATTCTCGAAAAAAACTCTTAGGGGTAGTAAGCCCGGCGTAGGGTAGTTAACCAAAATCCTCATAATTTATTCCTGGGCAGTGCAAGGGGCCTGTGGGATTAGACTATTAGAGGGCATGGCAAGTGAGGTGAAGCACCATGCTGGGA
>JAKBWA010000049.1 GCA_021841025.1 Bacillota bacterium | reverse complement strand
CCATGCCAAAGCTTCGCCTGGCGGCGAGCGCCTGATATCCCCCTCGCTTTAGCGAGGGGGATATCAGGCGCATTTGATAAACTTAGATCTAAAGACTAACGACAATCACAATTAGTGGCTTTACGCAGCTCACCTAACTTTCCGCATTTGCAGCTTCCGGGTATGATGAGATGGATGGCTAAGTCGGTGTTAGACTTTGGCATTGTGCGGCTTTGGATAAAGTTCATTACAATAAAATTACCAGGCCAAAGGCGGTGAACCATGAACGAATGGAAGGTGCTGGCTCAAGGCGCGATGGAGGCTGTACAGTTGGCGCGAATTGAGGTGCTGGCCACGATGAAACGGGCATATGCTGTGGAATACAAAAAGGACCACTCTCCGGTCACGGATGCTGATGTGGCGTCACAAGAAGTTTTGCTGAAAAAACTGAAAAATATAGATCCTTCTATACCGGTGGTTTCTGAAGAAATGGCAGATACAGTTTACGGGGAGCGCTTAAATTGGACCCGCTTATGGATGATTGATCCCCTCGACGGAACCAAGGAATTTGTTCGCGGCAATGGTGAGTTTACCATCAATGTTGCGTTGATTGAAAATCATCATCCCGTCGTCGGAATTATTGACTGGCCCGTGGGGAACATGACCTATCTGGCGATTTCTGGGCAAGGAGCGTATCGTCTTGAACGGGACATGACAACCCGTCTTTACGGGCGACAATTTTCTTCGGCGGTGAAAGTCGTAATTAGCCGTTCACACCGGGAGTCCGAGGTGGAGTGGGTCCGGCAATGTCACCTTGATATTGAATCTGTTGATTATGTCGGCAGTGCTTTAAAATTTTGCCGCATAGCTGAAGGCCGCAACGACATCTATCCACGGCTGACACCAAATATGGAGTGGGACAGTGCGGCAGGACATATTTTAGTGATCGAGTCTGGGGGGCAGGTTGTCGACTTTCACGGACACCCGCTGCGCTATAACAAAGCCGATTTGCATAATCATGGTTTTGTGGGTGTTGGCGACTGGAAAACCTGGGCCCAGTATTTTGCGTCTCAAGCCGTATTTGATTAGCCACTGGAGATGGGGAGGAAATTCGTTGGAACCTGACAAGTCAATCGAACGTTTGGATACCGAAATGTGGGATTCGTCTGCACCATGGCTGGAATCCTTATCTACAGAACAGATGTTAAAGGTCATGAACCAGGCAGACCAACAGGTCCCTATTATTGTGGGCGAACAGATTCCAGAAATTGCGCGGGCTATTGATCTAATCGTGGAACAATTGCGGCGGAATGGACGTTTATTTTACGTGGGTGCTGGAACCAGCGGAAGGCTTGGAATCGTTGACGCGGCGGAATGCCCTCCGACGTTTAACACAGACCCCTCCATGATCCAAGCCATCATAGCAGGGGGAGAAAATGCATGGAAAGAGGCCGTTGAAGGAGCCGAAGATGATTTTGGGGCTGGTGAAGACGTAGTAGTGCGTTACGGCATTAACGGCAACGATGTGGTGGTTGGTCTTTCTGCGTCGGGTCGTACTCCCTTTGTTTTAGGGGCTTTGCAAAATTCCCAGCGACTTCAGGCCTACACCATTTCTGTCAGTTGTAACCCCGGTCCGGAACTCGCCCGGTATTCTCATGTCGCTATTGTAGTCCCTACAGGTTCCGAAGCCATTATGGGTTCGACGCGTCTAAAAGCGGGCACCGCGACCAAACTCGTCGTGAACATGCTGTCAACCGGAGCGATGATTCGACTGGGCAAGACTTATCATAATTTGATGGTTGATGTGAAGGCGACGAATGTGAAGCTGAAAGAACGAGCTCATCGTATGGTAATGCTCGCTGCAAATGTAGATTATCAGAGAGCTGCCCGTCTGTTGGAAGAGTCGGATTATGAAGTGAAAACGGCTATTTTAATGGAAATCTTGAAAATAGATACGGTTCAAGCGAGAGAGTTGTTGCTAGAGCATGGGGGAATGTTGGATAAGCTTATTTAGTTCATCGTGTTCGGGCACAGCATGCAAAAAGCCGTCCTTGAAAAGGACGGCTAGAGTGTTCGAATCCTGAATTTTTTAGGAATACAGCAACGAAAGTTCGGTAGCCGGATCAAAAGCGTGTAAACGCGGCAAATTAATAGCCATGTTAACCGTTTCGCCTACCTTGGCTTCCCAGGAGTTGTCGGTCCGGACCGTTAAGGGCTGCCCCTCCAAATCCAGATAAACAATGTTTTCATGGCCCATGGGCTCAATGACTTGAATCATGGCTTTCAAGACAGCTGTTGTTTCTGGATAGTTATGGAGAAATATGTCTTCCGGGCGGATACCAATTGTCAGATTGTTGTTGAGCAAATCAGAACAGGCGTGGGCTATGGCCGGAGGCAGGGCGATTGACTGTGTGCCGACATGGAAGAAACGCTGATCGCCTTGAGTTTCTAAAGTGCCTCTGATCAGATTCATTGCCGGAGTCCCCACGAAGGTGGCAACAAATTGGTTAGCAGGTTTGTTGTAAATGTTATCCGGGGTATCCACTTGCTGCACTAGGCCGTCACGCATTACAACGATGCGCGTGCCCATCGTCATGGCTTCGGTTTGATCGTGAGTCACATAGATGATCGTGGCTCCCAAACGCCGATGCAAATTTTTGAGTTCAACCCGCGTTTGGGTGCGCAATTTGGCATCAAGGTTGGATAACGGCTCGTCCATTAAAAAGGCCTTGGGCTCACGGACAATGGCCCGTCCTAATGCGACCCGTTGGCGTTGACCACCTGATAATTCTTTGGGTTTGCGGGTAAGAAGCTGCCCCAGACCCAAAATTTCTGCGGCCTCTTTAACGCGGCGGTCGATTTCGGATTTGGGTGTTTTGCGCAGTTTCAAACCAAATGCCATATTTTCATAGACGGTCATATGAGGATACAGAGCATAATTTTGGAACACCATGGCAATATCACGATCTTTAGGGGGTTTTTGACTAACATTTTCGCTGCCGATAAAGATGTCGCCATCAGACAACTCCTCCAGCCCGGCTACCATACGCAGTGTTGTGGTCTTGCCGCAACCAGAAGGGCCTAGAAAAACCAAAAATTCTTGATCTTTGATATTTAAGTTCACGTCATGTACAGCTTCCACGGAACCGTAGCGTTTAGTCACGTGTTCTAATACTACACTTGCCATTGGAAATAACTCCTTTAATGAGTAATGGCCCATATTGGCACGAATTCGTTACTTTCAAACTTTTCTTGGTAGCACCCCCTAACGCTTCGAAGGCGTCGCTGTACGAGCGATTTTAACCCAGGGGCGACCATGATCCCATTGTACCTCAATTGGGAGTCCAAAAGCATCTGTAAGCGAACGGTCGGTAATGATTTCTTTCAGCCTGCCCTGGTCCAAAATGCGGCCATTGGCTAACAACAAAGCATGAGAAAAAACATCCCGCAATTCTTCCACATGATGGGTGACGTAAATCAAAGTGTTGCGAGGATTGTGAGATAAATGCTCAATTCCGTCAAGCAGGAGCTCGCGCGATGGAATATCCAATCCTGAACATGGTTCGTCAAGAATTAAGAGACGAAACGACGTCATTGAAGCGCGAGCCAGTAATGCTCGCTGCTTTTCTCCTTGCGATAACAAACGGTATTGGCGATCGGCTTTTGTGTCCATCCTCACGACTTCCAGCGCTTGACGGGCTTTGTGTTTGATTTCTTGGGATATATTACGGTAAGCAACCCCGATGGAGGAATCTTGTCCGCTAGCAACAACTTGCAGCACCGTATTGTCTCCATGATGGGACGTAAACCATTCTCCTAGAGAAACGCTGACCCATCCAATTTGTTTCCGTAGTTCACGCAAGTCCACGTGGCCGAACGTGTGGCCCAGAACTTGCACCTGTCCTGATGAGGGCCATAAATAGCCCGTGATAATTTTTAACAAGGTTGTCTTGCCCGAACCGTTGGCGCCAATAAGAGCCCAATGTTGTGCAGGCCTAACTGTCCAGGATATATCTTGAAGAATGGCAGAACCATCCCGGGAAAAGTTTACTTGGTCAAGTTGGATAACTGGTTCCATGGTTTCTTTCGTACTCCTTGTTAATCGGTGATGTAATGTGGATATCTCGACTTAAGGATATCCGCCATCAGATAAAACGGTAAACAATGTTAGGATAGCGGCTGCGCTTGGGACCCTGTCAAGTTTTGTGGGACGGTATGAGATGCCCACAATGTGTAATTCACCGAATCCAGCAATGCCAGCCACGATGCTTCAAGAATATTACGTGACACGCCCACAGTGCGAACCGGTTCGTCGCGAAATTCGGAAAGAATCCAAACGCGAACTTGAGAGCGAGTCCCGTCCCGCCCGTCCAGAACCCGAACCTTATAGTCTTGCAGACGCAGGCCGGCGATAACGGGATAGATCCGAGTTAAAGCGCGTCTCAAAGCCACATCCAGGGCATGAACCGGACCGTCACCTTCGCCGACTTCAACAAAATGCGAGTCGCCGACTATAATGCGTACCGTGGCTTCAGCAATCGTTCTTTGGTCATGGGTCACGGAAGCATGGAATCGATCTACCTCAAAATAATCGGGAACATTGCCTAATGATCGCTCCACCAATAATTTCATGGATGAGGGAGCGTCTTCATATTGATAGCCTCGGGCTTCCATTCGTTTTACGGTTTGGACCAGTTCTTTTACTGTCTCGGATGATGGGTCGAGATTTTGGAAATGGTAGAGTAGATTGGAGCGGCCAGCAAGTTCGGAAACCAAAATACGGCGTGTTTGGCCCACTTGTTCCGGTCGGATGTGTTCATAGGCTTCGGCATATTTGCGGACTGCGCCGACATGAACCCCAGCTTTATGGGTGAAGGCATTGTCTCCTACGAACGGGGCTGAGTCGTCGGGGATCAAATTGGCAACCTCCGCAACAGTGCGTGATAAGCGGGTCAGTTCTTGGATCATGTCTTCATTGCCGGCGGATTTATGCATTTTGTAAACGAGATTGGGCCAGATGGTGCATAGGTTGGCATTTCCGCAGCGTTCTCCGTACCCGTTGATCGTGCCTTGCACCATTAAGGCCCCAGCATCAACTGCAATAAGAGAATTAGCCACGGCAAGCCCACCGTCATTATGAGCATGGATACCGAGAGGGGTTTGAATCGAGGATTGCGCTTGTTTTATATATGCTTCAATCTGATTTGGCAAACTGCCTCCGTTTGTGTCGCATAAGACAATCCAGTTAGCTCCACCGTCTTCAGCGGACTTCAACACTTTTAGCGCATAGGCGATATCTTCTTGGCATCCATCAAAAAAATGTTCGGCGTCAAAAATGACTTCCAATCCGTGATCCACCAGATATCGAACGGACTCTTCAATAAGAGTGAGATTTTCGTCAGGAGTCAGGCCGAGAATTTTGGTGGCTTGAAATATGGAAGATTTGCCAAACAAGGTGGCTACCGGGCATTCCGCTTCCAAAATAGCGCGCAGGTTGGCGTCGCTGTCTACAAAAACCCCACGCCGCCTGGTGCTGCTAAAGGCTGTGATCTTGGCATGTTTCACCACAGATCCGGCCGATTGAAAAAATGCCGCGTCTTTGGGATTTGAGGCCGGCCATCCTCCCTCAATATAATCGAAACCAAATTCATCTAGCAGCTTGGCAATTTGTAATTTGTCTTCCACAGACAACGAGATGCCGCGACGCTGAGTGCCGTCTCGCAGTGTCGTGTCGTAAAGCTGAACTCGTGTGGACATCAATGATTTCTTCACTTCCTTAGAGGAACGTTTAGTTGTGAGTGTCAAAAAACGCTCGAACAAAGTGGCAGCGTTTAAGACGTTAAGCCTTTGAGCTTACAATGGACGCTAAATGACCCTATGAATCTAAGTAGTCATGAATGGAATTTTCTCGGTTCCGTAAAGTGTAAAGCATTTCAGAATTATGATCAAAGCCTTTCTTGTGCTTTGGCTGATGTGAAGTCTAAAACAATCGTTGCGGCTGGTTAGGATCACCACAGTTTTCATTTCCGGTGAGTGCGAGGCCAAAGCATTAACCCTCTCAAATCTGGTGATAGACAGGCAAGCAGAAAAGGTGCGATGCCCCCGCTTGTTGCACCAAACCCTACGCGTTTAATGCCGAGAAAGGATGTCCAGAGACGGTGCGACGATAACATGGAACCACAGGACTTGCCCCGTGTGACGGTCAGAGTATACTAAATATGGAGTCTTCCTTAAGGAATTATGCAACCTAACGGTATTTTATGAACTGGGGTTAGTAAATTATGATAGATATTTCCCATAAACGAGCGTGGACACGGTGGCATTATGTTATCGTGGCAAGCGCATTTGTGGTACTTTTGCCCTTGGCGTTTTTTGCGGGATGGCTAGCAGACTTGAGCCAAATCCGTCCCGTGTTGACGCAATTGGGCCGTGTTCAACAAAAAACGCCAGCCAAACCACTATCTGTTTCCCAAGAGCCGCCTGGCGCCAGTCCCCAAATTCATGTGAGTTGGGGAAAGTCGAAAGTTCTGTTGACATGGTCCCGGGTGCCTGGTGCCAGCAAATATACCGTTTACCGGGCCGAGGGAGACCTGGGCTTCGCCCAGGCTAAAATAATTGGCCAGGTTAGTCAGTCTGTTCGCCAGATTGAATTTGCCGATTTGTCGGTAACGCCGGGACATCCCTATACGTATTGGGTTGCCGCCGCTAACGGAGCGGGCATGGGACCTCCTAGTACAGGTGTCAGCGGCCGAACATTCTTATCTTCTGCCGTTATTGCCCGTAGTGCTGAACAAGCGGCGGTGCAGATTCAAGCCCATTTGTGGAGTCAAGGAGGCATGGGACTTTTTTCTCCGGTAGATCATGTCAAGAAGGCAATGGCGTTCCGTATTGGCCATGTGCTTTATACGTCCTTGTATTTGCCGCCATCCGCGGTTCATTCGAACTGGTTGGTTCGGCGTTGGAGTACGTGGACGCAAGGCCATACCCGTCTGGAACACGTGAAATCCTTGGATCGTCTCGCGGTGCTTCGGAACCCCGGGATGTCTTCCAAAGCACCATCACTGCAGTTGGGCAGCCTAAGCCGCAATAATGTTGTGGTGTGGCGTCATAATGGGCACTGGCAGTATCAATCATTTGCCGGGACCATGACGGAAGGACTTCCTGCCGGGGCTATTGTACTGAATGGGTATTCTCAGGTGTGCGGTATGACTAACGCTTCTGGCCAATTTGTTGCCCTGTCCTCCTCGTCAAACTAATTGACCGTTTGGAAAAGTATTCCTATAAGCTCTTTGGTGAATGCCGCCTGGTCCCTCACTAGATAAATTCGTGGGGCCCAAGGCGGTTTGCTATGGAATTCCTTGAGGGGGCACCCGGGTATTAATGTTGAATATCATGCCTCGAGGCATGGCCAAATTAGTAACCCCAGGTTCTTTATCTTGTGTTTGGAGCGCTTGGACGAATAAGCCTAACAGAATGCTCGTCGTATGCCCGTCGCTAAAAGGTTGCGTCTTTCCAGCATCCGGTGGACGTGACAGTCCACTTGTTCTGAAATTACCATGCCGTTTGTAGGAATTATCGGTCCCGTCCGCTCTTGCCGCAGACATGGTGGGGGGCTTTATGAATTTGACGTCTTCCGGTGCGCTTCACCGGTAATGGCCAAAAGTCACGCCGTTCGTCTGGGGGGGCAGTATCAGCGAGGTTTTAGGATCCTTCTCCGGATTCTGGCCATTTTGAGGCGGCGTCTTGCCAAGGGGTTCCCTCACAGTGAAAGAGCAAGAGACCTCTTTCATCTTGTGCCCGGGACTTTCCCTGAAGAATAATATCCGGCTTGTTTCCGTCTTGGACAATGTGGATTTGCCAATGCCCCACCGTGGGAGGAAGGTTGGACCCTTGGGGGGTTAAACGCGCCTCCATATACCATTCTAAAGTGTCAATAGAATTGCAATAAGGTAAAAAATCCATTTTCCCCCGGTTAATATTGCGTAAAGCGCGATTAACCTCGATCAAAGTCTCGGCAAGTCCGGGAATCCATTCATCGAGCCGAGATAAGCTTATGTTCAGAACCTCCATAGAGATCGCTCCTTTCAATTTTGGTTCTACGAGAATCTAATACAAGTTAAGAAGTGAAGAACACGATTTAAAGAAAACAAGTTATATAATTCACAAAATATAATGGATTGTATTTTATTGTTAAACACTATATCATTAAAACAGTCGAAATAACTAGATAATAAGATATAGGTGAGAGGGGTTAGGAAAAGGAGGCAAAGTCGAACGAAACGATGTGGGAAGAAACGGCAGGTCTGCAACATAGACTCCTTGAGAGCATCGCATCGTACGGTATTCCTGAAAACTAATAGTTCGGAAGAGTGATGTCTATGAAGTGTTATGCCAGAAGAAATCTTGGCTCAATTTAACTAGCGTGAGAAGGTTCCCTGGACAAACAATTTTCGAGACTTCTGTACCGGAGTCGTCGGGGTTGTGAGTCATATTCAGCTGCTTGCTGACCGTGTGCTTGAGGTTTTGTTCTTGGGCACGGCGTGGGCGTTTGTGTTTTCAGATAGGCAGGCCAAGGAGGTAGGAGAATGCCCTCTGATCGATATACCGATGTTGCGCTTGAAGAAAAACAACGACTCTTTAATGAAGTTAAGGCGGATGCGCGGTATGAGAGTTATTTATATGGGTGTTATGAATGTGGAATTTGTGTGGCAGCTTGTCCTTCAGCGCGATTTTACGATTTTTCTCCGAGAAAAATAACCCAAACACTGGCGCGTGAAGATGTTGAACTTTTTTACGAGCAACTAAATGATGATGTATGGAACTGTTCTCAGTGTTTTTCCTGCAACCGATGCCCCAGACAAAATAGCCCGGGCGGGCTCATTACTATAATGCGAGAAGTGGCTGTCAAAAATGGACTGCGAACGACTAAAGAAGCTTTGGCGGGGTATACCCGCATTATTTACAAAATTATGACGACAGGGACCCAAGTATCGCCTGACATGCTGCAAGAAGATGCTTTCCCTGATTGGGGACCCCAAGTCAAAGCGGTATCCGAAAACCTGGACGTTTGGCGCCGCGTGCTTCCGCCGGAAACGTTGCATACCACCGGATTATCTTGGCAAGTTGAAGAACGGACGATGCACGAACTCTATGCGATTTGGAAAATGACTGGATGTCTCGACATGATTGGTGAGCTCGATGAGGGTCTTCACGACATCATGGAGGAGATCATGGATGATGCTTTGGAAGAAAGTGGGCTAGTAGCGGAGTAGCCGCTCTACCTAAGTCCTTCATCAACAAATTTAGGCAATTTCAAAAGGAGGCAAAGCGAGATGGACTCATTGGATGTTCGGGTAAACGGAACCAAGGTGGAAACGTCCCGGAAGTTTGAGCGCGATCCTGAGACGGTGCGTGATGAGGACCTGAGGGAAGCGATATGGGAATTGGGGCGCGAAGGCGAATGGATTGTGCAGCCGGTGCCCGAGCCATATTATTTGGCTCCCACAAAATACGGCCGATTGAAGAAAATTCCATTGGAACACACATGGCATCACAAGAGTTGTGGGCAGTGTGGCCATATTCCCGGGTATTCCACCTCCATCTTTTGGCTTAACCGCGTGTTGGGATACGACTATTTCGATCCTCGAGACCAAACCTCGTGTACTGCTTGGAATTATTACGCTTCCGCCACGTCCAATCAGGCTGCACAGGCAGCAGTAGCCATGCGAAACTTTTCGGCAGCATATGAAACCGGATATTTTCCTCTCATTCATTGTGGAACCAGTTTCGGGCACTACAAAGAAGTTCGGCATGAATTAGTGCATGATGCCAAATTGCGGCGTCAAGTGCGAAACATCATTGAAAAGCTAGGTCGTCCGTTTGTGATGCCCGAAGAAATTGTGCATTACAGCGAATGGATGTATGCCGTTCGAGAGGAATTAGCAACAAGGCGTCAGCTAGATGTGTCAGGCATCACCGCTACTGTACATCCGGCTTGCCATTACTATAAATTGCAGACGGGCGATGCTATTTATGACCCCGAAATTTATGGAGGGCAAAGAACTGCTGCAGTGACCGGCGTTGTTCAGGCGCTTGGTGCCAACGTGGCGGATTATTCGACCTGGTATGACTGCTGTGGTTTTGGATTTCGGCATATTTTGGTGCAGCGTGACTTCACCCGCAGTTTTGCAACCCTGCGCAAAATTGAGGTGATGAAGCAAGAAGCCAATCCCGATGTGGTGTTAACCCATGATACCGGTTGTGTTACATCCTTGGATAAAAGCCAGTTTGCGGCTCAAGCGCATGGCCGGAATGTGGGAGTGCCAGTGATGTCTGAATCTCAGTTTGCCGCGTTGGCATTAGGAGCCCATCCTTTTCGTGTTACCCAGCTGCACTGGCATTCTGTCGATTACAGACTGCTTTTGGAGAAGATGGGCATCGATGTCGATAAGGCATGGTCTGAATTTCAATCAGACGTCGACAAAGTGAAACAGGGAGAGATGGAGTATCTGACGTGGGAACACGTTCTCTAACTTAAGCGCGGAAAGGCAGGAGATCGAACGAATGGCAAACGCGGATACAATACTGATTGTGGGAGCGGGGCCAGCTGGCTTGGAAGCCGCTAGAACCGTCGCCGAATTGGGAAAAAAGGCTATTTTGGTAGAGGCCAAAGCGGATTTGGGTGGCACGCCTTATGCGTCTTATGCTACCTTGACGCCAGATTTAAAGGAAACCGAAGCCAGTATGAAGCACATGCTGGATGCCGTACAACAAAATCCTGCGGTGGATGTCAGGGTCAATACCCGCATTGTTAAAAGCGAAGGCGCACTCGGTGCCTTTCGCGTGAGTCTGTCACAGGAGAGTAAGGAAACTGTGGAGGAAGTTGGCGCTATCGTTGTGGCCACGGGTTTTCAACATTTTGATCCCGGCAGAGAAACCCAGATGTACGGGTACTATGAGTATGATGATGTAATTACCTTGGTCGATGCGGAAAAAATGTTCAAGGAAGGTAAAGTGGTTCGTCCCTCAACTCAAGAGCCGCCGGAAAAAGTGGCATTTATCCAATGTGTTGGGTCTAGAGATCGTCAAATCGGCAACAAGTATTGCTCCAAAGTATGTTGTGGCATCGCATCCAAACAATCCATTGAAATTAAGCGTATGCTACCCAATTCCAAGGTTTTCATCTTCTATATTGATATGCGGATGTATGGCTTCTGGGAGGATCAGATCTACTGGAAGGCCCAAGAGGAGTACAAGGTCAATTACATTCGCGGAATCGTCACTGAAATTATCAAAAAAGGCGATAAATTGCTGGTGAAAGGCGAAGATACCACGATGGGGCGCCCGATGGAGGTTCTGATGGATCTGGTTATTTTATCCGTGGGGATGGAACCATCCAAGGGCACCATCGAAATGTCACGCATTTTTCAAATCCCTCGGGAGGAGCATGGATTCCTTCAGGTTGTCGGAGGACCCTTGGATACGGTTTCAACGCCTGTGGCGGGAATCTTTGTGGCAGGAGCGGCTGCGGGCCCAAAAGATATCGAGGATTCCGTGTCTATGGGAGCCGCGGCAGCGGCAAAGGCCGTTGGCGTGTTAAACCGCTCCGCCTTGCACGTGTGATGACACCACCGGTGATTGATGCAGAAGCTCTCGTAGAATTTCTGGATAAGGCGGAATCTATGGTGTCCCAGGCCGATTGCAGATATTGGAACGAGGTTTTAGCCACCCGCTCCCAGAACATCCTCGAACCGCTCGACGATCCCGAGCAATGTCTTCGGGTCGTGCCTTCCACGTCTCGTATCAAACCAGAACAACAAGATATGTGGAGGAAGGTGGAAGCTTTGATTCGCGGGGCCGTGGAACACCATGAACCCGGGCGAGTCATTGAAATTTTGGCCCACGGCAATGCACCGCCATGGCTGTGGGAGTGGGGAACCTTTTGGATAGCCAACGCGTATCCCGAGGACTATGTGTGGTGGTCACGCTGGATGTACCGGGCTGATAGCAAGACCGGAGCTATAGCGTTGGTGCTTACAGATCCTACTTGTTTGATGGTGGAACCGGGTCTTTTGTATTCTCAAATTCTGCGCACGGGCCATTTTGCGGAGCAGGTGCTTGAAGGGTGGCGCCGTCCTTACCTCATTGATTCACCCTATCGCCATATGGTGGCCCTGGCGATGGTGTATGCGGTTTACCTTTTCACCTTGGCATCATGGCGTTTAACTGATGAATTTACGCAAGTCCTGCCCCATTTTCCAAAGGTGGTGGCTAATTTGCTCGGAATTGCGAGATGGGAGGGTTATAGCGTTGCAAAAAGCAAAGCCCATTGAACTAGACGTGGCCGTCGTGGATGGGGTCGAGTTAAAGGGATCCTGGAATCGCATGTTCGAACCAAGAGCTATATCGGAATATGATCTCTCAATCTTGGATGAAATCACCGCTATACCAGGAGCCGAGTCTTTGGGATATTGCTATCAGTGCGGAAAATGCACTGGAGTTTGCCCAGTGGACACCGTCGGAGACTATTCTCCCCGTAAGATTTTTCGCCGGACCCAATTAGGCATCTCCCTTATGGACTCACCCGATTTGTGGTTGTGTACAACGTGCCGAAATTGTCTGAGAGTCTGTCCTAAAGAAGTAAACATGATTGACATCATGCCAGCGGTTCGAGAGCGGGCAGTGTTAGAGGGCAATGCCCCTGAGGAATTACTGCAGGCCTTTGAAAATACGGCTCGCTACGGTAATCCTATTGGGGAGCCTGGTCGCAAGCGGGCCGAGTGGACTAAGTCTGCAGGTGTGTCAGTCCCCATCATGTCCCAGAAAAAGTCTCCTGTCGATGTGCTGTGGTTTGTCGAATGCTATCCTTCGTATCATCCCCGCGGCAAACAAGCGTCGACAGCCTTAGCTCGAGTGTTTGATTCTTTGCATGTTGATTTCGGAATCTTGGGAAACGAGGAAAAATGTTCCGGGGATTCCCAACGCATGGCGGGAGAACATGGCCTGTTTGAAATGCTGGCAGAGCATAACATCAAGATGCTGTCCAAATACTCGTTTAATCAGATTGTGGTGACAGACCCTCATGCCTACAACGCGTTTCTTCACGAGTATCCCAAATATGGAGGAGAATATGTGGTTCAGCACTACACGCAATACTTATCTCAGCGTCTGCCGGATATGAGTTTTACTCACGACATCCCTTACCGTGTGACATTTCATGACCCCTGCTACTTAGGGCGCCACAACGGCGAGTATGATGCCCCCCGTCAACTGTTAAAAGCGTTGCCAGGAGTGGATCTGGTAGAAATGGGACATTGCCGTGAAACGTCATACTGCTGTGGAGGCGGCGGCGGGGGAATGTGGCTTGACAGCTTCACCCGGGATTATGCCAGTGAACGGCTTTCTGAGCGAAGGGTCAAAGAAGCTGTGGAATATGGGGCGGATATCTTGGCAGTGAGTTGTCCTTATGAAGTTCCTCGATTTGAAGACGCTGTCAAGTCTACCGGCAATGCTGGCAAGCTGGCAGTTATGGATATTACGGAGTTGCTAGCTTACGCGATGGGGTTGGTGGATTCATTAGTCATGGCCAATTGAAGTTACTAATGGGAGGAGTCAGGAGATTATGCACATTGCAGTGTTGATGAAATCTGTTCCCGATTTGGTGGAAGATATTGCATTGGATGAACATGAGGGTCAGATACTGTTCGATGAGATGAGTTATGTTCCGAGTGAGTGGGATGATCAGGCTCTCGAAGAAGCTCTGGTGATAAAGGAAGAATCCGGTGCCGAGGTTACTGCCGTGAGCATAGAGACCCAAGACAGCGATAACCTTCTCTTTACGGCATTGGCTAAAGGCTCGGATAACGCCGTCAAGTTGGTCGGTGATTTTGATTTGTCTCTGACTAATCGGCAACGGGCGCAAATCTTCGCCGATTACTTGCATAAACAACCATTTGACTTGATCTTGTCGGGAGTTCAAGCGATCGACGATGTGGATGGGCAGATTCCTGGGTTGGTAGCGGGCATCATGGGATGGCCGCATGCATCAGTTGTGACGGAAGTTCGCGTCAAAGACCAAGGCATCATTCTGCGTCAAGAGTACGCCGGAGGACTCGTAGCCGAAATCGAATCATCAACCCCTGTTGTTGTGGGAATCCAAGCGGCTCGCAAACCACCCCGGTATGCCTCTATTGCCAAAGTCCGGCAAGTCGCAAAGAGTCGGCAAATCGAAGAAGTGGAAGTGCCACTGTCGAATGTTCCGGCGCTTACGGTTCGCCGCTTTTATAAACCAGTGGCATCCGCTCACGCTGAAATGGTCGACGGGGATGTTGAGGACGTGGCCGCTAGAATTGCTGAGATTCTTCAAGAACGCAACTTGCTGAGGAGGTAGATATTGTGGGACCTATACTGATTGTGATGGAAAATGGCGCATCGGGTTTTGTCGATTCGAGTAAAGAACTTATCACCAAGGGGCGAGAGATTGCAAAAAACCTTGAGATCTCATCGATTGCGGTCGGTTTTGGCCAGGATGCCGAGAGTCAGCTCAAAAATCTTCCTGTGGACCGCGTGATAGCAATCACCAATCCCGAATTGTCGCAGTATCATCCGTTGGCATACGAAAAGACTTTAAGTGAAATTGTCAAGAAGGAAGAGCCCTATCTGACTTTGGTGGCTAATACCACGATGGGAATGGATTTGGGCGCTGGAGTGGCATCTTCAGTATCGTTGCCTTTGATAGCCTATTGCAATCAAGTGGCGATTGCCGGTCAAGAGGTGGTGGCCACATCATCGGTTTTTGCCGGTAAACTGATGGCGGAGATTGTGGTGCCCAAATCGGGTGCCGTACTGACGGTCATGCCTGGAGCTTGGAGTGCGACAGAGGATTCGGGATCCCCGCAAGTTGATGTGCTCTCTGTAGATATTCCGCCCAGTATGAGGATCTTACGGACCATTGAACCGGAAAAGAGCGATGTCGATATTACCAAAGCCGACATTTTGATCAGTGTGGGACGAGGCATCGAAGGTCCTGAAAATTTAACTTTGGCTGAAGAATTGGCCGAGGCTATCGGTGGGGTGGTAAGTTGCTCGAGACCTGTCGTTGATGCTGGGTGGCTGCCGAAGTCCCGGCAGGTCGGAAAATCCGGCCAAACTGTGAAACCGAAACTGTACATGGCCTTCGGTATATCAGGGGCTCCGGAACATCAGCAGGGAATGAAAGACGCGGATCTGATTATTGCCGTTAATACCGATGAAAACGCCTCCATTATGGATATTGCCCATTTTGGAACTACGGTGGATATGTTAGAACTTATGCCGGCCTTAACAGAAAGGCTAAGGGGGGAATAGAGTGATCGGCCAAGACATTTTAATGGTCTTAACCATCCTCATGTTTCTGTCGGCCACGGGATACTTCGTCTATCGAATGCTCCCGATTTTTCGAGTGATGCAAAAGGCCCGATCTACAAACCGATTGGATAACTGGCCCAGGCGGCTCAGCTTTATGCTGGGCCAGGTCTTTGGGCATAAGCGCTTATTGCGCCTAAGGTTATCAGGGATTCTTCATTTCTTTATCTTTAGCGGCTTTGTAGTCTTGATGATTGATGTTATCACGGCTATTGTGCAGGTTTTTGATCCCCATATAACCTTGGATGCACCCTTGGCTTTTGTTGTCGATCTGTGGGCGGTTCTCGTACTGATTGGGATTTTATTGGCCGTTTACCAACGAGCTGTGATAAAACCGGAGCGCTATCATGGGTCCGACGAAAGAGATGGGTACATCATTTTGGCAATGATTGCCACGATTATGATCGGAATCTTTTTGCATGAGTCCTTTTATCCCTTTGCGGCCCCGTATTTGTTTCATGTACACCCAAGTCTCAATCCGTGGGGTTTTGTCGGCTATTTGCTGGGACATTTGTGGCTTAGCACTCACTTGGCCTCTAATCCCGTTGTTGCAGAGAGCGGATACATCTTGGGTTATCTTTTAGACATCGGGATGGTTTTTGCGTTTCTGGCATATTTGCCGACTTCCAAGCACTTGCACATCTTCTTGGCGGTGCCGAGCATCTTTCTTCACAAGACGCGGCCTCATGGCGAGTTGGTGCCTCCATTGCCAGAAGATGAAGGCATGGCTATCCGAACCTTTACAGACGTGAATTGGAAGGATGTCTTGGATCTGTTCACCTGTACGGAGTGCGGACGCTGTCAGGCCGTCTGCCCGGCCTATGCCGCAGGACAGCCGCTCTCTCCTAAAATGGTGATTTTGGAATTGAGAGATGCCTTGCGCAAGGAATTGAATGGAGAAGACTCGGTGCCTTTGGCGGGAGGAGTGGTGAAAGCCGAAGAGTTATGGGCTTGTACCACATGCGGAGCTTGTCAGGAAGCCTGTCCGGTATTTATTGAGCATGTTCCCAAAATTGCCGGATTGCGGGCGGCGTTGCTGGAAGACGGAGAAGTGGATAAAAATAGCCAAAAAGTCTTAGTGGGATGGGATCGACAAGGCAACTCGTTTGGTCAGCCTCCTCGCAAGCGTCCAGCATGGACAAAAGCCTTAGAGGCGCCGATAAAAGATGCCCGTAAGGAAGCGGTGGATTGGCTATGGTTTGTTGGGGATTTTGCTTCGTATGATCCTCGGTTGCAAGAACTTTCAAGATTGGTTGCACAAATTTTGCAACAAGCCGGTATAGACTTTGGCATATTATATGAAGGTGAAGCCAATGCGGGCAATGAAGCCTTACGTCTGGGAGAATTCGGGTTGTTTGAGACTTTAGCCCAAAAAAATCTGAAATGGCTGGAAAGTGCGCAGTATAATCAAATCTTTACCACGGACCCGCATTCGTTCAATGCCTTGCGTAACGAGTATCGCAAGTTTGGGTTTGAAAAACCCGTAAAGCATTACACCCAAGCCTTCTTAGATCTTATCGAACAGGGCCGCCTTTCTCCTGCTCCGTTGCGTATTCGTGTTACCTATCATGATCCCTGTTATCTAGGGCGATGGAACCGCGTCTTGGATGCACCGCGTCAATTGCTGGAGAGAATGGGAGTTGAACTGATCGAGATGCCGCGCCATGGAGCCAACAGTTTCTGTTGTGGGGCCGGCGGAGGACGGATATGGATGGAGGAAGTGGGTATTAAGGAGCGGCCCGCGGACAACCGTATTCGAGAAGCTTTGAGCCTGAACGATGTTAATTATTTTGTGGTGGCATGCCCGAAGGATATGTCGATGTTTTCGGCAGCTGTGCAAAGCACGGGCAGTGAGAACCGCATCAAAGTAGTGGACGTAGCAGAGCTTTTGGCGCAGGCAGTCGGACTCAGTGTTCCGCAATCTGCGGTGGCGATAAAATGACCGAAAGGGCGGGAAGATTATGGCTGTAGTGGACGGATGCAACATACCGGAGGACTTGTATTACTGGATTGAGAAGCATGTATGGGCGAAGCCTGACGACGATGTGGTTGTGATCGGGTTAAGCGATGTCGCCCAAAATCTTGCCGGTAAGATTATTGTAGTGAATTTGAAGTCCGCAGGCAAAACCTTGGCCCGCGGCAAGAGTGGAGGAACTCTTGAAAGTGGAAAGTGGGTGGGCTCGATCCCAACCCCCGTTGCAGGGGAGGTGATAGAGGTCAACCAGGATGCAAAGGCCAATCCCAGTCTCGTTAATGAAGATCCTTACGGGAAGGGATGGTTGTTGAAAATCAGGCCGACTAATTGGGAAGAAGACAAAAACAGGCTCGTTACCGGTGAAGAGGGGGTGTTGTCGTACCGGGAGAAACTTCAACAAGAAGGCATTAAATGTTCCCAATAAAAGGGGGGAGAGTCAATGGCCCAGGTTTTTGCTTGTGAATTCCCCGACGATTATTGGTTTGATGTGGACAAAGATGTCTGGGTTGCCCCGATGCCGTCCGGCGTGTTTCGTCTAGGCATGACTGATCCGGCTCAAACCCGGGCCGGAAAGGTACTGCACGTCCGGGCTCGAGAAGGGAAAACGGTTAAAGAGGCAAAGAATGTTGCGACGATCGAATCGGCGAAATGGGTCGGACCGTTTCCGGCTCCCTTTGACGGCAGTATTGTCAAGGTCAACCAACATGTGCTAAGGGACCCCAACATCATTAACCGGGATCCGTATGGTGAGGGATGGATAGTCGAATTTCGCGCTAGCACCCCTTGGCCGACTCCCCATTTAATTAAGGGGTCCGAAGTGGCCAGCTTGTACCGTGTTAAACTGCAAGAAGAAGGCTTGACGTGCATCCGGTGTGAGCCCGTAGAGAATGACTCGCTGGGATAACCAGAGTTTCGCGTGCGGGGAATGAGGAGGCAAGAATGATGCTGTGATGAGAAGGGTGCCCCTCGCATCTTAAAAAGACGATCAAGTTTAAAGGGGGATCAAGGTTTGGCGCGAGGTCCGTAAATGGAATCTTACGAGTTTTTGTGCCCGCCCAGGCACCATGGTTTATGAAGAGAGGGTTTCGGGAAATCGCAAGGGTTCATCCAATGCCTTTGGAAGACTCTTCTTTTAAGAAAAGTGTGGTCATAGGGGATGCAAGATTCGGCGCTGAACGAGTGTGTTTTGTTGTATTGTAAAACTTTTTGAAAGGATGTGTGAGCAGATGAATGCTCCGATTGAAGCCGATCTTAAGGTGGATGCCTCCGGGCTGAAATGTCCGATGCCGGTTATTCGGGCCAAAAAAGGGATTACCAGTGTTGAAATTGGGCAGGTCGTTGAAGTGCTTAGTACAGATCCAGGTTCCATGGCTGATTTCAAAGCGTGGTCCAAATCCACCGGACATGAGCTATTGTTGGCTGAGCAAGAGGGAGAGGTCTTTCGTTTTTTAATTCGTCGGACCAAATAGTTGTGATAACCGAAAGGAGAACCCGTGATGTCTTCTGAAGTCAAAAAATTCTTGTATGTTCTCACTACGGGGCCCGAAGTTTCGTACCGAGCGGCGTCACCGTTCTTCTTGGCAACGACCGCAGCGCTTATGGATCATGATGTGTCCATGGTGTTCACGATCCGTGCGACCGCTTTATTAAAACATGGGGTAGCGGAGGAATTAACGGTCAAAGAAGGTGGTGATGGGGCACGCCTGCAGTTCTTTATAGACCAGGCGCGTGATGCGGGGGTTAAGTTTTACGTTTGTGCACCGAGTCTGGATTTGAATGACTGCACACTTGATGATCTGATTGAAACCGAAGGGGTTGTCGGTGGCAGTGCTGTAAACGAGATGGCACTGGAGTCAGATGTGGTGATAAGCTTTTAGTGAGGTCCATCATGCAAAGGGATTTGAGATCGATATTGGCGGACATTGCTCGGTGGAAGCAACAGAGTCCCGATGATATAGCAGTGATGGCGAATACCGTAGCGCAAATCCGTCTCTTATGGCCCGAGTGGACTTGGATTGGATTTTACCGGGTATTCCATTTGGGCCACGATTTAATGGTAGGACCGTTTTCGGGACCTCCCGGGCCCCTAATCATTCCTTGGGGCCAGGGTATTATTGGATCGTGTGCTGCGGAAAGGGCTGTCCAAATTGTTGGGTCGGTCAAGAAATTTCCCGGATACATTCCTGCAGTCTTTAATACCAGTTCAGAAGTCGGATTGCCTTTGATTCGGAATAGCCATGTTTATGCGGTGCTGGACTGCCAGTCTCCCGAGATTGATGGCATAGATCTCGTCTCCATAGAATGGTTGGGTGAGGTGATTCAGCTTCTGAGTTGAAAAGAGTGAGTGTGAATCGAGCGCCGAATAAATGGTTATTCGGCGCTTTATTTTCATCAGTAGTCGCCATGGAGTCCATGTCTTAAATTGCCGTGTCAGTTCAAAATCGGAGGGTGTATTCGCCAGTGGTTGGTTACAAGGTTAGCAGTTCTCAACGAATTTTCTTGTCTTAAACTCAGGTAAACGCCGTTAACGATTGTCCACTCTCTTTGATAACAGGAGGGCGGTTTCTGCCACACTGAGGCGAAATCCTGGCTCAGCGAAAGTTGTTCTCATAAAAGGGTTGAGCTTTGATTAAGAGGAATACCCAGAATCATACGCAGACAACCCGTCAAAGCCTGTGAAATGAAGAGGTTTCTTGAGATTCACGCCTCTAAGAAGAGTAACGATTCTCTCTTAAAGTCCGTTTCATGTAACGCTGAAACGAGGTAATTGACGGTCCAAGAGAAAAGGTTCTGGTAAATAGATTAGTGTCAGTGAAGGAGGGAATTCTCATGGATGAGGAGTCATTGCGCTTGGAGTACTGGATTGATACCCGTTCGGATCCTCGTTTCCCTGTGTGGGTGATTTTCAAGGAAATTGGGCACAGTCAGACGGAATGCGAACAACAGCCCTATTCGCGGCGAACCCGCCAACCGGTAACCGAACTGCTCAAAAAAATTGAAGAGTGGGCTCCTTTGGCTTCTCTAGCTCAAACCATTCAAGTGTCGGAAAAGGAGCTCCGAGCCGCCTTATGGTACGCCATATGGACAGTGGAACAAAAACAGCCCGAAGGTGCCTGGCAAACATGGAATGATCGTGTCGATCAGGTTTGGCGCGACGGCGTGTTCGGGGATTAGGCAAGACGAGGGATGTCGTGTATGATGATCTTAAAGAATCACTGAGTTTTGGATGCCTGGGTCACTTGTCACGGATCTTCTTCAAGAAGCTGGATGGGATGGCCTAAAAGGTGTGCAGGCGGGGGCTAATGTCCTCCTGTCGTTTTGTGTTGCTTGCACGCGAGTAGCCCTGTTGGCAGGAGGGATGAGGTGAGTCAAGAGGGGACTGGCGTGCTAGACGAAAGATTCACGATATGCCGACACGAGGCTAGACCGGTATTCCTCTGCCTCCTCAAAGAATAAGAAAAAGCTTAGACATACAACGGTTAATCATGTTGGATGAGGTTTTCTGGCAACTGTTGACACCACATATTAGGACACCCTATGAAAGGAGGATTTTGGAATGAACCTTCCTCCATATCGCCATCAATGTGAAAATTGCGGAGCTCCTGTTGAAGAAGTTCTGTGTGAAAGTTGCCGGAATCGTCAAAATGGATTGTTTGCGGTAGCTAACCGTCCTCTGCCCAAAAATTCAATGCTTTATGTCTTGACTATTCTAAAGTCACGCCTCTTTTGGGGATTGTTTATCTTTGCGACGGCTCCCATTTTGTTGGCAGACGCGCGCCTGAACGTAGTTGATGGGATGATGGTGTATTTTTCATTGTTTTGGTTCTTTATTTTTCAGCCGTTGATGGCTTCCGAGTTTCGCATTCGGTCAATTTTGCTGGATATGGGGGCCTACATTTTTACGGGAACCGTTGGGGTATTTTTTGCACTATTTGTGGAGTCGTTTTGGATCAGTCATGGAGCAAATCTCCTTCTGAATTCGCATGTCTTGGCGTTATCGGCAGTGGGTTACATTTTGTTTATCGGGCTCACAGAAGAATTTGCCAAACAAATTGTTATTCTTCTCATCTTTTGGTTTAACCGAGTGAAGAAGAAAGTTTGGAGTCCCCTATCGTATATGATGGTGGGAATTAGTTCGGGACTGGGATTTTCTGCGGTTGAAAATATCTCCTACGTGCAGCACGGTATCGCGTTCGACGTCTTATACCATGGAGCAGGATTGGGAACAATAACTGCTTTGAGCCGCGCGTTATATACACCGTTTCTGCATGCCATATGGGCAGGGATTGTTGCGTACGGACTAGGGGTTGTAGCCCAACACGGGTATCGGGACTGGCATCTTGCTGTGGGAGCCTATTTGGTGGCGGCTGTATTTCACGGAATCTATGATGCGTCTTTAAGCTACGGAGATATGTCAATCATTGATGTGGCGCTGTCATATTTGGTGTTTTTAACCTTGCTGTTAAATAGTCGGCGGCGTCGGCTGGTAGACACCCCATAAGGTTGGCCGGATGATAAAACAAGTGCGAGTCCTTAGGGAAGGAAGGGACCCTTGGCCCATATTAACTGTGCCCGGCAAGATCTTTTCAACAGATAAGGTGGAGGTCAACTAGGGCCGAAAAAGGTACTGAGAAGTCCAGTGTTGCCCCTGGTTAAGGGATAATTTGCAATATTTTTCTGAAGAAGTGATTGGGGTTCATTGACAACGTCTTGGAGGACTATTAAGATAATACTCAATCATCATTGCTCAGGGAAGAATAATTAACTCTGTTAACAAATTTCATAACATTTCACGCAATGAAGAAGCTATAGACCGTATTCCTCATACTAGCGAGTCGGGTTATGTGGAAACCGACATGCAGGAAAGTCTTACCCACTTTGGAGCGTTCTTGTGATAAACAAGACGGTGCCGCCGTTATTGGCTCTTGAGTGGCCTTAACGGGCAACCGAGGTGGTACCGCGGAAAATTACTCCGTCCTCTACGAGGGCGGATTTTTTATGAAATGGAGGACATGAAAGTTGCGGCTTGTGGTGAAAATCGGGACATCCAGTTTGTGTGGAGACGATGGTCTGTTGATTGACGAGCGAATTAAAAATCTTGCAGCGCAGATGGCATGGGCACGACAGAACTCTCACGAATTAGTGGTAGTCTCGTCGGGTGCAGTCGGGGCGGGCATTGGCCGCAGCGGCAAGCATCCCTCGGAAGTGGTGGAAAAGCAGGCTCTAGCGGCTATTGGTCAAGCCTATCTTATGCAGGCTTATCAACGCCATCTGCCTGATGTAGTTCTGGCCCAAATTTTATTGACACGCCAGGACCTCGAAGATGCCAGACGTCGCGCGAATTCGGTAAACACAATCCAACGCCTCTTAGAATGGGGAGTACTGCCAATTGTCAACGAAAATGACACGGTTGCGCATGAAGAAATCCGGATTGGCGATAACGATACCCTGGCTGCACGAGTGGCCGTGCTGATTAATGCTAATCTATTAATTTTGCTGTCCGATGTCGATGGGCTATATACGGAGGATCCCAGAAAGACTCCTGCGGCCAAGCATGTGGGAACGGTTCAGTGGGTTTCTGGGGAGCTTTTAAATCGCCATGGCACAAAGACACGTGGATGGGGCACTGGAGGAATCCGAACCAAGCTACTTGCTGCGAGAATTGCGCAAGAACATGCTATTCCGACGGTATTGGCGGACAGTACAACCCCCGACGTGGTTCCGCATCTTGTTCAAGGGGATGTCGTGCGAGCTACGTATTTTTTGTCGCGGCCTGATGACCCATCATTTGGAGTAAATGTTCGCAACCATTCAGGTATGGAAATTCTCTTAGGTGACGAGTATTAGGGAGAAAGGGGCAGACATCTATGTTAGAAACGATGTTAAAGTCCGGACGCCAAGCCCAGAAGGCTGTGGGTGCCAGCACAGCCTCACAGCGAAACCAGATTTTGGAAAATATGATGGAAAGACTACGGGAACGGGAATCTGTTATCATAGCCGCCAACCAAAAGGATTTGGACAATTCGCAGGACTTGACGCCATCATTAAAGAAACGCTTAGGACTTAGCGCATCGCAAATTGCCCGCCTCATTGACGGAATCGATGTGGTTATCAAACAGGCAGATCCCTTGGGTCAGGGGCAGGGACAAAAACGGTTGGCTAATGGACTGACTATTGAGGCGGTGCACGTGCCTTTAGGAGTCGTTGGCTTAATATTTGAGAGTCGTCCCGGAGTGGCAATCGAAGCTACAGCACTTATGGTGAAATCCGGGAACGCCATCATTTTACGCGGAGGCCACGAAGCTCTGGAATCGGTTCGAGTTATTGTGGAATGTTGGCAAGACGCCATTGACGCTGCTGGCTTCGACAAAAATCTGGTGCAAGCTGTCTTAGATCCTGATCGCCAGTACGTGGGTGAATTGATGCATCTAGAGGGTTTAGATTTGTTGATACCCAGAGGAGGTCCCGAACTTATTCAGCGAGTAGTCCGGGAGGCCACGGTGCCGGTAATCGAAACCGGAGTGGGCAACTGCCACGTATATGTAGATGACAGTGCTGATATACAGATGGCGGTAGAAATTGTGAGCAATGCGAAAGTTTCTAACCCAGGAGTCTGCAATGCAGCGGAAACGGTGTTAGTACATCAGAACATTGCTGATAAATTTTTGCCGGCCTTGGAATATGAATTGAGACACTATGATGTCGTGCTGCATGCCGATGAACGGTCGCGTTGTCATCTATCAGTTTCCGTAGATGCAACGGATGAGGACTTTGCCAAGGAGTACCTGAGCTTGGACCTGGCAATCAAAGTCGTGGAGGATCTTGATGAAGCGCTTAGCCACATTGAGCGCTTCGGGACTAAGCACTCGGAAGCCATTGTGACTAATAACTATCGAAATGGAGAACGTTTCTTGAATGCCGTCGACGCGGCTGTAATATACTGGAATGCTTCGACGAGGTTTTCGGACGGTTACGAATTTGGCATGGGCGGCGAGGTAGGCATTTCGACTCAAAAGCTTCATGCCCGGGGGCCTATGGGTTTGGAGGCTTTGACAACCTGGAAATGGATTGCTCGAGGTCAAGGTCAGGTCCGCTCGTAGAAAGAGCTTGCCTCTACCTCAATTCACCCTGAACCTCCTCACCATGGGATGCGATTTGATCACGGAGACGGAGAACCAGAATCAAATTTATCATAAGGATAATCTTCAAACCACTGGTGGAATCGCTTAGATTTGGCAGAACGTATAATGTGCCATTTTTTAGGTAGGTTGAAATTGGACCGGTCCATAAAGAGCATTTGGCGTAACCACCACCGTGCAAAAATGCCGACCCAAAATAGCAACCCCAATATTATGGAGGCTTCAAATACCATGGATGACCTCTTTTCCCTTTATGAGCATTACCTTTGGGTTCGTTTTACGAGCATATCAAAACGGCCAGATTGCGTCTAGAAGCCTCGTCGTCGTATCGTCTCTTTATCGAAAAAGCCCTTGCGGTGGTTAAAGTCCACCGGGGACAACCGCAAACAGAAAAACGGTGAGAGCCTATTATCCTCTCTAGGACGCCATATATCAAAAAGGGCCTTGGAATATCGCCTCGTTGGTCGCATTTCAGAGCAAAATCTAAAAATAGAGGGATGGTGACGGCGGTTGCATGTTTTCAGGAGCGGGCACAAACTTTCCAAAAGCACTGACGGCGGTTGTTCCCGTTGCAGTGATGATACGAGCATGGGCATGAATGATGCGGCGATCCTGAATCTGGACCCAACCCTGAATCTGTAAGGGATGGTCAGGAAATACAGCACCGTGATGGTGAATAGATATATCTGCGGTCATGCAAGCCACTTTGGTGGAATGATAAATGGCGTGTCCCATAGCATCGTCCACTACACTTGCGATGACCCCAGGGTGCACAAATCCTTGTTGGTTAACACTCCAGGCCGGAGCAATCCAACAGGCCTGAACTCCATCGGCATCTCCCCAATAGCTTATGGGAAACCCCGTAGAGACGTCAGGCCGTTGGCGGCAAACATAACAAACATTGTCCTTCCACTGTAATATACGTTTAGCAGAGGAAGCCATGATGGATAATACCCCTTTCTTTAGTTGCTGAATCCCGTAGCCAATACCATCGACGGCACGCAACATGCGCTATAATAAGCGGGTGATTCAACAATTAAGAAAACAATGACAAAAGATGAGGAGTAATGTCAAGAGCCAAAACTCACGCTCCCAAAATAGAGCCTATGAAGTCTTGTGTTTTCAGTTAATTTCTGGATTAGACCTTAGGAATTGTCTGTGTGAACATTCTGGCGCCAACCCGATTTGAGCGATGTCCTTTTTGGGTGTGACTGGCACCAGTCAAGATAGGAGTACAGATGACTTCTTAGTACATGCGCTTCTTGCGTCCTCATCTTTTTCGGAAAGGCGGCACTTCTCTTCCTTTGGACTTTTGGCACAACTCAAAGAACGAGCATTATTCTGTGCAGGAGGATTCTCATTATGCAGGAAAATTTGTTTCCGCCGGACGCAAAAAACCGGGTTTCCGCGCCGCGGCCAGAGGCGAAGGATTGTCGCCCGCCGGAGATGGGTCAATGTAGGGTTGTGATAACAGGAATGGGTGCCATAACTCCTTATGGAATCGGTGTAGAAACTCTGTGGACCGAGTTATTGTTGGGGAAAAAGGCTTTGCGAATGGTAGAGGGTTTGTCACCCAAAGCGCTAGTGGGGGCTCCGATTGATTTTCCTCTAGCCTCTGATATCCATCCTAAGGTGTTGAGGCAGACTGACCGTTTCGTTCACTTTGCTTTAGTGGCAGCAAAAGAAGCGTGGAGTCAAGCTGGAAACCCCGCGTTGTCCGTACCTTCTCACCGTATTGGAGTGGTCATTGGCAATGCCGTGGGCGGACTCGGAACGTTTCGCTCAGGCACCTTAAGTTATGAGAGAGGGGACAGATTATCGCCCTTTTTTGTCCCAGCCTTTATACCTAACATGGCTGCCGCAAGAATAGCCATGGAGTTGTCCTTGCACGGCATGAACCTGACAGTGACCACCGCGTGTGCGGCCGGAACAGACGCGCTGGGAGTGGCTGCCGATATGATCCGCATGGGACGGGCGGATGTGGTGGTCGCCGGGGGAACCGAAGCGCTTTTTATTCCGGAAATGGTTACAGGCCTTATGCAGACACGAGCTCTGTCCACTGTTTCAGATCCCGATCAGGCGTGTCGACCATTCGATGTGAACCGTTCGGGCATGGTTATGGGAGAAGGTGCCGCGATTTTGGTGTTGGAACGCGAGAAAGTAGCTTTGGCGCGTGGCGCGAAACCTTATGCGCAGATTCTCGGTTATGGTTCTGCGGGCGATGGAGAGCACCCCGCAGCGCCCGCTGCCGATGGACATGGTCAACAATGGGCTATGGATCGGGCTCTTCGTGATGCCAGCATCACTCCAGGGGAAGTCGATTATGTCAATGCTCATGGTACGGCGACTGTCATCGGAGATCGGTCCGAATGGATGTCTATTGCTAAAGTGGTGGGTACCCACTGCGCGGTGTCTTCTATCAAGGGCAGTGTGGGTCATTTGTTGGGGGCGGCCGGGTCTGTCGAGGCGGTTGTGAGTGCGAAGATTCTAAACGAGCAGGTCATTCCGGCAACGATGGGTTGTGAACATATCGACCCGGATTGTCCCTTAGACATCGTCACATCTTCCCGTGCTGCATCGGTAGAAGTCTTGTTGTCCAATTCTTTTGGCTTGGGGGGCCAAAATGCGACGATTGCCATGGGGAGATGGTTCGAATGAGGCGATTGAAACCCGTTGAGCCGAGGCGCGGAATCATCGTTTTTGCGGGTCAGGGAGACACCCGCTTGGATACGCGTTTTGACCAACACCCAGTGTTTAAGGATAATCTCTTGGCCTTATCGGATTTGTGTGGACAGAAGATTCCGTCACTATCAGCTCTAAGTGAAAATTCATCACAGATTGAGCGTCAGATGTCTTTGATAGCTTATCATATGAGCACGCTTGAGTGCTTGAGCGATATGGATTTCGAGCTGATAGCTGCTGCCGGAATCAGCCTGGGAGAATTTGCCGCTGCCATGGCAACTGGGGCTCTCAGCCGGGAGGACGGTTATCAGGCGGTGTTGGCTCGTGCTCAATGTATGCAGGAATACGCCCGTAAGGGTACTATGATAGCGGTATTGGGACTTAATAGTACTTGTTTAGCCGAGTTAGTAATGAACTCGCGCTACAAAGGTGTTTATGTGTCAGTTACTTACACAGAGCGGGTTCATTTGTTATCGGGATCCTCAGAGGATCTCCAGGCTATCCGAACACAAATAGCCCAACTTGGCGGCCGCACTATGCCCGTTCCATCAGGAATTCCCTCGCACTGCATTTTGATGGACGCGGTTATTCCGTGTTTAACTCAATCTTTACAAAATTTGCGGTGGGGTGTTCCGGGCATACCCTGGATTAGTGGCATAGATGGGTTTGTGACGAGAAATCCTGCAGAAATTCAATTTCGTCTAATCAGACAAACTGTTGAACCCGTGTCCTGGCCTCACGTTCATAATACGCTGGCCTACCTTCACCCGAATATTATTGATGGAGGACCAGGTCACGTCGTTTCCCGGTTGGTCAAATCTTCTCCCAGCCTCTGGATACTAGCAAGTGGGGACGACATTAAGCCATGGTGAGAAATCCGCCATCCACTGTGAGAGTCTGGCCGTTTATCATCTGTTGTTGGATTAGACAACACAATGCTTGAGTCACATCATTGTCACTTAGGGCTTGGTGCATAGGGACTTTTTCAATAAACTTCTGTACCCAGGATTCTCCTTGCTCAAAATGAGACAACGTGGGAGAAGGTATAGGACCCGGGGCTATGGCATTTACCGTGATCCCTTGACTTCCCAATTCTCGGGCCAGTTGTCGAACGATAGCCTCCATTGCGGCTTTGGATGCACCGACGAGGCCATAATCGGGATAGGAAACCCGTGCCCCCAAACTACTTATGGCAATTATGCGACCAGGTGTGGCCATTTTGGGAACAACCGCTTGTGCTAGTCCAATGAGCCCCCCTGCGTTAACTTCCAACGTAAAATCAAAATGGCGGAGGGTTGTCTCCAACAAAGGTCGGGCGACACCTGAGGCGGCGTTGTGGACGGCGACGGAAATAGGGCCCCATGCTGTATGAATGGAAGCGATAGTGTCTCTTAGCGTATCCCAGTGACGTACGTCGGACTGAAAAATTTCCACAGGTACCGTCTTTCGCAGTATGTCGCGGGCTTGTCGGGCGAATTGGTGGTGGCGTTGATAAATTAAGGCAAGGGCATAGCCTTCGTCGGCCAGTTTTTTGGCTATTGACAGGCCAATGCCCCGAGTGCCACCGGTAATAACGGCTACCGGCCGACCTTGGGATTTTGACGGGGTGGTGTTAAGGGTCTGGTTATGATTGGTGAGGCCTGGGGTATCCATAATAACCTCCTGTCCATTTTTTCATGCAGCCACGGTCGTGTCTAGATTGTGCATACTTGGTTGTGTCAGTAGTGTGGGCATGTCCAATTAAGTGAGTATGCCTTCATTCTACGCAATCAGACGACGGCTATGAAGAGGGAAGGAGATTGAATCGCATTGGATGACGGGCACGGGTGTTAGGGGGAATTGTGGGCGGCACATGCCGGTACTCGCAGCCTGAAGAAGCGGGAGGATGAACCGGGAAGGGATAATTTTGACCCTTAGCGTAAAAGAGATGACAGCAACGGCAAAGCATGCTTCAATGATAACTATTATGCGGAAAATATGGCTTATTTGGCTGGTGGGATTTCTTGTCGCGATGGCATTGGCACCCAGCGTGCAAATTCATGCCCTGGATGTAACGACTAGCCAATTTCTCGAACCGTGGGGCCGGCGATATCCGGTATTGCAACTTATCTGGGTTGTAGGCGGTATTCCCCTAACGACCTTGATCGTTCTTTATGTGGCTAGTGGTCAGTTTGGCAAAAAGACAGCTCATTGGTGGATCTTAGGTTTTTTTGTTTTGGGCAGCGTAATCGAAGTTGTGGCCAAACATTTTGTGGCGACGGCCTTTCCTCCCAACGTACCACCTTCCGGGGACCTTAAACGCCTTATTATTTGGACTAATATTGAACCCTCTACGGTGGTGGGATGGATACGCCAAATTCATTCAGGACCGGCGTCCGTCCGCCTTGTGTCTTCCCATCTGTTCAACGGGAGCTTTCCCAGCGGTCATGTGTTTCGAATTACTTATGCGTACGGGCTGTTTCTTTCGCCCAAATTCCGAATTATCGCCGCAACAATTGCAGCTATTTCAGTCGTGGCCACGGGCGGTCACTGGATTTGGGATGCCGTTGGCGGATATTTGTTGGCATCACTGTGCTTGGAATGGGCGGAATTTTTGCCTCGGAAAGGTCAGGTGCTTACTCATGATTGAACAATCGTCAGATGATGAAGAATTTCTCCGATTACGCGAGGACATTTTGTCGTGTGAAAGATGTTCCTTGCGCCAAGAGGCTCACGGTGTGGTCTTTGGCGAAGGTGACAGCCACAATCCTCCCCTAGTGTTCATTGGGGAAGGGCCCGGAGAAGAAGAAGATCGGTTGCTTCGTCCATTTGTTGGTCCAGCTGGACGGTTACTGGATAAGATGCTTTATGCGGCCGGATTTGATCGGTTTCATGGCGTTTATATTCTGAACGTGGTTAAGTGCCGCCCTCCTTTTAACCGAACACCCACACAGGAGGAACGCCGTGCCTGCTGGCCCCACTTAACAGCTCAGCTTCGGTATCTTTCGCCACGGATCGTCGTGCTGCTGGGTGCAACCGCCATGCAAACTCTCTTGGGAATATCTTCTTTAAGTGCAGCCAGAGGCCGATGGCATGAGCGGGGAGGCGTATTCTTTTTAGCGACTTACCATCCTGCGGCTCTATTGCGTAATCCTCAGTGGAAAGTTAAAGCATGGGACGATTTAAAAAAGATCGTAGACAAATACCGCGAGTGTATCAATCCAGATCACGAGGCTCCATTTTACAGAAAACAAAACTGATATTGCTCGGTGAAATTGCTTTCTTCATCTGCTGTCCTTGACGAGGTGCGTTTCAGAAGTGGTGAAAAAAGGTGCTGTTGCAGAAGATTGTATGGGATTTTGGGGTTTGAGCCTAATGCATTAAAACAACCTGCGATCCTGTTGCTAAGTATCCCACAATGGACATCAGCATTAAGCCAGCCCATAAAAGAGTATATCCCCACTTATGCAATAACGGAATAGCATTGTAATCTTGCCCCGGGCCATGTTTAACACGCCCGATGAAGTTCCAAATGATGAATGCTAGAATTACCACCGTTAGCAAGTCAAAATGCACTTGGCCGTTAAAGGGATCATAAAACAGCAAGACTAATAATCCTATCAGACCCATGATCCACGCTTTCCATCCTAGAAAAGACACAGTACGCCCTCCGTCTAAGGGAACGATTGGCATTAAATTAAAAATATGCATGAAAAACCCAAACAATGCCAGCCAGCGGAAAACGGGAATATGGGTCGATTCATAAATTCCCAAGGTGATCAATGTAGCTGCCAATCCAAAAATGGGACCGGCTATGCCGATAAACGCTTCGTCGTCCGCGTTTCGAGGCATTTGACGCAAGTTGATAAGGGCACCTAGGAAGGGAATGAAGACAGGCCAGGATGCGTCAAGGTGCTTGCGCCTGTTTGCCAACACATGTCCGGATTCATGAATGGCGATGATCAGGGCAAGACCTATGCCAAAGATCCAGCCAAAAGCGAGTCCGTAGAGTATCATAGATATTATCAAGCTACCAAAAACTATGAAGACTTTCGCTTTATACAATACGCCTAAAAAAGAAAGGATGGCATTTTTCCAGGAACGTTTTCGCCGAGGCGGCGGGACTTGTTTGATATCCTGGTTTGTCTGGTTTTCCGTGTCATCCAAAGCATCATGACGAAAAAAAATGACGTAGTGGTTGTCGTCGTTATACTCCATGTGCGTCACCCCGTTCTATTGGTGAGTCCGCGTAACTGATCCAATCACTAAAGCTGCCCGGGTACAACAAAGCGGGAATGCCAATGAGGGACAAGGCGAAAACATTAGCACATGCCGAAACACCCGACCCGCAGTAAACAATGGGAGCTTCACCACGATCAGTAGGTATTGGCGAAAAGTGATGCTTCAAAACGTCTGTCGAATGATACTCCCCAGGTAAATTATAGACCTTTTTGTAATCGTAATGATAGGCGCATGGAATCCTGCCTGCAACTCTGTCAATGGGTTCATGAAATCCCATGTATCTCTCATATGACCGGGAATCTACCATCAGGCGGCGCCCGAGATGTTCGAGTACAAAATCTCTGGTGACCGCAAGCGACGGATTAGGCACTAGTTCTGGCACCGGTGACGGATTGAGGTGAGGCGACTCGGTACTAACAGGAAAACCCGAATTGAGCCATTGCTGAAACCCGCCTTGCAATACGCTAACCTGGTCAACACCGAAATAGTGGCATAGCCACCAAAAGTGCGCGGCACCGGACCCCTCACTGTCATAGGCTATGAGCATTTTATCTTTTGTCCATCCCAATCGTGATAAGAGTTCCGAAAACTGGCGAGAGGATGGAAGTGGATGGCGTCCGCCATGAAGGGTTTTGGGAGCACACAGATCGGACTCGAGGTCCGCAAAATGGGCTCCAGGTATGTGAGCCTGCCAATAATCCCGGGCAGCTTGGGTTGGTTCGGTTAAATTGTAGCGGCAATCGACAATGACTACCTGATCCGAATTTTCGCTAGCTAACCATTTTGCTGATTTCAAGGACATTATTTCGTTTTCTCCATCCCTTCTTCTAAACGAACGTAAGCTGATTTAGACGGTATGGGGCATATTGCCTTTGCTGGCCAGATGTTGCGATGCAACAAACGCGACAATAGATTTGCGGTAACCGGATAAAGCGCAATAAGGATAAACCAATGATTGAGAAGACCGCTCACGACCCCTAGGGTCATCAGCGCCTTCGATGAGGTTGAGCACATCATTAGCCCTCCTTTATATCTACAGATTATGCGCCCTTCTAGCCGGATTGTCTAATAGCATGCTAGCAAACCATAATCCATTGCATGACTGGGAAAAGAAAACCGTTCCGTCATCATTTTTTACAGAAGAATGTGATAAAGAATATGGTAAGATCGCATAATCTCACAAAGAGAAGCCACCGCCGCCATTGAGGCTCGATTTACGGTGTTGAAGTCCAACGAAAACTCAGAGTCGATGTCGAAAGTGGGAGTGACCGGGGTTCGGATGCTAAAGTGGAGCTTATAAAGGAATGTGAGGAGGCTTGTCATGAGTTCAGTTTTTCTAGCGCTTGGATGCGTAATGGCACTATTAAGTGTGGGTCTGGGAGCCTTTGGAGCCCATGCTCTAAGGTCTCGGATTGACGCGGCCAATTTAGCCAACTACCAAACGGGGGTTCAGTACCAAATGTATCATGCTTGGGGGCTTATCGTGACAGGATTGGTCATGCGAATGGCGTCTTCGAACCCTTTACTGGACTGGGCAGGATGGCTCTTCTTTGTCGGCATCATTTTGTTTTCAGGAAGTCTTTATATTTTGTCAACGTCAGGACGAAAAAAGTGGGGGATGGTAACGCCATTTGGCGGTGCGGCGTTTATTATAGCGTGGGGGTTTTTAGCATGGGTTTCCGCGCATATCGTTTAAATTGGAATGATTAGCGTACGATACCCGGATTGGGCACTAGAGAGATCGAATAATGTAATAACGGAAACGAATGCTGGGAGGTGTTATGGTGAACCTTGTAGAAAAGATCATGCGGGCAGGTCAACCATTAAATGCTGAACAATTACGCGTTCTATTACGAGGCTGCGACGTTTTTGTCTCCTCAGCAGAGGCTCGGTTATTGTTTTCCCGCTATATCCAAGTGATCCATCAACCCGCGGGACAAAGAGTGGCATCCAGAACGTAAAGATTAACAAGGATCAAGATCAATGAATTGGAGCGAAGGTATGCGCTGGATTGGGCGGTTGATTATTACATTGGCAGGATTTGTCATGGTGTTGTTGATTGTGGTGAAGGTTGTTCTCGGTCCGCAATTTCAAAAAACGGTAGCCCAACCAAAACGTCCCTCTCTTCCTTATTTCACTCACGTGGTTGTTATTATGATGGAAAATCATGGGGATAATGTACTGACCCATAATCCTCGCGCGGCTTATATTGATCAGCTTATGCGCACGGGGGGATATGATACAAATTATTATGGGGTGACTCATCCGAGTCTACCTAATTATGTGGCAGCCTTATCGGGTAGAATGATGGGGACCCACAGTGACAGCCCGGTGCAGGTCTTTAAACAAATGACCTTGGCCGAAGAATTGAATCGCCATCACATGACGTGGCAAGCCGTGATGCAAAGCATTCCCTCATCCGGATTTGGAGGGAATTGGTATCCTGATAATCTCGGCAAAAATACCGCGCCTATAGTAGCTCCGCCCGTAGCGTTATACGCAAAAAAGCACAATCCATTCGCCTTGTTTCCTCAGTTAAACTCTCTGCGCCGAAAACATACCGTGAACTTGACCCAATTTCGACAGGAGTTGGCGGTCGGCCATTTAGCGCAATTTACATGGGTGACGCCAAATTTATGCAATGATATGCATGGACAGTCGTTGGGTCCAGGAAGTCGTTGTCCGGTCAACAACCCAAGATTATTAATCAGTCGGGGCAATGACTTTTTGCGTCAACTGATTCCGGCGATCCTTCACTCTAAAGCCTGGACCAGTCATTCCGTCATCTTCCTCACATGGGATGAAACCAATGACCCTGCTCACTTTTTATCTGTATCCGGATTGCGAAGTTATTTGAAGCCAGGGCCTCAAACGCCTGTCATACCAGTTTTCAATATTGCCATTGGTGGAGGCCGCGTGCCCCTGGTGGTACTGTACGGGCGCCATTCGCACGCCATTCGTACGAATCTGTGGGCCGATCATTATAGTGTACTGAAAACCATAGAAGATAGCTGGCATCTTCCCTATCTGGGCCACGCGGCCAATGCTGACGTGCCCGTCTTAACCCCGTTTTTCCCGCAAAGTAAAACATCCTCGACACGCTAGTTAAAAGGCGTGGGAGGATGGCGCAAGGTCGTACCCATTATTCCCTCTTGTAATCGCGGTAAAGCATAGGCGCCAGTACCGCAATTGCCCCAATAAATGCGATTCCTACCACTGCGATAACCAGAAGGTCACTTGCTGTAATCATCGCAACTCCCCCTCCTTCAAAACCTGACAACATCATAGAATCAGGTTTAAAAATCTAGTTATAGTATACCATGAAATTCGCAATTTCTGTTATAGATGCTCTAAATTCAGTAATAAAATTCCCGAATGAGTCTGGAATAAAGACGGTAAATCGTGGACAGCATAATCGCACTATGAATAAAACAAAAACATCCAGACTGAAGCAGCCTACACAATCACAACTTGTTAGCAGAAAGTACGGCTCAGGAGGCAAGGCCAAGGTTCCGCGCAATATTGATTCGACACGCCTAAGCTTAATGACTGTTGGGGGAATCATGGGTTCCGGCCTGTTTTTGGCGGTTGGCCCGGCGATTCGCTTAGCTGGTCCTGCCATTAGTATATCCTTTTTGATTGGCGTGACTATCATGGCGATGGAAATGGCCGCCTTAGCGGAAATGTCGGCAGCTGACCGGGAACGCGGATCTTTTTTGGCCTTTGCGCATCACGCTTTGGGCCCCGGATCAGCATTCGTGGGGGGATGGATTTTCTGGTTTTCGAGTATTCTTAACATATCGGCTGAAGCGACGGCGGGGGCTATCTTTACGCGACTTTGGTTTCCTCAGGTACCTGTCTTTGTGTTCAGTGTGGGTTATGCTCTCGTTGTCGTTGGCATTAATTTCTTGACTGTTCGCGGATTTAGCACCGTAGAGGCATGGATGTCAGGAACCAAAATCACGGCGACAGTGCTCTTCATTGTGGTGGCAGTGATGGTGTTGGCCCGCATATTGCCTACAACCCATTATGTGGGCATTCGCGGATGGTATGCGCTGCCTGGTTTTTTTCCCCATGGTATCAAAGGAATCTTGGCAGCCATGGTATTGGTACTTTTCTCGATGTCAGGCACTGGGATTTTGGGACTGGCAGCACCTAACGCGAAAAATATCGAGTCGACCATCGCTAAAACAATTCGGAACACCACCATTGCCATTTATATCTTATACGTGGGTGCATCTCTGGCTTTAACCTCTTTTGTGGTGTGGCATACCGTGCCGACTGCTCAGAGCCCTTTTACGGTGGCGTTAAAGGCCTTGCCTTGGGGTTGGATCGCGAATGTCTTCAATATCACGATTTTACTGGCTGTGCTAAGTGCCATGAATGCTGGACTATTTGCCACGGACCGGGTTCTAGCCACGCTCGGGCGCATTGATGCGGCTCCCAAAGCCGTGGCAAAAGAATCTTCCGGACTGCCCCGCGTAGCCAATCTGATCACAGGAATTTTGTTCGTCTTGATCAGTGGCCTCGCCTATTTCTTGCCCAAAACGGCTTATCTCTACTTGGTAACTGCTACGGGCTTCCAGGCTTTGTTTATCTGGGGATTGATCATTGTCACGCAGATTGTTTATCGCAAAATTCTTCTTCGCCGAGGAAAAGATTTGAAATTTCGTCTGAAAGGATATCCTTATACTTCAATTCTCACACTGATTTTGATCGCTGGAGTTATTGCTACCGCCCCTTTGGCCCCTCATGAGTTGACTGCCCTCGAAATCAGCGTGGCAGCGTCATTGGCGTTCTTTATTGCCTATGTGCCCATCCGCTTTAAGCGTCTCAGACAACAGCATGAAAAATAGGGCAATGTCTGGGTCGTCGAATTCTGGTGTGTTAGAATGATGCTGATCCGGGCGTGTATGCCCAAGGATTGTTATGAGAATTGGGGAAGAAGGGACTATCGTGAAAATCGGTTTACCGACGGAGATTAAATCCGATGAAAACCGTGTGGCTTTGACGCCGGCAGGAGTGTTGGACCTAACACGGGAGGGCCATCAAGTGTTGATTCAGAAAGGAGCAGGGATCGGCAGCGGATTTTCTGACGATCAGTACCGAGCGGCAGGCGGAACTATGGTTCCCGATGCACAAAGTGCGTGGTCAGAGGCCGAGATGGTCGTAAAGGTTAAGGAACCTCTACCGGAAGAATATCAGTACTTTCGAAGAGATTTGATCCTATTTACGTATTTGCATTTGGCACCTGAGCCTGAATTGACTCAGGCCTTGGCAGATTCCGGTGTGGCAGCTATAGCTTATGAAACTGTACAAGCACCTGACGGGTCTTTGCCTCTTTTGACTCCGATGAGCGAAGTCGCGGGACGGATGGCGACACAAATCGGGGCGCATTTTTTGGAAAAGCCGCAGGGCGGCCGGGGTATCCTAGTGGGGGGAGTGCCCGGGGTTCTTCCTGGGTCCGTCTTAGTGATAGGCGGGGGGATCGTTGGAACCAATGCCGCGCGCATTGCTTTGGGACTCGGCGCTGATGTGACAATTGTCGACATAAATGCTGAACGTCTACGCCAACTTGATGATATGTTTCATGGCCATGTTCGAACGTTAATGTCCAATGAATACAATATTGCGGAAGCCGTAAAATCCTGTGACTTGCTGGTCGGTGCGGTTTTGATACCGGGTGCTCGAGCCCCTCATCTAGTGAGCGAGGAAATGGTGGCAACTATGCGCCCCGGAACAGTTATTGTGGACGTTGCGATAGATCAGGGTGGGTCCATCGCGACGATTGATCATGTTACCACGCATAGTCACCCGACTTACGTAAAATTCGGTGTCGTTCATTACGCGGTGGCAAATATGCCCGGAGCCGTGGCCAGAACCTCGACCCTAGCTTTGACGAATGTAACGCTGAGATATACCAGGCTTTTGGCCCGTTATGGGGCGATTGCAGCGATGAAGCAAGATGCATCTTTGGCCAAAGGGCTGAATGTTTATCAAGGTTCTGTGACTTTTAAAGCTGTCGCTGAGGCCCATCAAAAACCCTATATCGCACCAGAGGAAATTTTGGCTTAGTCTGTGGTGGGTGTCCATTTAGGAAGTGAAGTTTCAGACGGAAGAGGATCGACCAATGGTCGGTCTTCTTTGCTGTGGCGATTTTTTAAAGTGGCAGCAGGAATTTGGCTTCGGTCGTCGAATGCCTTATTAACAATAAGGCACGAACTAATGGGGCGAATAGTGTGACACACGAAGTTAAGGCATTCCTGGATTACTTGCGTTTTGAACGAAATCTTTCTCTTAATACGGTGGAATCGTATCAACGAGATCTTTCTGATTATTTTGCGTTTGTGAAATCTCAAGGTCAGCCGTCTGATGAAAACAGTGTAATCAGATATCTTGAATATTTACGCGAACAGGATCGATCGCCTTCAACTCAAGCCAGGCGGCTCGCAGCGATTAAAGGGTTTTACCGCTTTCTGGTGAACGATCACATTCTCAGTGAGAATCCCACAGAACTATTGAGTTCACCCAAATTATACCGGCACCTGCCTCACGTGTTAACGGTTGAAGAGGTGACGCGACTTATCGAATCTCCTGATTTGAGCACGAAGGGTGGAGTGCGTGATCGTGCTATGCTAGAAGTCCTCTATGCTACCGGATTGCGCGTGAGTGAGTTGTGTCATTTGACTATCAACGACTGGTGGCTTGATCCTCCGAAAGTCCGTTGCCTGGGAAAAGGGTCCAAAGAGCGCTATATTCCCTTGGGACGAGTGGCTGCCAGGTGGTTGATGCAATATGTTGATGTTATACGTCCCCGGTTGCTAAAAAATCCCAATGAACCGGTGCTTTTTCTCAATCACCGTGGACAACCTCTATCCCGCCAGGGATTTTGGAAAATTATCAAGAAATATGCTGCTAAAGCGCAAGTAAGCCAGCCTATCACTCCTCATATGATTCGCCACTCATTTGCCACCCATCTTTTGGAAAATGGTGCGGATTTGCGGGCGGTTCAAGAGATGCTAGGCCATCAGGATATTTCAACTACACAAATTTATACGCACGTAAGCCAAAAACGGCTGCGTCCGGTCTATGACCAAACCCATCCTCGGGCCTGAAATATTAAACAAATCTT
>JAKBWA010000004.1 GCA_021841025.1 Bacillota bacterium | reverse complement strand
CGGCGAGCGCCTGATATCCCCACGCCTAAAGGCGGGGGTTTTACGGCGCACTTGATAAAAAAGAAAACTCCCTTGTCTACGCAAGGGGGTTCTCTTATGGAAAACGTCAGCGGCAGAGACATGCCCATGTGTTCTCGGCCTTACTGGCTCGTTGTCTTTCGGTTGGATGAAAAGAAAGTTTCTTCGATGCATGGCCGTGAGTACAATTTAGGAGAAGGCCATGCACCTTGTTGCGTTCCTGTCACAAAGAGGCGTGCGGTTGCAAGGCTATGGCGCCTTTGCGAATAATAGGTATGATGGCAAGAAGAGTTATCCCCAAGGAAGATGACGAAGCAGCTGGAGGCGGAGCGGACTGTATGAATGAGGGCACGACCCAATCCCATTTATGTGGGCGGTATAAATGCCAAGAAAGACTCGGACCGCTATAGTGCCAGGGAGACTAGTTTCCGCAAAAACCAAAGCCAAAGTTAAGGAAAGGGAAAATCCAATATTGCGAAATGTAAAAAAGAGTCCGGATGCCGCACCAAGCCGGTTGCGACGAAGTATTTTCATGACGAAGCTGGCCAAGAACGGCCATAAAATCCGTTGGCGAGGCCATGAGAGTGGATGGGCCAGCTATTGCCCACAAGGGTAGAGTAGCACGAAGATGGCTCAGCCTAAATGCACAGATTCCCAAAAGAATCATGGCCATGTACATGGGGCAGCCTGCCTCCCAAATAAAATGGCTTGCAATGAGTTGTGGTGCCGATAAAGGGATTATTCGCTAGCCTATAGTCAAAGAAGAGTGTCCCAGTGCGCCTTGTAAATAGACGGTTAGGAGAAATATTGTGGGAAAGAATCCAATGCTCGTGCAGCTCACAATCATCTGAGCTGCGGCACGACTCTCTTCTGACTCATTTTTGTGTCTAGAATCAAGTTTGGTTATGAGGGGTTGAGCATTTTGGTATGGCAGTTGCGACTATTACGTCTATTGCCAAAATCTCCAATCTTGCTGGTTGTGCGCTAATAATGATGTACACTAAGCACTGGTGATTTACCTATTCTTGCTTTACTAGTCCCTTTATTTGTGTTGATGATGATTTGTTAGGGGAGGATTATGTCCTGATGGCAACCGAGAGTGGAAAACTTCACAAGGATTTATCGTTTTTGGATTTATTGATGACCTCTTTGGGCGGAATCATTGGTTCAGGTTGGCTTTTGTCCGCGCTGCTCGCGGCCAACGGTGCCGGGCCCTCATCGGTGTTTAGCTGGTTAATTGGCGGCGTCGTTGTTATGCTCATCGGTTTAGTGTATGCGGAACTCACGGGTTTTATACCGGAATCAGGGGCGGTGGCCCGTTATCCCCATTATTCACATGGACATTTAACCGGATTTATCATGGGATGGGCGGCTTGGATTGCCTATGCGTCGGTTCCTGCCGTGGAGGCCGAAGCTGTTGTAACGTACGCCCAAGCATATATTCCAGGATTGAAGGCAGCCAACGGAAACATTTCTGCTTTGGGACTCTTGGTGGCTGCAGGATTGTTGGTGATTTTCTTTATTATTAACTATCTGGGAGTTCGCTCCTTTGCAAGGATTAACACACCACTGACGATTATTAAGTTCGTGATTCCTGCACTGACAGTTATTCTCTTTTTCATTTTTGGTATGCACTGGGGGAATTTGTCTAGTCATGGATTTGCCCCGTACCACAGTCAAGGTATGATGAAAGTGGTTGCGACGTCCGGTATTGTATTTTCGTATCTGGGATTCAGGCAATCTGTCGATTTGAGTGGTGAAGCGAAAAATGCTCAGCGTGATGTGCCTCGAGCCATTGTAGTATCCCTAATTATCGGCATTTTGTTATATGTCTTGCTGCAACTGGTGTTTCTGGGAGCTGTTCCGAGCACCATGCTGAGTAAAGGATGGGCACACATTTCTTACAGTGCTCCATTTGCCCAACTTGCTATTAGCCTTAATCTCGGCTGGTTTGCGGTTTTAGTCTATGGATCCGCCATTATTTCACCATTTGGCACCGGCAATGTGTATACGGCTTCGACGACCCGTGTTATTTATGCCTTAGGGAGCAACGGATATTTTCCGCGTGTGTTAGCCAAAGTGGATCCTAAGACTGGCATTCCGGTTTGGAGTCTAGTGACCGCGATAGTTCTAGGACTCGTGTTCTTGGCCCCATTTCCCTCGTGGCAGTCCTTAGTAGGGATTGTCTCCTCAGCGACGGTACTGACATATATCATTGGACCTGTTTCTGCGGCGGTGTTTAGAAGAATTGCCCCAGATGCTCAGCGCAGTGTTACCCTCAAAAACATGGGGTTGTTAGCGCCTCTAGCCTTTATTGGCGGCTCGTTAATCATATACTGGGCTGGATGGCACACCAACGAAATTCTGCTGATTGCCGTATTTATTGGTGTTATCCTCTATTTCGCGGCCAGTGTGTTGTTCCCCTCACAGATTTCACGGCCGACTCTGCAGTCCATCAAAGCTGGTATTTGGCTGGTCGTTTATCTCTTGTTTATGTTGCTGATGTCCGACATTGGATCCAAAGTCTTCGGCGGACCCCATACGGTAATTCACTATCCCTGGGATCTGGTAGTAGTTGCCGTCGGTTCTCTACTATTCTACTACTGGGGTGTCAGGAGCGGATACAAGACGCGCGATGTTAGCGAGGTCTTGGATGCGATAGAGGAAACGCGTGTCAGTTCATCATTGTAAATTGGCGCACAGAGTAACTGCCCTCAAGTTCCCGGGGAAGAAGAGTGAATCTTCTTCCCCGTTTCTTTGTGCGTAAGAACATTCGGACTAGATCTGAGGCCGGGAGAATAACCTTTGACAGGGGAAGTGACATCATGGGATCTCGGGGAGTTCTTTACCGTCTTTGAGCGTCTGAATACCTTCGGCGCACAATCCGTATTTGCGCCATGAACAGCTGGGGCATAAAGCGTCAATGTCAGATGGCTGGAAGACAAGAGCGATTCTGGACTGAATGATCTGCCACGACAATGTGTTTTCTTCCTGGAATCCTAATCGTTTAAGAATCCGGCAATCGCGCTCATGAATGTTGTCATCTTCGCAATGATATTCCTGGGAAGATGGGAATTTCCCACATAAATCGTCTACGCCTTCAATTAATGTGACCAGAGTTTGGGGCTTAAGGCGCAATTGCGTGTAGATTGCCGTCATGTTGTTCACAAAATCTGGTGAATAACCCATGCCGTGATATCCCAACAAACATAATAAATGATGTCCTCTTAAGCGAATTGTTTTCAAAAGATTTCTCCCCTACCGTAATGTTGAAGATGATCGAAGTCTTTAAAACCACTGTTTTTCATTGTAGTGAATTATATCGATTTTTGAGACCATAGACTCCGGGAGAGAGTAAGGACGAAATATTCAAGGCTTGACAGGGCTCGGTGGGAATATGTCAAAATCAATAAAAACAACAACGTTCAAATGCCAACAACACAGGGAGGAAAAGAATGCTAGGAGCTTTAATTACCATACCGCGAGACAGTGGAGAAGCGTTTAGCGTGATAATGCCGGTAGCCAATGAAAGTTACGAGGCCATACGCCGTCTTCGGAATTTAGGTGACTTAAGGAAGTGGCTGGAGAGCCGCGCCGAACATGATGCCGTTGCAGAGAGCATTCTATCATCCCTGCAAAAGGAAGTGGGCACAGTAGGCAATCATTGTCCTTTGGATATACACCTAGAAATACCGGAACAGGGGGCAAAGGACTATCTGTGAAATGGCAGGAGAACTTTATGAGAGGATCTCAAACTGAAGCCGTTGGGCAAATTGCCTAAGAAAACGCTCGCCGTCTACCTTCACTGCTACGTCAATATTTGATGCCGCTGTTGTGCGTTTTCGGCCGTCCAGAACAGTCATGCCGCGAGTTAATTGTCCACGGAGCTCAATATCCACAGGATAGGGGCGTGTCACGCATAATTGGGCATCTTCGGCAATCCCTACGGCTAGCGGGTCATGCAAAGGCGCCGTGCGTTTTCCTGGCTGTACTCCAGGGTTATAGGCAGCGAGATAAAAATTCACGGCTTCTTGAATGACGTCGTGGTAAGGCACATGGGGACTTAAGCTAGCAAGCATACTATCCGAAATCGGAACTTTGGTGGTGACGTCTAAGCCAACCATGGTAATGGGTGCTCCAGACTGAAAGACAACCCAGGCGGCTTCCGGATCTCCCCAGATATTGGCTTCGGCAACTGGCGTAACATTCCCAGGGACAAAGGCCGCACCTCCCATGATGACAATGCGTTTGATGAGAGATATAACTTCTGAATGGGCCAACAAAAGGCCTGCAATGTTTGTTAGTCTTGCGGTGGCAACCAGAACAATTTCACGCGGATTGTCTTCAATGCTTCTGCGCATAAAGTCGACCGCTGACAAACGCTCAACTTGTTGAAGAGGTCGAAATATTCGCGTTCCACCCAATCCGTTGGGTCCGTGAAACGCTTCCGCAGTAGGTTCCCAAGCGCTCACCAAAGGATGACTGGCACCTTGATAGACCGGGACCGTTTTGGGCGAAAGTTCCACGATGGCTAGCGTATTTCGAGTGGTGTTGACGATGTTGCCATTGCCGAAACAAGTGGTAATGCCCAAGACGCGCAATTTGTCAGACGTTAAGGCGTACAGAATGGCCAAAGCATCATCGATACCTGTGTCCATATCCAAAATAACAGGAATGGATTTCACTTTCCCATACCTCCCAGTTTTTGTGAAATACACGAAGCTTCGCGGTTCATTGTATCAAACCTTGATGCTCTATGCGATTGGGGGTCGTAGTACCTAAGATGTCGATGAGTTTTGTCTCCAGACAGGGGGAGGATGCTACATAGAGTCATACTCGGAAAAATCTAAGAGATTAAGCAAGTACTGTTAATCTCGCATTCTAGAAAGTCAAGAAAGCTATTTGCCACGTTTTTTGGTGTATGACAGTTAAATTCCCTGTGTTTGCCTCAATTTGTCTTGGTGCGGCGCTGCGAATGACTTAGAATTAGGAGAGAATGGAGAGAAATGTCTAGCCATAGTCTAGCAACGGGAGATACTTGTATATGGTGAAGAAGAAAGGCAGGACAATGAGTGGCGCAAGATGAACAGGGACGAATGGTCTCAGTGCCTCCGAGTGAGGCCAACGGCTATCCGTTTTATTCATGGGCAGGTCTTCGGATTGTCGAGGCCGTTGACGGACAGTCTACCATAGTGCTGGACGTTCAGTTTCACCACCGTGGAGGGGGAGGTACTGATGCGGTCAATGGCGGAATCGTAGCGTATATGTTTGATGGCCTTCTCGGCAGTGCCGTCCGGTCCGTTTGGACAGAGAATGTTGTGACTCAGGTAACAATAACCCTAAATATTCAATATTTACGAATGATTAAGGCGAAAAAACAGATTGTTGGACATGCACGGGTTACGCGCCGAGGAGCCACTACAATGTTTGCTGATGGGGAAATACTGGATGAAGAAGGAAACGTCTGCGCCAAGTGTACGGGTATATATCGGCTCTTTCGCAAACGCGAAGGCGAACACCGGTAAGATTTTCCGGAGGTGAATTTCTGCAGCACACCTAGAGAGGGATTTCGATCCTGTCTCCAGATTTCACTTCTTAGGGGTGCGGCACCGTTCTCTTAAGGCGGTTCCGTTGCCTCGCTTTGAGGAGTCTTGTCCCGGGGAGGGTGGTTATTCATTTATTCATGAGTAAGGTTTGACATCCTCCCCACGGAAAATCTGGGGAATTTCCGCATCCTCGCGCCTCTGCGTGAGGGGGTACTACCGCCACTCGCCCACGTTGGACCGACCGTCAAGTGGGATTGTGTCCCGCCTGTGGATGGCACCATGACCGCGACCTATTGGCGGTGAACAACACCTAACGCTTCGCGTTTGCGGAGCACCATACAGGGGAGCGCCCTCCCGTGGACGAACGGCGAAAGCTCTAAGAAGCCGCGGTGGCGCAACGAAGCAGGAACTCGATGTCGTGAGGATAAGACTTTTGACCAATGTTCACACAAAGTCCTCAGCCATACAATGAATGTAGAAGAGGAGATGAGGACTTTGCACAAATTGTTGTCATGGGACAATCTTACGGAAAAACGGCTGGAACAAATTGAGGCAACGGATTTTTCGGAAGTGCCTGGGCTAGTGCGGTCGTGGAAAAACGACCGTTTATCTTTACCCGATGTACATTTGCTCTTGGCTTTGGCTTCAGCAAGATGGATAGATCACCGGGGACCCTTTGTCGGTCATGGGACCTTCAATGGTGGTCCTATCCTTCGTGCGAGTTCAATTTTGTCGCCGCCTTTCAAGATGCTAGCCTTGTTACAAATGATAGCCTACGTTTTTGACTTGTTGAGACATCCGAATTATGGCCCTTATTTGATGTTGGAAAGTTTTGAGGTATCCGAAGGACTCAGTCAAACCTTCTCGGCATTTATACCTGATTTGGAATCGGGTGAACAAGCTTTGTTGTCCCAGCATCGTGCCGCTAAATTGGCTAGGCAATCACTTGAGCAGAGTCGGTGGCTCATGCTGTGGGCGGCACTACGGCAATATCCTGAAAATGAACACCGGTTGTTAATCGTTCAACGAGCGTTTGAGCTTTTGGATGATAGTAACGGATGGGCGTATCGGGAAGCTTTTTATCGAGCTGCCATTCAGTACCTAGGCAGTCGGCCTAACGTCTCTATTGCCAATAAGATTCTGGCCCACTGGCCAGGGGAGGATTGCCCCGAATATACTGGGTCGATTGATATTCCAACCACGGATAGTCTATGTGAAAATTTGACGTGGTGCGAATTTGGAAAAGAACCAGAAATTCTTATCGAGTCAAGCCTTCAGGGTGCTAGCGCCGAAACCGTGAAAGAAGCCATCGCTTTAGCCTCATCGTCTATGTTACATTCATCGGGATATGATGCTCATGCGGTGACTGGCATACATTGCCTATTAGACTTGCTTGGGAATAAAGATTGTCCTTCTAATATTCGCCACCTTGGCTGGGCGATTGGCCTCTCCAGTTCCCGTACCAGGAGGCAAAAACAGGACCGTCGCCGGTGGATACGCCATGACTGGAAAACCGAAGAATCCAGAGAACTTGTGCTGGAGGATGTTGTTGACAGTGTGATGCATGATCCAACAGGTCAAGACGCGGCCCTTACCACGAAACAATTTCTCTTATCCGGTGGAGACCCTGTTCCTGTAGCCCGCGCCTTGATGGAGATAGCTCTTCGCACATCGAACCCTTTTGACGCGATTCACAATGTAAAAATGTTGTGGGGTCACTTAGTCCTTACCCAAAAATCCCAGTGGCCCCAAAGATCGTGGATTCACTTGACTGCCTCAGCCTGTGTGGTGGCCCAGTCGGTTAATTCCTCTGGATTGAGAGGAGACATTCAGCAACAATGGGAACAAACGCTATCCGAGGCTTTGGGCTGGTGACATCGCTTGTGTAAAGGTCTTTCTTCGAGTTGCATGGCTTCAATATTTAATCGTCCCACCGGGTGTGATGGTGCTCATGGTGGTGATGTTCATGATCATCGTGGTGATCATGATGATGTTCATGATGCTCCCAGTCGCGATAGCTGTATTGATTTTGGTCCCAGTTATTAGCGATTTCCTGTACGGCATCCAAAAACCGAATAGGCTGGGCTTGAGTAGGGGTATGGCTTTGGGATAAAGTGGCATCCGCGCTTTCCAGCATGGTATCAATATCCATTCCATTTAATAGACCGGGTGCCGATGCTTCTTGCACAGCCCCAACCACGTATCCTAGAGCTGTCCATAAATAATCGTCCAAAGACCTTTTGTTGGCTCTGGACATTTCCTGGGTCGTGCTCAGCAAGTAACGGCCGGAGTCGTAATTCGTTGTAGCCTCCGCAAAATACAGGTGGGCTTGTTTAGCTTCACTTCGTTCCCCTATCAACACTTGGCAGTGATCTATGACAGCTTTGACGGCCTCTACGTAATGGCGGAAGACTTCCACTCCCTCGTGATCGGCTCCAGGAACCCGCCCTTTGAGAATCCATGGCAGGTCAATGTCTCGGGTTCCGTCAGGGTCGATGGCTTCTTGTTTGGCAGCCGTGACCAAGGGAGGAATGGGACGATAGAGATGAACACTTTGATTCTGTATCCATTCGGGCAATTTGGGGCTTTGCTCGCCGGAAAGATAAGGGTCGACCAAGGTATCAGCAAATAGTTCCAAACACCGGGCGATTTCGATGTAGGCATGCGCCTTCGGTTGCGGAACATTTTTGAGTTGGTCAAGCACCTCGAGCACCTGCCCTCCTACAAGACGATACCTGCGCAATTCGTCGTTGGCGCTTTCGTTGTTCACATGATGGCCAAATACTTGCCAAAACTTCACTGTTATTGCCTCCTGGTTTTTTAACGTGGTAATGTCAGCGGCTCATATTTTATGCTATCTCCTCAAAGTATCCTCCATTATGAAAACCAAAGAAAGAAATTTCTTGTGGAGGGGCAGAACGAATTAATTATCCTCTATTGTATATCAAAATCTTACGGTGTCCTAATAGCAAACAGCATGTTCTTATTAGAAAGACACTTGAGCCGCTTTAGTAGCTTGGGGTGTTTGCTCGTGCGACAGGCTTCCAATCCCCAGGAATCTCCATGTTTAGAGTTGTGAGGGGGTAAGGCCTATATGTGCCATCCCTATGAAGTATGAAGTCATCGGCCTTTCATAGCTCTTGTGATCATTTCTTTACCCGAATTAAGAGTTGACATTGAACGAAGTGTGGTTTACCAACGGAATTGCTCTTGACACGATGCGCTTCACCATGAAGGCGATGACCAACAAGGCTGCAATGAGACCAATAACTCCCTTCCAACCGTAGGCGCTCCAAAACAGCCCGCCGCTCACTCCCACAATGCTGGACCCCGCGTAATAAAACAAAAGATAAAAGGATGATGCTTGGGATCGATATTTGGGGGCTATTTGGCCAACCCACCCGCTTGCCGTGGCGTGAGCACCAAAAAATCCAAATGTGAAGATTCCGAGACCAACAATCTTGAACACCAATGGTACAAGCAACGTCATGAGGCAGCCAGCTAGGGTAAAGGCCATTGCGATAGTCAAGGTCTTGGAGCGGCCGAAAGAATCTGCTAGCTTGCCCATCCATGTCGAACTAAAGGTTCCCGATAATAAAGACTACCTAGACAAATCTCGATCTAAGGCGTTAAGGCCTCGGTGGGGCGAGTGCGCGGGGGGGGGGCATAGGCGCTAACCTAAGCCAGACGAGTCGCATTGGAGGGTTCGCTTACGGGGGCGCTCAGGGAGTGCTTTGGTCCAACTGCGTGATGTGAGACGCCAATCCGTCAGATCCACCAAGCCCTGGATAA
>JAKBWA010000080.1 GCA_021841025.1 Bacillota bacterium | reverse complement strand
CGCCCGTTGCACGCCTACTGTCGCGGTGGCGGGTAGAACCAGATCTTGCGTAGCCTCGTCGGCCACAGTATATTGGAGCGCTCCATGAATCCCAAAATCCTGTCAGATCCTGGCCAACGCTCCAGTGAATACGATATCCTCTTCCCAGCACATGGCCATTCGGAAAATTCGCCATCATTATCTCTTTTTCTGAGTCTCCCCGCGGATAAATCCGGGGGGTTCCGGTCTCCTGTTGGCTCTCCCAGGCTCTCGGGTTCCCCCTACACCATCCTGGGCCTCACACAACATTCGTCGGCATCGAATGCCTACCATCCCGGTCGCAGATGAACCGCTCCGACCCTCTCGGGTGTTCTTGCGGCGCAAGACTCTCGCGGCTTCTTCGTGCTCGCAAGCCCGTCTGCAGAAGTGACTCCCCTTCCGATTCCCGAAGGAACCTGCTTGCAAAAATGGTCTAGCTCAAAAGCCGGTACTCTTCAAGATTTTGGCCCGTTAGGGCCAACGGGCTGATATCCCCAGGCGTGAACACCGGGGCTTTACGCCCGATTTTGGTAAGGGGAAGCATATCCTGATCCGGAGCATTGGAACAATCCCACACCAGTGAGCTGAGCGGCGATCACTCGCCCAACTTCGCAACCGGTTGCAAAGAGCACACTATTCTTGTGGGCATGTTCCTTCTGAAATACCCTGACGATTTCGGAAAAAGTCGCGGCGATTATGGAAAGCTTCCAGATCCCATGTCCCCTGATTGGAATTCAAGCCCTTGTGCCGTTTCTGATTCTTGTTCAGCGTGTGCCGATGACTAGCACGGGTTGCGGCACACGCTGTTCAAAATCTCACGATATCCTGCCTTTTGTCGCGAATGTAGGATCGATCCCAATGCACCTTCACTCCGGAAGTTCTCTCTTGGCACCATCATAAAGAATGTAAGGCATTGTAATGATAGGCTTCGTTTTTGTTAAAAACACCAAAAATTTCGCCAACATTTTGACAATATATTGGCGCAGTGCTAACATTAGCACACAAGTTTATCAAAAGTTTGCTAGGGTTCCGCTAGTACAAGACTAGGACTGGTCCAAGAGCAAACGGCTCAACTAGAGCTACACGGAAGGATAAAAGCCTGGGAGATTGCCTCAAGATACCTCTTGAGAGTCTCCCAGGCTTTTTATTAAACCCAAAAAGTCCTACCAGAGGAGGAACTGCTGATGGAACGAATTTGGAGTAAAACCATAAGACCGGGAGGCAAATGGTCGGGATTTGTAGGCCGTGGCAAATTGTTGCGTTTCACCGCTTATGAACCAAATGCCAACCTATCGATGCTGCTTTATAACGCTTTCAGCCTCTGTGAACGCTACAATATGCCGGATACGCTAAAAGCACAACACACCCTATTTTTGACGGCGGGCAATGTGCTCATGAGTGACAACGGCCGTGTCATGGCCAGTATTGTTGAGGATACTGTAGGTTGGCACGACACCATCAGTGGCTATACTTACCGCCAAGACATCGACAACAAATATGGCGTCACCCGGTATCAAGATCAGTCAAATGACTGGTTTCGCAGCGGCCAAGAAAATTTTGCCGTAGAACTGGTGCGAAATGGGTTATCATTGCAAGATTTGGTGCCGCCCGTTAACCTGTTTGCCAAAGTTTCCGCAGATGAAACAGGGCAACTTGCATTTCATGAACATCATTGTCCTCAAGGCGGGCACGTCACCTTGCGGACTGAAATGGATGTGCTTCTTATCTTATCCAATACTCCCAATCCTCTCGATACCCGCTCCACCTATCAGGCAAGCCCCATCCAGTTTGACGTTTCGGCGGCCGACCTGGTTGAACCCAATGACATTTGCGTGGCACATTGCGAAGAAAACCGTCGGGCCTTTGAAAATACCTGGGAGTACTACCAGCTTCTCTCTTCGTAGAGACAAAACCTTCAGACAGAGGTGAATAAGATGGCTTTAATGGAGAGTTTTCGTAAGACCGAAGATGCCATTTATGATCAGATACTGCCCGCAGGCGAGGGATGGACACATGCCCTGCAACCGGGACAAATCTTGCGCATCATTGACTTGGAAGGCAACCAAGCCGTTGACACTTTGTTTTATGATGCCGATAATCTCGAGGACCATTACAGTCAAGCGGCCACCATAACCGGTCAACATAACCTCTATTTGACGACAGGCACAATCTTGCGCGCGGAGTCCGGGAAGGCGCTCTTACGGATTGTTGCGGACACTTGCGGCCGCCATGACACGATAGGCGGCGCGTGTTCAGCCCAAAGCAACGGGGTACGCTATGACCGTTCTCTAGAGTGGATGCACAATTGCCGGGATACCTTTATGTTGCAATTGTCGTCTTATGGCGAGGGCTTGCAAAAGCGCAATTTAGCTCCCAACATCAACTTCTTTATGAATGTTCCGGTGACACCAAACGGATCTCTAGAATTCCGTGATGGCCTTTCTGCCCCGAATCGCTATGTAGAATTGGAAGCGTTAGCACATACTCTGGTTTTAATCAGCAATTGTCCTCAGCTTAACAACCCATGCAACGCCTATAATCCCACACCCATTCGCCTGTTGATTTGGGAAAATTAATCCGAATTGAGGGAAATTATGTTCAAAAAGGTACTTATTGCCAACCGCGGAGCGATTGCGGTTCGCATAGCACGGACCTTGAGAAAAATGGGAATCGCGTCGCTCGCTGTGTACACCACAGCCGATCAGGACAGTTTACATGTGGATGCGGCCGATGAAGCCATTTTAATTGGTGAAGGTCCAGCGCCTGAAAGTTATTTACACGAAACCGTGATACTGGAAACGGCCTTGAAATATGGTTGTGATGCCATTCATCCCGGTTACGGGTTTCTCAGCGAAAATGCAGAGTTTGCCAGATTATGTCTAGCTCAACGTGTTGCGTTTATCGGCCCGTCTCCCGAACAAATTGCCATATTTGGTCAAAAACATCAGGCTCGTGCTGTGGCCGAGGAGGCACAGGTGCCGATTGTGCCCGGAACTGGGTTGTTAAACAATGTGGAAGAAGCCCTGGACACGGCATCCTTCATAGGGTATCCAATCATGTTAAAGGCCACCGCCGGCGGCGGCGGCATTGGCATAAAGGTATGCTCCGACGCCAACGACTTGAAACGGGCGTTTGAATCTCTAACCAAAATCGCATCTTCTCACTTTCATCATGGGGGTCTGTTTATTGAGAAATATATTCCTAAAGCACGGCATATTGAAGTGCAGATCTTTGGCCAACGCACAGGGGAGATTATCACTTTAGGAGAAAGAGACTGTTCTTTACAGCGCCGGAATCAAAAAGTGGTGGAAGAAAGCCCTGCTCCCCTTTTACCACCCGAGATGCGCCAACAAATTCAGGACGCCGCACAACGATTAGCCCAGACGGTCCATTACCGTAACGCCGGCACCGTAGAATTCATCTATGATGTGTCGGCCTCTCAATTTTATTTTCTGGAAGTGAATACCCGGATTCAAGTAGAACATGGGGTAAGTGAAGAACTCTTCGGTATTGATCTGGTTGAATGGCAGATTCGGGAAGCAGCCGGTGAGAGCATGGCCTTTTCCCCTTCAGAACTACAGCCGGTAGGACATAGTATGGAAGTCCGCCTATATGCCGAGGATACAAGAAACCAATTTCGGCCTAGCACAGGTATCCTGGACACCATTGAACTGCCAGAGAATGTTCGCATTGAAACATGGGTGCGCAATGGCATTCACATTTCACCATTTTATGATCCCCTGCTGGCAAAAATTATTGTCCATGGCTCGAGTCGTGATGAGACTTTGACTAAAATGCGAGAAGCCTTGCAGAACACCCGCTTCTATGGAGTGAGTACCAATCTGGGCTATCTAAGGGCCTTACTCATCCAGCCGGAGGTCATGGAAGGCAATTTATGTACCCAATTTCTCTCAGATTTTCATCCGGCCGAACTCGCTTTAGAAGTCTTGGATCCGGGTCTACACACCACCGTGCAGGACTGGCCTGGACGAGTGGGGTATTGGCAAGTAGGTGTACCCCCTAGCGGACCTATGGACGCCTTGTCCTTTCGTCTGGGCAATCTCCTGTTAGGCAATGAGCAGGGGGCCTGTGGCTTGGAATTGACCTTACGGGGAGGGTCATACCGGTTCCATGATGATATCTGGTTTTGTGTGACTGGAGCTCCGATGGACGCGACCTTGGATGGCAAGTCTGTAGCCTGGTATCATCCCACTTTCGCCCGGCGCGGACAGGAATTATGCTTCAGCGAAGCAATCTCCGGGATGCGGGCCTATCTCACCGTTGCTGGCGGATTCGATGTGCCGAAGACTTTAGGCAGTGCGTCTACATTCACACTGGGGGGATTTGGCGGGCATGGCGGCCGCGTCTTGCAAGTGGGGGATGTTTTAGCGGTAAGAAACGCTTCAAGGAAGCCATGGGATGGAATTCTCCCGGCATCTCACCAGCCTGTAATGACCCATCACTGGACCATCGGGGTCATTCCCGGCCCGCATTGCTCCACCGAATTTCTTGATTCCAGTTACTTGAGTCAACTCACCAACACACACTGGGAAGTTCATTTCAACAGTTCGCGCACTGGTGTGCGCCTAATCGGTCCAGCACCTGTGTGGACGCGTGCTGACGGTGGTGACGCGGGCCTTCACCCGTCTAATATCCATGACAACGCGTACGCCATAGGCACCTTGGATTTGACTGGCGATATGCCGATTCTGTTAGGACCTGACGGTCCCAGCTTGGGCGGCTTTATCTGTCCGGTGACAACCGCCACCCCAGAATTATGGAAGATCGGTCAATTGCGTCCCCAAGATATCGTCACCTTCCAATTGCTTACCTTAGAAGAAGCGGAACAATGCTTAAACCAACAAGAGGATTTTTTCCGCCATCTACAATCTGCTGACAACTTCGCGTTGCCCGATTGTTCTTTTGCCGAATCCACCAGCCTTGCAAACAGGCCCAATTACCCAGTGCTTCATCAAACTGAGAGTACTTCACGCTTCCCCTTGACGATACGCTTGGATGGCGATCAATGTCTTTTGGCCGAGTATGGCCCGATGGAATTGGATTTGAGGTTGCGTTTTCACGTTCATGCCTTAATGACAGCTCTCAAAGATGTGCCAAATTTCCCTATTATTGACCTCACACCAGGTATTCGCTCGCTTCATATTCATGTTGATCCCAGGACCATCTCCTTGCGTGAGGCGGCCCAGATCGTCCTTAAGGTGAATGATAAGCTTCCCAGTTTGGAATCGATGTCCGTCCCCTCTCGCATTGTCCGTTTGCCACTCTCTTGGGATGATCCGGCAACACAAGAGGCCGCCTGGCGCTATCAACAAAATGTGAGACCAGACGCGCCGTGGTGTCCGAGCAATTTAGAATTCATTCGCCGGATCAATGGCCTCGAATCGATTCAAGATGTGAAACAAATTGTGTTTGCCGCCACTTACTTAGTGTTAGGCTTGGGCGACGTCTATTTAGGCGCACCTGTCGCAACCCCTTTGGATCCCCGCCACCGGCTTGTAACTACTAAATATAACCCGGCCCGAACTTGGACACCAGAAAATGCCGTAGGTATTGGCGGAGCCTACTTATGTGTTTATGGAATGGAAGGACCTGGAGGTTATCAATTGGTCGGGCGGACTGTGCAAATGTGGAATAAATGGCGCACCACCGCAAATTTTCCTCCCGGGCACCCTTGGTTATTGCGATTTTTCGATCAAATTCAATTTTATCCCGTTTCTTCCGAAGAACTGCAGCAACTCAGACAGGATTTCATACGCGGACGCTTTGAAGTCGAGATTTGCGATACGACGTTTGATTTGGGTTCCTATTGGCAAGAACTCGGTGATATTCAAGACAGTGTCGAGCGATTTCAAGTGCGCCAAAAGCAAGCCTTCCAAGCGGAGCGAGAACGCTGGCGCACTTTAGGGCTGGCGGAGTATGTGTCTCTTGACACGGCGTCCGTTCTGCCCCCATCGCCTAGCGGGGAAGTGTTAGGGATTCCTGTACACAGCCACTTGCCGGGCAGTGTCTGGAAGGTAGCGGTAAACGCCGAAGATGTTGTCAATAAAGGGGACACCTTGGTAGTTTTGGAAAGCATGAAAATGGAATTTGCCGTTACCGCACCGTGTGACGGAACAATTGCCCGAATTCATGTTAAGCCGGGAGATCAAGTAAGGCCGGGGCAATTGTTAGCTGATGTTGTCGAGACAACGTAAAGGTTTCGGCTTGAGTATCCTTGATGCAAGCGACGCACTAACATTCATTCCGCAAAAGGAGTTCTAGCATATGGTGATTTTTGTGAATGGAGAGCTTATGCAGGGTTTGTCGATGCACGATTTGATAAAAGGAGCGCAATATATCAAAGAAACGATTACCGCACCAATTTACCGGTTATATTCCATCGATGATCGTTATCCCGCCATGGTTATGGCCCCGGAATTCGAAGACGGTTATGGTATTCTTGGAGAAATTTATGATGTGCCCGACTTTTTGTGGCCAAGCCTCTTGGCCAATGAACGCCGGTTAGGACTATACCCGGGACCTATTTGGTTGAGTGATGGCCATGGCATGCGAGGCATCTTGTCTGTCAAAGAGTTGTGCCAGGGCTACCCAGATATTTCATCCTATGGAGGTTGGCGCGCTTACCGGAAAAGTCTGGATATCACAAAGCATGACAATAGTTGACAACAAAATCACTGCACCCATAGCCCATGACGGCGAGCGGCTGAGTTTCCACCCTTGGCATATGAACGGCTACATTTCATGGCAAAATAGCGATAGGAGTCGGCAGTCCCACATTGCCGAGCGTATGACCTAAAAATTCCCCCATTGCGGCAATGAGAATTAGTACCAAAAAAGCGTTGGAGAGTCCTAAGATTCCGCTATTAAACCAACGGTAACGGCAAAACACCAAGACTTAAAATTGCCGCGTATGGGGTGGGATATTTGGAATGGATCCGACCTAGAAACTTCAGTCATAAATGGCTGTGGGCAAATGAAAGAGTAATCCGGGTGACAACAACGGAAAATTTCGTCACGGAAATTCCGATCCCCCACACAATCTGGTTTTGCCTTCATATGGTGGACCGATTCGACCCATCATAAAATCCGCCTACCCGCAATAAATAGCATTCCGCGGTAATGAAGATTGTCGAAGTGCCGAACAGACTACAGAAAATCCTCCCTGTTTTGAAGTGGTGAAAATGGGTTTTTCACTATTCGTGAGCGTGCTCGAAGAGTTAGAAGAGTTAAAGGAGGGCAGTGATGGATCGGGTTACGTCCCAATGGTTTTTAGATTTCCCTCCTGAGTAGGTCTGCAGATCTGACCAAGCGACATTGAAAGGTCTGAGGCAATGAAGTCCGGTCACGGAGGCTTCAGTGAATAAAACACCATTTCTGGACTCAACAGAAAATCCCGTGCACCCGGAGTATCGTGCTAGATAAAGCTAACACTATTTTGAAAACATGAAATTTCACTGGGCCACGTCGTTTTGATATTGAGAGGAAATGCCCTCTATTCCGGTGCAAGAAACGAAATGCCAATTCTTATCGAGCAAGGGATCTTTCACAGGAACTGCAAAAGTCCTAAATCGAGCAATACTATCCATAATAATTGGTTTTATCCAAGTTATTCATTAATATTGCATTATTTGTGTTGACAATGTAAGGATTATACAAGTTGATGCGATGATTGGCTTTGGTTAGGGGCACAAAAAAATTGTCACCAAAAGCCCTGTAGTCTCATTCCTACAGTTTTTACGATGGATTTGATGGCTTTCTCAGAATTCGAAGGTAGAAATCAGGAATTCTCTTAGCGTTTTAAAGATGCTTAAAACGTGAGACTTCTAATGACACTGCAAAACAATATTCTTCTTGATAAGATTGAGCCCTCAACGTCAACGAGAGGCAGACCCTTTTTAATACCTGGTCAGCTTGCCCGCGAGGACTTGCAACTATGCCAAAATCAGTTGTCGCGGCAATTGCCGCGTTAAGTCTCTGCGCTGTGGCGGGCTGTGGATCCGCCTCAGCCGACCAGAAAGCTCCATCCCCGGCAAACCCGACGTCATCTTTGCCGTCCAACAGCTCTCCAACGCCGCCTTTGCCGAGCACAAGCCCGTCCAAGAAGACATCTTTGGACAGCCAAACGTTAATCAACACCGTCCGGCATCTCCCTGCGAAGAACATAATTCTGTTGGCGCCAACCCAGGTGTCCCTAAAATCCATCACCCATACGTCGGCTGCTACGGGCCACTACGACGTGAGTCTTATTGCCCAAAGTAATCTGACGGTTTCGTTTGGCGGGCAGAATTACACTACCCATGCCGAGGCTTTAAATCAACTGCAACAACTCCTTATCATCACACCAGGGAAAGGATCCCCTTGCTCTTTGGACTCTGGCATTATTGCCCGCGCCTATCAAAAGCAAGGATTCATTACGTGGGCTGAGGGCAATTGGAATATTGAGATATCAGGGCCTCCGGGCATCAGCCTATCGATACTCAAGCCTCCCGCACAAAAAATAGCCGGGCTATTGCACCGGGTTGTGTTGCCAAATACGTCGATGGGAGTCCTGAATTGGGCCCATGGCAGCAATGGACAAGATTCTCTCGATCTGTCGTGGCTAAAGGGCGCAACGAGTTAGTCAACGAAAGTCATGATGGTGCCCTATCCGTCCCCAATCAATATGGCCTCGTCCATGCGTCCCCTGTCAATTTCCTAGGCAACCAAGACGGCCATTAACCACAGCTAATCCCTGATCCAATTTTCATCCCACCGGAAAAGATGCGAGGCATAGGGGGTGAATCTTGTTCCAGGGGCTGATACTATTGGGTTGATTGTTGCACAATATATAGAGAATGCCTTCGCTCTGGCAAAAAAGTGTGCAATTTTTCAGGAGGACTGACAAATGTCGAGGCAGTTCATGATCACCTCTCACGGCAAGCGATTGCATGTCGAAACTGCTGGGTCCATTGATCGGACGCCACTCGTTTATCTCCATGGGGGTCCCGGTGCCAGTTGTTATGATTTTGTTGCCGTGCAAGTGCCGCGATTAGCCGAATCGTTTTATGTCATAACGTTCGACCAACGAGGCGTGCTCCGGTCTGATCCTATCTGCGATGATGAGCCATTTGGAATCGACGACTTGATCGCCGACTGCGAAACGCTGCGCGCCACACTTGGCCTGTCTTCATGGAACGTACTGGGACACTCCTTCGGCGGCTATTTAGGAGTTCTCTATGCCACCACTTACCCCCGGGCGGTCCGGTCCCTCATTTTGGAATGCCCCTCGTTCGATCCGGCTAACTCCGTGCGGTCACACCTGCGCCAAATGGCGATGGAATGGTTA
>JAKBWA010000054.1 GCA_021841025.1 Bacillota bacterium | reverse complement strand
CCGATTGCACCGGGGAGCCAAAGATGCCGCGCGCGGCATCCACCAAGGTTTGGCGGCCGAAAAGAGTGACAGCGCCCGCGACTCCTAATGCTCCGGTGCCAATGAGAAATTGCCGTCGGCTCCATTGCTGCTCCTCTGGAACGTTCTCGTCTTCTGAGGGTTCATTCGGCAATTTGTTCACCCAAGTTCCTCCTTCCGGCTTCATCAGATTACTGGGCTTAATCAACCATCATTTCGCGGCGATGAAGAAAGGGAACAATCAGAACATTCTTACTATGTTTAATAACATAAAACGGTGTTTCGTCTCTTCAAAACAAAACTGGGTAACGAATGCGGTGCTGTGGCTTATGCGGGGTGTAACCAATATGAATTGGCTGAATTTAGTTCACTTTACCGCGTTGAAGTGAATCATCCGTAATTGAGCGGAGAATCATGCCTCGCATAGACCAAAACTCTGCTCCCTTTCTATCAAACGCACGCGAACTTAAAAGATTTTACTATACCCGGGAATACCCGATTACTAACTAAATTAGTCTAGTTAAAGAGTACTGTCAAGTAATACTTTACGGTCGGTTTGTTGCGTTATTCTTGTTACGTTCATCGGACCCTCACAAATTTCTGAAAGGTAAATTGCCGTACATTTTGAATTGATTCTCTCTGGACCTCGAGTTGAGTATATTAGGACACCGACATAGCCGGAGTTCCCTTAGGCACCACTTTAACGGTATCCCAAAGATCACTGGTCGGCTGATTGTTGGGATCGCCGTTTAACAGATCCGCCACGGTGTAAGTGCCGACTTGATTCGCTGTAAAGCGGTATACGTGGCTGTGACCCGGCAAGATACCCGCAGTCGGCGAGATAGACACTACATGATAAGACTGTCCTGCTCCTGTAAATGCGAGGTGATGATGGTGATAAATACCTATGGATTCAGGTATCGGGCCATTATTGATAAAGTCCATATTCACATGGTACCCCACAGGAATTGTGATAGTCAGTTTGCCCCGGGTATACCCATCAAAGACCGCACTTTGCAGTGAGCTGGAATAGGTGCTTTCCACCTTGAGATCTATGGTTTTCGAGGATGGATGAACACTCATCCATTTGGACGCATTAATACTTTGTGTGCCACATCCTGCTAGGGCTATGGACAAAATTCCTATAGTCGCCAGCCCGGCCCACTTACCGGCTGATGGCATGTTCTTCACTCCTCCTTTATGAGACAGTACAAATACACATTACCATAAGCCAGCACTTATGGACCCCTTTGTTTCACTTATGCTCGCAAAAACATTAAATTAGGTGATCATAACTTTACTATGTCGCTGGACCAGATTGTACTTTACTTAAAATGAGTTAAGCAACCCAGTGGGCTGTGGCAAAAAGTGCCGTTAACAGTCCTGCCAGATATAACGATCCGACCCAGTATCCTTTTCTCCAAAAAGGATGTTGCGTCAAGGCGATTGCCGTGGCAATTAGAATGGGAAAATCTTCGAAAATGAGGCGAGGAAAAGACATCAGAGGCTGTTTCGTAGAAGGATAGAACAGGGTCAGGCACAACGCGGGCACGAGATATGCCCATAAATATAGCGGCAAAGAGCGTCCATAAAAAATAATGACGGCGAAGCTGAAAACTAAAAACAGCGCATTGTAGAAATTCATATAGACCCCTGAGGCAGGACCGGTAGCAAAGAGTTTGGGGAAGTCCCACAGCGCATTGATATTCGCCCCAAAAGCGTTAAATGAATTTTGCAAAGTAATCCAAGGCCAGGCAAAATGACGTCCCCAGTGAGACTGCACAGCATTAAAGATCAGGGGATCGTGAAAACGCCATGTCAAAAAGGCCATGTAGACACTTATTCCCGCTACGGGACCTAAACTCCATTTAACTGCTTGCCAAAACCTTTTCTCGTGTTGCCAAACCCATACAAACACCAGTAAGGTCAATAAGCCACCATATACACTGGTTAAGATCGCGAAGGCCGTTGTAACCAAAACCCAGCGGTACTGCCGGCGGTTGAGCAAATACAGGGTCGCAAACACCAATGCCATGTATAACGGCTCAGTATATACGGCATTGAGGTAGAAAGCCGTGGGAAAAAAGGCATAGACCACTACTGCCATCCAGGCCACTTGTCGGTTCCATTGCTCTTCTGCCCACTGATAAAGAAAAAGGACTGAAACAGCAAACAACGCCAGGCTCAAAACAATCCCGGACCATATGCTGGATCCCAAAATGTGCATAAGCCACGGGTACAATGGAAAAAATGCCGATGCAGCAGGCCTTCCTTTATACCCATACTGGGCAATGGACAAATACCAATACCCATCCCAGTGAGCCCATAACCCGACAAGACTTTGAAACCACATACTGCCATGCGGAGGAATCTCTCCTTGCGGCGAGTCTACCCACGCGTGAGGCAAATACACATAGGCCAGAGTGCCAATCTCGACAAAAAAAGCCCGGGACAAAAGCACCACAAAGACTAACAAAGTCCCGCGCCAGAGTTTCGCTATCGATGTCCGAGTTTCTGTTGGCTGCAACTCGTCGTCTTTCGTGAGTTGTTGTCCCATTTTTCTACCTCCCTCCTAGACATTACGAAATTCCGGCTCGAATGTCGAACCGGAATTTTTAGGGTACCAGGTTTTACGAAACACGCATCACCTGAGAAAAGGATTCCTGGTGCACCGGAAATCCCAGCTGGCGTTTTTTCTCCACGATATACTGGTTCAGTTCATAAAGGGATTCCGACAATTCTCGGTTTACGTCGTCGAAATAAGCTCTGTCAGCATGATTAAACCGCTCAAGAGCTAACTGATAACGCCTGACTAGTGCTTGAAATTCTACCGGTCCTCCCATTTCTCTTCCTCCTCTTTACTCTATTTTCTAACAGCTCTTTCTTAAAAAACGATGAAAAATGCGACTTATTTCCCACAGAAAATTTATCAAATCCCGTATTAGGACTTAGCACTTTACCCGGTAACGGATCTTGTCCCTAACAACTGAAATGGAAAACGCTTTTCCCCTGGCTCCAGACGAAGTCAGGAACTAACGGTGTCCATGACGGATTCTGCGGACGTCCTTTGTTGTCATTATATGCCGATATGGTTCTAATGCCTCGCCCCATGCTGGCCACAAATTCAAAATCTTCTCAAGTCCTAACCCCGTGAATAATAGCCAGCACTCCCATCCTTGGGCCATTGCCAGAATTTCGTCCGTCAACAATGATTCTGCAGCGGAAGGATGACACACCATTCCTTGAGCATCATCTGTCCGGATATAAAAAACGCCAGGACGGACAAACACACACTTACGGCAATCGCCTATCGGAGTCGGAGTTTGTAACGCAAGCATCATCGATACTTTCCTTTCTTCGGCTATGATACTTTAGTGCTTTATGACTAAAACGCCACAGACCGTAAGAAAGTCACGCTTGGCTCAAAAGTTGTCCCACGTACCAATTCTCAATCCTGTCCCAAATTCGACCACATGACAGAGTTTGAGGAGTTTTGTCCCTAGGGCCAAAGGCATGAGAGGCAATGTTATCCCAAAATAGCTTAAGAGGGGATAAACTGAAAAATCTCTCGCAACGATCGGACGGTGTCAGGGGGCGCCATCAAAGGACCATGCCACGGCCTGTCATAACGTTGAATCCAAATAGGCGTTAAATCGGCACTTTTGGCACCATAAATATCCATAACCGGGTTATCGCCCACAAACCATACTTTCTCAGGCGGCATCTGCAATTGTTCCAGCGCATGATGGAATATCCTTGGATCAGGTTTTTTGACTCCGACTTCACCCGATATGCTAATAGCGTCTAAATAAGAGCGGATCCCCAGGGTGTCGATTTTCTGGTTCTGTCGCGGGCCCAGTCCATTAGTCACGACACCTAATTGATACCCGCAGTGTTTTAACCTCTCGAGTGTTTCGTCCATTTCAGATGTCTTCTCACTGCATAAGGGAAAATATTGAAACCAGTGATCCATGAGGGTTCGCCATGAGGGTATGGAACCTGACCACGGCAATAACCTTTGCAAAGCCTGCATAGCCTCTTTTCCCGATCGAAACGGACCTCCATCTGCTTCAATTATCAATTCCGCCAGGACGTCAGGATTCAGAGATTCCAAGCTATTTTGAAAATCTCTGTGGAAATAGCGAATCGCATAAGTCCTTATGGCCGGAAAGCGGTCATATAGAGTATCGTCCAAATCGAATAGCACAGCCTCTTTTTCGATTGTTGCCAGCCCCTTTTTTGTGTGTTTTCGCTCCCATTTTATGGCTTTCCAAGATATCTGCACCATATCATACAACAAAGAGCTTTGGGGACCATCCCGATGTTCCCTCCTCATTTACTTGAGGCCGTACTCCCCCAAGCTTCCTGGACAACAATGAGCGGCCATTACTCCCAATCTCACGAAATCACACCGTCCTGTTGGAATTCTCTTTGTAAGGCGCCCGTCTTTCCCATTTTTGTACGGGGGGATGCAAAATGTCTTCTTGTGTCTTCGTTTGCCTTCTTCAAAAACCATCGTGCTTCCTAATAAGAAGTCCTGAGACCCAAGAAAGATGCCTCTTACCGCTTTCGGACGACCCCACTTGTGTATTCTCGCTGACATCATCCCAAGCCTTTCAGACATTTTCCACTATCCCATCGACCATCTATTACCCTGAATTTGATGATTTTGATAAGTTACGGCCTATTTCATTCCACCGCCTTCCCCCCACGCTTGCCGGAGACTGGCCAGGCCACATGCTAATATTGTTTTTCAACCCTAGGGGCTTCTTCACCCAACCTTATGCCAAGTGGTTCCGCCATTGACGGTGTGGTACAAACTTCCAGATGCTATTTGTAACCATCCATCTTCCGCATTTGTAAAGGATAGATCACTCGCGGAATAAGACAGTGACCGAGGAAGGGTATGCATGGTCCATGACGTTCCGTTATTGGACGATAGCGCCCAAGATTGATTTTGAAACATTATCCACAAAACAGATCCATGGGCCCCTGCCATGCTGAGCGGTTGTCCCACCCGCTGAACTTCTTGGGTAATGATCCGATTAGAATCGGTTAAGGCTTGGGAAAATGTCTCATGCTGATCATAGTTCCAGCTCCGTCCGCCATTAACTGTCCACCAACATGTCTTGGAATAGGGCGATCCAACAACGCCGTCTTGGCCAACAAACATGATACGGGTCAACCTTTCTGATGGTCTCTTCTCAGGCAGTAACACCCTTGTCCAGGTTTTTGCCCCATTACTTGTCCGGAATAGGTGATTTTGGCGTACAGCCCATCCAATCTCAGAATTAGCGAAATCCATAGCATGGCCACTGCTATCAAACTCCCATGCTGCAGACACTGGCAATCGGCCGAGAACAGACCAACTTTTCCCGCCATTGTGCGTTACAAGAATCTGATTGGGATGACCAGGCGCTCCGAGACCGTACCCTAAATTATTCGTAACAAAAGTCATAGCCCTGACGGGATTGGGAGAGGACGGAAATACTTGATGCCAACTTTGGCCCCGATTATTGGTGGCTAAAACTTGGGTATTATTGAGCCCGTCTATCAACCAACCTTTTTGAGGAGTGGCAAAACTGACAGCAGATGATCCCGGAACACCGTTAGCACCGTAAATCGGCGGGTACTGTGTCCAACTCTGCCCGCCGTTCAAAGTGGCCCAAATGGCCGTCGTTCCAAAATTTCTTGCTGCACTGACTCCACCTAAAAAAGCCTGTGTATTATTCACGGCGGCAAAAGGACCAGGCGCCAATTCCGGTGCAGAAGGCGCTGATATGATGGCATCAGGCGCGGGACCCGCGCCTGCCGTCGATTTTGCGGCTACTACCTGCCACCCAGATACCCCTTCATGAAGGACAGTGTAGGAGGTCTGACTCATTCCTGATCCTCCATCTAATGTCACCCAGATACTACCAGGGGCTGCCACAGTGATTTGTGCCGCCGTAGGCACCGTATTTCCGTAACGGTAGACAGGCGTCCATTCTTTCCCTTTGTCCGTCGTATGCCACACTTGGCTTAGTCCTACGGCCCATCCCTGTTGTTGACCTCGAAAGGCCACGGCCAACGGATGGAAAGGCGTTGCTAATGGATGCCATTGCCTTCCTCCATCACGGGTTTCATAAAGGCCATTTCCTGGACCTCCCTCTCCCGCCGGAGCACTCGATGTTCCCATAACCGCATAGCCATTCTCAGGCCCTGTAAAACTCACAGAGACCAATGACGACGAGGTGTGATAGCACCGATGCCACGTTTTGCCGCCATTCGTGGTGGACAACAAGGTACGGTAGCTCCATATCCAACCTGTCTGCCCATTGGTAAATTGAATGCTATGGAAATTCGCGGAATGATGATAAACGGAAATCCACCTATGACCGCCATCATTCGTTTCCCAAACCCCTCCGTTTCCGGCCAGGAATCCTTTGTGAGAGTTGAGAAAATCAACGGCCTGCATCCTCGTCTGATCGGCTGTCTTGATAGAAATTTTTGGCGATGCAGTTGAGTTGCTGGGACTCTCCTGAGCTGTGGAACTCTCTGGGAGCTTTGGTGTAGAGGATGAAAGAGCAGATGACGTTGATGGTTGGGTTTGATTTTGGGCTGCACCGCATCCCGTCAACTCTATAACCATGCCAGCCGTAATAAGAACTATTATAAAAGATTTCATTCCAAAAGACCTCCTGGTTTCATTTGTGCCCCCACCTTACTTCACATAACGTCAAAGAACTCCGTTCGGTTACCAACTTGAAGATCCCGGCGTAGCCTCCGCAGGGGGGCCTGTAGACTGGTCTGCCACAGGCTTCCCGAGGATCTTTTTTCGGTTGGGGGTTGTCTCTTTGGTTCTTCCTCTTTGCGCGGCGTTTTTTAGTTGTGCTGTTTAACCCAGGCAGTTCTCTTGTTTCTTTTTTGACATTCGGTAGGGGTTTGATGTTGTGGGGTGACGTTACCTCTCTGGTGTCCTGGGGTTTGGTATTATGTCTTTTGTTCTTCGCAAAAACCCTACGAATCTTTCGAAACGTGGTATTTGGATTGTGAATAGGTCGAGATGATGGTTCTAGTGTTTGTTCCGGTTAATTCTCTGTCGATAGGATATTGCGAAATAGGATCGGATCTTCGCAATACCCATTAGCTGGGCTATAATTCTTGTGGCTCGAGGATTATTGGGAATGTCTTACCGATTCTTTGCATTGCGAATGTGGGGTCAGCGGGTCTTGAGATATCATGCGGGTTTTCCTTCTGTTTTGAGGGTGTAGAAGGTCTCGCAATCGCTAATGACTGAAGATGTTACTCCCAAGGTAGGGACTTTGTGACTTACGGTAACCCCGCATGTTTATGCGATTATCCCGAGGCACTGCCACGAGGATGGGGGTCAGTAATCCCTTATGCTGTTTAATTTCTCTATTTCGCAAAGGAGTTATGGACAGGGATTGGTATCGCGCGTGAGCTCGAGATTCCCGAGAGTACCGTACACTGGTATGCTAAACATTTTGCTGCATACTTACCGCGGGAGACGGTGAGTCGGCAGCAGCTATTTCGCGTGGAGGCCTTACCCGTGTTCCGGACGATTCGCGAAAGTTTTCAGACGGGGATGTCGCAGAAGAAAGTGCAGCTGTTGTTAGAAGGAAAGGTCGGGCGACCTGCGGCACAGTTGTTGCAAGCCCGCGAATAAGCGAGTGCAGCATGCCGAGCGCCGACAGCGATTGTCCGGGAATTTGGGACTTGGTGGCCCAAACTCAAGCCGATTTTCAAGAAGAGCGGGCCGCCCGGGGGCTATCCAAAAGGAATTAGAATACCTACACCAGCAGATGGATCGGCTTATACGACAGCAACAGCAGCATGCAGCGGATCAAGCCCAAGTTCAGACTTCAATCGCTGAGCGGGTGGCGCAAATAGAAGGACATCTCCGTACAGCCGCGAAAAAGAAATCATCTTCGCGGCATGCACTTTGGCATAGATAACATAGATAACTAGGGTAGGTTTGACTAAAACCCCGAAATGTCAATTAGGGGTCCCGCTCACACCACGCGGATTTCCTACGATGCAATTGGTCAAATATAGCAGGTCACCAGTGAAAGTGAGCATAAATCTTGTTTTTGAACTTCACGACAGTTTAAAAAAATTGCGGAACACCTGACACCATTCATAAACTGGAGCGCTTATTGAGGTTTTTTTGTTATTACATATACCCTAGATTAAGAAGGCCTTACCGGGATCAGATCCCTTATCTCCGTGAAAGTTGACTAGCTTCGACGACCCTTGCGGCATCTTATCGAGGTGGTCGGACGCGGTTCCCAGATTATTGCTTAAACACCCTCCATTTAGCGCGTAACTTAGGGTATCAGTAGTGTCGACACGATGAAATTCCACCTCCTTTCTGTGATGTACAAGGGGTTAGCTTGGCGATCCGGAAAGGGAACCGGTCGACGCCATCGGATGGGCATTGCCACCTCGTCATCAGTCGTCACACTCCCTCGAGTTGAGCGACAGCACTGGTGCCAGCAGTGCCATCGAAAGAGGTGGTACTGGCAGCAGTCGTCCGGATCAGATCCAGGATCATCGACCGGGGGCTGTCTCAAAAGGCTTTAGTCCTAAAAATTTTCTCCCACTTGACCCCTAAAAATGAGGAGGAAAGTGACCTACTTTCTCCACTACGTGGGGTAAAAGGGGCACATTTTAGGGACGGCATCACGGCCGACATACCTTTTGAGACAGCCCCAATATTTCCAGTTCGGACTCGGTGTCGGTAAGGGCCCTTACCGACACCTCATAGAACGCACTTCCCCTAAGAAGTAGGTCCAAGCCCAATATCTTTGTACGAGGTGGTCTCATCATGATGAGAAGATACGTGACAACCCTGTTAGCAGGGGCTATGGCACTCAGTGTCATAGGTTTTATTATAGGGAGTTCGTCACCGCCCCCTTCTCTTCTCAAATCATATGGAATGGATATCCGTCTGATCTCTCATCCGCAGCAGATGCCGATATCGAGCGCTCAAGCCAAAGCCCAGGTGTTCCGCAATTTTTCTAAACTGTCTCCCCAAACACCCATGGTCGCGGAATTGGTTCTGTTCGCGAATAGCCATGTTCCATCATTATCAAAGCCGCAAACCGCCTGGGTGGTCACATGGCATGAACATATCGCTTTACCCACACCATTTGTCCCCAAAAATCAACCCGGTCCCACTTACACGCATATGAATGAAAGCATTAGTGCAACCACAGGACAAATGCCTGAGGCGTTTCCTAGTCCATAATCACCGAACGGATCTCGTGACCAACATTATGAGCTTTTCACAACTCGGTTGAGCCCCTACGCGATCCGCCGCGATGACTTAACTGCTGTCAACCTACTTAGCCTTACAGCAACGTTTCAGTGGTGCCTTGACTAATGGATATGGCGGCTTCGTACCCTCACGAAGTGGAACGGGTGCACCGCTAGCGTGATGCAGACCGCAGGAAATGGGAGATCTTGTTATTCTCCGGGCAATTTATGTGGCCACACGAATTTTGAGTTTGGCGGAGGATGCATGCAGATAGATCAGATGTCGTGATGCTATCGCATTCTGATGAAGATCCGAGGGCGAGTCCTCGGGTCTTTCCGTTGATCAAATGCATCGTAAGACCCCTCGCTTTAGCGAGGGGGATAACAGGCGCTCACCGCCAGGCGAAGCTTTGGCATGGACACGATAGGCAG
>JAKBWA010000002.1 GCA_021841025.1 Bacillota bacterium | reverse complement strand
CATGCCCCGGCTTCGTTTTCGTTCCAGTCTTTGATATCATGGAAGGCAGCAAGAGGTAATTTCTGTGAGAAAAGGAAAGGAATGAAGGAACAATATGGCTAATCAGGAAATTCGTGCACACCTTGATCAACTCAATTTAAGCACGGGTAAAAAGGCCCGGTTGTACCGTTTGCTTTATGGAACAGGTCCTGGCAATGGCACGCTGATGATCTTACCCATTGATCAAGGGTTGGAGCATGGGCCGCGAGACTTTTTGGAAGCTCCCGAAAGCCAGGATCCTTCGTTTCAGTTTCGTATTGCCTTGGACGGCCATTTTTCGGCTATTGCCTGCCAAATTGGGTTGGCTGAGAAATATTATGCGGATTATGCTGGTCAGGTTCCCTTGATCTTAAAACTCAATGGAAAGACCGAGATTCCCCCCGACGACGAACCGATTTCTCCCTTAAATGCCACAGTGGAAGATGCTGTGCGTCTGGGAGCCGATGCTGTCGGCTATACTTTGTACGTTGGTTCCCCTAGGCAAGATGAAGATTTTGAGCAGTTCCGCCAAGTTCGTGAAGAGGCAGATCGTTACGGGTTGCCTGTCATTGTTTGGAGCTATCCCAGAGGGGCCGCGATCGAACAAAAAGGCGGACGTAATTCCCTCTATGCGATTGATTATGCAGCACGCACGGCCCAAGAATTAGGCGCTGATGTGATCAAGCTCAATGTGCCGAAAATTGATGGGAAACAGTTTTCTGAATCTCCCAAGGCATATCAGAGGGAATGGACACTGGAATCGGCTGTCCAACAGATTATCCGCTCTGCGGGACGGTCTTTGGTCATTTTTGCAGGTGGAGAAAAAGGGTCTATTGAAAGCACAATGGAAAAGGCGCGTCTGTGCATGGACTCGGGGGCAACAGGCTTGATTTTCGGCCGCAGTGTGTGGCAACAGTCCTATCACGAAGCGATGATCCTCAGTGAAAAGATCCACCAATTATTGGCAAACTATCCCGGTTAAGATCTTGAGTGTCCTCATTGCTGAATGTCGCTCAAGAGTCTTTTGTGCCTTGTCGCAATGACGCCATAGAGCCTGTTGTTTTCGTTCGCAGTTCGGCAGTTGGTGGATAATCGTGGGAAGAAGGCTAAATTCTTGCAGGGATGGTAAAAACTTAGTTTGGTCGTCAGTGTGTCTCTCTTTTTATCACTGTCATACGTTAGGCAATGGATGACTAGTGTGATGGAGGAGAGACACGATGGCTGATAATCCGATTTATCCAGACACGGAACCCAACAGTGAAGGCAATGGGACATGGATTGAAAAACCCGTGAAGGAAGTTGGGACTAAACGGTATTTGAGATATGTGATCCGTACTCATTTGGTAAAGCCCGGCGAGGATTTGAGGCGCACTCTTCTTACGTATTTTCAAAAAAAGGTCACCGCTAAGGACATTATCGTGATTGGGGAAAAGGTTGTGGCCATTGCGGAAGGACGGGCCATACCTTTAAAACACATCAAAGCCGGGTTCAGTGCGCGATTCTTGTCACGCCATGTTCGACAGCTTGGTTACGGTTTAGGGCTCAGACGTCCTGAAACTATGGAGATGGCCATACGCGAAGTGGGGTTGCCCCGAATAGTGTTAGCAGCAGGAATTGGGGCTTGCGACCGGATTCTGGGCCGTTCGGGGGATTTTTACCGCATAGCCGGAAGGCGAGTGGCTTCGATTGACGGCCCTGGCCCCACTACGATCCCTCCTTACGATGAATATATTGTGTTGGCTCCCCGCTCTGCCCAAAAGTTAGCCAATCATTTGTCCAAAATGCTGCGGGCAGGGGTAGCCATTGTGGATGTCAACGATATTGGTGCTGAAGTTCTGGCAGCGTCGCCCCATGTGGACAAGAACTTAGTGGTGGACTTATTGCGCGACAACCCAATGGGTCAAGGCGCCCAAAGAACTCCGATGGCGGTGTTGCGTCCCACCGGTGTCAAAATGTCTACGCAAAGCTGGCCTAGAACATATGGCGATGGGGCTTTGGGAGGATTCCCTGTGACAGTGCCCGGAGAAGGCAACGACTCGCCGGCTTGGGCCGGAGATGAAGTGGCAACAACACGCACAAACCGTTAAGTTTGGGTAAGGAATCCAGGGTTGCAAAGGCAACCTTAATCCCTTAGCTCTACCTCAAGGTATGGGATTAGGAGGCCAATGGATTTGACACCAAATAGTCTGCCTAACTGCCTTTGTCGGCTGAATAGAGCAGGGGACACACAAGAAGCTGAGGTTCAAAACCCACATCCTAGACAGGAAAACCACAGGATTCGGCGGGGAGCCGGGGGGAAGACCGCAATCAATCGGCTTCTGGGAAAGAACTCCCGCCCTTGCCCCTGTGGTGTGTTAAATTGTCTTGGCCCGGTAGATTATGTCAGGTTTAATCCTCCGTCCGCAATGATGATCTCACCGGTGAGATAGGTGGAATTCGCTATCATAAGCGCTAAATCGGCAATTTCTTCGGGATAAGCGCCTCGCTGCATAGGGGCACGATTGCGCCACAGTTCTTGTGCGGATTGCCAAGACTGCGTCATAGGAGTGTCCACCAAACCAGGAGCAATAGCATTTACTCTCACTTCGGGGGCCAGTGTGAGCGATAAAAGCTTGGTCATATGATTCAGTGCGGCCTTGCTCACTGCATAAGGAACAGATGCACCTTTGGGCCTGACGCCGGCGTGCGATGAAATGTTGATGACACAACCTGTTGAACCGCGCTGAAACGCATTTCTCAAAAGGTTCTCTGCCTCGCTAACCAATAGCCAGGGTGCCACCACGTTCACCTTATACAGACGATGCCAGATTTCTGGCGTGGCGGCTTTGAGATCGGCATGAGCAATGCTCTCAGAGATCCCGGCATTGTTGATCAATATATCGAGCTGCCCATGCTTTGCCCACACCGAGGATATCAGTTTTTTGGTCTCAACTTCATTGGAGAGGTCCGCCTGTGTGTAACTGGCCCCTGGCAATTCGCGTGCCAGCGCCTCGCCGGCTTCCGCTGAAGTGCGGGAATGCAACGCGACAATAATGCCTTCTTGGGCAAAGCGCCTGGCAATCGCAGCCCCTATCCCGGAGGTGGAGCCTGTCACCAATAGAACCCGTTTCATCATAATTTGACGCCAAAAACTCCGGTTTCTTGAGGAGTAAAGAGCGCTTTCTCTCCCTTCTCTTTTGGGAACTCTCCCCAAGCAACAGAGGGTTCGTGGGGGGAATTAAACCGTTTGTCTTCATTATTGTGCACAACACTTTCATCTTTGGCTAGTCACCGCTGGCACAATGAACGGATGGTGACGTGGGACTCGGGTGCGGGGTTCTTTGCAACCCCTGCGAGAAATATTTAGGGTATCCCGATTTATAATGGGTCAAACGACCCGACATATCACTGCACAACCCGGTGAGGTGATTGGCTTAAATATCCATGAAGAAAATGGTTGCCCACGGTTCGATTACCATAAGCATTTTTTTGGATGACAAGCGCAAATCACGGTTTTGTTTGCCATGAATTTTTCGGCAAGCGACGGAATATGATGTGTCTATGGAGGGTATGGAACGAGAAGGACCCAGTAGCATCACTCATAATAAGGGGTGTTAACAACGTTGCAACGGGCCGGACTCCCCAGGGGGCGGACCGGGGTGTCACAGGACCATTATTTGCCCAGTGATCTGCGATCTTGAAGGGCAGATAGCCCCAGTGTATGATGAATCTGGAATAGAATCTGCGAATGACATCAAGAGACAGAAGAGCGTTGTGACTGATGATAGAGTTAGTCAGCCGGAAAGGAGTTTAGCATGGCCATAGAAGCTTCTCATCACTCTCAATCCTTGCGACCGGCTCCTAGTGGTGACCCTTATCAAGGACGACGGGATTTTCGGACAATATCAGGAATACCAATCAAAGAAGTTTATACGGAAAAGGATCTGCCTAATGCGCACATGATTGGATTACCCGGCCAGTATCCCTTCACTAGAGGCATTCATTCGACCATGTATCGGCAAAGATATTGGACAATGCGGCAATTTGCGGGCTTCGGCACCGCCAAAGAAACGAATGAGCGGTTCAAGTATTTGCTGGAGCAAGGACAGACCGGATTATCCGTAGCATTCGACATGCCCACTTTGATGGGATACGATTCCGACGATCCCCATTCCTTGGGCGAAGTTGGCCGTGAAGGCGTAGCCATAGACCATATAGGAGACATGGAACGGTTATTTCAGGATATCCCTTTGGAGAAAGTCTCAACATCCATGACGATTAATGGGCCCGGGCCCATTGTGTGGGCCATGTATTTAGTGGCTGCGGAGCGCCAGGGCGTGGACTGGACTCAGATTCGTGGAACTTTGCAAGCCGATATTCTTAAAGAATATATCGCCCAAAAAGAATGGATTTTTCCACCTAAGCCCTCGATGCGGCTTATCGTAGACATGATGGCTTATGCGACCCGTTATGTCCCGCAATGGAATTCGATTAGCATAAGCGGCTACCATATTCGCGAAGCGGGCTCAACAGCGGCACAGGAACTGGCATTTACCTTGGCCGACGGGTTTGCTTATGTCGAAGCCGGTATGAAGGCCGGATTGAATGTGGACGATTTTGCCCCCAGACTTTCCTTTTTCTTCAATGCGCATATTGATTTCTTTGAAGAAATTGCTAAATTCCGGGCCGCACGCCGGATCTGGGCCCGGCATATGAAAAAATATGGTGCGAAGAACCCCAAATCATGGATGATGCGCTTCCACACTCAAACCGCCGGTTGCTCTTTGACGGCGCAACAGCCTGAGAACAACATTGTGCGGACTGCTTATGAGGCGCTTTCGGCGGTATTAGGAGGAACCCAGTCATTGCACACGAATTCTATGGACGAGGTGCTGTCGCTGCCGACCGAAAAGGCGGTAAAGATTGCTCTCAGAACCCAACAGATTTTGGGCTATGAGACGGGAGTGGCCAACACGGTTGATCCGCTGGCCGGATCCTATTTCGTCGAGGCTCTGACCTCAAAAATGGAGGAAGAAGCCGAAAATTACTTTGCGCGCATAAACGAGCAGGGCGGAGTCTTGGCATGCATCGAAAATGGCTTTTTGCAGCGGGAAATTGCCGATGCGGCTTACCGGTATCAGAAGGAATTGGAAAACCATGAGCAAATCTTGGTCGGTGTCAACGCGTTTGTTGACTCCCAAGAGCAGGAACCCATACCCTTATTGCGTATTGATGCGTCGGTAGAACGCAATCAAGTGGAATCACTGAGCCAATGGCGCAACAACCGAGAAGAGTCTTTGGTGCACAATGCATTACAGTCATTGCAGAAGGCTTGCCAGACATCAGATGCCCCTCTGATGCCACAGATTATTGAAGCTGTCCGGCAAGGGGCAACTGAAGGAGAGATTGTCGCGGTCATGAAATCAGTTTTTGGCACCTGGCGTGAACGCCCAGTGTTTTAGGGGAATGGTCAAAGGTATTCGGAGGTTTCTGCGCAAGGTGGCGTTTTTCCTGATTTCGCGGGTATTTCCGAAAGGACTAACCCAAGTTTTGATGTACGTCACTCAGCCAAAGTTTGTGGTTGCCGTGGTAGTGCTTCTTTATCATGGCAACCAAATTCTTTTGTTACGGCATAGCTACCGTCCCCGGTACCCCTGGGGTCTGGTGACGGGATGGGTTAAGCCGAAAGAAAGCCCTGAAGCGGCCGCTTTGCGTGAAGTGTGGGAGGAAATTGGGATCAGAGTGGGTGATCTCCACTGCTTTTACATGGAAGTTCTGGGAAGGCATCACCTGGAAATAGGGTTTTGGGCAAACGTGGACGGGCAAAACACGTCGCATCCCTCACCGGACGGCGAGATCCTGGAAAGCTCTTGGTTTTCTGTCGATCAGCTTCCCGGAGGGTTGTTGCCGGCTCAAATACCCATCATTTTACAGGCCCAGACTCATAGGCAACGCGAATTTTCCTAGCATGGCAATGGGGCTCAGGAGACGAAGAGTGGTGGCTGATTGGAAAAAATGGCGACAAGTGGCTCAAGTGTCCAGTAAAGAACCCCCTCTTCCCCAAGATGCATCTTCTGCGAATAACTGACGGGGCCCTGAATCCTTACACGGAGTTCACCCCGCTCGTTTGGTGGTTATGCCCTAGAGTACAACACCCGTTGTACGGACGCTAAAGAGGCCCCAGACCAATCATCCCCTTCCCATAGAATGCCAGGGGCGTTCTGTTTGCGAGGCTTCTCTAGGCTTGAAAAGATCACGTGCGTTCTAATATCCTCAATTCCTGTCCTGGTCACGGTCCTCCCGCCTGATCGTGGTTCATTCAAATCCATTTTGGCTTTTATTCTTCCTCCTGGATTCAGCCTGGCAGGAAATAATACATCAAATGAAAGGCAGATGCATATTCGTGAAGTAACGATTGTTCGTAGATGGATGGTGGAAGGAGGAGAGGAGAATGGAACAAGAAAAAATCTTTGAGTCGGATACGGCAATTGTTACGGGGGGCAGTCGTGGTATCGGCTGGGCGGTGGCCGGGCAGTTAGCGGCCCGAGGAGCACGGGTATTATTGGTTGGACGCAATGTCGAGCGACTTGAACGCCGCGTTCATGAACTGAACCAAAAATTCCCTCAACAGGCCGTTGGTTTTGCCTGTGACATGGCCGATCAACCCGCTTCGTCCCAACAGATTGTCAATTTCGCTTTGAAAACTATCGGCAAGCCTACACTTCTTCTTAACGGAGCGGGTGGTGCATCGGTAACTCATGCGTTGGATGCTCCGTGGACCCTATGGATGGACGACTTTCACGTAAAATTCTTTGGCTATTTAGCCATGGCGCGCGCCGTCCTGCCGATTATGCGAGAGCAACGCCGCGGGGTCATTGTGAATCTCGTTGGCATTGCCGGCAAAGATCCCAATCCTGCCTTGGCCATTGCTTCTGCTGTCAACGGCGCTCTTAATGGTGTCATGAAAGTTCTCGCCGATGATGTCAGTGCTGATGGTGTTCGCATCGTCAATGTGAATCCTGGCGCAACTCAAACCGATTTGCTGACGGCCATGGCCAAAGTGAGCGCCAAAGAATCCGGGAAGAATATTGAGGAGATCATAGATCAAATGCGTGCCAGATCTCCCTTGAAACGTCTGCCGGGGCCTATGGACATTGCCCGAATTGTTATTTTTCTCATGTCTTCTGACGCTGATTATGTTACGGGGACTAGCATTGATGTGGATGGCGGCATTCACCGAGGAGTTTAGTCAGATGACATGAATGACAATAAGATGACAATTGATGGACAGTAACCGGTTACAATGTTTGTGTTTTACTTGCGATCGACAAGTTGTTCGTAAGCGGATTGTGCAAATAAATTGGGGTTCTTAAGATCTTGTCGAAATGTGTGGATATTATGAGGATAAAGTTGTGTAAAAGTTGTGGATAAAATGGTGATCGGGGAAGGGATCGCGGTGATAAACGACGAAAGATAGGGTGTGGACAAGTAATGATATATAACGACTGGGTATGGGAGGGATTAATGTGGGTGAACGGTGTTCAGTTTGCGGGTCTGAAGATGTTGTGACAACGGGACCTTTGACAGTGGAAGGAGAACGTGCCTGTGTCACGGTAGTGAGCGGCTTTCAATGTACATTGTGCGGCAATCTCCAGGTCATGGTCCCGCAGGCTGTCCTCGTACGTTTATATCCTCCGGGCGTCCGTTTCTTGACAACGTCTCGAAGGCGGAGAGCTTCGGCCAAAAGGAGATTGCGCAAAAATGCAGGATTCACACCATAGCCGGTTGGCTTATCCCTTGTAATACGGCCACAGATTCCAAGGAGCCTTCTCGACAGGAGGTTCCTTAGTTATCAGATTTTTTAGTTATTTAGTGAAAGCGACACGTCTGGCCTGTGCCGGTTTACTCCTATACCGTTGGCATGAGAAATAGGTAGCTCAGGGTCACCGAAAATGCAAGTATGGACAAAATTCACAGCCCTAACGCCATTCAGAGCTTTAACACCCTGTTCATTAAAGGGATGTGACAGAGGACCTTTGGAAAATCTTTTTCTGGCCGCGCCGCTCGTGCCATATTGGGTGGAAGACGACAAGTGGGTTTTTCGGTTACCGCCTTAGGCGAGGGGGATTTCGTACTGTGTAGAGAAGGGAATCTCCCGCGTTGTTCCCTCAACCCTTTTCATCACCTCTTCATGAGTCCGGGTTAAGGTCAGATTTATGAGACGTTCTGCGTGAGTGGCTAATTGGGACGATTTTTCCTTTGTTTCGGCTCAAGATGCCAGCTGGAGAAGAATGTCATGCAACCCACATTGGCGTCCTCGGTGGTGCCTTGTGTAGTCGACACCCTTATTCTTTACAGCGTAGCAACCACTCGGGTGGCGAATGGTTTGCGATATTTCGCAATTGTCACATGATAATGTGCTAAAAATGTGGTCTGAGGTAACCAACTGAAAGGGGAAGGATTTTATGGCCAAACTTATCCCTTATTTTATTCGGATAATGCGAGAGAACAAGCGGCGTTTTACGTGTTAGCGCTGGGAGGGGTAAGTATTCAACAGATGATACGGGGATGCCCCGGGTACGAAAACGTCCATGAAGGACTAAATCATGCATATGGCCTTTAAAACCACTGGCGTCAACTTTGACATTGCAGACACCTCGCACAAACCATCAAGGCACACAGGTGGTGTTGATCTCACTGTGGAGTTTGCGAGTAACGAGGAAGCCCAAGAAGCGTTCCAAAAGCTTTCCGACGGCGGCATTGTTCTCATGGCACTTAAAAAGCAATCATTTTAGGGTAGGGAAAGTCTGGGGTTCTTTATTTGGTCGTTTGCAAGATAAGTTCGGTATCCAGTGGCGGATTACGACAACACCACAATCTTAATCGCCATAAGTTCGAATATCTCAGGTAAACAGAGTATCCCCGGGTCAAGGTGTTCCCAAACACCTGGGCGTCTTGGCGATGGTGATGGGCATTCCAACCTGTCACATGATTATGGACACGAAACTATATGAACCAGAAAGAAAGCCTGATGCCGGGAGTCTACACATACGGCGCTGGAGTTGTCGGGAATATTGGTGGGCTTACGCTTGAATTCAACGTTAGTCGACATTTACCGTGCGGCAACGGAAGTGAGGGCCTTCGGTAGACGGCGTGTTCTCATCGCGGTTCCAATCTTGTTAGGTGTGACCATCGTAGACTTTTTGATGATCCATCTAATTCCGGGTAACATTGTGCAAGTGATGCTGGGCACTCGCACAAACGTAACGCCGCAACAAATTCAGCAATAATATCGCCTTTACGGTATCAATCAACCGCTCTATGTGCAGTATTGGCACTGGTTGCAACAACTGTTCCCCGGTAATTGAGGTTTTTCCTGGCGAACCGGACTACCCGTCCCATGTTGGTTGGCGTCACATCTTTAGGTATATGCCAAGTTTCTCGGATTTTAATTATTTAGGGGGCATCCTTTATTAAATTTGAGGGATATGACAGTGCCCATTCTGACGCTAGCCGTGTCGTTGATGGCGATTGTGACGCGCATGACGCGATCGGCGGTGTTAGAGACAACAAGATCATGTGAGGACTGCCCAAGCCAAGGGATTGAAGGAATTTACAGTGAACACGCGGCACGTATTGCGCAACAGTTTGTGAGCTATTGCCACGATTGTGGGAATACAATTTGGGTACCTTTTTGACTTGGGCGTGGTGCCTCCGGAAGCCTCCCTCGGCGCCCTGCTCGAAAGCGGACAATCATTGATGTTCACGGCCCCCTGGCTCGCCATTTTTCCGGGAATCGCCATTGCGATTGCGGTGTTGGGATTTA
>JAKBWA010000055.1 GCA_021841025.1 Bacillota bacterium | reverse complement strand
AATGCACTGGCGAACGCTATGGCAGCTGCCATTAAATACAGATGAAGTGGTTCGCCATCTCCTTCCATCTTTGATGATTATGAATTTTTTCGGATTCGGTAAAATTGGAACCCGCAACAGATGTAGTCATTCTCTTAAATCCGGGGAACACCCCCGGAATTCTTGTTTGATAGGCAATATCAGTGTTCTGAAAAATTCTTGTTACCCGGAGGATTCAATAGGCTACCAGTGAAAAATTACCGAGGCAGCGAATAGACATGTTATACATACAAACATGATGGTTGCTTCCAGTTGTTTACACGCTGCCCTTATCCCAGAACGAGCTGAGGCGCTATGCGGTTGAAGAGCCAGTGCGTTTAAAAACCACCGCCGGGCATTGAAGGTTTGACCGCGTACCAGAGCAATTTGTCCCGCATTAATCGCGTACGACGCGCGATTTAGCGATGTCGCCCGGGGAGAAGACGTATTATTATAGGCTTGCTGAAAGGCATCAAATGCCCGCCGACGATCGTGTCGAGCATGCCAATGCCACAGGCCCATGGCATTTAAGGCAATCGGATCATTGGGTAACATCGTGAGCAATCGGTCTGTTGCTTGACGAACGCGATCCCAATCCGTGCGACGAAGTGCGCCTTCTAACACTTGGGTCCATCCGTTAATAACTCCGTTTCGGGCAGTAACATCGTCCGGATGAACCTGATAGGCTTGTTCTAACCATGAGAGCGCTTCCTCATAGCTTTGTTGCCGATAAAGAACATCTCCTAAATTGAAAAGAATTTGAGCTCGAAAAGCACCGTGGGCCGAGTCGGTGTACTGCAGAGCTTTTCGAAAATAGTCTTCGGCTTCTTTCAACGGAGTTTCACTGATGGCGGCCATCCCGAGACCGTTTAAAGCTATCGGATGATTCGAGTCAAGGCCCAATAATTCTTGGGCCACGAATTTTAGAGAGGCCCATTCGCTTTGGGCAATATAATCTTGGGCTTGACGTGCTAACACAACCATTAACGTCTGCCTAGCGTCTGCTTGATACCGACCGTCATCGACTATGGCTTGACGCAAATAATAGTTTGCGATGGCCCAATCGGATTGATGAAGCGCTACACGCGCCATGCCAATCAATGCTGGGATATGATCCGGATGTAGGCGCAAGACTTGCTCCCACAATGCTTTCGCGTCATCCCACTGATCATCATGGGTGGCGATGACGGCTTTGTGGTGAAGTACGTCAACATCCTCTGGGCACATTTCTTGGAGATAGGCTAACCGAGTTCGGGCCTTTTCCCACTGCTCTTGATGAATTTCATAATCCAGATCATCTAATTTCCTTTTGAAGTTCTGCGGAACACATTTCATCCTTCGAATAATATCGTGATGTAGAAAACATGGAAACCCATTAGCCGCCAGACTACGATATTCCTGCCGCAGCGTGGGAAATTTAATATAACATGGATAATACCGGTAAAGAGAAAAGGTGCAATGTTTCGTGGAGATCCCCGACCTCGGCAACCCCGAAAAGGTCTTGCTGACGGAAGGTGGGTTTACGACGTTGCGATAAGCAGGTAAAGCTACCCTACAAGTGAGCCGGTATAGGTAACGGGGGATGGATTCGCCGTTTTGCATGTATTCATTCTGCGGATGGATGTTTGTGAATTTAGGACAGAAGAACCCTTGCTCGCGTTTAGCGGTATTAGAGGCAATTTTTCGGTGGTATTTATAAGTACCTAAGTGCAGTTCCAGTACTCTTGAACAATGCCCTGGGACGAAATTGTCTGACCTGACCATGTATGTGTTGTGTTCCACCGTTATCCCGCCGTTGTTATCAGTTCCTTTTCTTTGTTTGTCGCGAGCCGAGAGGCATTGCGATAACAAATGACGGCAAATCCCGTTAAGGGAATGGTAAGTGCGAACAAGCCTAAAAGACGTAAGAAGGCATATCCTATTCCTCCAAAGGCATAAGCGGCAAATGTTGCTAAACCTTGCACCGTCCCGAAAAGACTGAAATATAAACTATGTTGCCTTCTTTAGGCAGCACTCCCACAGTCTTCCACGGTGCGAAATTTCTGTTGCCAGTCCATTAAGGTCACGGGTTGCTCCTCCTTTCTCCCCTGATATCACCATTGTACGACCTTTCCGAGTATTTTTTAGGGTTTGTTCTCCATTTTCGGAGCAATCTGACCAAGTTTGAAGCAGAAAGGCTGAAAAGGGCACTAGAAAAGAAGTAAAAAACAGAGTCATGACGGGACCGGTCAACATAGTGCGGAACTTTCGAAAGTTTTTATGCATTCGGTAGTAATCCTCTCTCGTGTTTTCATGTCAGGATCGGCGTCTAGTTTCAGAAAACAAGAATGGTGCCTACCGGTACAGGTATTTATTAACAGTAATATGAGTGTATTATGACATAATTCTTTTGAAGGGGCTTTAATTGACGGGGAGATTTATTGAGTTTGAGCAAAGATCTTTTAGCGATAGATTGTCTGAGGGTTTCTATTCAGAACACATCGCTTGTTGCTCTAGCCTTTAGATTAAGAAACATTGGTTCAATAGGCCATGATGGCTATCATGGCCTATTGAAGGGATATTGAGCCAATATGATTGCGAAAGATCCTGGATGGTGGGATTAGAATTAGGTTGAGCTGTCTACAAAAGACAGCTGAGCAGTGTGATTCCCAAGTCTTGCCCGGTTAATGTCATAGTCCGTGTATGGGCTCGGATCGTGTTGTCCTTCTTCGGCTATGCCCCCCGAATGCGCGGGAGCGACTCTGGCACAGATTTAGCACTATGCCGTATCAAGAGGCCATGCCTGGTCTCTTGAGCCCCGATTATCTTAGAGCAGTTTGGACATGGCATACTCGTCCACCCAGTGTCCGTCCGGTTGCCGAATGCTGTCCCGACGAAGGCCCTCCACCATAAATCCCTGCGTTAGATAGAGATTTAAGGCGGCCCGGTTGTCGCACATCACAGTGAGTTCCAAACGATGAAATGCATGGACGCGTGCCCACGTTTCCATTTGCCCAAACAGCTTAGAACCCAGTCCTTGGCCCCGGTGTGATGCCAAAAGTCCCACGACAATGTGCCCGGTATGGCGGATTTTAAAGGGTGCCATGGCCCGTAAGGTCAATCCGCCTACCAGATGTCGATCATCTGCTATCACCCATGTCATGGACCGCCCGTCGGATAGGATTTTGCGGATGATGTCGCGCTGCTGTCTGGCGGTTGTTTGCCGCTCCCCCGGCGCCATAAGCATGAAATCGGTTTCACGATCGAGTTGGAGCTGCAGGGCCAAAAATGCTGCTGCATCGTCCTCGGTAATTTGCCGAATCTCCACATTCCACCCCCCGGTTATTGCCCAGTCCATTATTTCGCGGGCCACCTTGAAATAGATCACACCGGGTTTACCTCTAAAACATATCAAGAATCGCGTAAGTAAACTCGTGACACGGCTACAGAGCAAGCGGACTTGTGAGAATTCCATTCTTAGTCCCACCGTGAGTTGAACCTCGTCACTGGATAGCAGCATACCGGGTTCTCGAAAGGGACCGTGTCTTATTGCACCCGGCGACGTGTCATGGCGGATCGTACAGGAGCAGGCTCGCAATGACGCGCCACGCCAATGTTTGCGAGGCACGGAAGATTCGTCCTTTCAAGGCTGACAAGGTTAAGCCCATTTTTAGAAAGCAAGAGTATGGCCTTAACTGTTGCCAGGGCCGTAGCCCCATCTGTCTACAGATGGTCAGACCACTTCAGACGAACTTTTATCATTGTTGAGAGGAGCTTCCCGTTTTAGTGGCCGCATACAGGGCAAACAACCATAGGGGAACGGCTACAGCAAAAACTAATTCAAGAATTAAGTAAAGCGCGATTCCCACCGCTCCCAGGGCATGAACTAAGATAACATCCAAAAAAATCAGGAGGAGATAGGCAATAGCACCAAGGGCGAGACCCAGCAACAGCTGTCCATAATACCTTTTTTGAAAACTTTGGCGGAAGCTCTTTCCCCATGTGTTCTGGTCAACGAAAAGTTCTCCTGTCATGCGAAGACCCCAAGGAAGCGTGAGGATGAAAGCTGCCAGGGCAAGAATAATTCCCGTGACATGAAGAGTCGCAATGACAATGGAAGCAAAAATGCCGATTACCATGACATAAAGGATGACGTATCCGATGAGACCCCATCCTCTTCCATACAACTTCTTGCCCATAGTCCAAAAAGTGCCCCATGACACTTTTATTCCTTGAACCGCTTGGCCGTACAGTCCATAAATTCCACCCGTCAGAAAAGGAGTAGCGCCCAGCATCAGCAGGTAAACAAACACAACGCCTACCACCAGGTGGGTCGCGGCGCTAGCGGAAGTCGAAGACGTTCCCAAAGGCTGAGTGAAGCCTGGATGAAGCATGGTGCCTGCCAAGGATGCGCCACCGATGGCGAGAAGCAAAAGAAAGAACGTCAGAGAAAATATAGCCATCCAAATCAAGGTCGTCCATGTTCCTCCTTGTTTGAGGCCATTCAACCACATTTTTACAGCATTCCTAAGCATTAACATTCCTCATTTCATCGCATACTTTCCATACCATAGCAAGGCCGTAGTGAATACACAATATTATGGCGTTGAAAAGACATAGCCAGGTATTATCGTCTACCTTCTTCAAGATATTTTAACAATTATAATGTGTGAGTACCGAATGATGTCAGAGGATCCTCCGAAATTTTGGTTTGCCGCCTCTACGTTAAAAGGCGTGAGGGAGATCGTGTAGAATAGGATATTGAGAAACAAGTTAAAGGCGAGCGACCGAGAAAGAGGGGACTATGAACGAAAAATTTTCCGAAGATTTTTCCCGCTGGGAACGGGATGGCAGACTACGCGAGGCGGTAGTCGCGGATTATGGAAATGCTCCTCTCATTGAAAAAAACCACAATCAATATATCAATGTCAGTTCCGGCAATTATATGGGAATGGCGCAGCATCCCCAAGTTATCAAAGTGGCGCAACAATCCCTGGAACAATACGGGCTATCGAGTGGAGGATCCCCCTTGGTTTGTGGTTATTCAACCGAACAAGACGTATTGACCCAGAGGTTGGCTCAATTCTTTGAAACCGAAAGGGCGCTTGTGGTTTCCTCGGGATATTTGGCAGGTCTGGCTGTTATCCCCTCCTTAATGGAAGATGGCGATACCATCTTTTCCGATAGCTTGAACCATGCCAGTCTGATTGATGCGTGCCGACTGTCCAAGGCACGCGTGGTTATATACCCCCACGGTGATGTGAACTCTTTAGAAGAGCGGATCAAGAAAGATAGCTCTCGGCGCCGCATGATTGTGAGCGACGGAATCTTTAGCATGGATGGAGATATAGCGCCCTTGCCACAGCTTTTAGAGTTGGCGGAGCAATATCGCGCATGGCTGTTGGTGGACGACTCCCACGCCATAGGTGTTCTGGGACAGCAGGGCGGCGGCTCGTGGCAGTACTTTGATCTTCATTCACCGTGGATAATCTTAGCGAGTAGCCTAAGCAAAGGCTTAGGCATTCACGGCGGGGTTGTTGCCGGATCCGCAGACGTTATCCAATATTTGCAGAACACGGCACGTTCATGGATTTTTTCTTCATCTCTGCCGCCATCCTGGTGTGCTGCCGGCACAACCAGCCTCGATATCCTGGAGAATTCACTACCCGAACGCCAACAACTATGGCATCACAGTGTCTATTTCCGAACACATCTGCAACAAATGGGTCACAGAACAATTGCAACAGCTGCACCTGAAATTCCTATTATTCCGTGGATTATTGGACCAGAAAACGATACCTTGCAGGTGGCCAATCATTTGAGGCAAGGGTTCATTTGGGCATCCGCGATAAGACCGCCGAGTGTGCCAATAAATTCGAGCCGCATTCGTTTTGCGTTAACGGCGAACCACACTCAGGAACAGATTGACTATGTCCTCGGTGTGATTCAAAAGCTTAATCTTTCTTTTTCACCCAATAAAGACTAAATCGAGGCATGGGCTTGCGGAACCCGGTGACGTATTGCACGGCAAAATTCTTCTCAAAGGATGACGATGATGGATTATACAATTCAACAAATTCGACAGTGGGATCAAGATCATGTATGGCATCCTTTTACTCCCATGAAGGATTATGATGACGGGAATCCTTTGATCATCGAGGCAGCAGACGGAGTCAGAATTCGGGATGTCGATGGGAATTGGTATTATGATGGGGTGTCTTCTGTTTGGCTCAATGTCCATGGACATCATGTAGCCGAGATCAATCAAGCCATTATCGACCAATTGCAAGAAATAGCGCATTCCACCTTACTGGGACAAGGCAATGTGCCCATCAGTGTATTGGCGCATAAACTCCATGGGGTGACGCCTCAGGCCATCACCCGCTTTTTCTTTTCCGACTCGGGGGCATCGGCTGTGGAAGTCGGTTTAAAAATGGCCATCCAATTTTGGGCCAATCAAGGAAATAGCCGCAAAACCAAAATTCTCGGCTTTACTACCAATTATCATGGCGACACCATGGGCGCCATGGCTGTAGCGCCGGATCCGTTATTTCATTGGCCATTTCTGGATGCTTTGCCAAAACATCCTCGCGTCAAATATCCCGACTGCTATCGATGTCCGTTAAATTTGAGTTACCCTCGTTGTCAGTTGGCCTGCACTGATTTAGTCGAAGAATCCCTGCGCGAGAATCAAGACGTGCTAGCTGCCGTGATTATCGAAGTGGTGCAAGGTGCAGGAGGGATGATTCCGGCGCCGCCCGGATTTTTGTCTCGCTTGCGCGCTTTGTGTGATCAATATCACGTGCTCCTGATTGTCGATGAAGTCGCGACCGGCGTCGGCCGGACCGGGAAATTTTGGGCTATTGAGCATGACGGGGTGACGCCCGACATCCTGTGTATGGGTAAAGGAGTGAGCGGGGGATATTTGCCTTTGTCGGTTACAGCCACGACGGAAGCTGTTTATCAACAATTTTATTGCCGGGCCCAAGACCGCAAGGCTTTGTATCATGGACATTCCTATGCCGGAAATCAGTTGGCTGCTGCTGCCAGTGTGGCCAATTTGGATTTGATAGAATCCACTCATCTCATTGCCCATGTTGAGGAGATGGCCAGACGGATTCAACCCGCTATCGAGTCCTTCCGAGATCTGCCCTATGTCGGTGATGTGCGGCAAAAAGGTTTAATGATTGGTATTGAGTTGGCCCAAGATCCGGAAAAGCGCATTCCGTTTCCTTATGCTCGGCAAGCGGGGCGAGTTATCCAAGAAATAGCCCGTTCTAAAGGGATGATACTGCGCCCTATCGGCAATGTTGTCATTTTTATGCCCCCCCTTGCCTCAAAGGCGGACGAACTCGCAGAAATGATCGCGATATTGGATAGTGCTTTAAAAGAAGGAGAACACCGTCTGAGCGAGGTGAAAGATGTATGAGACGTGCTTATTTTGTTACGGGTACGGATACCGGTGTGGGGAAAACGTTCATCACCGCCGGTTTAGCGGGACATTATGCTACTCAGGGACACAGTGTCGGTGTTATGAAGCCGATAGAGACGGGTCATGAAGGTCCGGGGTGGCCCGAGGATGCCTTAAAACTTCATCATGCTGCCCAAAATGATGATGAACAAGATATGGTAGTTCCTTATATTTTTCAGCCACCTGTCTCCCCGTGGGCGGCTACCAAGATGAGTGGCCGCGTGATTGATTTCTCGGCCATAATCCAAAAAGCCACGGATATTATGGCCCGTCATCAGATAACCTTCATTGAAGGTGCGGGAGGCTTGGCAGTGCCGATCGATGAAACCTTGACTATGGCCGATATTCCAAGACAATTGCAGATCCCTTTAATCATTGTTAGTCGAAGTGGACTGGGGACGATCAATCATACCGTCTTGACGGTAGAGTATGCGAAGAGTCGGGGAGTGGATGTGGCTGGCATTGTCATGAATCAGCACAGCCAAGAATTGATGAAGCGTGACCCGTCATGTTGGCATAATCCCGCCATCATTGAAAAAATGACCAATGTCCCCATTATCGGAGTGGTCCCAACCGTGTCAGCTCTTCGGGAAGGTCCGGAGCTGTGGACTTCTGTGGGAGAAAAAATTCGGCTAGGGTGAGAATAGAAAGGAGTCAGAAATATGTCGAAATGGAATGTCATGGCTAACAAAGTGTTAGCCAAAGAGTCCTTAACCCCGGGTGAGGCCTTGTCCATATTGATGAGTCCCGATGAGGAGCTATTAGATGTTATTGCGGCGGCCTACCGTATACGCTACCGATATTTCCAGCGTTATGTGCGCCTGCAGTATTTAATGAATGCGAAAAGCGGCTTATGTCCGGAAGACTGCCAGTATTGCTCCCAATCGCGCGTGGCCACGGCTGATATTCCCAAATACCCCCACAAAACTTCCGGTGAAATCTTAGAAGGTGCACACCGGGCGCATGCCTTGGGAGCAACGACTTATTGCATTGTGGCCAGTGGCCGGGGACCGACGGACCGGGAAGTGGACAACTTGGTGGATACGATTGGACAAGTCAAAAATCAATACAATATGCGTATTTGTGCTTGTCTAGGCCTCTTAAAACCAGATCAAGCCCAAAAACTGAAAGAGGCAGGTGTCGAAAGATATAATCATAATGTGAACTCCTCGGAAGACTTTATGCCCCATTTTGTTACGACTCACGGTTATACAGACCGAGTGAAAACCATCAATTTAGTGAAAGCCACGGGACTTTCTCCCTGCTCTGGAGTCATTTTCGGCATGGGTGAGACGTTAAAGGATCGGATTGATGCGGCGTTCGCGTTAAAGGAATTAGATGTGGATTCGATTCCTGTGAACTTTCTGGTTCCCATTAAGGGCACCCCTCTGGAACACACCGACTTAATGAGTCCGCAAGACTGCCTCAGGGCATTGGCTATGATGCGTTTAGTGAATCCCAGCAAAGAAATTCGAATTGCCGGAGGGCGCGAAGTCCAGCTCCGCTCTCTTCAACCGTTGGGACTCTATGTGGCCAATTCAATTTTTATTGCCGACTATTTGACGACACCTGGGCAATCTCCGGACGCGGATCATGCCATGATTCAAGATATGGGATTTGAAATAGAGCCGATAGGCCTAAGGCCCGAAGATCTCGCCTGCGATGCTTCTTCGCGTGACGATTAAAGCGGTCGGGGTTCAACGGCTCATATCGGTTGGACGCTGTGACAGAAGGGACTGTGGCAATACGCCAGAGGTTTGTGGAAACGTATAGGACTTAGATTAATTAGACAACCTAGCCCGCTTCAGGTTGCGCCACAGGATGAATGAGAATCCACTTCCGACCTGCCGTGGACGTTTTATACTCGGTAACTCTGTTATTGTTAATCGACCGGGCCAGGAGAAAGCCTTGCTGTAAACTCACAAAATCCGGTGTGAGAGAGAGGGTATGGTGCCGGAGGGATGACAGCAGGGCTTTCGGCAGGGGGATAGTATGCCAAATTTGTCCGCCGTCGGAACTCGTCCGCACGGTTGAACCTGCAACCAAAATCAGCTTCTGCGAGGATAGGACGTCCAAGACAGGATTGATCATGCCGCTAACACGAAGAGCTGGAGTGGATGTCCAGCTTGCTCCGCCGTTTGCACTCTCTTCCAGAAGCATGCGGGTGTGGTAACGGCTCTCGGTGTAAACCAGCATCGTTCCCTTGTCGGGCGAGGACCAAATAATGGGCTCTGCCGTGTATGTTTCGATATTCTTGCCCATAAGACGGGGGGACAACAATTGTCCTGACTCTGGTGTCGTCCACGTTTGTCCGTGTGTTGCGGAATGATACAAAATGGAGGCCGGTTGGTTTATGCTAGGCTGACCTTGGGAAGTACTGACGGTATTGATGGCTGCAGTGGCCCAAGTGGACCCCGGCGAAGCTGCACTCATTCCTGTCCAGGTTCCCGGGCGGGATGGGGTCGCTGTAAGCGACCAGCTTTGCCCGCCATTGGTTGTCCGGTAAATGCCGGCCTGATCCAAAGCCGTGCTGGATGCTTGATTAAATAAGGCCCATCCCTCCTCGGTATTGAAAAAACTCACGCTTTCAGGAATGCCGATTTCCGCGGTTAGGGGCGTTAAGGAAAAAGTATGCCATTGCCACCGGTGGTGACTCGGCGACCATATCCCGGTGACCATGATTGCCGCGGATGGTGAGATGGGACGCACGGCAATGGTGAGAAGATGTCCGGTGGGTGTGATGTCGAACCGATGAAAATACCAGGGGTGGTGAGTGTGAAGCGGCAGGGTAAAGTGGACGGGTGTCCATGTCATGCCGCCGTTTTGGATCATGTAGAACCCGGTTTGGCTCCATCCCCAACCGTCTTGCATGGACGTCATGTGGATAGAAAGGTCCGCAAAGAGATAAGAACGCGATCCGGTTGGATGTGAGGAGGAGGATGATCCAGATAAATGGCTTCGAGACGCCACATGGGCCGTATGAACACGAGGTGAGGTCGGCATAGGGAAACTGGACCGGGTGCCACACCCAACCAGAGCGTTTGCCCCCATAACTAAACCTGTGATCATCACCCAGCGTCGTTTCATAACAGAACCATCCGTCCTCTACTTCGCAAACTAACGCAATGTCGATATCCATCCTCTATGACACTAACGCTCCGGTACGGAACTGAGTTACAGACAACCAGAGACTACCGGCAATATTCCTCAATGGATTGCTATGGTGCAAAGTGCTCGCAAGCAAGAGCATGAAATGAAAGGTGAAAACTTGCATGGAAGGGATCTACGCTTGGTACGACAACCGGGGCAGTATTCGTCGGGCGTGCTATTCTCGTTTTAGAACATCGATTATTGCCCCTCTTCATGAACCATAGTTGCATGGGTTTGTCGCTGAAATCGTCGTATGGTAAAGCGCGGCGACTGCCGGCCGGCCCTTGATCAGAGCGCTGTTGTGGACAAATAAGGATCTCATTCGCGGCGATTGTCTTGGGTAAATTAACTGCGATTCCCTCAGTGGTATTCTAAACTTAGGGGAAGCCGAAACAATTTTCTTAGCCTTAAAACAAACCGGCGCAACCCCCACGATATTTTTGAAAAACGCCGCAGAGTCATCTCTAAGGAGGACGAGTCTTATGGCCTTAGACCGAGTGCCTTTAACGCCGGAACAAGCGGAAGAAATCGATAACCTCCGTCGTCTCGGACAATTTACCGAGGACGTATGGCACCCGCTGTTCATTCAAGAAGGGCTCCATGGCTTCCAACTACGGGCAGCCGCAGTGCTTTACCGGACACGTCCTCTCACCATCAGCGCCGTCGCAGATCAGGTGCATCTGTCCCGGGGCGAATTGATCGACTGGTTTCACACCCAGGGGATTGCCCCCTGGATCGATCCGGTAGAAGAAGCGGATGTGTCCGCTCACTGGGATGCGTGGATCCAACAAATCCGATCTCATTCCTAACCAGCTCGCTGAGACTTCCTTTGGGGCAAGACCCCGCCCGGATCTGGGGATCTCAGCGGGTGTGGCCTACTCTTTCTGTGTAAAGCTCTTAATGTGTAAGAGACCTTTTTCGGGCTAAACCCACAAACATATACGGTATAACGTTTTGAACCCTCTCAATCTCCCGCTTTCGCGGTGTATAAAGTTATATGATTAACCAACGGATGCAGGAGTTTTTGCGATCTCCAAAAAGGGGGGGTTTGCTTTCGACTGGTGCTCTTCTCAGGCGTTATACAACCATTCATGTCCACTGGGGAGCCTGATTTGTGGAATTGACGTGATTAGACGATTCAACCCCACGATATAGATCCCATGCTATTGCACTCAGGATATCATCTGCAGCAGGCGGACTATCAATACATGGGTGGGGATCTTTGTGGCTTATCTGGCGTGTTGTTCGGCAATCCATCACAGATGGGCCATGGCAGTAATTTATCACACGACAAACTTTTTAAAGCCAACGGAGGATTTACAGCATGATGAAACATGGGATATTCGGATCGGTCATTCTTTTGGGCAGCACTATCCTAGCCGGATGTGGCACTAGCGGGCATCCCGTAGCTACTTCCATTGGCCATCATTCACAGGAGGTGAGTCCATCGACTCCCGCATCCCCTTCGACATCTTCGACGACACCACCATCAGGTCATGTGTCCTCGTCACTTTCCTCGTCCGCGTTGAGTTCTCCATCAACTCCGGTGTCATCCTCGGTGACAAGTCGGTCCTCTAGTACAGCATCCAACGCGGAAAATACTGTCCTGTATACGAGTCAACAAAAATCATTCATCATGCAGGCGGCCCAGTCGGTCAAGTTGCCCTCGGTGGATGTGCCTACGCACGGATTTGGATCGCAATTTCAGAACACGCAAAGAATCCTCATGAGTGGAGGAGGATCCATGCTCGTAATAAACTATAATAACTTTAGTATTCAGGAGTTTACCAGGCCAATGCTTACAGGACGCGCGGTCCTGAGGACGGTGCCCCTCACAATATTGGGATCTTCTGTTACCGGAACGTGGAATCAACCCGCATCCGCAAGTGGGGGCGCACCGCCGTTAACTTTTCATATAAATGGCATGTACTGCCTCATTCAAGGCCCCCGAGCATTATCCCAAACTCAAATCGATACCATTGCGGAATCTTTAACCAAACTCTAACGGCATATTCCCTTAGAACATGGCATGGCTAAGCGAGCCTCTCGAAAGAGGACCGCTTTTCCACTCCCTCAAGAAACATGATCTGCCGTCCCGCAGTATGGCCATCGCTCACGATGGCGGAAATCCCCCGAGGGGCGGGAGGATGGTCACGATGCTGCAGAGCATAGTACGTTCCGCGTGGTCAAACGAAAGCGGTGCAAAGGCTGCGCACAGGAGGGTGTCCCTGATGGACCCCATAGTCCGTCCCTGGGCATAATTCGGTCACGGACGGATCCCTTTTTTCGCAGAGCGTCTTTCCGTACCATCATTGGCACGTCGCGGTCAATCACTAACCTTCCACGGGGCATTCTCTTCGGCCCACGACAAGCCTTCCGGCCTGTCCGTGGCCCGTTGCCGTGCCTCGCGAGCCCACCGCCGCACCATACTCGGACTGAGTCGATGCTTGGGTGGCCTGCACTTTCTTCACGACTTGTTCTTTTAATTCTTGGGAATAGGTTTGACTCATGGGATTCTCCTTCTTGTGAAAACGGACTCTTTTACCGTATCAGAGGGAGATCGCAGGTGTCACGTTTCATTAGGGTGTGGAAAAGGAAGGTCCACGAAGGATTCGCCGACTATCCGGATCGGGTGGAAGGAAAAGCCATCCCCAATGGGATTTATGATGTAACCGCACACAACGCGTTGGTGAATGTCGGCATCCGTCATGACACGGCAGAATTTGTCCTGGCGAGCATCCGGCGTTGGCGGGAACTCATCGGCCAGTACCAATACCCCGAGGCGACCGCACTGTCTGTCACCGCCGACGGCGGTGGCAGTAACGGCTATCGGCCCCGGTTGTTCCAAGCGGAGTCCCAAGCTTTCGCCAATGAGACCGGTCTGACCATTCATGTGAGTCACTTCCCGCCTGGCACGAGCACGTGGAATGCCATCGCACACGCGTGATTCAGTCGGATCAGCATGAACTGGCGCGGACGACCTGGGGAGACCTTCGAAACCGTGGTCCCGTGCATGGGTCACACCCGAACGCGAAAAGGCGGGACAGTGCAAGCAGAATGAGATGAACATCCGTATGAAACAGGGCGCAAGGTGGATGATGCGACATTTCAGGCCCTCCATATCGAACGATATCCCTTCCATGGAGAGTGGAATGACATCATTAAACCCGGCTCGCAAACATGAAAGTTATTTCTACGTGCTACCTGACCAACAGTACAACTAAAAGAGCACACCGCTCAAGAAAAGAAAGTCCAAAGAGACAAACCCCACTCGAGAAGAGGTAGGTCCTAGGGAAGCCTGTGGTAAACCAGTCCACAGACTTTCCTGCGGAGGCTACGCCACCATGCGTAGCGAACATTTTATGGGGAACTAAATTACCCGTACCATGGGGGAGCTGAAGGCTGCCGAATATTGACGGCGGCTATGGCACCTCCTTATTGAATTCCGGTATCGATGAATGGACTAATGTGCGTAAATTCTTGCCATACACGGTGTCCGCAAGGGTCTTTTGGCTGGGAGTACTGAGAATTTCAATGATCCGAAGGCGGGTTAATATACTATGATAGGGGCAGTAACATTCCAGCACAACACACCATGGGCTAACCACACACGAACCGGTCGAATCGTTAAACTTTGCCGCATTGCTTTGGCAAATGGAGATCTTTTTGAAAGACGTGATTGAGATCTTCTCATAGGGACGATGGATGTGGGCGTAAAGGAGAATTCCACATGATTTCCCAAAATCACCACGAATCGCCTTTTAGAAAAATTGTGGACGTGGCCATGGATGCAAAGGATGAGGGTCGAGCAGCTCTAGATACCTTGAGGCGCGTTGTGGACGAGTGGTCCGATGTTTTTGACGCCAACTGGCTCTTGCTCGCCGATTCTCAGGGTTCCACATTTTATGAAAGAAAAGGAACAGCTCCTGCGATTCGCTATTCCTTGCCATTAGCCTTTTATGGCACCCCTGTGGCCACGATCTTTTCTTCGCGCAGTGTTGAGCTTCAAGACAGTTACCGGCGTATGTTTACGGCTGAATTGGCAATGGCTTTGAATATGGTGCAAAGGTGGGCGGAAACCGAAGCGGAAAGACGGGGCGAAAAAATCCACCGTGTTATGCAGTTGGGATTAACGGAAGAAAATGTTCGCCTGTTGGATCTCTGCGGCTTGGCTGATCCCCCGTGGGGGATCATTGCGATATCCATGACCCAGCATATTCCTTTTCAACATATGCACCAAATGCGCCGGTTTTTCTTGGGGAGGATATGGGGATATCGCGACAATTTTCCCTTTGTTGGATGGATCCCCAATGGATTATTGGCCATCCTGTCTATGAAAGAACTTTCTGAGCCCACGACGTTTCTCACGAAACTGACAAACGAGTGGGACCATGCTTATCCGTCCTTTCCGGTGGCCAGTTACTGGTCATTATGCCAGCGTATTGACCAACTGCCTTCACAACTCCAGCGAACTCGCAAAATTATGGACTACGCCCTTCAGGAGCATCATCAAGGCTTTCTTAACCGGATTTTTGATCAGCATGCCATGGGATTTTTAATCAATTTGCCGCGAGAATCATTGCTACAGTTGGTTCGCGAGGTGTTGCAACCGATCATGGACCCGGGACATCGGGATATTCTTATTACGTTGAGAGAATATCTCTTTCATCATCAATCTGTAGACCAGGCGGCCCGGGTTCTTTATGTCCATAAGAACACGGTGATCTACCGCGTCCATCAAGCTGAAAACCTCTTGCACCATGATTTTCGCAATACGGAGTGCGTGGCTGAAGCGTGGATGGCGTTCCAAGCGTTAAGTTTGCTGCGACTGGAGCAATTGTCCGTCAACTAGAGGAGAATTTGGCGGGTTGTATCTTAAGGTGTTGGATTGCAGGGAAATTCCTCTTTACAATGGTGAAAGCCCAGGATCTCTGAGTCAAGAGGATGATCGTTCATCCACAAACGGTGGAACGAAATCTCATCGCTTGTTGGGTAAAGTCATCCAACGGAACACGGCTCATCCCAAGGCAGCTCGGAAGCATCATGAATCCATCAACAGGGCTAAAATGTTTCATGTATAGATTCCCCTGCGGCCGACAGGCCGCAGGGGATCTTCTTAGTTTCGGCTATCAAAACACGTTGGTGATGAGATATAGCAAATAGCTCATGGAAGGTGGTGCCACTCCGTCTCCGCTCATTATGACGCCATAAAGCCTGAGAACATCGGGCACCTGTGCAGTCGAGCCGCTCTTATAGGCGATCTGAATGTGTGTCTGGCCCATAGTCGCAGGTCCCAGTGTGGAAGCGGACGAGCGTTGTGAGGCGTTCAGGACTTTAGGAGTAAAGCTCAAGGGAACCAGATGCGACAACGTGGTGAGATCGGTTAAGGGTTCGCCTTTTGCGTAAAACAGTTGCAGTTTGATAGTGTATGACGTATTCGGGTTCACGCCACTAACCGTTTGCGTTGTGCCCATGAGTGGCACGGGTTGACTTAAAGACAACGATGTGCCTGATCCTGTCGTTACTTGACTCACTTGGGCCATTGAGGGGGAAGACGGCAATACTTCAAAGACCATAGGGGTTCCCGATTCAAAGAGAGAACCGGAGTAGCTAAAACTTTTTCCATGACGGGCGAGATAATAAGGGCCAATGGTGTTACACACCGTGAGTGCACGAGGACAAAAAGTCAAAGCAGGATCGGCCATTAATGCTACGCCGTCGGCCATCGTTCCGGTGACAATGTTGCCGGCGGCATTGACGGGCTCTATGACAAATGTCTTTGAAGAGGAAGAACTGTAAGCCGGATGGCTGCCGCTTATTGGCTGTCCTTGGGGGGTGAAGACCCGCCAACCTACTTGGTGCGTGGTATTGGGAACTGTCTCGATTTTCTGGATATTACTAAAGTTGCCCGTTTCCTGACTGGAGGGCTTGAGGCTTATCGTCCCCCAAGGGCTGCTCCCGCCCTGCACTTGGATCGTAGCTTGGCCGTGGATATAGTGTACGGGCACACTGCCTGATGACACCCAGGTCGAGCCGTTGTAGACACTCAAGTGACCGGGGTTGTTCACTATCGTAACGGAAGCTGTTCCTGAATAACTGCTATTTACCTGATTACTATTCGACTTCATGGCATCGATCACAAACGTTTTGCGCAGTGATACTGCAACATCCGGAAAACCGGTCATGATCACGGCCTCTCGCGGCAAGACAGAGGTTTGAGGAACGGGGCTGCCGATGACAGCCGGCAATTTGGCCACATCATAGACATTGTCCCATTGGTAGCCCTGTGCGTTAAATACTTGTGCCGAGGAGATCCAATGCAACGTGCCTCCTTGATAGAGATAGACTTGGGGCTTCGTGGACAATTTGAACAATTTCACGGGCGAGCCAATCGGTGCGGGCAATTGACTGACCACATGCAATTGACTCCATTGGTACCCTAGGTCGTAAAACATGGCAACGGAGGCGATCTGATGGAGCGTGCCGTGACGTTCAACATAAACCGCTGGTTTGGATGCCAGTTTGTAAATGGGGCCGGGGACTTGGGCAGCCTGGGCATTTGATGTGAGTCCCAAACTTATGCCCGCTAAACTCATTAGCGAGGCAGAACCCAAGGCGGTCAACCGTCGTGCGAACACATTCACGGGGCATTACCTCCTCATATTTACTGGGTCTAAATTTGGCGATGAGTACCCTTCTTGTCTGAGAGTCACAGTGTGACAAAATGCCAACCTTTGCGCTCTCCCGTTTATCCTAAAGTGATGCCTCCTGGCATTGCAATCGGAGCGCATTGTCCGCAAACTGCCGGAGGGAAAAGGGGCAACTTCCTACGCGTTGATTCGCGGAATTTCTTTGTATTTCTAAATACCCCCGGAGCTCCAAGACTCTAAGGCGGGATCCAATTCTCACCGGTAATCAATAAAGAAGAGACAGACTCTTACTGTGGAACAGCGATAAGTGTCAACTAAAGAAACAGGGGATCTACAAATATCAGGCTCAATCGACAAATACCGGGTGCCATGCGGCTACGACAGACGCCCATGCATGGATCTTTAATAGAAATTCTCCATGCCTGTAATCATCTCCTTTTTTTGAAAAACTCTTTCTCAGCAAACAACGAGTTCAACTGTTTTCTCGATCAGTGCAAGGGGAAACTTAATCGAAGAAAGTTCCCCCCATAAAGACGGTTGACGAGTCGACAAACGCAATCGGAGTACCGAAAGGATCTTGAGCATAGAGAATAGTTTCTCCCCATGGCATGGATTGGATGCCTGCCGTCACACGGCCCCCGGCGTGTTCAACGGCGGTGAGGGTTTGATTTAGGTCGTTCACAGCAAAATAAAGGTACTGATTTGTGTGAAAGGACCAGCGGTTGGTTAGAGGATCGCCATCTCTCACGGGGTCGTAACAGGCAAGAATCGTGCCACCACAGTCGAAGTAGTGACGTCCTTTGGATACACGTTGGCCTGGTGTTTCGAGAACTTTCGAATAAAATCTAACCGCAATGTCTATATTGTCTACCGGGACTATTGCACGGTACAGTGCCGCCATTTTTCTTCTCTCCTTCGCTAAATGTTGGCGAGGACTCTGATGCCGGTCTTTTTTTCTATCACAGGCCTGTTATGTATCAGTGATAGGCGTGAAAGGGCCATGGTTATGAGGCAAGCAAAGCGTCGCCTCATGAACTAACACCCCAGGAGGCTAGTTCAATCCACGAATCTAGTATAAAGCCACATCCATCTGAGTGGCAAAATCTCGGTTTAGCATGCCTGGCTTAGATCCTCGTTCCATGCTGGCAAGCGCACGAATTGACGCTATTACCAAGCACTCCTGGTGCTATCTGGCGGGACGATGCCTATAACGTTCTTGTTGACTTGGGAAAGCGACTCTTGGGGAGATGCCTCAAACAAAGCACTAAGGTGTTCGGAGTACGGGACCACGGTTGTTCGCTTGGACTTCGGAATTTTGGAGCCTATCGTGAGAAAATCCGGATCGTTAGTCCCCTGGCAGTGATTGAACACAACGGGTTGATCATCTGGCCGGCCCACTCGCCTTGGTCATTACTCAGCAATTGTTTGAGTTAGGCTTGGCCCCTTTCTCTTCGCTATACAACCAAAGACAAAATTCTTTAGGATGCCTTTGCAATAGGGCGAGAAAGAATTGTGGATTTTGGAGGAAACCAAGCTTATCCCCTTCAAGAACATGGACTATATTTTAAATTTTTCAGTTAGATCAAAGCGCAGAGAATGGCATCCGGTATAATAAAGGTTAAAACCAGGGATACGAGGGAGAAAACGATTAGCTATGGGGATGCCGCCATATATTAATCAGGACGCATTTACGGAATCGGGGGTGGAAATTGGCCAAAAGCCATGGGTTTTGCCGGGAACATTTACTCGGCCGCTGACTTCAGAGCCTTGCCCTTGTGTCATTCTGGTGCACGGCTCCGGCCCACAAGATCGCAATGAAACCATTGGTCCCAATCAACCGTTCCGTGATCTAGCCTGGGGACTGGCCTCTCATCAGATTGCGGTCTTGCGTTACGAAAAGCGCACGCGAATCTATCCGGATGCACTGAAAAATCTTTCCTCTTTTACGATAAAGGATGAAACCACTGATGACGCGGTATCCGCTATCGAATTTGTTGAAAATCTCGATACTGTGGATAGCGGCAAAATCTTTGCTCTAGGCCACAGTCTGGGAGGATTTGCTTTGCCCCGGATTGTCCAGATGTATCCCCAAGCAGCCGCTTTGGCTGGGGTGATACTATTAGCTGCCAATGCGCGGCCTCTGGACGAGGTCATGGCATCGCAAATTGCCTATCTCGAAACTTTGGAAGAAGCAACGGATGATATCCGTGAAGTGTTGCAGTCGATGGCGGCTCAAATTGAACTGATCCGATCGCTCAAACAAGACCCTCATGCAGATGTGACTCCTTTTGATGTGCCTGCCAGTTACTGGGTCGATCTGCAAGACTACCGTCCCCCCAGGGTATTGTGTGACATGGCCATGTCAGCCTTGATATTGCAGGGAGAAAGCGACTATCAGGTGAGAATGGATGAAGACTTCCATCTCTGGCAAAAACAGTCTCGGAATTGTCCCCAGTGGACATGCCTAAGCTATCCAGGGCTTCATCATTTGTTTATGCCATCACCAAAGAAAATGGCTACCCCTCGGGATTATGCTCAGGCAGATCACGTTGATCCGCGTGTTGTCGCCGACATAGTGAGTTGGATCAACCATTCTACACGCCGAGCCACCAAGCATTAACCTGGACAATGGCAGGATTTTGGTCAATCCATTCCCTTTTTTTCTGGCGAGGGAGAGAGGAGAACACAGGCGGCTTCATGTCCTGTGGCAACGGAAAATTCGCTGAGGCATTCCTTGGGTCCATTTTGACCAGGCATAAAGGCTGCGGATTGCAACAAGGGATGCGGGCGAGTGATGTCTAAATCCACAGCGCCAGCCTCGTGTTAAGACAACCGCGCAATCTCTTTGTGCAAAGGTTCTTGGAATTGAGGTGGAGTCCGGATCTAAGCTCCGTCCTGAAGTTATCTCCAGTCAGATATTAAAAACCCTGAAGGAATAAGCCTTTGTGACATCGTAGAAGGATCTGCGACGTACAACACGAAAAATTCAGGACTTCCGGAAAGGGTGGTCAAACATTCGGGACTTTGGGCCTTTAACGGATAGGGGTTCTTCGTTAGAGAATCCCTGACGATAATGATTCTCCAACGGCGTGTTTCGTCCCATTCGGCGACGTTGTTTACAGTGTAGAAGGCATTTTGCTTTTCAAGATAACTTGAGGGCGGAGTCGTTGACAAAGAAATCCATCGATTACCCTGCCGTATCGATCCGCATCCAGCAAAATTCGATCGAAGTTCATTCCCCTGAACCTTACCTCATAAAAATGGCCCGACAACCAGCAGAGAACTGGTGGGTTGTGGCGGCGGATTTTTATCCTTGTTAAGAGCCTCGGCTCCAGAGTCTTGTGCAACTTGTGCCGGGTATTCACCGAAAATAATGGGAAGACCGGAAGATTGTGGCATGAGGTAAGTCACGAAATATTTGCCAAACCTTAACGACTGGATCGCACAAAGACAATAGTTTCCCCTTATATTCGGGGAGTAAGGATGCTCTATAGGGACGGGTTATGACGTCGTCAGAGGAGGCAATGATCATGGCGCTTACGATTGTCCATCTTTCGGATTTGCACTGGGATGTGATTTTTGCTGAAAACGTAAGGGAATGGGAGAATTTCTGTCAGGCTCTGCGTCTAATGCATCCTGATTTGGTAATTGTGAGTGGAGATTTGACATCAACTGGCAGCCACAACGAAAAAGGTTTGCAGCAAGTCCGTTGGGCCCTGGATCAAATGGAGCTCGAGTATTTGGTCGTAGCCGGAAACCATGATTTGGGTGCTAATTCATTCAGAGGACAGCACTTTCCTGTGAGTGAAGCATACGAAAATGTACCTTGGTCCCAGACCCACTTTTTTCAAGTCTTTCGCCAACCTCCGGTAGTGCGCTGGAATCATCAGGGCATCACGATTTTGGCGTTTTCCGTCCGCCAGCACGATCCGGATCATACCTTGGTTCTGCTTGAATCCTATCTCACCGAAGAAACGACTCCCGTTTTGGCTTTTGGCCACTATCCCTTAATTCGGGTCAGTCATGAGGGGCCTCTGGCCACGTTTGACAGTCATGAGTATCTGGGAGAGACTCTTGATGATCTTTATCGGCTATTCTATCGTTTTCCGCGAGTGCAGCTCTATGGATGCGGTCATGTGCATGTCGCCTCGCGCCGGCATCTCTTTAACCGGACCTGGCAGTTCAGTGCGGGAGCCCTGGGGCTCGGGACCAGCCAATTTTGGGTGTACCAGGTGACGGAAGAACAGCTCCTGTATTATTCGGTCCTGGGTAATGGGCCTTTAACGTTCTGGAATGCTACCGCTGTCGAGCCATCTTTGGTTGAACACTTGGATATGTCTCAAGAAGGGTCGCGCTTTGGCATCCAATCTCTGACTTCTCACATCCAGATACCTTCTGCCGCCCATCAAGACAGATAGGGGGGAAGACAGAAAGGACAAAGTCAGCAAAAAGCCTCACAGGGCATCTTATCTGGTGGCTCTGGTTGCCCTGGCCTATGGGAAAGAGCCAGGGATTGAAGCGGCTTAACTTATTGATTTTCTTGGATAATCCCAGAGACAAATTCGGGTTACCGAAATGAGTATTGCGATCTCTTAAGGTTTTAGTGTGCATCAGGGAGGCACAGCAGTTGTACCGGCCGTTAGCCTTGTGCTGTATGGCGGGCAGAATTTGATGTCGCCAGGCGGGACCGGGATCTATTTCGGCGTCCGGAGTTCTTGGGGTGGAATGGGCGCCGACGAAGATCCGAAGTTTGGTTCAAGGCTTTACGGTCTCTGCCGGACGCTTGGGAGCATCCTTGAGTGTCTTTGCCTTTCCCACGCTCTTTCACCGATGGGGCGAGTCGGGTGCCATCATGTTTTTACCGGTGTGGCCGTTTTGGTATCGTTGGTCACGATGATATGGATTCCGGAAACTCGCCGCAAATCATTGGAAGATACGGATCGTGAAGAGATAGCTCTACCCAGAACGATTATGGAGCATCCTCTCCTGACTGAGACCTAATGGCAAATTGAGTAACCTTAAGCTTTTGCCTCGGCCCATCAAGCTTTCGATCAGCATATTGACCTGTGTACTAGGACCAAGTGATCCTGCGAATCTCGCTTCCCTTGTTCGCGACTTTCCGGACACCGTGTTAACGCAATTACCGGAATGCCTGTGAATCACTGTCCGGAATCACTGTTAACGATTTTGCATATCGGTGTCATCATTCTATCTACTGATACCCCAGGATCCCTTCCCCTTAGGAACTCCAATATGTCTTTTTCCCTGAAGCCGCCACAAGGGAAAAGAATGCCTGCCCCAAAAAAACATCAGCCTGCCCGAACAGACAAGCTGATAGAATGGCGGTGAGGGCGAATGCACATTCAGATTACGGCGTATCCCAATCGACCCTGACATCATCGAGCCCCTAAGTGCTTTCTAATCAGAGTTTTCAAAGTGTCCCACAGGAACCCATGACGGGGCTGTCTCAAAAGGTATGTCGGCCGTGATGCCGTCCCTAAAATGTGCCCCTTTTACCCTACGTAGTGGAGAAAGTAGGTCACTTTCCTCCTCATTTTTAGGGGTCAAGTGGGAGAAAATTTTAGGACTAAAGCCTTTTGAGACAGCCCCGGTCATTTTGGTCTTCAGCCGATATACGCGCCAAAACAGGCAATAGGCTGGATAATAAGTCCAATCACATGGTAGTATCGTTCCCGTCGATTCTAAACCTGCAGTCGGTATTGGGTGTTTTTGCCCAACCCCTCGAAAAAGGAGATTAAGAAAGAAAATAATCTTTGTCAAAACGTATTTAAGATATTGCCATATTTCAAAATGAACGGGGTCTGTGTTACGCACGGTGTTTCTTCTGCAATACATCTGGGACATGAGTGGTCCTTCTTCGCGGGAAGGCTAGACAGAGTGAGCGAGGGCACGACAGTTTGGAAAAATTGCGGAACATCTGACGCCATCCATAAACTGGATCGCTCATCGAGGTTTTTCGTTCCATCACTTCTGATACCCCACATCCACCCGAGACATTCCCCCACAGAGACCAATCCCTTCAAGGCATGGCATGTCAAGAGATTTCGATTCCGTACCATATGACCTGGGACCGTGTCTTAGTCCTCAATCAAATTCATGAGAAATTCATGAGGACTTAACATATCCATAATGCAGTTATCGCCACGTCTTAACATGCTCCCGCTATGCTGATTCTGGACTCGTCGCACCATCTACTCGTTGTGGAAAATAGGGACTGTTTCTTGCTGACAACACCAAGAGGACCGGCGATACGCGATGGGGATACCGACACAAAAATACCGTAAGTTTACTTGAGGAGGTTTTGTGAATTATGGACCGGGACTCATCAGGAAATACCCGTGATCGCCTCTTGAAACCGCTGGAGGATACGGGGCTGCAAAAATTTCACTTTCGCACCTGGCTTACGGCCGGTATGGGTTTTTTCACGGATGCCTATGATTTGTTCATTATCGGAGTGGTGACCACACTTTTGACCCCATTATGGCACCTGAGCACCTTAGATCTGATGTTGCTCAACAGTTCTGCACTGTTTGCCGCGGTGCTGGGAGCCTTGATTTTTGGACGCTTAATGGACCGCTTGGGCCGGAAAGCCATTTATGGTCTGGAAGCCACACTGCTGACTTTAGGTGCCATCTTATCGGCATTTTCCGCCAACTTCTGGATGCTTCTGATTCTTCGCTTTATTGTCGGAATGGGGGTCGGCGGCGATTACCCAATGAGCGGGATTATCATGAGTGAATACTCTAACCGTAAGAACCGCGGATTTCTGGTCAACTCGGTCTTTGCCATGCAAGGCTTTGGCTTGTTGGTCGGGCCATTGGTCGCTATTATTCTGCTCGCTAGCGGCATGCCTGATGCGGTGGCATGGCGGGTTATGCTGGGCTTAGGAGCAATCCCCGCGGCCGTTGTCATCTATCTACGCCGCAAAATTGCCGAAACCCCGCATTTCACCCTCGGAGTACGAGGCGATGTCAAGGGAACGGCCCAGATTGTGCAGCAATTAACCGGAAAACCGGTGGCTGTTCCTGAACTCAAGGTCTCCAAACTGTCCAGTTCTCCTCGGGCATTGTTCGGTGACAAGCGGGTCTTCTTGACACTTATTGGCACGGCCTTTTCGTGGATGTTCTTGGATATGGCATTTTACGGCAACAGTGTGTCGTCCGGATTGGTAATGAAGGCATTGCAACCGCATGGTACCCTGATTTCCCACACGCTGACCTCCTTTTGGATATTTTTGGCGGCGGCGGTGCCGGGGTATTGGATCTCTGCACTCACCATGGACAAATTAGGTCGTCGGTTTATTCAAATTATGGGTTTCCTGGTGATGGCACTCGCCTATGGGCTATTATGGCTTGATCCCGGCATTGCCACGGTCCCAATTGATTTTCTTTTGGTGTACGCCGTCAGTTACTTTTTCATCGAGTTTGGTCCCAACTGTACCACTTTCGTATTTCCCTCGGAGGTGTTTCCCGTGACAGTGCGCGGCATGGGCTTCGGGATTTCCGCCTCCGCGGGCAAGTTTGGGGCGGCGATCGCGGCCTTTTTGTTTCCGTTGCTGCTGGTGCAGTTGAAACTGCCCGGCACGATGGGACTGTTGGCAGGTATTTCTCTGTTGGGAGCTGTCCTCACGATGCTCGTCCTGCCGGAACCTAAGGGTTTGACGTTGCGGCAAGCGTCCCAAGAACAGATTTTGGAAGATTCCGCTCACTCGCCTTCTAGCCAGGAAACGATCAACCCATCCCACCCCTAAAAAGTACATCGCCTAGAATAGAGCACTAAAAACCGTTGGGTATTTTGAATAAGAGAAGCTGCCAGATGGGGAAGAAAGGAACGAACACCAATGCTGTCCCAATCGAGGTTGGGATGACACCGCCAAGAAAAATCATTGAGTTTCACAGTGTCTATGTTCGCATCCGTTGCCTTTGGAAAGGGTTCGTACTGGGTGAGCGACTTGCGGGAAGTAGGACCATTCTTACGGTCTTCTTCACATTGGGTGGAGGAGCCCTGGAATACCTCGCCTGGCTGATCACTGTAGTCGCCCGCCGCCGTATCGTTCATAACCGCAACGTCATCAAAAGAGAAAGGCAATGAATCAAGGATTTGGGTGTAATCTCAATCGCAGTTAACAGCTAATCAGGAAAGGTGTGAACGAGGGAATAGAAAATCCCCAGGATATCAATTGTGTTGTGCTTCCTTTCGGCAGTGGTTGACAAGGGGTTTTTTCGTTGGAGCCTTTTCCAAGCAGCGGAAAAGGCTCCACAAGACTTGCCATACCGGATGGACGACCAGTTCAGCAAGACGGGCCAACCTTTTGCCATACGTTGAGCAGCGCCCGGATTCTGGGGCGGATTGCGGTATAGATCAACCCTTTCACCCGAATCCAAACTCAGCAGATCGCATTGGCCAAGGACCATTTACCATCCCCAAAACGGGTAGATTACATTCCCCGGAATCGCCGGGACTCACTCCGCAAGCACGACAACTTCAATTGCCCAAAATGGATAAGCCCAAATCCTCAGGGATTGGGTACCCGATGAAACGAATTGCGAAACTTGGCTGCTTTGCTGTCCAGTTAAGAGGGCATCTGCTCGGACCGCCAGTCACGGGATCCGTTTCCCTCGCCACCGGAGAAAAGTGTGTAGGGGCCAAACTGTCCATTTTTCTTGGGTCATACACAAGGGTGTCTAAGCGGGCCGCGTGGTCGTGGAAAATACCTTGGACCGTGCGCTCAGAGCGGCCAATCCTCTGCGCCATATGAAAAGGGACGACGAATAGTGATAAGCCCGGTCCGAGGACCAAACGTGGTGTCATAAACCGTTTCGGATACACCCCCGCCAATTTTTCTACCGGCAGGGACGGGTTTCCGTACGGAAGTCAGAGTGTTTGATGCTTTCTTTGAACACGGAATCTACCAGAAGTTTTAACACGGGTATTACAGATTTATAACACGCGCCACTTAGTGTGAAAGGGTAAGGGAACTAAACACGGTTATGCCGTGACTTTGGACTCAAGGAGATGACCCTTTCACGATGAAGCACAGAACTCGTACGGTTTGGATTACTTTGACTCTCTTCAGCGGAGCGGCATTAGCCGGATGCGGAACAAACGCGGCAGCTCCCTCGCATAATAGCCCCCTTCATGGCAGCGGGAAAACCCTCGTGACGTTTTGGGAATCCCACAGTGCCGCCAATCAACAGGGAAAGGCTTTGGCGAAAATCGTCAGGGAGTTTAACCATAGTCATCCTGGTATTACAGTGGAAGTGCATGTCACCCCAGCTTCCGCCAAAGCGCTCGCCGCTGTTCAAGCGGGGGATCCGCCGGTTATGGCCATGATCGGCCATCAACCCCAATACGGATATGAACGCGCTCATGCCTTGGTGAATTTAAAGTCGTTTATTAATGGACCCAATGGATTTTCATCTCAGCAGCGGCATCAGATCTGGCCAGCGGTGTATCAGGCGGAATTTACTCCTTCACACCAGCAGTATTTGTTTCCCGTCGATATCAAAGTGGCCGAGTTCTTTTATAACGCCAATCTGTGGAAAAAATCCGGGCTTAGTTCACCTCCGACGACATGGAGTCAGCTCATGACCGATGCCCAACAAATTCAAAGCAAGACAGGTGCTATGGGACTGGGAGCGCGGCTGGATCACAATGACTGGCTGCCATTGTTTTACTCCAACGGAGGGCATTATTACAAGCCGGGGCATCCGGGACAGCTGGACTTGAATTCACCTGCGATGGCCGCAACGATCCGGCAGGTCGTAGCCCGGGACAATGCGCCCTCCGTCAAGATTCTCTCGTATAACACCAGTTTTGAGGATTTTGCTTCGGGCAAGCTGGGAATCTTGGAAAACACGGCGGATGGCTATGAGATGGTTCGAGAAGAAGTTGGAGGAAAATTCCCCGTCGGTGTGTTTTCTCCTCCACCGGGATCAAGCGGTCATTCGGAGTCTCTCTACCAGGGACTGAGCTTTGTCATTTTTCGACATGCCTCTCAGGCACAGCAACAAGCTGCGTGGTCTTTCATCAAATATTTCGATTCTCCTCACGGCCAAAGTATTTGGTCAACAGTGGGCGGAGAGCCTCCGGTAAGCCGAGCAGATGTTGCCAGTGTCGAAAAGATGGCCGGGGGCCAGTTTTCAGCCAATCCGGGACCGTACGCGGGAACAGCTGTCGCGATTCGCGAACTGGAAAGCGGGCATGTGATACATAAAATCCTCGGTCCCAACCAGAGCGAAATCGACACCGTGATTCAGGATCAAATCCAAAGCGTGGTTCAACACAAAGAATCGGTTAGCCAGGCCTTGAGCAATATGCAAAAGCAGGCTACCGCCTATGTATCCGGTGCAGCAGTTCAGTAAAGGAGGCTTCAATGCAAGAAAACTTGCAGACCCCATGGGAGAAATCCCGGCCCTTGGCCCCACCCCTCAGTGCGGCACGCACTTTGAGGCGGACCACAAAAGCAGTGAGTGGTTGGCTCTTGGTTTTGCCGGCCCTGGCGATTTTAACTCTCTTTACCTATGGTCCGGCCTTGTTGGTGGTGGCCATGAGCTTCTATCACTGGAGTCTCGGAGGCTTTCAAGACTCCCAGTGGGTAGGGGCTTTACACTACCAAGAACTTCTTAATCCCATTTCCGGATTTCTTGAGTCCTTGAGTGTGACCTTTTATTATGTGGGAATTATGGTGCCTATGACCATTGCCCTCGGACTGGGCATTGCATGGCTCTTCCGGGGAGCGGCCCATAAGCCGACTCCCTGGTTGACCTTCACGCGAGCGGCTGTATTCCTTCCTTATATTACACCGGCTATCGCCACGTCAATTATCTGGGTGTTCATTTTTAACCCGCAATTTGGTCTAGCCAATGCTGCCCTGAGATTCTTTCACATTCCGGCTCTGGGGTGGCTGGTGAGTTCGACGTGGGCTTTACCCGCGGTGATGATCAACAATCTGTGGCACAACCTGGGATTTACCGTGGTTCTCTTCCTCGCGGGTTTGTCGAATATCCCGGGCGAAGCAGTGGAAGCGGCTTGGCTGGATGGCGCAGGCGGATGGCAAACTTTTCGTTATGTGGTCTTGCCTTATCTCTCGCCGGTAACGCTGATGGTGGTCATCTTAACGACCATCCAGGCCATGCAGGCCTTTGGATCCATTTACGCGATGACAGGAGGGCAATTTGGCGGAGGAGGAGGGCCGCTTAATTCCACGACCACGACGGCGATCTATCTCTACAAATCCGCGTTTATCTTTTTCCACTATGGCTATGGTGCCGCGGTGTCGGTGGTACTGTTTGCCTTGCTGCTGCTTATGACCATTGTGCAAAAACAGGTGGGTGAGAGGTATACCACGTATCAATAAGGTCCGCTGGGAGCGTGGTAATCCAAAAACTGTGAGGAGGCAGGAGTCATGCGTTTAGGGCAGGGTAAAGGTCGGCGCGCGTTGCGCACGGTGTTTCAAGCGATAGTGGCGCTCGTTTTTCTGTTCCCTTTTTACTGGGCGATGGTACTGAGTGTGGCGCCAAAATCCCACGTTTTCACTCTGCCCCCCGACTTGTTGCCCGGGTGGGATTTTCATCCCTGGGTGCAGGTGTTTCAAGCAGCTCCCTGGGGATTATATTTCCTGCACTCGGTCATTATTACCGGCAGCACCATTATTCTGGTGCTGATAACCGGGGCATGTGCTGGTTATGCGTTGAGTTTGCCCACCTTCCGGGGGCGTGAAATCGTGTTCGGGATATTTTTGGCGGCCTTAATGGTCCCCCCCGAAGCGATTCTCATTCCCGACTATGTCGTGGCGTATCATTTGCATATATTGAATTCCCTTCGCGGACAGGTATTGCCGTTTGCCGTGAATGTCTTTGCCATCTTCATTTTCCGGCAGTTTTTTAAGACATTGCCGTCCGAGTTATGGGATGCGGCGCAGCTTGACGGAGCTTCCTGGTGGCGATATCTCTGGAATTTGGCCTTACCCTTGGCCAAACCGGCTGTGGCGACGGTGTCTCTCTTGACATTCTCTTCGCAATGGAGTCAGTTCCAATGGCCCTTGATTATTACCCAGGGGCAGAGTGCCCGGCCGGTTGAGGTAGCTTTGTCCTACTTCCAAGGGTTTGACGGCACACACTGGCGCGAATTGGCGGCGGCCTCCATTCTGACCTTGACCCCGATTGTTATGGTATTTCTCTTGACCCAACGCTATTTCGTGGTATCCGTAGCGGGGCGGGTGGACGACCGGGAGTCGTCTGCCCCGATGACACCTCTGAATCGCTAACGAGTGGCGTCAAAGAACCGGCTGTCTTCCTCGGAAATTTGTATGGGGTGTCCGTAGATTGTTGACTCATGGAGGTTGCATGCCGAGTGTTTTCAGCCGAGGCAAAATCTGGTAATCATATTGGTTGATGCCGACCCGGGCATGGGCAACTCTCATAGGATGTGATCATCGCTGGCTCGCTGGATGTGTGGGGCTTAGCCGGCGAGTGAAAATTACTTTTATGTTTGCGGCTGGGGTCGAACGATGTCTTCCCGTTTACCCTGGAAGGAATGCTGTTCGGTATTCAGGGGTTCAAATGTCCCATCATCCCCTTGGGCTGCTGGTTTCAGACGGGTTTTCATCTAATGGTGCTCAGGCTCCCGCTTTTTTTCTCGTGAAGATGTGGGCAACACGCTGGACAGCCCTTCGTCTCCAAAACCAAAGAGTCAGCTCTCTTGTCGACTCCCATAAATTCGTCAATTCCAACCGGGTCAAAGGTTTGGGACATTTGAGCGGGGAAAGTTGAAATTTAAAGACCATAAGCATGGCCGGTAATAGATACCGAACAAGCGGGGGTCGTTCAGATCGTACAAGGTGGGCACAGCCAGACCACAGGGGTGTGGCTGTGCCCTTGCGTCCATTTACTCATTCAGGTCATGCGGATCAGAAAATATCGATCTTGCGTTGTCTCTATGCCAACAGACTACTCTTCTAGTGTTTGTGACATATTGCTCGATGATCCAGGTTTGATATGACGAAAAGAATACCACAAGCTCAGGTCGTAGGCGATTTTAAGAACGCCGCCACTTACAAAAGGACCCAGGGCACCAAAAGAGCTCAGCATCCAGCCTCCCCCTATTGGCCCTATGGCCCGTCCAATTTGTTTTCCTATAGAGGTAACACCCGCAGCTTCCACGCGTTCTGTCGGATGAACGACTGCGGCGATGTAGGATTGCCGGGTCGGAACATCCATTTCCACTAATAAGCCGCGAAGCAAAAGAAATAGGGCAGCAAACGTCCCGTTTGAGGAAAATGGCACGGCGATAAGCAAAAGTGAAGACGGAATATGAGTCAATACGGCCGTATTGAGTAATCCGAGACGCCGTGACAACCGCTCTGCAATTGGGAAGGAGAGGGCTTCTAACAACTGTTCGCCAAAAAAGAGGAGAGCTAGATGCGTGCTGGACATTCCAAAATGGGTGTGTAGCCAGTACACAAGAAGTGGCGTGGTCACCATGCCGCTTCCTGAGGCGTCGACGACAAATAAAGCAGCCAACCGATAAACGATTCCATGAGAGGCATTAAGACGTCCATAATGGATGGGGGGTTGGGGTTCGGTATGGTCCTGAATTTTGTCTTTCTCGCGTCGATGGGCCACTAGAAGAACAGTGGATATCAGAACAGAGATAAGGCTCATCAAACCATAGACCGTTAACAGAATTTCGAGTCCGGTCTGAAAAGACAGACCACTGCTGTGGGGAAGACCTGCCGCTAAGGAGCCTAATGCCGCCGCCGCCGTGCCGACCATGCCATACACAGCAAAGGTCCGTGTACGTTGAGCATCGGGAACATGGGCCAATATTCCTTCTTCCAACGCCGAAGAAAAAATGCCGCCGACGGGCGGGATGAATCCGAGAACGGCAACAAATAGGAGGCCCGTCTGTGCGGGGTGTTGAAAGTATATCACTGCTGAACCTAAGAACATCATGGAGGACAGAAAAACAAACGGAATAGCCCCCCAACCAGAAGCACTTCTCGTGAACGCATAGGTGTATACAGCACCAAAGAAAACACTCACACCGATGACTATGCCGATTGTGATGGCATGTAAACCATAGGTTGCGGCGAGAAGCGGAAACGTAATTGTCATCAAACCTATACCAAAAGCTCGCACAATGTGATTGGCATTAATGAGGGCTACGGTCAATTTCGCGATCACGATGGGATCCTTTCTGGGGTCATCAGTTAACACGAATGATTGTAGCATGTAATGAAGAAGATCGGGCGAAAGATGCTCTTGATTGTCCCGGGACCGCAAACGCCAGGGGGGTTTAAGGGTTTTGAGTAAACAGGATTTTGCGTAGCGCTGGCGAAGATTGAAAGTATGTCATCAACTCGGTCGATAGGGTTCGGTGGATTAACACGCTGAGCCTCCAAGCATCAACCATGACAAAGGCGGGATGGCTGCTTAAGCCATTCCGCCTTTCTTGGGAAGTTGACAATCGCCTAATTCCCTTGCGAAGGAGAGAGGAGAAAACACGCCGATTCATGTCCCGGAGCAACGGGAATTAGCTGAGGCATTTCCTTGGCGCATTTTGGCAAGGCATAAAGGCAGCGGGGCGCAAAAGGACATCCCCTGCGAGTGATGCCTAAATCCGGAGCGCCAGGTTCTTTTTCAGGCAATCGCGCAATTTCTTGGCCGGGAGGCGAAACCGAAGCTTGCAATAAAAGCTGAGTATAAGGATGGGCCGGGGCTTGAATCAACTCCTCTGCTTCCGCAATCTCGACCAGGGATCCGCCGTACATGACGGCAATGCGCTGGGAAAGATAGCGCGCCGAGGCCAAGTCATGGGTAATGTACAGATAGCTGAGTCCTTGGCTTGCTTGCAACGATTCGAGCAGTTGCAAGATTCCTGCCCGAAGAGATACATCTAACATGGATATCGGCTCATCACAGACGACGAAACGGGGATCGGCAGCGAGTGAGCGAGCAATGGCCACTCGTTGTCTCTGACCCCCGGAAAGTTCATGAGGATATTTACTCTCGAATGTGGCACTGGGCGTCAGTCCCACCTGGGCCAGCAATTCTTGGCAACGCTTCCGTGCCGTTTTGGGCGACAATCCTCCGAGACGCCTAAGCGGGCGCTGCAAATGATAGGATACGGTGTGGAACGGATTCAACGAAGCAAAGGGATCCTGAAAGATGAGCTGCGCTAAGCCATGATATCGGGCTAGGCGCTTTCCTCGAATTCGGGTGACATCTTCTCCTTCAAAACGGATGGTTCCGGATTCCGGGCGCAAGAGACGCACTAGCGCATGCCCTGTGCTTGTTTTACCGCTCCCGGACTCCCCGACCAGGGCCAGAGTTTCTCCTTCTTTGACCTCCAAATTCAAAGAGCGCGCCGCGTAAATGTCGCCATTCTGACGGGGAAAACGCACATGTAAATTTTCAGTTTGGATGAGCACGTTATCGTCCATGAGCTATTTCCTCCTTGGAACCTCTGGAACCTCTGGAACCGTTAGATTCACTGGACCCTTGGGACTCTTGGGACTGAGAGGAAAAGTCGGATGAGGAAGAGTCCATAAGATGGCAACGGATAAAGGTGTGAGTATTTTGGGGCGGAACCGGAAGGGTTTGGCACTTATCTAAACGCTGGGAGCAGCGCTCCCAAAATGCACAACCCGGATTCAGTTTGCTCATATCTGGCGGCTCTCCTGGAATTCCTTGAATCCGGACACGCCCCCCTAGGATCTGTGGTGTGGCTTGAATCAAGCCTTGGGTGTAAGGATGGTGAGGAGTGGAATGGCCGGTGGCCAAAGCGCTTTTCGTAATCTCGACCAATTCTCCGGCATACATGACCGCAATGCGGTGCGCTAATCCTGATACCATAGAAAAGTCGTGACTGATAAACAAGACGGCCAAATGGCGTTCTTTTTGAATGGCAGCGACTTCGGCCAAGATGGAGTGCTGCACCACCACGTCCAAGGCGGTGGTGGGTTCGTCCATAATCAGGACTTTGGGGTCGAGCGCTAAGGCCAGGGCAATCACCACCCGCTGTTTCATCCCACCCGACAATTCGTGGGGGTAGGAGTGGATAACCTGGGGACTTAATTGCACCTGCTGCAACAATGAAATGGTTTTCTTTCGGATTTCAGTCCTTGTCATCGTGGGTCTGTGAGCCAGAAAAGTATCCGCAAAATGGTCTTTCACGGATAAAACGGGGTTGAGGGCATTCATCGAACTCTGAAAGACCATGGCAATATCTTCCCACCACAGGTGCCTGAGATTCGAAGAAGAGAGATCATAGAGAGAGCGCGAACCGATCAGAACCTTTCCCGATACCTGGGTGCGTCTCGGATCCAGAAGCCTACTGATGGCCAGAGCCAATGTGGATTTGCCGCTTCCGGATTCTCCCACCAACCCCAAAATTTCATCCTGAAACAAGGTAAACGAAACGCCTCGCAAGGCCGCAACCAGGCCTTGCGGCGTATCATAAGACACTGTGAGGTGTTCTGTCGACAATGCTGCCTTCATAGCTTGGCTCCCTTCTGATTGCGGGTTTTTCTATGGCTAGGGTTCACTCTGAGCCGGGGATTGGAGAGTTGATCGATGCCAAAGTTGATCAAAGCGAGGCTTAATCCGACCAAAGCGATTGCGAGTCCTGGAGGCACAATCCACCACCAGGCGCCATTTAGCAGCGCTTCTCCGGCATCTGCCCAATAGAGCATGGTACCCCAGGTCACGATGTCAGGGTTGCCGAGTCCTAAGAACTCCAAGCTGGCTTCTGCCAAAATGGCTCCAATGGTGGCGAAAACCAAGTTGGCCACGACCAAGGACAGCATATTGGGCAAAATTTCCGCCACCAAGATGCGCCAACGGTTTTCTCCTGCCAGACGCGCTGCGATAACGAAGTCGCGCTGAGACAAGGTGAGGGTCTGGGAGCGGAGTATCCTGGCGCCCCAAGCCCATCCCGTGAGGCCGATGACAAGCGCAATGACCAGGGGGCCGGTTTGATGGACATAGGCGGTAATCACGATTAACAGGGGAAGGCCTGGAATGACCAGCATAATATTGGTGAAAGTCGCCATGAAAGTATCGGTGCGTCCGCCGAGATAGGCGGGGAACATACCCAAAACCACGGCCAAGAGGGTGGCAATAAAGCCGGCGGCAAAGCCAACACCTAACGAGACGCGGCCGCCATACAAGAACTGGGCCATGATGTCCTGGCCCGAGGCCGTGGTTCCAAGCCAATGCCTGGCACTGGGAGCGGACAGAGGCACAAAGCTGGTTTGGGATGGCGAATAGGGGGTGAGTAAAGGAGCACAAACAGCCAGCAGTACAAACGCGGCCAAAATTGCTGCCCCGAATATCGGGCGTTTGTCGCCCTCTAATATGCGCCCGATGGCTCGCCACCTCAAAAGCCGGCGGCGAGTGGGCACCGTGGGTGAGGAAATGGGGACATGCGATGTGCTCATTTTGAAACACCTCCCCGGGTGCGGGGATCTAGCCTGCCATAGAGCATCTCCACGATAAAATTGGTGATCAAAACCGAAAAGGCAATAATGAGGAAGAGCCCTTGCATCAGGGGGTAATCTTCGTTTTGCACGGCCGCCAGGAGTTGATAGCCTAAGCCGGGATAAGAGAACACGACTTCCGTCAAAAGAGCGCCGCCCACCACGAATCCGATGGCCATGGCAAATCCGGTCATACTGGGCAAAATCGCGTTGCGGGCGGCGTAATGAATCATTAACCGGGATTGGGAGAGACCTCGGGCGCGGCCAAAGAGAACATAGTCCTCGCCCAAGGTTTGAATCATATTGTTGCGCATGCCCAAAAGCCATCCTCCCATGGAACTGATGACAATAGTCACGGCAGGCAACAGCGCATGGTAGAGCATATTGCGGATAAAGGGCCAGGTGAAAGCGGGCGTGAGGCTGGTGGAATAGGCATGGGCCAAGGGGAACCAGTGCCATAAGTACCCAAAGAGAAAAAGCATCAAGAGTCCCAGCCAGAAATAGGGCAAAGCCGCGGTAAAGGTGGCCATCGTGGAAAAAATGCCGTCCCATTTGCCTCCCCGGTGCCAGGCGATGTAAATGCCGGCCATAAGCCCAATACACACGCTCATCAGGGTGGCTACCCCCACCAGACCCAAAGTCCAAGGCAAACTCTCGGCAATGATTTGAGAGACCGGGACCGGGTAGTAGGTGAGGGAGAGCCCTAATTGCCCATGAATAAGGTTATTCAGGTAGATGAGATACTGATCCCAAAGAGGTTTATGCGTGACGCCGAACTGCAACTCCAAGGCTTTGAGGGCCCTGGCGTTCAATTGGCCTTTGAAGCGGCCAATCATGAGCACGGCGGGGTTGCCGGGCATGAGCCTGGGCAGAATGAAGTTGATGGTGGCAGCAGCCCACAAGGACACGAGAAGGAAGGCGAGACGTTGGCGTACAAATTGCATGAGTTGTGCCTCCTTTGAAAAAGCCTTTCAACCCGTCAAGAATTCCTAACCGGGTGAATTTTTAAAGCTCCCTCTATTAACCCCGAGGTTTCAAATGGGACAGGACAATGCCTTCCGCGGGATAGTTGTAGGGAGCGGGTTGCGCATAGGGATTTTGAGCCGAGGGCCATCCAGTAAAGTATTTGGTGTTGTATTCATACCAGGTGGCGCCATAAACCAGCGGGATGGCCGGCAAATTCTGGGCCACCGCTTTTTCCAAAGTGTCAATAGCCTGATGCTGGACAAGGGGGTTGCTGGAGCGTCTGTAAAGCGTGAGAGCGGCATTGGTTGTCGGGTTGGACCACCCTTCGAAATTTCCCGGATTCTTGGGCTGTAATAATGCCTGGTAGAGGTAATATGGGGTGGATCCGGCGCCGCTCCACGACATGGCCAACTGGTAGTGGCCCGTGGTGATGTTGGAATAATAGGCCCCAAAACTGAGTTGCTGAACACTCACCTGAATCCCAATCTTTTTCAGATCATGGGCAATTAAAGCGCAATCGGCGTCCCAGTCGGTCCAGCCTGTCGGAACTTCGAGGGTGAAGGACAAGGGAGTGCCGCCTGGGGTCGTGAAAATGCCTTTGGCATTGCGTTTGAACCCGGCTTTTTGCAAGAGGGCAATGGCCGTTTGGGGACTATAGGAAAAATGCAAGTCCGACGAAGGCAGATGAGGATCAATCCACGATTTTTCCTGGGGCAAGAGCAAGGCCGTCGGGGTGGCCGGCGCCTCGTAGCCGTATTCTCCCACTTTATCAAGCTGGACGCGGTTAATGGCATCACTAATGGCTTGACGCACCGGAAGTTTTGACAGCAGCGGATTCTTGAGATTGGGGTAGAGCATGTTGGTGCCGCCTACGGAAAACCAGTAATGATTGTATTGCGGAGCCTTACTGACAAAAACCTTCTTAATGTTGGGGAAAAACAAATCTGTCCAGTCGACTTTCCCCGAGGCAAGTGCTAATGTGGCGCTTTGGTTTCCACTGTAATCGAGATATTTCAACTCATGCACCTTAGGTTCTCCGCCCCAGTACCGGGGATTGGCCGTGTAGGTGTAGGCTTGGGTGGAAAATGTGTGGACCAGATAAGGACCCGTGCCAATGGGATGCGTGTTCGTAATTTTGGTAGGATTGGACACTTTACTCCATATGCTTTTAGGCACGATATACACATCGCCCAAGACAAAGTTGCCAAAAGGCACGTCGGGCGAATGGAAGGTAAAGACGACCTGATTGGTGCCTTTGGCTTGAACCGAAGCTAGATGAGTCCAAATGCCGTTCGTATCGAGACTCGGGAATTTTTTCAACAGGTCATAGCTGTAAACAACATCTTGAACTGTCACGGGCTGACCATTGGACCATTTGACATGGGGTCTGAGAGTGACGGTGAGGGTGCGGTTGCCATTGCTCCATTGATAGGACTTGCCGATCAAACCATAGGTTTGCGATCCCACCAAATTGAAATAGAACAGTGGTTGATAAATGAGACCCAAAGTGCCGCTCAATGCACTGGAGGAATAGGGGTTAAAATTATCCGCAAAAGCTCCATTCAATCCGGGGATCACGGTCAAGGGCTGATTGGGTTTTTGATTGGCTTGGGTTGTCGGTGCCTGGCCGCAACCAGCCAAGGCCACAGCCGAGGCTGCCAAGAGCCCAAAAGAACTCAGAATCGTACGTGAGAGTTTCATCTGATAAAAGCCTCCTTCAATATTTGTCTTTGATGGGCAACACTTCTGTCGACGTGTGGTGAGATGACGAAGAATCGTGGGGCCACGTGCATGGAATATGAATGGGAGTGGGATGATCGGTTGCTGGCCACTGAATCGTGATGGATCTGTCTGCGATTTCTACCCGGATTCCTTTGTCCCCGGGTTTACATTCGGGAGATCGGTCGCAAAGCTGCTTCAGTTTGACAAACCCTTCCGCTTTGGTGCGGTAGATGACTATGGTCTCTTCATTTAAGGAGAGTTCGGCCGTGGTTTGGACGATGTCCAGGTGCTGCGGAATCAAAGGCACATCTCCATAGGGCAGCATCAGGGCTTGACGGCCTTCCAATTGAAGAGTCCAGGTCATCACTCCTTTTTCTTGGTCGTGCAGGGTTATGCAGGTTTTTTCTGGGGTTTCATGGAAGTTATGCACGAAAAGAAAGTGCCCTTGGGGCCCTAAGCGGCGGGCAACATGAACTTTGGGGTTCTGGTTGTCAAGCCCGATGTCTTTGCCCCAAGATTTGAGAAGGCGCTTGACAAGAGGATAGGTTGTGTCATAGGTGCCCAAGAGGGCTACCCCGATTACAATGACTTTCCCCTTCCGCGTTGGCTGCGTAAGAATAACAGGAGCCGGATCACCATTCTCGGTTTTTACATAAGCCATGACCTCCACATCCGGACTTGGAGAATAAGAAACACAAGTGGGAGAAAAGAGAGAATCATGGGGCAGGATCTGAACGACGCCGGAATAACTGGGGCCTAACGGCAAGGAAATTCCGAGGGCGTCCGCCAGGATATGGCACGTCTCACCTAAGAGGTCTTGGTCCGGAACATAGGGACCAATAATTAAGGTGCCGCCCGCTAGGGCATAAGACGCTAAGCGTTTTTGGGTGTTTGCATCCATAAAGCGCGTGGTGGCGACCCATAGCCAAGGATGGCTGTCAATGTCCAAAGCGTCGCTATCGGGATCGTCCAGCCATAACGCATCCAAGTTGACGCCTGCCGCCACAAGACACCGGTAGGTTCCATCAAAATGCAAAGCCTCGCGTTCCCTCACGATGGTGTCGACCATAGATGGCGGCTTTTCCCCTGTGTCTGAAACGGAATTTTCAGTCATATAATACGGGGAATAGAAGCCCACGGTGATATCCGGAAGGGGTTCAGATTGGACCAAACTGGGCGCAAAGTCTTTCAGCAATTGACCGAGATGTCTGATGGACTCGGCCTGAGGTCTCGGAGACCCATCTAGGGCCAGAGGAGCTTGCCAGTCGTGAGCTTGGCCGAAGACGCCGATGTTCTCCGGATTTTCACCGGATGAAAGCATGTACCAGTTGAGGCCGTTGAGACCATAGGCTATCGCCACACGTGCAGCAAGATCCAGGTCGGAGGGTTCGATGTGAGGCCGGTCCTGAAACCGCCCCGACTGGAATTCGGGTGAAAATGCGGCTGTATCCGGGGAATTGACGGCCCGGGTAAAAAGAACAGCCAGAGCGATATCGTGGAAATTGTCGTAAGTGACGTGGCCTGGGTAGAAGTCTCCGCCTAAGAGAGAAGTGGGCAGAACTTTGGCAAAAGCCAGCTGAGAGAGGCCAACGGGATAGTCTACTCCCCGGCTATAGATGGAGAAATCCCGAAACCCGTGCACATTGATGACATAAGGAGAGGGGAAAGTTAGAGAATGGGCCAAATCGGCAAGATGTTGCAGATATTGGGCCCGATATTCTCGCCAAAACAAGCTGTAGGTCCAATAGGAGCGGGGTTGATTTCTTTGGCTGAGAAATGTCTGATACGCTTCTTGAATGTGAAAGGACGAATCGCCCAGAGCGGTCACCCAATGAAGCATACCCACTTCGTTGTCAAGCTGGGTGAGGAAAATGGGCCCTTGGTTCGTACAAAAATAGGAAGACACCGCCGACGCGAGGTTTGAATACCACCTTTCTACCAGTTTTAGATATGTGGGGTGCAAATAGCTGATAATGCGAGCTGGATGAACATCCCCTTGGGGGTCTTTGGCAATGATGTCGGGATATTGGGTAAACAGCCACTCTGGAAGACCTTCCTGGCGCAGTTCAGCCATAACATAAGGACCCACCCGCAGAAAGACATGGAGACCACGAGTTTGCGCAAGGGATAGAAATTTCAGTAAATTGCGTTGAGGATGGGTCTCTCCCCGGAAATCGAATTGACCCGCGTGAGGCTCATGCCACAGCCAGGGAACATAGGTGCTGACTGTGGTCAGTCCTAAATCTCGCAATTGATCCAGGTGAGTGGCCCATTTTTCAGGCGGGAGGCGGAAATAGTGGATTTCCCCTCCATAAAAGAAGTGAGGCGCGTGATTATACCAAAAAGCGTGATTCTTCATCTCAAGAGACATTAGGTTCTTCACCGACTTTCGTGGTCCTTTTTTGTGTCGAAGTGCGCGCAATCAGTTTTACGGGCAGCATCTCGCCGGGAATAAGTGTTTTCCCCTGCAGGGCGCGGGAGAGTTGTTTCATGGCAGATATTCCCAACTCATACATCGGTTGATGAATCGTCGACAAAGACGGGTTGACGTATCTGGCAAGGCGAATATCGTCAAATCCCATAATGGCGACTTGTTCCGGAATCGTCACATGCCGTTCTTCCAGTACTTGCATCGCTCCGATTGCCATCTCGTCATTTGCGCAGAAGATAGCGTCAAAAGACCACTCGTGATCGAGCAACATCGTCATGGCGCGTACCCCGCCAATTTCGGTAAAGTCGCCGTGGACGACGGGAATCGTAGTGACATCGATTGGCTCTTCTTGCAGTGCTCGAAAAAAACCCACTTCGCGCAAATGGCTGTGTTCTGAGTCCACGGGTCCGGCAATGAGGGCAAAACGCCGATAGCCTTGGGTGAGCAAATGCTTTCCCGCTAAATATCCGCCAGATTCATGGTCCGATCCCACCGCGGTAATGAAATCGGATTGCAGTGTCCCTGAGAGTCCGCGGTCCAACACCACGATAGGGAGTGTTTTGCGGGCGTAGCGCAGCAACACGGGCGAACTGATGGTGGGATCCAAGACAATGGCGCCGTCTACCCGCCCTTCATGCAAGAGTCTTAACGATCCCTGATCTTGACTTTTGGAGCTGCCGGCTGCCAGTGTGGTAAAACCAAGATTTTCACCGGCTTCTTCCACCCCGCGAATCAATTCGGAATAAAATGGACCGCTTAAGTTATGCAACAGAACCGCAATGGTGTTGGTTTTGCGCACTCTAAGGTCGCGAGCAATGCCATTAGGCTGGTATTGCAATTCCTGCACGGCTTTTTCAACCTTTTCGCGAGTTTCGGGAGAAACTCGGTGAGGTTGCCTTAAAACGAGTGACACGGTGGAAACCGATACTTGCGCCAAATGAGCGACATCACGAATTGTAGCCATTGACCTCTCCTACTTATCGAAACGTTTCGATGCTCCTTCATTATTTTCTGTGTTGTGTAAAAAGTCAATAGATTGGAAGAAAAATTAAGGGGCAATGCTTTCTGTTTGTTTGAGATTTGTTAAACTCTGTTGTCAAAGAAGGACGTAAAAGAGTTGCAATTTGATGATTATAAAGGTGTAGAGGGCCATGAAAATTCACGGATTCATGCCGAGACTGGTCCTGCAGAACGCGTTTAAGCTGGCCGGGAACCCAGGGATAGACTGTCCTGGTTCGCGTGATCGTGACGAGGTAAACCGGGGTTGATCAAACTGCGTTTTGTCTTGTCTTTCCCCAACGATTAAGATTTATTTCCGTTGGCCGTGTCTGTTTTATAGAGAAGGCGAACAAAATTTGTCTATTATTCTATCGATACGTTTCGATCTTTGAGGCAGGTACGATGCAGTGGAGGAAGTTTGCCGAATGAGGAGAGGATAGCGAGGGGGATTATGATGGAATAGGCTTGTAAGCGGGGACGGATGTGGTGGGGATTATTCACATATTTGATCAAAATGAGAATACTGCCTAATCCCTTGATTCGAGCACTCAGGAAAAGTTTTGTCATTGGACCAGGTTTTCTCAAAGTTCAAAGAACCCGTCGTGAAGGCAGAGCAGGCACCCCCGATGCCATGCTGGTGGCCCGGTGACGTATCGATATGGATCTATGAGGAAACTTTTCCCTTGGAGGTGTCTGCCACTATCGCCAAAATTTGTGTGGGGCTACCACACTTGATGATGCCCTCACGGATTCAGTAACTGCAGGATATCGTTCAAAGGGGATTTTGAAAAATCGGCAGTAACCATGATGTGCCTTATTTTTTGTGGAATGGCTACGGTCTGCTCCGTGTGAACCGCCAAGGATATTTGCAACATTCCGGCAATAATCTGAATATTTCCAGAATGGGATGCTTGTAGGAGGGCGTGTTTGGCCACCATAGACGCCACTTCCAATTGATTCAGCTCTAGCAAGCTTGACGCAAGATGCAGCAGCACATCCACAAGATGATCGTTGCGCTCGAGATCTCGGTATTTGTGCGGACGATAACTGCGCATTGTAGACACATGATCAAGGAATTTCTTTGAAGGCTTCTGGCGTCCTCGCTCGACTCGACTAATATAGGCAGCAGAAAACGATTGGTTTCCCAGTTCTTTTTGCGAAAAATGGTGTTCCAAACGCAAGCGTTTAATTTCTTGTCCGGTCACTTCCTTCTCCTCCTTTGAGTCGTTGAACCAGGCGGTCTTGATTTGATGCATGGCGAACGCAGTAAGCTCGTGCGGTTTGGTGTGTAAACACCTTGGAAGCGGGATCAGGGTGGCGGCTCTCGCGTGGCGTTGAACAGATGTCTAATGCCTAAATAAAATGCATGATGATGAGAAAATTCGGAGAGCCATTCCTTTATGCATTATGACGAAACTACCCGACGAACAAGACGAGAACGGCATCCGTTAGGACGAGCTGATGTGTCCGAGAATCATTAAGGGTTCATCGCAATCCGGACACAAGCCTTCGGGAACCTGCGTATCAGTGTAGGAGGTATCGCACCGACCACAATAGAGCACCATGGTGGGCACAATCGGATAGGATAATAGTTTGTTGTTCTGGGCCATAATGTTTCACTCCTTGGGGTTTTTAGATCTCATTTGAGTTTTGCACCCTCACAATAGCGTGTTTTGAGACGGATGACTAATACCACAATGGCAAAGTATCGATAAGGATAAGGTTATGGATACAAAAAATCCTCAGATAAGTCAGATTTAGGACAGCGCAGTAATCTAATGTGTTGAGCCTCAGCCTTGGCTACCCATAATGGGCGTCACGATCCTGATTGTGGAATCTCATCTTTGTCATCTGATTGAACCGATTATGTATGAATGGCTAAATACTTGGTTTGTTGAGGTCAGCTGCTCGTTTCGAGTTGGTGTAATGCCGACCTGCGCAGGGGACGGTTCTCCACGGAGAATCGAGTTTTGGGTCCGAGGCCGTGAGGATTGGGCAGAGCCTATTCGGGCCATAGTCGACACGGGCCCCAATGCGCTTCCCAGTACAGAACGGCAATATATGCTTTAGGGGAAGGCCATTCATCTTGGATGGCCATAGACATCCAGACCAGATTCACGTCCTCGCCGAAGCTATCGCCAAGGGCTGCCCCTGCATCAGGGTTTCCGGCGCCTCGTGGCTCAGGTGTCTTTGGGCAGCCGACGATTTTCGGTCTGGAGATTTCTCGGTTAGCCCGTTTTTCTGCGATTCTGCTAAGACTGGGGGGAGTTGTGCGTGGATGTTTTATTTTACAGGGCGAATTCCGTTAATGCTTATGGGATTGGCCCTTCGGGAGCAGGGGAGGTAAGGACCGGGAATATGATCACGGCACAAGGGTCTTATCCAAATGTTTAGCATAAAAAAGACAGGCACCGCCCTAATTTTCCACACAGTGGGAAAAGCCGCGGAAGAAAAAGTGTTGACACATGACTGGCATGTCGTGAATAATAAGTCATTAATACCGCTTGAATTAAAACAGGCTGTCTGAATGCGTTGGCAGGCCTCGGTATTTCGGACAAATCATTCGTTGATGAGTCCTTCTCTTTGTCAGAAATTCTGTTTTCTGATTTAGCAAACCGCTCTCTTTATCGAGAATCATTTGGTTAGAGGCCGTATTCCGGTAATCTCTTCCACTGACCCGTCTTAACACCTGATGGCGTTCTTTGAGGAAAGAAAACGGTAATCACCATGACAAATTGGTTGAAACCCATCTGATTCCGCCTATTTAAAGCTTCGTATTTTCTCCATGGGAGGCAAAGACATGTCAGACACCACAATTTTTATACCGAAAGACTCACGCGACTCGGTCCAGCTTAATGAAGATGGATGGATCACCCATCCACGCGGTGAGACAATAGAGGTTTACGGGCCTGCTAAAGGGCACGCCATTGGCTGTGTTCACGCTTATGAGCCCAGTGAAATCGACCAGCGGATTGAGCAGCTGGCCCAAGGATATCAGACGTGGCGGTTTACGCGTCTCACGGACCGTGCCCGGCTCTTGCACCGTTGGGCCGATATCCTGGAGAAGCATATCACACCTCTGGCCCAGCTGCTGATGCTAGAAATTGCTAAAAACCGTCAGGATGCTTCCGACGAAATTCAGCGCTCCGTGGATTTTATTCACTATACGGCCGAAGAGGGCCTGCGCTTGAGTGGAGAAGCGCTTTATGGGGATGCATTTCCTGGCCACGCCCGCAATAAAGTGAGCCTAGTGGGCCGGGTCCCCCTGGGTGTGGTTCTGGCCATTCCTCCTTTCAATTATCCCATCAACTTGGCTATTACGAAAATCGCACCGGCTCTAATGGGAGGCAATGCCGTGATTCTCAAACCACCGACACAAGGGGCTCTTTCCGGGTTGAATATTGTTCACCTGGCCTATGAAGCCGGGATCCCCTTCAATGTTCTGGCGGCCATTACCGGTTCTTCGCGCAACATCGGTGATTACTTAGTGTCACACCCGTATGTCAAGATGGTCAACTTCACTGGCTCAACTCCGACGGGACAGCATATTGCCCAAATCACCACAATGATGCCCTTGCTCCTTGAGCTCGGTGGCAAAGATGCCGCCCTCGTACTGTCCGACGCCGATATGACTCTCGCCCGGGATCAAATTGTCAGCGGTGCTTTTTCGTATTCCGGGCAGCGCTGCACGGCTGTCAAGCGCGTGCTGGCTGTCGACGAGCTTGCTAGCTCCCTGGGACTCGCGATTGCCGAAAAAGTCCGCACCCTTACGGTCGGATTGCCGGAAGACAACTGTATGATTACTCCATTAATCTCCCAACAGTCGGCGGACTTCGTGTGGGAATTAATTCAGGAAGCCTTGGAACAAGGAGCTGTAGCCCTCACTCCTGTGCACAGAAAGGATAACCTGATCTTTCCGGTCGTGTTAGACTATGTGACACCGTCCATGCGCATTGCCTGGGAAGAGCCCTTCGGACCCGTTCTGCCCATTATCCGCATTCAAGATGAGGCCGAGGGCATCAGCCTCGCCAATGCCAGCGAATACGGGTTGCAAGCGGCAATTTTTACGCAAGACATTTCCAAGGCATTTGATCTTGCCGAACATCTCGATGTGGGGACTGTTCAGATCAACGGTAAGACATCACGGGGGCCGGACCATTTTCCGTTCGTGGGAACAAAATCTTCGGGGCTGGGAGCTCAAGGTGTCCGTTATTCAATTCTGGCGATGACCCGTCTTAAATCCACTGTTGTTAACCTGGGGCATGTGTAATAGACGACTGGAAAAGTGCCATAAGCACTTTTTGAGTTCGTCAGACATGAAATCCGAGTGCTCATTGCGATTAATGCGGAGGCAAAAGACAGATTCGATATCGATTATTTCGAAGACTTATGCGCCCAGTTAATGTCTTGACAGAAGCTTCCTGTGCACCCGACATGGGCCTTATCGCTACCCGCATTGCCAATACCATCCCAGACAGGTGATGAGCGAGCCCCTCATCTATGCCCGTCGTGGATTCGTTTTGTCCATGATTGTTAGGGGGCTTTATAGCACGTCGGTGGCGGCTTTTTGCCGGCGGGGTCGCGTGTCCAAATTTTTGGGACACAATGCCCCAAGGCACCCGTGCTGCCGTCATGGCGAGTGCCGTATGAACCATCAATCCTGCTCGTCTGCCCGTTCTACGGGGCCCAAGCCTGCTGTCACCGGATGATGCGTATAGTTGACGTAGGTCGTATCTTGCGCGGTGAGCCCCCAGGATTCTTGCCCACTCGGATCCCAAGTCCTGGACGATGGGGGGGATAAAATGGCGGCGGGTGTGAGCGCATCCTTGTCCCTTTATGGCTTCCTGTTATTAGACTAGCGTGTTCGAAAATCATTAGGGTCGTTTTGGTTACGGCGTTAAGGGGATGTTTATTTCCGCAAGCGATTGCGTCAAAAAACCCGGATGAATAGAATAATATGGAAAAGAAATTTCCAGAAGGTGACTGTGATGAAGGACTTAATCACTGGTCTAGGAAGAATTGCATACGCCGTTACCGGTCATGGGTCAGAGCTGGTGTTCCTTCACTCGGCTTTGGCCGATCACAGGCAATGGTGCGAACAAGTTGAGGCATTGTCCTCTAACTACCGGTGTATCTCGTACGATTTATTGGGATATGGGTCGAGCGAAAACGCCCCGGAAACTTACGATCCGAGTGATACCCTTCTCGAACTCTTGGATCATTTGGAAGTAGAAACAGCAACATTGGTGGGTTCCTCCTTAGGCGGATCGGTGGCGATTCATGCCGCCTGTCGATTTCCGGACCGGGTCCGGTCAATTTTCGTGGCCGGAACGGGACTCTTTGGATTTCAGCCCCAGCTCGACGGTCCCGAGCCGGAGATCTACCGGGAGTATGAGGAAGCATTGGCCCATCATGACACCACAAGAATCGTTGACTTGGCCGAGCGCATATGGCTTATTGGCACCGAAGGCAGCGAGTCGCGTGTGCCTCGCGTTAGTCGCGACTTGTTCCGCATGATGTACAGGGATTTTCTCAATAACCGCCGGAAATTTCCCGAGTACCAGGATCTGGATGATAAAGGTGCGCTCGCAAATCTTGACAGGCCGGTTATGGTTCTCATCGGCGAGAATGACACCCTATATTGTTTGAAGGTGGCGAACTATTTGGAGAACATCTTGCCTCGGGCCACCCTTATTCGCATGCCCGGTGTCGCCCACTTCCCCAACTTATCTCAGCCCAGGCGCCTTACGGAATTACTCTTACAGTGGCTGAATGAGGGCCCCAGAGATAATGGAAACTGATCCCAGGGCAATTTATTTCGGTGGATGACAAGGTGTCGATAATATTGAAATGGTTTTAGAGAAGGTTCCAGATATTTTGTCGAACAATAGTTTCATCCAGGGGGTATGATAAAGTCTGGGACTACGCTCTACGCTTGCTGAATGGTCCTTTATATCATCCCCTTTTAGTACGTTGGCAGTACCTAAAGTCAGGGGAATTTCTAGAGCTCTGTCACCTATTCCAAGCTTTGGCCCCTTGTTCTCATGACTTTCCAGTCCAAGATACACAAGATGGCTAGGGGCTTTAGCCGGTTGACTCAGGGATAAGGCGATATTGCAGGTCAATGCACTCTTTGAGATTTCCAGATATATTGGTATGTTAAGAAAGGTTTCAGCATATGGGGATGGCGCTGGATGTGTGGAAAGATTTTGAAAGTCCACTCCATCCTCTCATTCGGTCTCAGACGATCCCCTTGATGTGGCGGCGGATTAACGTCTCTTATCCCGGAATGGCAAGGAGCGGCGAATCCACAAGAAACCGGCGATTTAGTAGCGATGGCGAGGAAGGTTTTGCAGATCCCCGGGCGAGCAGAGCTGACGTTACTCATTCGTCTTCCTTGTCAGAATCCCTCCCAGCTGGGAAGTGTCAAGGTCATCGATAACCCAACTCAGGAAAGCGTGAGAAATATTGGTCGTTCTGAAAATGGTGGTGTTCGTCCTCTCACTGGGCATTGATACCCTCATGATGTCGATAGCCCTAGGGTTTTACCGGACCTCAGGGAAGATTCGCATTGCCACGACATTTGCCAGCGCCGAAGTGATCATGGCCTTAGTCGGATTGTTTATCGGTAAAGGGCTCGGGACATTCATTGGAAATTGGGCATCTCTTACCGGAGGCATTCTGTTGTTGGGAGTGGCCGTGTGGCTTCTGGTTTTCGACAATGACGACGAGGAAAAGAACCGATTCGAACATGATTTGGTTGGATGGACATTGATTTTGACAGCCATAAGCATCAGTTTGGACGAATTAGCCATGGGTTTTTCGATCGGTCTTATTGGAATCCCTGTAACGCTTACGGTCATATTAATAGCGTGCCAAGCCTTTGTTTTTACGGTGGTGGGTCTCACTTTTGGGTCAAAATTGAAACCATATCTGGGGGAATGGTCAGAAAAGCTTGCCGGAACGATTCTCGGCCTATTAGCCTTATGGTTAATATTTATCGCCATCTTGCATTTGCTCCATCATTAAAGACGCTAGGTTCATTTGATTCCGAAGTAAAGATGAGGTTCCGGGGCCTACCGGGCCGGCTGACTCCTAGGCATATCTAATTAAGGCACTGCTTTGGGGTCTTTCCTGTACACGACTTGTTCACGGCTAGGGATTCCCTGGCAAATCGGGAAATCACCCAGACGCTCAAACAACGACAGCGGGATGACACAAGAGATTTCTCAGTTATATTGTGCGTAAATATTTCAGAGGTTATGTCCAAAGAGGCTTAGCAGGGAATTCTTTTAAAGAAGGCAACTATAATTATGACAAAAATTACATGCCTATGTTTAGTCGCTATAGCAGTAGGTGGTGTTGTGTCGGGATGTGGAAGCAAGGCGCCGCGAATATCTCAATCTAAGAACACACCCATAATCACAAACGCTATGACTATACTGATCAGTCAACACAACATGACATCCTGGAACGTTCAGGTTATACCCACCCCTCCATTAATCATTAGAGTTGCCTACTTAGGTACAAAAGCCGCGGATCCGGCCGTGACAGTTTACTCAAAAACCTCCGCCCGATCTAAGTGGCGCCGTGTGCTTACGATCAGTTCAGCGTCACGGTTAGTTCATAACGGACCCGCCATGACCATGAAGTGGCCGGCCCACACCCCTCAGTTTTTTGGTTATATTAAAGTCGATGTGAGTTGGTCTGTTGGAGGCCGCCGGGATGCAGGGAAAGCTGTGTTTGTCGTAAAGCGACTCAAAACCAAGGCGTGAGAGTATATGTATTGCGCGAGGGCGATAAACCCGCGGGTGTATTCCGAGATGAAATCAATGAGAAACTGACTGGGGATGACAACTCTATTGGAGTTCTCTGGCGCTATCCATGTTTTGAGCCGCCAGCATCAAAATTGGACGAGTGAGAACCCACCCAATTCTCCGGTCAGAGGGGACGAAGCTGATGTGCTTGCCACTGGGCGTTGCAACAGCTATTCTGCGGCTGCCATGCAGACCGGTTGAACTTTGAGCGCCATGCGATCTCTCATTATTCCCGCAATCTTATCCGCTGGGACCGTAGATCATTGGGAGTTGGTTGTTGAGTGTCCGTCTGGGACGTCAATCGGATGTGGACCAGGGAGCATGCCGCGATGCTCCCGCCATCAATGGAACGGTTTTGGACGTTGATGTTGTTGGGAACGCTTCTTGGAACTCCGCGTTGGATGACCGGTAATGTCCGTCGTACCGTGCCGGAAGACTGCTTGCCTAAGTGGTTCTGGAACGACTTCCACTAGCACTCACATTGTGCTGCGGTTGCATTCAATTCGCAATGAGCTTCGGCATATAGATGCAACCTGGTGTGAAGGCGAAAAAATCCTGGTCTCCAACCATCCCGGAGATAAGTCCCGATAGGGAAATTTTCCCAATACAATTTGTTATGGTGGTTAAGGCACTGGCGCAATGAAGACCCCGATATTGGCATTCACCTCCCTTCAGCCTGGAGATCAATCGGATTCGACTTAACCACTGCAGCATGACTGTATTAGGCTAGTTCGTTTCTAGTGATGGGAAAGACTTTGCGCCAGACCCCTAAGGTGACGACTAAAAGGATGGCCAAGTACCAGTATAGTCCCAATGGCATCTGGCTTACGGCATACTGAATCCCGGCAAACACTGCGGTCAGAGCCATAAAGAGAAAGATCACATAAGTCTGTTTTTGTTGGGCCGCTTGATAAGGAGCTGAAAATGGCAAATCCTTGAGTGTGATGAGTACGGTGATTACGGCAAAAAGCCATGTCGATGCGTAGGCCACAATCAAATTCATCCCAATACCCGGTCCGAAAATGGCAATAAAAATGACACTTTCAATCACATAGACGGGAAGTACCAACCGTGCCAAGAGGGCCTTTAAAATCCCGCGGAAGAGAAGTGCCGGAGAAGACAAAGGGGTCGTCTGATAGATCCAGGCCGCCTTATAATATTGTGAGTAGCGCATCATCATTACGGCCGAGGGAATCATCATGTCTATGAAATAAATAGACAGATACCAAGGAGAGGCCGACAATCCTTGAAAAGGCTTGGGTGATGCGTTTAGCATCATAATTAAGGGCAGGAAAATGCTAAGGGTCAATGCCGGGTAGACTTTTAATTTGAATTCCCGTTCTCTGGTCATCATGGCCGCGCCAAAAATAAACGCCTGCCGTTCTCTGGGATTTCGGCAAAAGAGAGTAGAATACCACTTAGACCACGCCTGGCTCAGATTCCCGGATTGTTTGGCGGTGGCCGAGAGTTTCTCCAGATGTCTTTCGAAAGCCGGCATAAAGTGGAGGTAGAGCCTATAGACCATCAGAGGAACGGCTAGAGCCATGGCCGCGAGCACCATCACCTCCGGGTTGTTTGACGAGGCGAAAAGCACCTGAAACGCGGAGCCAAACCATAAAGGCGGAATGATGATTTCCCACCATGCCGGATGAAAAACAATATGGGCATTTAAGAGTTGGAACGAGCGTCCCAATAATTGATAGCCGATGGTCATCATCAGGGAGAGGCCTATTTGGACATAGTTGATAAAATCCTTCAGCCTTTCTCCGTCAAAGTACCGCAAGATAAGAAAGTATAACAGTGCGGTTAAGGCCATAATGAACAAATCCATCAAAATGAGCGCCACGGCTAAAACCATAAAGAAGACCAAGCCGTGGCGAATAAGGGCCGTGAGTAAAGCCGGCAGAGCCACGGCTAGGGTAATCAACGCCAAATAAATCCCAATGCGCAAGGTTCGGGCCATGGAAATAGTTTTGGGGGAAATGGGCTTAGACGCTAAAATGGTGCGATCTCGAATATCGAGCAATACCGAGGAAAAGTCTGAAATCATGGATAACATGACGAGAAACATTAAGATAGCCATGGCGCTGCTCATAAAAAATATGAGGTGATGCGTCATCGCCACGACGGGAATGACGACGGCTCCCAACAGTACATAGAACCATAAAGAGCTGATGAAGGTATTGGCATGAGGGTTGGAAGAGTCGCGCTTCAGTTGCTTGCGGCTACGGGTTAAAATCGCCGGAACGCGCCTGGAATCCATCGTCAGATGTACTTGCAGGATATTGCGCAATACGGTGTAATCATAACCCCGGGCTTCAAATGCATTTTGAAAGCGGTCTAGGATTTTCAAGGAATAGAAGTTTCGCATGAGTTTTTTACTGCGCCTCCAAATATAATGATGGGAAAGATAAGGGCGTCTTTACGGATCAGTCTTCTTGGATGACCAAAAGGGCTTGATGTGCGATGTTCTGATGTTCGAAGAAGCCTGTCATATGGCCGAAAATCTCTTCCAAAGATTGTTCATGGGCCTTTTGGCTTAGCGTAGCAAAATCCCCGTCTGCGATGACTCGGCCCTGGTTGAGCAAGATAATCCGGCTGCTGATCTTCTCGACAACATCCATGATATGGGAAGAGTAGAAAATGGTTTTCCCGGCCTCCTTTAATTCAGCCATGAGATCTTTGACTATCATGACGCTATTCGCGTCTAATCCGCTCAAAGGCTCATCCAAAAACAAGATCTCGGGGTTGTGCAATAAGCTGGAAATTAATAGGACCTTTTGTTTCATGCCCTTGGAATAAGAGGAGAGGCGGGAGCGGTAGGCTTCTTCCAATCCCAATAGCCGTATCAGTTCTTGGGACTTGCTGGCTGCCTTCTTTTCAGGCAAGCCGTAGAGAGTGCCAACAAAATTGAGGTATTCTTCGGCTGTTAACGCCTCATATAACTCCGCTGATTCCGGAACATAGCCGACCTGGGCTTTGTACGCGACATCACCCCCGGCTACATCGTGTCCCAGCACGGTAATCGTTCCGCTATAATCCGTAATTAATCCGAGAATGGCTTTTATGGTAGTGCTTTTACCGGCTCCGTTGGGACCGATGTAGCCAATGATTTGGCCAGACTGAACTTCTAAGTTGATGTCCTCTAATACTTTGGTGTTGCCATAATTCACCTGGAGGTTGCGAAGGGAAATCACAGATTCATTTTGCGGTGTGGGCATTGCTTGACTCCTTCCGAGTTTTAAGCTGGTTGAATCGGAGGATAAAACCATCTGGTTGAACTTTAGGGGAAACAGCGAAGATTGTGAGACAAATTGGGGTGATGAGTATATCTGGTTCCAGTTCAAGTGATAACCACATGGCATCTTCTATTCTAATACGATAATGCCAAGAGGTGCATGAAAGGGCGTATGATTTATGAACAATCTTTATGCCGAGTTTACGATCTTGCTGGGTCACAAGAACTACCGCATGCTTTAAAGAAGATGGTAGATGACGTTTTCTGGAGGATCGTATACTCTGAAATCGACAATCTCCAACCGCTACGCATTTGATCTAGTCATGTCGGATTTCCTCTCAAACCTAGCCACCTATTTGCATCAATGAAAAACCCCAGGTTGGAATGATGCCTCGAATTCACAGGGCATGGCTGTCTTTCTTATGACAAATTTGCGCTATCATAAGGGCAACAAGATGTCCCGAAAAAGTAGGTGGGGAAGCGAATGACGTTCGAGCTGCGCCGACTTGGGCACAGTCGCATCAAATTGACGCCACTTGGGCTGGGAACTTGGCAGTTTAGCCAAGGACGCGGATTGGTGGGAAGTTTTTGGCCTCGTTTGGATGATGAGGTTATTGCCCAAATTGTTCAAGCGGCATGGAGGGGGGGAATCCACTGGTTTGATACCGCCGAGATTTATGGTCATGGCGCTTCTGAAGAGGCATTGTCCAGAGCCTTGCACTCGCTTGGAATTGTCGCAGGTGATGCGCTTATAGCCACGAAATGGTGGCCTGTGGGACGAACATACCGGTCCCTGGCAACAAGTATTCCTAGGCGCTTGCAAGCCCTTAACGGCTATCCCGTCACGCTCTACCAGATTCATCAGCCCTGGGCTTTAAGTTCCCTTAAAGACCAAGCTCGAGCCCTCATCCATTTATTGCAGGAAAAACTCGTGTCTGGCGTTGGGGTCAGTAACTTTTCGGCTAGGGCAATGAGGGAGATGGCTCACCGCTTAAACGACGCCGGCTTTCCGCTGGCCTCAAATCAGGTGCGCTATAATCTCCTCGATCGGTCTATCGAGCGAAATGGCATATTGTCTGAAGCCCAGGACTTGAAAGTGGCCATCATCGCGTATTCTCCTTTGCAACAGGGCATATTGTCCGGAAAGTTTCACCAACCCGGCGTGCGTCCTGCCGGATTGCGGCGCTGGAGTCCACGTATGTCTCCAGGGTATTTGGCTAGAAGTGAGCCTTTGGTGAATCTGATGCAAGAAATTGGTCAACGTTACCATAAAACAGTCAGCCAGGTGGCGTTGAACTGGATTATCACGGCCCATCCCGAGATGCTCGCTATTCCCGGAGCCACTAAGCCCGAGCAAGCTCAGCACCTGGCTGACACCTTGTCTTTTCGCTTGTCCTGGGATGAATGCGAAACACTGTCCAACTTAAGTGACAAGATTACCTCGAAAGCTTAAGAGCCAGGACGCACAAGCGATCCTAGCCTTGATGGGACCGCATATTACCGCGTAGAGAAAAAGTTGTGCAAATAGGCATGATCTTGGTTGGGCGAAAGTAATTGAAAGATCTGTGCCGGGTGGGGAATTCCAGAGGAAGACCAGAGCAGTGCAACCAAGGGCCATGGCACCTTTCTCTTGAGGACCCGGGTACACGAGAAGTGAATTTGTTTTGCGCGCACCCAAAGACACGCCTGACTCTTAGGCATGCTCACCGTTTTGGCACCGCGAATTCCGTTGGGGAAATCCTCAGGCTACCTCTTTCGGGCACACCCACTGAAAACCTGCTTCTGCCCTAAGGTTGACACGGCCCTGGATCTGAGGCAGATGAGGCTAATCCGGGAAGAGGGATGCCAGGAAAATTAACGTTTCCGCGCCTGGAACTGAATCAGGGCCAGGAATCCAATGAGAATCAATGTGTCGCTGGCCCAAATTCCGGTTATGAATCCCCGCCAGAAGGCTGGGGACGTCAATTGTGTGGCGGAGACAGCAGTCATCGTCGCCCCCAGTGCAATGAGTCCGACTAACCATCCGGAGCGCTGTTGTAAAGGCAATTGATTCCAGCGCTTCCACTGGACAAGGTTCCATTTTTTCAGAGTCGTCATAGTCTTTAACCTTCCTTAGCGTGATTATCACCAATATTCTCTATTCTTTATTATACGTTAGAGCGGATGATCGGTGCACTGTTCTAACCCTATTCGCATCCATTCATTTCTTTCTGGCAGACAATCCTGTTTGGGCGTGTGAATCTCTGTCACCCGGAAGACCGGGCCATTACGAGACGGCGGATAAGGTACTGACATCATCGTGTCATCAGCTTTTGGCAATAGACATATGTTAAATTTGTCTGTGCCCTCATCCAAATTGACAGCGAATAAACCGTCGTGAGAGTCCATGATGCGGCGATTTATGGCGGAACATTTGCTAGTCAGACAAGATTTCAACGTCGACGGCTGTTAATCGTTGACTATCTGTGGCATTTGTCTCGATTAAGTGAAATGTCACTTTCTGACCTGGCTTGAGAAAGCGATAGCCATTGGGAAATCTTCGAGGATTAGGCCGAATTGCACTGAAGTGAACGAAGACATGATGACCGTCTTGTCCGTCCAACATAATGCGGCCATAGCCCTTTTCTTCTTTGAACCACTTCACAACACCTTTTCGTCTGGGCATTGAAAAACCTCCTGGTGAATAATGAGTTGCCCCAACAAGTGAAAGTGAGGTTGGCCCCGTTGCTCCCGGCTCCCCATCTGATTATACCTGAGTGTCATCAGCTTTGCTGAAGAGCTCTTGGGCTGTTACGCCGCCCAGATCCTTTTTGTTATAAGCTGTGCTCAATTAAAAGCGCCCCCACAGTAATTGTGGGAACGGCTAATACCAGCAGGACCCGTTATCCGGTGAAACAATTCAAGAATTCGCTTGTATTTTCGGCTTTCTTCATCTTTGCGCAATGAGAGGATTGTCCGTTTCCACAAGAGAAATTGACCTGAGGTCCTGCGAAGCGGTGTAAAAACATCGTTGAGAAATAGCATATAAAACCCCTGGAAGAATAGAGGACTATGTCGAAATATGTCGAATCATGACAGAAGAGCAATAGGCTTCAACGCTTGCTCTTCACATTATACCCAATGGGGGAGGTCACTTTTTTGACACGACATCGACATGTGTGGCTCAGTGCGATTTTTAGTGGCACTTTGGCCACATTTTCTTTTATGCCCCGGATCTATGCGGCATCGAATAGGCCCGCTGTTTCCCAGAGGAATTTATCGCTTATGGCTTCGGGATCAGTTGCGAGCAATGGCAGCGTGAAATTTCAAGCGTCATTACCCGGATCAACCGATCCCCATATGCTTTATCAGTTCTGGCTAGAGAGTGAGAAGGGATGGTCAATGATTCAGGATTACTCTTCCAGCAATATGGTCCGTGTTCCCTTGAAATCCGGCAGCTATATTGCAGCGGTCTACGGGCTAACTCAGAGTCAGTTTGACCAACATCAGTGGAGTCAAGCTCAGATAGCCACTGCCGTCATCAATGCGGGAAGCCAGGTACAGTTAAGTCTTGGCCCCAGCGCCGTCCAAGAGCAAGGTGTGAGCCTCAAGGCGCATAGCACTAATCTCATTGACCCGGTGTATCAATTTTGGATTGAGAATCCTAACGGACAGTGGACGTCGAGTGGAGGATACCAATCTTCATCATCTTTTCGCTATGTTCCACCCCTGGCTGGAACTTACCGCATTATTGCCTATGCCAAGGATAGAGGTGCTCCTAATAATGGCAAAGACAGTGTTTGGAGCCGGGTTGAAAGAATGCAAGCCGCTCCGACCGAAACCACTGTCGCCACGATTGCCACGCATCTCGACAATCCTTTGCCTCTTTTGCATAATTCGCATGCGCTGCTATTGGGACAAAGTGCTTTGGTGAGTTGTAGTATCAAGGATGATCACGGCAATCCTTTAGTTGATGTTCCTGTGGAATTCACTCTGACCAATGATTCCAATCCATCCGATCATGTGAGTCTTCCGCAAGGGTTAAATGACACGGAAGTTACCAATGCGCAAGGCACGGCGGAAAGTGTGCTGAGTCTAACCAATCCGGAGAACGGACATGCAACCTCTCTGGCCATGAATTCCGGAGCTATTGCCCGGATCACCTACCAGGTCACGGTGCCGTCGGCCCCAGGGGTGGCCGCTACGAATAGTGTGCTCTTTGGGGCTGTGCAAGAGTCGGGAACGGCCGTGGCCAATGCCACGGGAGGGGTGGAAAAAACCGCGTCGTGGGGCTCTCCAGTCTACCATCTGCAATACGCCTTTGCCGAAAATATTGATCAAAGCCTGGGAAAACCCTTGACGTTAAAGATGCCAGCGTCTTTCATTTTGCCGGTCTCCTCTAATCATTCTGCAGCGACTCTTCAAGTCCACGACAATTCTCAGGATCTGGAACCTCTCGAAACGTGGTCGCCAAAAGCTGTGACGATACCCGAAGGATTTACCAGGGCTCTTCTCAAATTGAGCAGGCTAAATTTGCCCCAGGGCAGCGTCTTCAAGGTGACTTTCACCCCAAAGGGCAAAGGCACTCCTTACGTCCGTACGATTTCGGGACCTATCAGCCAATTAGCGGCAAGCATACCAATTCCACCTGAGATGACGGGGGGAACCTTGTCCTTGACATTGTCGACGCCATCTTTAATCAATTCGCAGGAGGCGTCCGGGGTTAATGTCACCTCTCTCACCTGGCACACCCTTTCCGGCAGTGTGGTGCGTGTACCTGTGCCCCCGTCTGACACCGCCTGGCAGGCCGCTGGCGTGAACTACTCCGTGGCTACGGATTTAAACTCCAGCCAGGCCCAAAAGTATTTGGGATCCTATTATCAGTCCGGGGTCTCTTATCACGTCAGAGTGCCTGTATATCCTGAAGTCGGGGACGGGGTCATTTCTGAAGTGATGAACCATCACACCGTGAGTGACTTTTTGGTACCCAGTGTAAATAACGGGAACAACCAAAATGTACTGACGGATACTCAAAAAGCTGTGCCGGTGGCGCCCAAAGTGATGGACACTTTGCCTAAAATGGATTGGGGTTCACCTTACACTGTCAGCAGCACCCAAAGTGGCGGGGCCGAATTCGTGGGACGTCTTGCCATTCCCGGCACCCATATGGCCTGGCCTTTGATGCATTCCTATGCGGCGTTCGTGGCTGGATCCGGGTTGGTATCGTCCTATCCCTCGTCATGGGCATTGGCCGGGCAAAGTGTGGTGGTGCGAGCGCAAGTGACAGATCGCTTTGGCAATCCAGCTCCTTGGGGCACCCCTGTCCAATGGTCCGTTCCCACTCAGATCACGGTACTGAGCCGTCAAGGCACGACCGACGGGCAAGGCGAGGCCAAAATTGTACTAGAGGCTAATGGATTGACGAAAGGCCTGGTGAGTGCAAAAAGCCCGGGATATCAGGTGAAGATTCAGGATAAAGATGCCACTGGAACCAGCCTGGCTTTAAAGTGGTTGCCTCTTCGTTTTGCCTTTACATCAAGGTTGGCAAGAACCTATGACACGTCATCCGCTCAATTTGTCAAAAGGGTGCCAACACAAACACTCAATGCATCACAGTCTTATGAGATGGGGATTCAGGTATTAGCCGGGAATGAGCCGTTATCGGGATACGGTGTGGAAATGGACAACAAACAAGGCCAGACAACACCCGCTATTACCAATTCTCACGGCATTGCGCAATGGAAAATCACGACCAATCACTATCCAGCGGAAACTTGGAATGTCAAGAGTGTGTCATCTAGTTTGGATCAAGGCACCACTTTGGCTTTGAATGGTTCTCCCGATGCCGGACAAGGCCCGGTAGCGGGATTTCCCGAACTGAAAATTCCTCTCTCCTGGCAGAGTGAATCTATTCCGTCTCTGAAGTGGAATGTCCCCCCGCCCGCTTTGGCTGCGGTCGGAGCCAAAGTACCGTTCACGGTTTTGGCTAAGAATGCCGACGGTAATCCCTTGGTCAATGATCCTATTTCCTTCTCGTTGTGGGGACAAAAGACTGCCGCATTAAATACCGGAAGTGTGAGCACGAATGCCGAAGGGCTTGCTCAAGTGTGGGTATCGGGGGGGCAAGCGGGGGAAGAGGATACACTCGAGGCTTCAAGTCCCAAGACAACAGCGTCAGTGACGACACCCCTCAGTTGGCTTAAGCCTTTAGGGGTGTCTCAGATGGTTCCCCTGACACTAAGCCTTAATGCTGCCAAAAAGCCTAATATCCTCACCGTGAGCTTTTCCCGCAGCGTTGATCCTAATTCGGTGCTCTCCAACGGATCGCAGTTTGTGGTCAAGAATCCTCACACGGGCATGGTCTATCAAGTCCACTCCCTTCAGGTCCAGGGATCTCAAGTGGCACTGACTTTGTCTAACTCCAATCCCGATATTTCAGCGCACTCCGGCATTCAAGTGGCTGTGACTCCCGTGACTTATAACGGGATCACGAGTATTGTCAGTGACACCTATCAACAAGCGGCACCATCCAGCGTGGTGACGGCATTTGCACCGTCTGCGCCAGAAATTCAGGCAACCGCCCAAAACGGCAATCTTAACGTTACCGTGTCGAATCACGGAGCGTCCATTCCCTCCGGTCAGTCAGTGGTGATCATGCCCGGATCGCCATCGGGTTCCTTAGCGGGACTTTCAGGCGGTGAAGCGGATGTGTTAAGCACATCGGGCGTGGCCACTTTGGACAGCTGGAAGATTCCTTACCAGGATCAAGGTGCCGCGAAGGTGACTTATGTCGTGTCCTTCGACGGCAAAACCTTCTCTGTGACGGGATGAACGGATAAATGAAAAGGAAGAGGGAAGATAAGACAGAGCAAGGGGTTTGAAGCACAGGAGGTGATGGTGAAGCCGCAGGTCTCTTCAAAGACGTATAAGAATCTGTGATCATCCGCCTTAGGCTTGTGAGCCCGTAGATGAAAGGATGGCAACCAATCAGATCATCCGACACAAATATTATGTAAACATATTCAGCGGAAAAGACCATCTTTTCCGCTGAATATGGATCCTCCATAAGGTACCGATTCAACCATTTTGTGCTCCGAGTATAAATTTCTCGGAAAATCGGCCGTAATCTTCCACATTCTTGGCGAATATTGGTGTATACTGTTCAGCGTGGTTGGTATCATGAACGCTTGGTAACAATCTAGAGATACTCCAACCGCAAGCGGTTAGGCAATAACGGTTTTTTGGCGAGCAACTGTTCATAGGAACGGGAGCTATGAGAGGTGAAGCTATGGCCAACTTTCACGGGAAATCCCGAGCTTACGTGGCGTTCCAAGCCCGTTTGACGCCAGAACTGAAAGAGCGTTTGGCCAAGATGTCCTATGAAGGCGGATTTAGCCAAGTCGCTATCGTCAATGCGGCCTTGGAATATTATTTGGACCATGTCGAGACGGGATCCGTCTCTTTAGAAAAGGATCTGGAATCCGTTTCTGAATCGTTGCCGGGCATTCCGAATCCTAAAAAGAAAAACCCCGGCACCGATGATTAATGTGAGTCATGGGTATTTTGTGAGTTTGAGGAGGTTTATGGATTGATGACCACTAAATTTGGCAAAAAGGCATCTAGCTTAGCGTTAGGTTCCTCGATGCTAGTTCTTTCGATGCTGCCCGCAGCATCGGCTTTTGCTGCATCCGCTCCGACCGTGAGCTTAAGCGAACAGGGCTATTCTATCGCAGCCCAGGTAACTCCGGGAAAGAGTGTAAGTTTTACCGCAAATTCTAATGGAGTCACCAACCCTCGTTACCAGTTTTGGGTAGAAAAACCCAATGGACAGTGGGTTATGGCCCAAAATTATTCGACTAGCAACACATTTAAGTTAAATAACGTGAGTTCGGGGGATTACCTGGTTACAGCCTATGTCCTAGGAGCTCAGCAAATAAGCACCGGTGACTATTCTGCGGCCACCAATGTAGGCTCTAATGGACTTCAGCAAGTCGACGGGGTATTTGTAAACAGTTCGGTGAGTTTAACCGCCTCCAGTGCGACGGTGACTGCCGGCAGCCAGGTTACGGTCACGGCGACTGCGTCGAATATTTATTCCCCCTTGTACCAATTCTGGTATAAAACCCCTTCGGGAACTTGGCATCAAAGCGGCAATTACTCCTCGTCGGGCACATTTTCTTTCAAAGCCGCTACGACGGGAACTTATAACATCATCGCATATGCAAAATCCCCATTAGCTCTTAATGATCCCGAAGGTGCCTTATACAGCAAGACCGTTACGGAGAAATCCGTGAACGCCGTATCCTCTGTTAGTGTTTCTGGCACCAACGATTTTGCGGCCGGGAATTCCACCACGTTAACGGCAACGGCTACGGCCAACGGATCCATCGTGACGAGTCCTAGTGCTGTCAGCTGGACGGTAACCTCCAGCAATGGTACGGCGTCAGACGTGGCGTTCACTCATCCCGGTAGCTTAGTCACCTCGTTTAACGTGCCTTCCAGTGATCCGGGAACCTATATGGTGACGGCGAGTGTCGATGGAGTGACTTCGACAGCCTATAAAGTTGTGGCTTATGGACAAGCTTCGGCAGTGTCGGAGACGGCCAGTCATTCCCATGTCGTGGCTGACGGCAAAGAGCTTGACACCATCACGGCCACAGTCACTGACGCAAATGGCAACGCCGTTTCAGACTACAGCGGCACAGCCACGGTCGCCATTTCCGGTTCCGCTGTCGCTCTGGCGACGGGATCCTCTCAAGCCTCGGATGTCTCAGGAAGCACAGTGACTTTCTCTGGCGGAGTGGCAACGTTCGTGGTGCAGGCCAGTTCGACTCCGGGAATCTCCTCAACGGTAACGGTATCGAGCTTGACCGCAGCCAGTGGATCTTCGCAGTCATCCAGCATTTCCTACGGATCAGGCGTCAATATCGCCAGTGTGCCGCAGTCGGCCACGAGTATTGCGGTGAAGCCCTCCTCTAAGACCCTCTCAGTCAATTCCAACGATCAGCCGGATACGGTGAATGTCACAGTAGACGATCAGGCCGGTTACCCCATGCTGGGAGGCACTTATGCCCTTCATGCCGCCATTTCGGGAGGAGCAAGCTTTAGTGGATCGGCGACGTCTGAAACCATCTATGCTTCCGGGAACCCCGCCACAACTTCTCTGACCGTTTATGGCGCGCAGGGAGTCACAGGCACCTACGTCTTGACTGTTAGCGGCAATTCTCTCACCACCGGAACGGCCGATATCTCTGCCGTCATCACCGGCGTGGCAAAAGATCTCACTGCATCGGACACCACCCCTTCCTTTGTGGAAGGATCATCAACGGGAACAACTGTGACATTGGGTGCCACAGACTCCAGCGGCAATACCGTTACACTGCCTAGCTCTGTGAGTCCCGAAGTTACGATTACCAATGCCTCGGGAACTGCCGTAACAGGCCTTGCGGTCACTCCCAACACAGGCAGCTCGACAATGTCGGGAACGACCTATGACTTGCCGTCGGGAACCTCGTCCTTTACGATAACCGACACCAGCGGCAAGCCGGATGCGGGCACATACACCGTCACGGTGAAAGATGGGCAGAGCACGTCGCCTTTGGCCTCCACGAGTCTCACTGTCACCGAAAAGGCAGCCAGTGCTCACACCTTTACCTTGAAACCGGCTACGAACGTGCTGAGCCCGTCTCATTTGTCCACGGCGCTGAACATGCAGGTAACCGATGCTTACGGCAACCCGGTATTGGATTCGAATGTGCCCATTACGCTGAGTGCAACCGGAACCGCCGGTGCGGCATCCTTTAACAGCGGCAGTTACAGTTCCTCGCCTTCCATTACGGTGGACACGAATGCTGCCGGATCGGCCAGTGTGATGTTTAACGCCCAGGATTACACCAGCACCTGGACTGTGACGCCCTCGGTCGGATCCTCCAGCAGCATCAGTGCACCGTCGGCAGTGAGCCTCTATGTTCAAAACCACCCGGTAGCCAGTTATTCCTACAAGCTGAAAGACACGAGTTCCGGCACCTACAGCGGCAACACCACCTATGCTGAAGCAGGGAATACGGTTGTGATCACGCCGTCTTTGGCTAAAGCGGGTCTAGATGCCAACAGCAATCCGGTGTCATCTTCAGTGGACGGCGTAGACAATGTCACGGTAACCATTAGCCATGCTTCGGGTCTGATGGGTCTGCCCACAACATCTACGAGCAGTGTGAGTGTGACGGCGAACAGCACCACCAATACGGAGACTTTGAGCGGCACGCTTTCGAATGTCAGTGCCCTCTTGAGTGGCAGTACACTCAAGGCCGGGAAAGCGGGAGAAGTCACCGTGTCTATCAAGGACAACAGCACCGGAGCTTCGGGTTCCGCGGGGATTGATGTGGTAGCCAGCACGACACCGGCGGCTTTGTCTATCTCGGGTCTTACCAATAATGAGACTTTGACCACGGGCACGGCCTATCCGGTAAACGTTACGTTGGTGGACGCGGGCGGCAATCCGATTATCACGAACGCGAGCGCGACCGTGAGTTTGAGTGTCACTTCGGGAATTAGCCTTGAAACGTCTTCGGGAGTGCCGATCTCTTCCGTGACGATTTCCTCTGGTCAGTCGACGGCCTCGTTTGACGTAGTCACTCACTCAAGTGCCTTCACCAGTGGCTCAGTCACGGCTACTACGACGATATCCGGCAATACCTATTCGGGTACAGTGACCGGACTCAGTGATTAATCTCTCGGGCGCTGATGGTAGCAGCCAGAGCAGTTATCTGTTACTATAGCCTGGGGTTAGGAGGAGGACGGTTTCTTCCGTCCTCCTCCTTCAATAAGAGGAACCCGGATTCCCTCTGGACGGCGTATTAAGACATGAAGGCCGTCTGTGACGGAAATTTTTCTATGTTTAGAATAGGAAGGGGCATGGATTGTATGGCACCTGCGGCAACGCCGGTTACGGCCGAAACGATGCAGGAAATTACCAATATGTTGCGTCAGGAACAATATCCTCGGGTCCAGGAAACAGTTGTCTCAATATTAGAAGACAATCCTGCCATAGCCCAGTTGTGGGTGTTTTTGGCGGAAGCATTGGAGCATTTAAATAAAAAAGAAGAGGCCTGGGCTTGCTATGAAAGAGCCTGGATTTTGGATCCGGCGGCGGCTTGGGCACCCGGCACGAAAGAACGGTTGAAAGCCCATGTAAATGGACAGATCCCGAAATGGTTGAAATCGTTATTGGAGGTTCCTAAGGTTTCTCTCTCCGCAGCCATGATTGTGAAAAATGAAGCCCAGACCATTGCCGATGCCGTGAAGCAATTGCTCAAGGCCACTGATGAAGTGATTGTCGTCGACACGGGCAGTGAGGATGACACCATGGCTTTGGCCAAAGATGCCGGGGCCAAAGTGTATTCGTACACCTGGGAGGACGATTTTGGCCAAGCTCGCAATGAGGCACTGTCCCACGTCAGCGGCGACTGGGTGCTGTTTGTCGACGGCGATGAAGTGCTGGATGATGAGGATGTCTATGTTCCGCGCACGGTAGCAGGACTCTTTAACCAGCAGGATCCTCCTTTTATCTTCCGCATTGTGCAAGTCAATCATATGGGCGGCACAATTGAACCCAACTATGATATGTCTCGTCTTTTTCCCACCCGTTTTGGACTGAGGTGGTGGGGCCGCATTCACGAACAGATTGGTCCGCCTGAAGGCGGAGTATTTGCTCAGGTCTATAACCGTCCTGTCGTTCGTATCCGTCTTCATCACACCGGATATGAACCCGAAGTCATGCTGCAAAAGAAGAAACTGGACCGCAATATTGAGCTATTGCGCAAGACGGTAGAGGAAGATCCCAGAGATGTGGCCTCCTGGGGTTTCTTAGGCCGGGAATATTACTTAGTCGGTAAACTGGAAGAAGCAGTGCGGGCCCTTTACCAAGCCGAAGGCTTGGCGGCAGGCAATCCCAATTACGGACGGGTACCCGAGGTGCGTTCTTACTTGACCGAGGCTTTGTTAAAGCTCGATCGTCTGGAAGAGGCACTGCAAGTGACCAAGCGACTGGTCAAAGACATGCCTCAATTTCCCGGCGGCTGGTATCTTAAGGGCCGGGTGGAATTGACGATTGCCGTGAAAATGCTGGAGGAAGCCAAAGTCTCCTTCGCCCAATCAAGAGACCAGGCGCCATCTTACCGCGGCATAGTTTCTTATGACAGTGCCATACCTGGTTTTCGTTCAGTGGTAGGATTGGCGGACGTCGCTAAATTGCAAGGCCGGTTGAATGATGCTGTCACCTTATACAAAATGGCCTTAGAGGCCAATCCTGAGGCCAAAGAAGTCGAAGCCCAGCTCAACTATCTTAAAGAGCAGTCCAGACAAATTCTTCAGCGTTCTTAAACACCACGAAATGAGTGCCACTGACTTCCATAGGGTGCTAAACTTGCTTATTCATTGAGCATCATAGGCACAAGGCGGGACAAAATGTTCCGCCTTGTGCCGTAAGAATCCTGCCCACGCCTTCTATTTGAGCGTCTTATACCGCATGCAGTTGCAGATTTTGTGTTGCCCTCAACCGGGAAGAACGAGTCAACCACCTACACCCATCGCCTGCAGGAACCGAGAATGCACGATCTGATCCCACGAGAAGTGGGCAACACTTTTACAGCCAAGTCTTCGGTTTTTGAGAAATGAGAAGGAGAATAGCGTGGCTGTTAACATATTTGGAGCGTAAGTCCAGCGCCTAGTGCTGCTCAATGTGCCCCATCGCTACACTGCGCTGAATCGCCAAAGTAGAAATATCACGACCAACAACCGTCGAGACGCCTCGGTTTCTACAGATTTGGAAGAGAGCGTGTAATCCGAACACAGGACGTTCTTCTCATTGGCGGCAAGCTCCGGCTTGTCTTAGGAGTGTGGGGATCGGTATCTGTATGCGTCGGCGATACTATCACGATGATGACCGAGAATTCTGTGAGCATTATATTCGTCTAAATTATTGCAATAGCATTGACAATTAGTGCTCACACAAGATATAGTTTGTTTGCTGGACGAACTAATTGTTTTTGTGATGCGTAACCTATAAAGGAGTGTGCTGTGTTGGATGAACTTCAGTCCGGCAATCAACAAATGATACGCGATATCAACGTGAGCAATGTGTTAAATGTACTTCGTGTGCAAGACGCAGTGTCCAGAGTCGAACTGTCACATGCCCTGGGGTTGGGGAAGTCGACCATCACGGTGATTATCAACGCTTTGATGAGTTGTGGTGCAGTGGAGGAGATGGGAGCACAGCAATCATCAATCGGGCGCAAGCCCCGATCATTACGGATGAATTCCAACTGGAAATACGTGATAGCTGTGCGGCTAGATATTTCACAGGTGCATGTGGGGATTATCAATCTTAAAGGGCAAATTATATACGACAAAAAGATCGCGAAACCCTTACGCGGATATTCCTGGGAGGATATCTTGAGAGAACTCGTGCCATTGGTCAGGACAATTTGCCTTGATGCAAAAATTGATTGGGAACACGACGTCTTAGGAGTGTCCTTAGCTTTACCGGGAGTCATTAATACATCAACAGTGTCCATATCGCGTTTAAGTAAATGGCCTGAATTTCCGATAGCCTCGTGGTTGTCTGAAACTTTGGGAAAAGCGGTTGCCGTAGAAAATGACGCCAACGCTCTTTGTTTAGGAGAACGTATGAAGTACACTCCCGCCAATCTCGATGACATGCTGGTTATGCTTGTCGAAGACGGCATTGGTGCCGGGATTATCGCCAACGGCATGATGGTCAAGGGGGGATCTCTTGGGGCCGGTCAAATCGGACATATGAAAGTTTCCGATGATGGAATGCTCTGTTCTTGTGGTCAAACTGGATGTCTAGAAACTTTCGTGTCTAATTCTGCGGTGAAAACTAATTTCGTGGCCAGATTGTCTCCAGAGGCTGCGGAAGAAATAGCGGGGAAAATAGGAACACCGCTTGACCAAATAGACGCTCAGATTATTGCACGTTTAGCTATGCAAGGAGTGCCGGAGGCGCTCGGAGTGATGGACGAGGTAGGATTCTACATGGGGCGAGCGATCACCACGGTGGTAAACATTTTGAATCCTGCAGGCATCGTCATCGGCGGACCACTCTTTGAGGAAGCGGAGCATTTGATGTTGGAACGTGTATGGAAAATGATCCGTGCTGAGACTGCGCCTGTGTTATGGAGCAACTTGCAACTTCGCGTTCTTCGTGACAAGACAAAGACAATGCTAATAGGAGTGGCTAGCCAAATTCTAGATAGGGCATTTCGTGTCCGTCACGATGGATCCCCAGACACGATGGAAGTGTCTTTAGTTAGTATGGTGGGTTTTTAGACGTTTCTTGATATGAAATAAAACTCTCGCAACATGAAAGGCGGTAACGACATGGTTGCAAACTCGGCCAATGTCCCAGGTGAGTTCTCGAGTGCAAGACGCAGAGCCATCACCCTAATTGGTCTAGGGATTTTTATCGATGGGTATGATTTGTTAGTGATTGGTACGGCCAATTTGTTTCTTAAGTCTGCTCTCCATCTATCTGCGTCGCAAGTTGGACTAGTTGGATCGGCTGGCGTATTCGGTGCTTTGGTTGGCATGTTGCTCTTTGGGAATTTAACTGATCGCTTTGGGCGCAAGACAATCTTTGTCTTCAATCTCATGTTTTTCGTTGTCGCATCGATTCTCTCGGCATTCGTAACTAACTCATGGGAACTTATAGTAATGCGTTTGGTTGTGGGTCTGGGAATTGGTGCCGATATTCCGACAGCGATGGCATTTCTTGCGGAGGTGTCGTCAAAACAACGGCGCGGGGCAATTTTAGGATCGTTAACGCAAGGTCTATGGACTGGCGGGGCGATCGTCTCCGTGGCGGTTGCTCTAGTAGTGAGCCACTTCGCGGGGCCATCTACTTGGCGATGGCTGTTGGGACTTGGGGCGGTGCCCGCTCTGGTTATTCTCATCCTTCGCCAGAAACTGCCGGAATCACCGCGGTGGCTTATGAATCGAGGGAAAGTGCAAGAAGCTGAAATTGCGTGTCAGCGTTTGGGGATCACCTATGATGAATTTAAAGAAATGGAACGCGTTCGGAATTCGAAAGAGAAAATTTCGGGCACCGGCTGGGGGAAAAAAATCTCTCTTGTTGCATTGGTTTTTTGGCTAAATGCCTTAGCGGGAGCAGTGTCGACGATATCCTCCCCTTATATTTTCAAATACGTCAGCCATGCGACACTCACCGGGTCTATGCTCTTTACGCTAATGCTGTGGGCGGCGAATTTTCTGGGTGTTGTGGCCGGATCCTTCATAATCGACAAAATCAGTCATAAAAGCTTGGCATTGATCTCGCAGATTCCCACAATAGCATTTGCTCTCATTATGGCGCTTACTGTAAAGGACGCTGTGATATTTATACCGGCATTCTTTCTTTTTGGCTTTTTCGATTGGGGTGGGGCATCAGCTTTGCAGTGGGCCTGGGGATCGGAGATATTCCCAACGCAGTTTCGCGGCTTTAGTCAAGGGATTATCAATGGTGCGGGACGGTTTGCTGTAATAATTACAACGTACTTAATCCCTGTAGCCATTGCCACTATTGGATTTTCTTGGGCGATGGTAATTATGGCGGTTCCGGTGGTTCTTTACTGTGTCATTGTGGCAAGCAATTCTCTATTTGAAACAAAGGGATTATCATTGGAGGATATCGAAATGCGGGAGAGTTCGACATTAGCTCCAAGGTAACTTGCTATAACGACTCCAACTTTTTACATGGGGCGACGCAATGAACGTAATAGTTGTGGGCAGAAGCCAGTCTGCCGAACTTCGAGCAAATATATATGGACTGATAAACGGTGTAAGGGCCCATGTCTTAGTTGTTTCGGACCAAAACGGGAGTATGTCCGACTTCGCACGGTTTGATCACGCGGTGGCGCGTAAGAACATGGATATGATTGATGTGGCAGTGGCCGGCAACCATTGCCACACATGGGTAGACAAAGCCCTTCAGGCTGGCATTCGAACCGTGTTATGTACCAACCCCTTTGGGTTGGGCGAGCGGCGCCTGGAGCAAATCGTCCATGACTGTGACAATAGGCGTGCCCATGTCTTATTTCGGAATATGATTGCACTGCCGTATAGGGACTACCGGGATCGTTTCGGCGCTCAGCTGTTGACACCAGGAACCCTGCGCCTGTGGAGGAGGTGCGCTATAGACACGGATGATGGGAGCTTGCTAGATGCAAGGGAACGCCATTTGCTTCATCATGATGTGGGCTTTCTGACCTGGGCGATGGGAGCGGTAGAAAGGGTTTATGCACACCGAACCGGAACGCATGATTTCCAAACCCATTTAACAGTGTCCTTACGATTTGCCAGCGGGATGATCGGACATTTATTGCTTTCTTTTTGTAGGGTTTCCTTGAATACGGTCGAAGTCGAGGTCTCTACCGCCACACGTACCATGACTGTTTCCGTTACTGAACCGGACACTGAGCAAGAATCCCAGGAACGGTTGATAATAGATTACCGGATTCTTATTGATCATCTGCGAACTTTCCCCCCGACGAATTTTGGAATAGCTGAACTACGGCGTCAGCTTTCCACATTGGACGCCATTGATCAATCACTGGAGACTAGATTACCTGTGTCTTTAAACGAGGAGCGTTAGGAATGCGAGTGGGCTTCATTAGCTTTGCACATTTCCATGCGTGGACATACGGAGATCTCTTGGCGCGAATGTGTGACGTGACAATTGCCGCGATATCCGATGCGGATGTCCCGCGAGGCAGGAAAGCGGCCGATCGGTATCGATGTCCTTTTATCCCGGATTACCATGCGATGCTCCAAGATGACACGATTGACTGCGTCATTATTTGTGCTGAGACGGTTCGCCATGCCGAAATTGTCGTGAGTGCAGCTCAGGCGGGGAAGGCTATCCTCTGTGAGAAGCCAATGGCGCTGAACTTAGATGATGCTCATCGTATGATTGCGGCGTGTCAAGAGACTCGTGTATATTTCCAACTAGCCCTTCCCAATCGTTACCTTGGGCCTATTCGAGATGTGAAGGACGCCGTGGACCGAGGGAATATCGGGAGAGTTCATGCCGTGCATTCGACGAATCGTGGCAAAAACCCTGGTGGTTGGTTCCTCGACCCGCATCAGTCCGGTGGTGGTGCCCTCATAGATCACACCATTCATGCGGTGGACATTTTACGTTGGGTTCTCAATGCGGAGATCACTGAAGTATATGCCGAAATGGGACACATGGGCACTAGTGCAAGTGTCGAGGATATCGCCCTTTTGACGATGATGTTCGACAACGGGGTGATCGCGTCTCATGACCCTAGTTGGTCCTACATTCCATCGCGTCTAGAGTGGGGAGACTTAACGTTTGAATTTGTTGGAGATCGAGGCGGCCTTCGTGTCGATGGATTTTCGCAAGGAGTGGTCGTGTATGATAACAGGCATCCTCAAATCACGAGAGTGCCTGTGGGTCTTCCAAAAGAATATTTCATGCTGCGAGAATTTCTTGATCACTGCCTTAGTGTCCATGGCGGTTCCGCTTACGGCATTGACGGACTTCGAGCACTAGAAGTAACCTTAGCTGCCTATCAATCGGCCGCGTTGCATCGGCCGATTTTCATTCGAGATGTTCGCATCTCAGCCAAAGAAGGTGACGCGGATGGAACACATTAGAGTTGGAATTGTCGGGTGTGGTCGTATTGCGTTTTCCAAACATATGCCAAGTCTAGCTAAAATTCCTGAAGTCGAAATGTCGGCATTTTGCCATCCAGATCTTGCGGTAGCTCAACGGGCTGCGATGATGTTCGGGTCACCTCAGGCCGTGGTCGTTACAGACTATCGAGATCTGGTGCGTGACCCACAGGTGGACGTTGTTCACGTGTGCACCCCAAATTCTTCTCACGCCGAAATTTCGGTTGCGGCACTATCCGCTGGCAAGGATGTGATGTGCGAGAAGCCGATGGCTCGCAATACCCGTGAAGCACAAGCTATGATGGATGCAGCTGAGAAGTCAGGAAAGAAGCTCACAATATCTTTCACTAATCGCTTTCGCAGAGATAGTCAATATTTATTTGATGCATGTCGTCGCGCTGAACTCGGGCATATTTATCATGCTAAGGCACATGCCGTGCGTCGGCGTGGAGTTCCAACATGGGGGCATTTTTTAGAGGCAGAGGTTCAAGGCGGAGGAGCCTTGGTGGACATTGGCACCCACGCTTTGGATTTGACATTGTGGTTAATGGACAACTATGAACCTCATGAGGTGACCGGGGTCACCTATAATCATCTTGGCCGCATGGGATCATTGGCTAATCCGTTTGGGAATTGGAATGGGGATAATTTTGAGGTAGAAGATGCCGCTTTTGGGTTGATTGTTATGAAAAACGGTGCATCGATAGCCATCGATGCGAGTTGGGCACTCAATACACGGGTGCCAATGGAAGCTCAGTGCAGTCTATTTGGCACCCTGGCGGGGGCGGACATGCACGAGGGGATTCGAATTAATGGGGAACACCATGGTAAACTATTTGTAACCTCAGTAGATACGGATCCTAAAGGAGTGAATTTCAACGATGTCATAAGTTCACAGTCGCCGCATGACCTGGAAATGCGGCGCTGGATTGAGAGTATCATCCATGATACCTCTCCTTGCGTACTGCCTCAGCAAGCATATATCGTGACGGCAGTTGTTGAGGCCCTCTACCTGTCGGCGAGCAACGGCGCGCCGGTCTATTTGTAGCCCCAATTCAACAACAGGGCAATTTCTCTAGAGGAGTGGTAGGAATGTCAGACGAGAAGCCTAACATTTTGCTAATTCTGGCCGATGAACATCGAGCGGATTGCCTTCGGGCGTATGGGAATGAGGAAATCGAGACACCCACTCTTGATTTCTTGGCGGATAATGGTGTGGTGTTTGATCAAGCGTTTTGCTCGTCTCCTTTATGTGCCCCATCGCGGTATTCAATTTTAACAGGACTATATCCCCATCAACATCTAGGTTGGGATAACGGGTCGTCAATTCCCACCGATGTGCCGACATTCCCTAGGGTATTACAAGCTCACGGTTACCGCACCCAAGCGATTGGAAAAATGCATCTGACGCCAACCTATATGGACGTGGGGTTTGACGCGATGACGCTGGCGGAACAAAATGGTATGGGGCGATTTGAAGATGACTATCATCGATACCTGCGCGAGCACGATTTGATCGATTATGTTGACCTAATCGACCAGGTTGACATGTTTCGCCAACGAGCTTCCAAGAGATATTGGGACTCTTTTGGTTCTGAAGAGTCTAACTTGCCGGAATGGGCGCATTCAACCGCGTGGATTGGGCGTACCGCCGTAGAGCATGTTGCTCAATGGAGAGGCGGGGGTAACTTCTTGATGCTGAGTTTCGTTAAGCCGCATCACCCGTTTGATCCCCCGTACCCATGGAGTATGATGTATAACCCCGATCGACTCACGTTATTACCGGGATGGACTGAGACAAATTCCGCGGCCGACCTGCATTTCCATTCTGGATTCTTCCCTCATAAGAAGTTAACCGAGAATGCGTTGAAAGCCGTTATGGCTATGTACTATGCCAGCATTAGTCATGTGGATTTCTATATTGGTGAAGTCCTGGAAACACTGAAAAAGAAGGGTCTCTACGACAATACGCTAATTATCTATACCAGCGACCATGGTGAGTACATGGGATTTCATCACCTGCTGCTCAAAGAGAATCATATGTACGATCCGGTGGTCCGAATTCCCCTCATTATGAAGCCTCTCTATCAGACTTCTCGACCCACCCGAAATGATCAGCTAGTAAGCAATATTGATTTGGCCAATACGATTTTGGGGCACGTAGGGATGGAGCCGATGCCCTATTCGAACGGGTCGAACCTCTTAGACAAATTCCCCTCACGGGAGTATATCGTAGCGGAGGAGCTGTCCGGCCGTCAGTACATGGTTCGAACTGCGAATCTGAAATTAATCCTACGGAGGGATGCAAAGAATAATATGTTATTCGATCTAAGGAAGGATCCCATGGAAACTCACAATGTCTACGACGAGTCGTATTATGGGAATGATCGGCGAAAGTTAAAAAATTACCTCAGTCAGCACTTTCTGTTTGAGTGTCCTTCCACGCCTTACCATGTGAACGAGCCGATGACTGAGCTCCGCTTAACGCAGGTTAGAGAGACTCTGCGGTGGACCGAAGAAAAATTTACTCAGTTTAGCACTTCTAACCGATAGCAGAATGAGAAATGGGAGGGATCACGATTTGAACGTCATTTATGTTCATTCACATGATACAGGTCGACAGATCACACCGTACGGTCTTGGCGACGGGACGCCCAATTTACAAAAACTCGCAGAGCGAGGCATCGTTTTTCGCCAAGCCTTTAGTGCGGCACCGACATGTTCACCAAGTCGATCGGCGCTATTGACGGGAATGGTCCCTCATTCCAACGGCATGTTAGGCCTGGTCCACCGTGGCTTTCGGCTTCAGGACTATCATAAGCACCTAGTGAGGTATCTAAATGCTCACGGGTATGAGACGGCGCTTAGTGGAGTACAACATGAGGCACGAGATGTGAAAGATATTGGATATAAAAAAATTATTGGTCAGTTGTTGGAATCCAAGCGTTGGAATTCAGGACATTTAGACGATCTGGATAATGCACAGCATGTCGCACAGTTTATCAAAGGAAAACATGAGCTCCCCTATTTCCTGTCTTTTGGGCTGTTCAGTACCCATCGCCCTTTTCCGAACGCTGATGTCGATGAAAAATACGTCAGGCCTCCGTTTCCGTTACCCGATGTTGCAGCCACCCGACAAGACTATGCACAATTTCTAACATCGGTACGGGTGGTTGATAAGTGTGTGGGGATTGTCATGGAGGCATTGCAGGAATCGGGTCAAGTCAACGATACTTTGGTGATTTATACGACCGATCATGGCATGGCTTTTCCGGGGATGAAGGCCACATTGTATGATACCGGAATTGGGGTGTCTCTAATTGTGAAGCCTCCGGACGGTTCGGGTCCAGCGGGAGTAGTGTCGGATGCCCTGGTTTCACACTTGGACGTGTTTCCCACGTTGTGCGATCTTTTGGACCTGCCAAAGCCAGAGTGGTTGCAAGGACAATCCCTGGGCCCGGTGTTGTTTGGAGACAAGTCCTCCGTTCACGATGCAGTTTTTGCCGAAACTAATTATCATGCCGCGTATGAACCGATGAGATGTATACGAACTGACCGTTACAAATTCATCCGGCGATACAGAGCAGGTGTGGTGTCAGCAAACATCGACGATAGCGATTCCAAGACCTTTTTATATGACCAAGGCTACACAGATATGTATGCCAACGAAACGGAAGAGCTATATGATTTGCATCTTGATCCTTCGGAAAGGATCAACTTGGCCCATTCACCGGAACATCAGCATATTCGTACGCGTCTAGTCAATCGCTTGCAACAATGGATGGTGAGCACCAACGATCCGATACTTCATGGCCGGATTGCGAAACCTCCTGGTACCATCGTTAATACTGTGGATTGCTACAGTCCCGATGATTCCCGGTTCGAGTAAGTAAAATTCATTTGCGAAGAGGGTGATTTTCTCGATGTCTACCAGCAACGTCGCAGTCATGTGGAAGACGGTCTCGGAGGATTGTAACTTAGCTTGTGACTATTGCTATTATAGCCGGGTTGGGGGAAAAATCGGTCCCAAAGTTCACCAAATTGAAACACCGTTGCTGAAAAAATTCCTTCAGGAATATATGAAATATGTGCAAGGGGGTGTGGCATCGTTTGCCTGGCAAGGGGGAGAGCCTCTTCTGGCGGGATTGAAGTTTTTTGAAGAGGTCGTGTATTATCAGGCCCAGTATGCGTATCCGCATACGATTATTAGTAATGCGGTGCAAACGAATGGGACCTTAATTAACGACGCGTGGGCGCGGTACTTTAAACAATACCAGTTTTTAGTGGGGGTAAGTATGGATGGCCCCGAGGAGATTCATGATGCGCGGCGTGTGACGCACGCTGGCGTCGGGAGTTATCGCCGGGTGATGCGAGGCATCGAACACTTGCGACGAGCGGAGGTAGATTTCAATATCTTAACGGTGCTTCACGAACACAATGTTCACCGAGTGGCGGACTTATTTCAATTTTATCGATCCGAAGGTTTTTCGTATGTGCAGTTTATTCCGGCGATGGATTTTCGAGCGCAAGATCCGGGTCATCCGCCGCGGTATTTAATTACGCCGGAAGAGTACGGACAATTTTTGTGTGATGCCTTTGATGAGTGGTACAATCATGGGCAACCAGACATTTCCGTCCGGTTTTTTGACAATATTCTCGCGAGGTATGTAGGGGAAGAAGCCGAGCTGTGTATCTTGCGGGCGAGTTGTCCTACGACGATGATTATTGAACCGAATGGCGATGTGTACCCGTGTGATTTCTACATGAGTGATGAGTATAAAGTTGGCAACGTCGGAACAGAGACCTTGGACACGATTTTGCATAATATGAACTATCACCGCTTTTTGCAAAAAAAGCCGACGCTTCCTCAAAAGTGCCAGAGTTGCGAATGGTTATCATTTTGTCACGGAGGATGTCCGCGCAACCGAGAAGAGACGCGCTGGGGTGACGATGCGACGACGGTGGATGTCGACTATTTTTGTGCAAGTTACCAGCAAGTATATCGCTATGGTCATGACCGGATGATGAAACTGGCGCGGACCATTAAAGCGCAGCGACTCGCCGGCTACAAACGACGCGGCGGGAAATTGCCTGGTCGCAATGATCCCTGTATTTGTGGCAGCGGGAAGAAATTTAAAAAATGCTGTGAAGGCATAGAAATATCGGAACCATCATAACTTTTCGGTATGAAATGGGGCATGCGCGAGCTGTAACAGGGTAAGCGACTCCGGAAGGATTAGAGACATTTCATCTCTCGGTCTATGTTAAAGGCGTTAGGATTGAAAGAAACCCAAGAGGCACGAATGGCACCCTGGCATCGGCGCCATCACTTCAAATTGAGTATGGTCGAGAGGCAGTGCGAGAAGCCCAACAATCTGTCGTAGACAGTTCCGAAAGCTGTCGCGTCCTGAAAACATGAAATGTGGCAAAAGGGGACGTTCCAAGATTCTCTCCCGCAAAGAGGCCTGAACTGTGAGCACGCGGTAAAGATGCATAATAGAGTCTTTTCCGCTGTGCCAAAATTAGGGCTGTGGGTGGGTAATTTTTGTCTGCAGTTGTATGCCAAGAATGGGGCGCCAAGCTCGTCACGGCAGGATCTGCCGGGGTCGCATCGACTGGGAGCGATGTTGTGGTGCCCAGATCAACATTCTGGTGTCGTGCGCCTTTTTCCTAGAACCGTAGGTGTTCGCGGAGAAAACAACAAGACCTCAGGGCGCGTCCGCGTGCGAATCAAATCGCGAAAAGCTTCCTCCAATCGGGCCGGGATCCGAATCGGCGTCAGAGAGTCGGCCCGCAAGGCCCTCGCCAATTTCCGCGCATCGCGCCGATCGGTCTTGACCCGATCAGTCGCCTCCCGGGGCACCAGCCCCGGGGCTATCACCTGGCAGGCGACTCCCGGTTCATCGAGGAGACGGGTCATTTCGAACCCCGTGGGACGCGCCTCATAACACACCAACATATGCGCCCGGTCCGACTGCCGCCGCTGAGCCCTGTCATTCGTTCCGTCTTTCCGAACCCGGCTTTAGTTGGACAATCCATCCGAATTTTCGGATCGGATCTGGGAACATCCAAAGGCACGCTGACTATCGGTGGACAATCCGCCTCCATTACTATGTGGACACCTTACTTCGTGGAAGCTGTGGTGCCACCACCTTCACCGGTCATTCGTGCGGTGTATCCTAACCCTGCCAAACCCGGATCCATTGTCAGTGTATCCGGCATAAACTTTGGGACGATGCCGGGCACGGTAATGTTGGGGACAACATCCTTGACGATTAGAAGCTGGTCACCATACTTTGTCTCCGTGGAATTGCCGAATTCCCTCACTACCGGAACATATACCCTGCAAATGACGATGCGTGATGGTCAAACAACTACGGCTAAGATAACCATCTCATAGGACGGAATCTCGCGGTCGAGATTTTGCAAACAGCCAACCCAGCTCCATACTTTTTAGGGCTGGGTTGGCTTATGTAGTGATACGATTGTCGCGTCATTTTACCATCGCGGCGTCGGGATACCATTTTTATTATTCTCACGCATATTTCCTGTGACAATTTGCCATCCTAGGCGTTGTTAGGAGTAAGAGGCATTTGACGGTATTGGCAGCAATAGATGGAGGGATGAGTGTATGCTAAAAGCCATTGTTCATTGGGGATTGCCTATTGTTCTGTCTTCAGGATTGGTGGGCCTGTCTCCGGGTGCTGGAATGGCACAGGCCCAAGTAACGCCTGGAGTATCTAAGAACATCACCCAAAGCAACTCTTCTCACCAAAAGGTTGTTCCTGTATATCCGAACAGCCAGAGGACCCAGAGTATGAGTATCACCTCTCCCTTTTCCATGCCGCTGATCTTCGGAGCGGCCAATCAACAATCTTCGGTGTGGAAAGTCCCCGTCTCTTACCGTCAGGTAGAAAATTGGTACATAAGGAAAATGGAAGATCAGGGCTACCATCTCATCAGCCGGGCCTTGTCGTCTCTGAATCATTCGGAGTCGGAAACCTTTGGCCTATTGTTTGCCAAAGGCCAGGAGAATGTGGATCAGGTGGGTATCAATATTGTTCCCATTACCCCGACTCTGACCGAATATCAGTATATTTCAGCCCGCCTCTCTGTTCCCGCCCGTCCCTCATCCAGCCTGATCTCTTCACCGTCCTCGGTGAAGTCTATTGACGTGAGCTACAAACCCTGGCGCTATGGCCATCCTGCCATGTCATTCACGTTGACTCAAAGCCAGCAAATAGATGCTGTGGTGAAGCTCTTGAATGCTCTGCCGGTTCAACCCCAGGAGTTGTATCACTGTGCCGCGGATTTTGGTCAAGGAGCCACATTAACCATCCACTTTAACAACAAGAAAACTTGGGTGGTTAAAGAACAAGCGGCATGCATCAGTGTGAAAATGCCCCATGCACCGGCTCTGCAAGACCCGAATTTGTCCCTGTACCATCTATTGGGTCAAGATGCACAGAGTGTTTCCATAAAAGGGTAGGTTCGTCAAGATAAGGAAAAATGTTTAACAATAATATCTTCTTTTGTGTAGTTTTTGTGGATAAGTCTGTGGACAATTGTGGATATCTTTTGCTACCAGCAAGAATATCACCACCGGCGGATCCTCAAGACACCTGTCCCTCTTTGTCTGCCTTCATATGTCTTCGGCCGATATTTCTCCTTTCGTCCCGGCCTTTTGCGTTCAAGCACATGTCGTGCTTTACATGCATGAAATCTCAAAAACGGATCATAAGAGGTAGGCCTACTTGGACTCGTTTTAACGAAATCCAACCGATTCCGCAGTGCACATTAGATCATCGCAATGTGGGGAATTTCATTATTCTTGGTAGACCACGGTAGTCCCCTGAGCCCATGGAAAAAGAAGTCGTGGTGTGAATAGCCAGTCCTTGTAACACGGTTTTTCTGTCCTGCTAGCTTCACTCTGGGCTTGAACTGAGGCGGAGGTTGTCTTCCCGATCCTGCTTTGGTTTGCGAGTGCTTTTAATGCAGCCATTGTCCATCGAGGCGATGGGGGGTGAAGACGTGGGATGATTTTTAGGGGTCGGCCCTCTGAGTACTCGGGTGAGCCGGATTCAGAGGGCCGAATCTTGTAATCGATTCATCTTTTGTCACCCAGCTTGGTGGGAATTTTTTCGGCAGAGATTCTTTCTACCGCATGTGTGGCCATGTGAAGCAATCGATCGGGGGGCACATGCCATTCATTTTGGATGCGTTTTAGACAGTCTTCGAGTTCGGCGATAATCCAAAAATCCGGTTCGAAATCCCTGTCCACCGGATCTTTGTCTATGACAAAGGTTCCGCGGCCCGAGAGAGTTTTCAGATATCCTTGGTATTCCAATTCGCGGTAGGCCCGCGCTACTGTGTTGGGATTAATCTTCAGGTTACGGGCTAATTCCCGTATGGTTTGCAGACGGTGCTGCGGCGGGATTTGCCCTGACTGAATAGCCGTTTTGATTTGGTCGCGGATCTGTACGTAAAGCGGTACGCCTGATTGGGTTTCCAGAGTAATTTTTGGCTTGTTCTTGTTCATCGTATGATTCCTCCCGTCGTCCCGGCTCACATCCGTGAGCACTGAAGTCTGTTAGCATGATGATCTATCTCAATCTTCATTGATGTGTAGATACTATACAGTTCATTCAATTGGCCGAGAGGTTTGGGTGTTGTTCGGCATGGATTTCATGAAATAGTTCAAAAAGCTCTCGTCTTAAGAACGACAAGGGTGCGGCAGAGGCAAAAAAGCCTTGATGCGCACTCCCAGTGAAATGGATTGCCGGACAACGTTGATAAAGCCTTCTCGCCTTCTTTCCGGGCTTTGACTAGGAAAGTGGCGTGAAATAATCGTGATACCAAACATACCGGTTCTTGTGGCCTCTACTCCCTCCTGGCTATTCCTAACACCCCAGGTTTTATCCGTCCATATGTCTTTGTTCCCTGTGCTTTCTTTTTGCACCAGCAGAGTTAAGACATACGGTTTGACTTTAATCAGGGGTCTTTAAGTGCTATGTTTTGTCCGAGTTCTGTGTGCTCAGGTATATCAGGCATAGATTTCGTGGGATCGGGCACACAGAACTCCACCACAGTGAACAAACAAGACAAGCACGCCGGGCCTGGGGTGGGCAGCACATCGTGGTCTTGTCTTCCCTTCATTCAGGGGCTAGTTTGAGACGTTGAAGCAGGCAGACCCGGTATGGCCATTTTATGGGCCCCTTTGGGAATTTGCAGGTGAAACATGCTGGACGGCACTGACACGTTATTCTGTATGCTCACATAGCGCAAGGATTCGTTGAGGGCTTTGCCGTTCGGTAATTTCGCACTCAGGTTTATAGCCAAGGGTTGGTAAGTTTGCTGGTTGACCCATAGCGTCATCGATGACAATCCTAAAGTCTGATTGCTTTTCTTAGGCGTCAGTTTCAATTCGTAGGTGGGGTGATTGGCGATTTTAGCGCTAGTACTCACCAGGCTCACATGGTTTTGCGAGATAAGGTGTTTTAAGATTGTCGTAAGCATGGCGGGGTTTTGGGCTGAAAGCGCAGAACCTTTGGGAAGAGGCATGCTCATATAGGTATTGTTGGCGGAATTCAGAATGGTTATGGTGTGGGCATTGGACACGCTGACAACCTGTGTATGACCATTGATGTCCACAGAGCTTCGGGCCAAATTGGGAGATTTCGTCCACAAATGGATGGTCTGTTTTATGGAACCATTTGGCAACCCCTTGATAGTCAGCCTCATGACGCTGTGCGAGGATTTGATTTGTGATTGGGCCTGAATAATGTGATGAGCGACGGACGAAGCCGAAACGGTTGGACTGGATGTACCGCATCCTGCGATACTAATACCCGCGAGTCCACTTAATCCTGCTACAACGAAAGATTTGCGCAAGCGCATGGGACACGTCCTTTCCTCAGTTTAAATCATATTGTATTAAAACCTTAATGCATTAGTAAAGGAAGCTGGCGTCAATTACCCACAGAAATTCCCATGGAGCATGCATATTGAGTACTAACAAATATTAATAACAATATCCTGTGTTCGGTTTCAGAGTAGCGGACGATTAGAGGAAAGACATCATACGAGGGCTGTGTCCCTGCTCTTAGAACGAGACTCCGGAAGTGATCTTCCCCAAGTCCGGGAACGTGTGCATGGAACGGGTTGACACAGCAAGTTCTTGGCCAATATGAAGTGGACGGCGCTCTCAAACCGCCCACTTCTTTAGCGCATTTCTCACGAGACTGCACATAAGGAAGGAGAAAGCGAGGACGATGGTTGGCCTAAAGTGATCACGAACCCGCGATCAAATTGGTTCCCAATGAATACAACGAAGTGTTAGCTGTCCAATTAAGGTCGTCAGAACGGCAATCTGTCCGTGGGATAGCTTGGCGATAAAGGACCTTGGCTTAAGCGCGCTTCTGCGACGCGGCGGCAGTCGGGGCAGTCGATGTCTTCAAGGTTTTCCAAGGTTACCGGATGCTGATGACCCTCTTTGGCAGCCTTGTACAGAGTTTCGGCTGAGGCCCGGTCCTGCTGTTGTTCCAAAGCTCTAATCACTCTATCTGTGAATCCCACCACTCTGCCATTTTGGTCCACAACGACAGATGCGGGTGATTGTTTGGGCATTTCCATCGTGCAAAAAGGGCAAGGAGTTTGGGTGTTTTCGGTAGCCACTGCCCAAAACAACTCAGATTGTTCATGGGCGCAGACTTTAACGCCATCAGGAGGGTCCCTTTGAAGCATTAGGAACAGTCGCTGCAAGGTCGCACTCGCATCATTTTTGATCACCCTGCATTGCATATCAATCCCGGTCATATCAGACATCTGGTGGCTAATCATCCAGTGGGTACCGGCATTAGCCCTGATCCACTCAATCAACCGATCTTTGGCCTCATTCCATGATTCAAAGGGGCGGGTCTCAGGGAGAACCTGACTTCTGTTGATGGGTTCTCCCATGGAAGTGGCGCAAAGAGGGCACCAATTGCGCGTCGAGTCCGTACGGGCTATATAGATTCCTTCGTCATGCCAATGAAGCCACACATCATAACGTCGTTCGGCTTCTGTGATCTCCTCTGCCAATGGCATTGTCCAAGAATCTTGTGGAAAGACATCCTGCAGCAGTGTCCATTCTAAAGGCCAAGCAGCTTTGCTCAATAGTCTTCGCCTCCCAATTGAAATTCACAAAGGTGATGGTGCCTTGGGGATAGTCTGTCATGTCATATCTTATGACCTAACTCTTGTATCTATAGTAGCATGTTACCGAAAATTTTCCTGTTGAGCTAGAATGGCTCTTCATCGAAGACATCTTTTCTTCGTAAGGATTCAGCCCCGCCGGATAGAGGATACGCCCACTGCTTCTGTTGCAATACGTTTGGAAGTACCTTGGGCACAATATATTCACTGCTTTAAGCTCCTTTAGACAAACATCTCTGTTCTCTTCGAATGCTTAGCATTGTCCTACCGGAAAATCCGGCACCAGCTTGGTTTTGTCCCATTATAGGAGGTGGGGGGAAGAAACTGGCTGAAGATGTGTAGCATTCTTCAGCCAAGATGATTCGAATCCTTCCAGATTCGGGTGGCTACGGGGTCTGCAAGGTCCATGAGTGAAAAAACCGGAGTCCCATAGGATGGTTGGGGGGTGTGGCCCGATTCTTTTCCTGCCATCTGCTGTGATGGCCCCCTTCCCATCCGAATCATAAATGCCAGATGGTGGGAAAGAGCGCAATCAGGATCAATACCACCAGCCCTACCCACACGCTGGGACGGGCGAAATTTAGCGTCCATCCGACACCAAAGCGTTTATCCACCAGGATCTTGGGGTCATTCGGGTTATAGTACACCATTCCGCCTTTCCAAAACCGGTCATCATCATAGTGTACGGAATCGGTCTTTTCTGAGGACACGGGACGAACGCGGCGTCCTTCTTGGCCGGTTTTCATGGTGATGGCAAAAATGGCCGCTAGGGCAATCAACATCGCCACGGGAATGATTTTGGGCAGAGCGGACGGAGAAATTATCCCCCAAGTGCTCAGTGCAGCTAAAGATGTGGTGAATACAGATGCCAGGGCCAGGATGTCTAAGCTGATGATCATGCGGCGGTGAAAGATCTGGCTTCTGGTTGTGGAATTTTGGGGTTCACTGGGGTCTAGATCCGGGCGCGTTTTGAACACGACGAGCCACAATATCCCCGTTGCTAGCAAAATAGCGCTGACACTTACGCCCACTGGGAAGATGACCACAAAAATATTCTTATTCATCCAGCCATTAGCCACCCCTTGGCTGTTAAAATGCACCGGAATGCGGCGGGGTAAATAGGGGTAGCGCAAGACTCCCGCTACGAAAAGCCCCATGGCCAGAGCCCAAGCGGGAATCTCCCACCATAACCATAGCCACGGATTCAGTTTTGTGGCACCGGGGACAGCCAAAGAGGCCTGGTGCCGATTTTCGTACCATCCTTCCTTGACTTTGCGGGCATGCACAGCCAGAAAAGCTAGGACATAATTCAGTGCCAAGAGAATAAGGGTTAAGCCTAGCAATATGGCAGAGCCGCTTGCTGGGCTTCGCACAAGATGAGAAAAATGAACGATTAAGAGAACGAGAATGGCGGCCAGCCCCTCGCCTAGCCAATACCGGCGCAATACCAGGCTCAAAAAGGGATGCTGGCGCATATCGGATGGAATCCGAACGCCAAATGCAATGGTTTTCTGAGTTAAAAAAGGCATCATGCCGTAACCCAATAACAAGAATATCCATATACCCCATAAGCTTATGACTTCATAATTCATTAAAAAACACCCTCCCCCTCATCTTGATGATGGGTCTTATTAGAAAATTCCTGGGTGACTTGCTGGCAATGTTGGAGGATCTCTGGCGAGGTCATGCCTTGAGCAAAAGCTTCGGATAAAACCGTGGAAAGTCTGTCTCGCCAACCCTCCACAAAGTCCTGAGCGGGATGCGCTAAATCACGGACAATACCGCCATTGCGCCGCGAGAGCCGGATATAACCCTCTTGATCCAACAACTGATAGGCTTTGTGAACCGTGTGCAGATTGATTGCCAGCTCTTCGGCCAAGGTTCGAATAGAAGGCAGGGAATCTCCGGGGCGGATATCCCCTCGAGCCAGGGCTTCAACGACCTGGTTGCGAATTTGCAGGTACAAGGGTTGTTCACTATCCCATTTGATCAAAAACATCATGGCAATCACCCCTATGTTATATAACTAGTATAACACTGGGAAAATAATTATGGATGATGCAATACAAAAAATTTTTCAACAGTGGCATCAAAGGTCCGATGGGTAAACCCAAATCGGCGCGCTCTGGCCTGGATAAAAGAAGAGCGCGCCCATTTCCAATGGGTAAGCAAAGTAAAGATAGAAGAGACAAATTGCCATGAGTCCTTTACTGCCGAGAACATGGGGCAAAGATCTGAAAGCGGGCAGTGTGACTTCAGCTCTTTGGTACCACAGTAACAGCATCTCTCACAATGAGAAATGGCCGATCCATGAGCTTTGGCTTAGTGGGGACGGCGTGTCCAGTACTGGGCATTGACGGCATTTTGATCACAGCCGTCTAGGGCCGCGAGAATGTTTGACACGGCGTCGCGAGTCATCTCAATGCGTGTTTCCTTAGTTAATGTGCCCACATGCGGCGAGAGAATTACTTGCGGCATGTGGAGCAATGCCTTGCTGACGCGCGGTTCGAATTCAAACACATCGAGAGCGGCCCCCGCAATTTGCTGTGTCTGTAACCCGCCCACCAAGGCTCTCTCATCAATGCATGGTCCGCGTCCGATGTTCACAATTTGGGCAGTCGGTTTCATCAGCTTAATTGTGCTGCTGTTGAGAACGTGGCGAGTATCCGGCGTCAGAGGGAGAGCTAGAACAACAATATCGGCCTCCTCTAACAGGCTGTGCAAATCACGGTAGCCCGGGTGATCAGCGAGAGGACCGTGAGCTCTGGTGTAAAGAACTTGAAAGCCTACGGCGTCTAACAATTGGCCAAGCCGCTGGCCGATGCGCCCATAACCCACCAGGCCCACGGTTTGACTCGAGGCATCATGCGCCAGAATTGCGTGATGGGACAACATGGGGTGGGGGCTGTTGCTTTCTTGTCGCACAGCCCGGTCATGAATGACGATGTGGCGCATCAAGGCCAAAACCAGTGTCAATCCCAATTCTGCTGTGGCCTGGGTGACGGCATGGGGCGTATGGGTGACCAGAATGCCTAATTCTGAAGCCGCCTCAACGTCAATATAGTCATAGCCCACCCCATAGGACGAGACCACAACGAGATTGGGCATGGAAGTCAATCGTTCGCGTGTTAGGGGAAATGAAGGATTGGTGATCAATCCTTGGATGTCCGGCAAAAGATGGGAGTCTGGGATTCCGAAAGACCACTGAGCTTGACCCGAATTTACGGTATCCCATCCTATTAAGGGTGTGACAGCATGGCAGATCTCCACTTTATGCATCCTTCCCTGAGAGTATTGTGAACTCGCCTGATCTCTCTCCAGGTTATTGCGCGCGTTGAGCGGTTTCAATAGACACGGCGGGCCTGGTGTGGACCAGCATTGTCAGAACTGCTGACAAGACGAGACTTCACGACATGAAGAGAAATCCGTCATTAGGCCCGCCTGTACGTGCGTTAAGGTATCCGACAAAATAGGCGCCAACAAATGAACCTAAGCCTCCCATGCTATTAATCATGGCCATCGATTCGCCCGATGCGGTTGATCTGCTCACATGCAGGCGACTACAGAAAAGCTGCACCGTAAAAAGATTAGGAGTGCTGCATGTATTGTAGTCCCTCCAGTCTCTCGGGGTGTTGGGTTTGACAGAGGATTTTTCTCAACACGGTTCTCTTTTCACAATTTCAATGAATAAATTGGCCTTGTCATTAGGGTATAATCTGTCGTAGCAGCCATTTGAAAGACACCTTATATAAATGCTTCGAGTGAAATCAGTGTTGCACAGGGATAGGGCCCAAAACACGGCAAATACCTACACTGGATACGGCTATTGCTACCACATCAGGAGGGTTCGGTGGCAAATGCCTATGGTGCGCCCTACAACTGCGAGCCTGTGTGAAGTCGACAAAATGCGCTGGCAAGCGATTCAAAATGAAACATTGAGACCCTAAGGAAAAGAACGTACGGTAGACGGTGGGGGGCGTGTGGAGACAAGCTAATGTTTACCGAAAGAAGATCGGGTTTACGACCGCACAAGCAAACACCTGCGCAGGGATGGCCCGATATCGTCGGCCCGTTGCTTTTGGCGCTTTGTGGGGGATTTGGGCTGGAGGCCTTTACACCCCACAGCGTCAACAATCTGGCCTTAGCCTATCTCACTCACGCTTGGTATCTCGCCATCGTAGGTTTTTGGGTGTGGATTCTAGGGCGTCGGTTTCCTTTGGGGCGTTTGTCGCGACAAGGCCTCAGTGGATGGTTTCGCCCATGGATCCTTGTGGGCACTCTCTATTTGGTTCTAGTGCTTTTGAGTCCGGGTCCTCCCGCTCACCACGCGATTGTCTCTCTTCTCATTTTTCAGGGTGTTGTGGTTGGCCCAACGGAAGAGCTGTTGTTTCGGGGGCTCATCCAAACGGCGATGAACCACAGCATCATGGCATCTCCTGTCTGGGGAAGCTTGCGTTTGGGGACAATTGGGACGGCTCTCGTATTCGGTCTCGCTCATGTAGGCAATCTATGGTATCAGCCACTGAGCCTCACGATCGGACAAGCAAGCTTTGCTTTTGTCATCGGCCTGATCTTAGGTCATTATTATGACCGCACCCAGAATTTATGGGGAGCCGCAATTTTGCATAACCTCATCGATTTGCTGAGTGTCGCTGTTCCCTTGATAATAGGGCATTGATCGTCAGAACCCGTGTTGTATCTTCGCCATTTCAAGCCTAAAATTCATGCCCCAGGAAAATGCTCACGATACCGCGTGGGATTGCTGCAAGGTGTGCAACCCGGGAATATTCTCTCCCGCCTAGTTTAAGGCACTCCGGTTATTGTTTGTGATCAGGATGATGATACGCATGTGAGTGGATTGCCTTGAGTCATCGTCTCAGTCTCTTGGAAGAACACAGGCTGGGCTTCAAAGCAAAGAGTTGTTCGTTCTCTATTGCGCATGCTGACAATTCCCTTTACGGAAAAACTCATCTATCCCAAAATCCATCTTCATATCCGTGAGAACAACCCTATTCCGGGCTTCGAGACAACCCTATTCCCTGTGATCATTCACCACACCGTGGTCAATCTCCACAAAACCGATGACTTCGGCGTGGCCGGTAATGCGGACATTGCCTTTGAGTGAGCAGTTTCCGGCGACTACGCTGTTCTCCTCGACCAGGGCGTTGTCATCAATCTTGACATATCCACTGACCACTGCCTGTCCTGTGATGACACTACTTCCACTTACGCGGGCCGTGCCCCTTACTTTGGCATAATCCTTCACCTGCGCCTGGCCATAAACCCAGGCGTTATCAGCGATCAGGCTATGCCCCGATATCTGGGCTTGATCAAATATGCGCGCATTCCCTCCCACTTGGGAAAACTCGTCACAGCGTGCAGATCCGGATACTTGAGCTGAACCGTACACATGGCTGGATCCTTCTATTAAGGCTTGTTCTCTGACAGTCGCGAGTTCCTCTACGGTGGCATGACCGCCCACTCGCGCACGATCCAGCAATTTGGCCACACCGCGTACCACCGCTTGTCCAAACACGGCCGCGAATTCATCCACAAAAGCAGACGGCTCAACGTGCGCTGTGGCCGCCACCAAACCTCCGCCATTTTCATGGCGGCGGGCTAAAACAGACCCTTGTCCGTCACCGAAATCGTAAATCTCCATCTCGTCTTTCATCATGCCTCCCTTTGACCAAAACGTTTTTCCTAGGTTGGATCCCCGCCGGGGTGTTTCCAGCCAACAGCCTTTCCACCCCTTGTGCTTCGTTAATGAACTTTCGCCGTCTAACCAGGCACGTTTAGGCGGCGGTTTCTTTGCCAAATTTCAGGAGATTCTTAGGAAAGTTGTGTGGGCGTTCATATGACGAAAGCTGCATTACTTCGGCTGCCGCCATCCCAAGTCTCTTTGTTGCCGGCGCTGGTGGGCGGCAAGCAAACCCAATTCCTGGCGATATTTCGCGACGGTGCGCCGGGCAACCCACACTCCTCTTTTTTCTAGTTGATGAGCTATTGCCGCATCTGAGAGGGGATGAGCGGGATCTTCTCCTCGTATCATGCACTGGATACAGTCTTTGATCATTGCCACGGACACGCTATGGTCGAAGGTGGCAGGCTCGCACAAAAGACTAGACAAGGGCAAAAATCCCCGGGGACAGATCAAGATTTTGTCCGCTATCGCTCGCCTGATGGTGGATTCATGAAATCCCAGAGTCTGTGACATCTCTTTAACCGTGAGGGGCAATAACGGCTCATTTTGGCAACAATAACCTCTTTGCCGGACCACCATCAAGGATCCCACCGTCTGCAAGGTGCTCTGCCGTTCTCGCAAGGCTTTTTGGACCCACCGGGCTTGTTTTAGGGACTGCGCCAGGAAATCCGTCACCGCCGGGTCTTGTGCCGTTTTGCTCAAGCGTTTATATTCCGGGACATAAGAGAGTGAGGGTTGCGAATCCTTAAGCACTTCGACGGCTACCTCGCCTTTTGGACGGCATGACATCTGAATATCGGGATATCCCGTCATAACGGGAGCCCCTGGACCAAAGGCAGCCCCTGGTTTAGGTTGCAAAAGCCGTAAATCTTGCAATATCTCCAAGGCTCTTTGGTTCGTCAGTTTCAGTGTCTTGGCCAGTCGGGACGGCGAAGGGGATTTCAAAGCGTCCCAGTGGTCCTGGAGAATTTGGGTGAGCAGGTGTGATGCGCCAAAGCGTCTTAAGGCTTGTAAATATAAACATTCCTGCAAGGACCTGGCTCCGATTCCTGCAGGATCACACTGTTGGACAACTCTTAGCGCCGGAAATAAATCCGCCTCACTGACCTTGATGGCCTGGGCCAATTCTCGGGTACTCATGCGCAAATAGCCATCCGGATTCAAGTTGCCGGCAATAAACAAAGCATATTGCCGGCAATTTCCTAGAGGAAGCATGAGTCTGATCTGTTCTTCAACATAGCTGTACAGATCGTGATTTTGAGGATCGGCAATGTCTGTGGGGTCCTTGGCCGCGTTTTTGGCCCAGGTGATACCCGAGTAGTCCAAGGCCCTTGCGTAATCCGGGTGGGTCAATTCCACAACCGGATTGTCCAGCAAGAGTTCTTGCAAATAAGAGGCCAAATCCGGTCCGGACAACGCCAGCACCTTCAATGACACCACCATCTGGGGCGTCATCGCCAGATTCTGGGATTGATTCAAGCGGTCTTCAAGTTGGTGATTGAGCATCGCTCTGGCCCCTTTGGTTCATCCCGCCTGGTATCCTGTGTCTTAAGCTTATTTGTCAGCTTCTTCTTCTTCGTATTGTAGGGCATCTTCCAATCGTCCGAACAGTACGACTTTGTCATCGAAACGCACCATCCGCCCGTAATGGGTTGATGTCTCGACTTCGAAGAGGAACGGGGTTAATTCATAGCCTAGGGCCTCACTGAATTCGGTCATGTCGAATTCGAGGCGTCCTTCTCCGTCAATACGAATCATGGCCGGATAATACTTCACGACCACCCCGGGTTTTTGGGCCATCACCTCGGCTATGACCCGGCCTTCGACACTGTCATTTAAGGTCACGCCGCATTTGGTGGAAATTTCCCGTTTCAGATTATCCTGTCGCGCACTCATGAATGCTCTCCTCCCTCCTCAAAATCAACGCCGATCTGGCGCAAGATTTGCTGGACGTGGTTCTCGGCATTCTTCATGGCATCCGCAAACCCACGCGCCTTGACCCGAGGCAATGACCAAATAGGCTGCAGGTGCTGAGCTGCCTCAGTGGCCAACGGCCACCAACGGCGTAGCCACTCTGTCATTACCTTTTGGTTTTGCTGAGAGAATTTCTCGTCGTCCGCCAAAATCTGCATGAGTGAAATGGTGTTGACCATGTTCCGGGAATAGTCAGCTTCCGCGGCTGAGATCACGGTCGGTGTGAGAAAATCTCCATGCAAAGCGGCCAGTTGCATGACAAATCCACTGCGGAACAGCTCCAGTACCAACGGTTCAATGAGGACATTGATGGCAAAATATTGCTCCAAGTGATCGGCCGTGGCCAATACCGTTTCCACCAATTTTCTGGTCGGCTGCCAAATCGGGTCGTTTAGCCAGTGCTCCTTTCCGGCCGATTCATCAAACGTTTGGGAAAAATCGGGAGCAATATCGGCGAAATACAGGGTCAAATCCTGAGAATAGCGGAGTTTGTAGGACGCGTTGGTTAAGATCGAATTATTGATCATCTGGGTCATGCCGTCGCGCTGGGCGCTCATAAGCGCTGTGCCTAATCCATATTCGGCGTGCTTGGACGCACTCACATGATCTTGCAAAATATGGACCCAGTCGGGATCAAAGTTGCTAACGGCTTTTTGCTGGCGAGCATTGGCTACGGCTTGACCAATCATCTTCACAATAGCCGACTGGCGTTGGTAGTGCGGCCGTTCCCATTCTTCGTCAGGGGCTCTGTAAAAGTGCCAGTCGCTGCAATTCAGGCGCGTGCGGGTGGGAGAGTAGGCGGGAATGCCATCTGCGAAGGATATAATCCATCCCTGCAGTAAATAACGGTTGGGATCCGGCTGGACATCGACCGTCACGTCCTCATAGAGAGTCGCCTTGCGTCCTTTGGGTTTATAGTAGCGGTAATGCCGGGAATCCCAGTCGGCAAATTTTTTCGCGCCGGCCGCTGCGGATTTGTTGAATGTCGTGGCCATTATTGATCACTCCTTTGGTTAATGGGAGATAGCAGAGGAGAAGCCTGATAAAACTTGTCAAAGTAGATGCGATCTGCATCGAGACCCTTCATCCGCAAGATGGGGACGATGGCATCGATAAGGGGGGGAGGACCGCAGACATAGGCGTCGGCTGCCGCGTCTTGAGTCCTCTCTAAGTGCCGGTTGACAACCTCGTGGATAAATCCCCTGTCTCCGTCCCACAATTGTCCATCTGGGAGATGGGATAAAGCGGGCACAAATTGAAAATCCCGGAGAGTTTTTCCCGCCTCCAAAATCCTGTCCACATAAAACAGATCATCCGGAGTTCTCGCGCCGTAAAAGAAGCGCACGGGGCGGTCAATATGATTTTCCAACAGGTCGTAGAAGATAGAAAGCAAAGGGGCCATGCCCGATCCGCCGCCGGCCAAAATCACCAGGCTATCATTGTCCCGCCGGCAGCAAATGCCATAAGGTCCTGTCACCTTAATCGGATCACCCGGTTTAATCCGTTCATTCAACGCTTGAGAAAATGCTCCCCCGGGATACACTTTGATGATAAACTCCAAGTCCTGGGACGAAGATGGCGTGTTGGCCATTGAATACGACCGGCTTACACCAAACTCAGGCAAACTTAAATCCACATATTGCCCGGCAAAAAACCGCAAGCCCTGAGGATCGGTTAAGTGTACACGCAATAGACGCATGTCATGTGTTAACGTCTCAATCCCCGTGACGGTGGCGGCATATTCTTTAACGGGAATGGCAAATTTCAGGATTTCCTCGTCGTAATTGAGCAATTCAATACTCACATCACTGTAAGGTATCGTCCGACACAAAAGAATGTAATTCTGTTCTTGTTCGTAATCTGGCAGTGCGAAGGTGGAATGCTGCAGCAAGTCAATATCCCCGTCAAGCAGAATGGATTTGCAGCTCGCGCACTGCCCCTCTTTGCATCCATGCATGAGCATAATCCCCTGCCGAAACGCGGCCTTGAGCACACTCTCGCCTTCGTCCACTTCCATCTCGATGCCCACCGGTTCGAGTCGCACCGTATACGCCATAACCTTCAACCCTCCCCAATACGTACGCCATGGCCTCCTGGGACGAGCAGCCCCGGGAGCAATATTTTAAATCTTGTGCACACTAAAGCCTTGGCGATATTGATCAATGTGCTTTTGTCTTTGTTCGGGGTTCATATTGCGGAGATCAATAAGAGGACTGCGCAATTCATAACCCCGAACATGGTCTAAAGTCCACATTTGGGCATCGTCAAACTCCAAATGGGGTTGGGGAATTAAGGTTTTGCCGTCAGAACGGACAAATCCCAAGTCTTGAATAATGTCGGCCAGATCCCAGCCGTGATAGACTTCCTCCCACTGTCGGCGCCCGCTGAATCTTCCCATCGCCGGCGTTGGACGTCCCTGATATTCGCTGGCGAAAGCCACTTTATGAGTCCAGCGGCATTGTTCGGAACAATAGGTATACAGCTGCCCATCAACTTCATCGACCACCATGTCCTCCCGAATCAGACAAGGAACCAAGCAACTCCAGCACCGGTGGGGATAGACATAGCCGGTATCGGCAAAGACGACGGGGGTGCTCCCCGGTTTGGAAAGCGCTCGGTAGTTTTCCCACCACGCGCCGAATTTGTTGTACCATCCGGGATATTTGTATTCAAACCATTCGAAGTCCCGTTCATCCAAGGGATCAATGCGCCAAAAGTTCACGGGCCATCCTGCGGAGAAGAACTGTGCGACGTAATGAACATAGTCTTTCTTGATGATCCTGTCCCACGCCGCTTGCACATCGTCATGATGAATCTTCAGCCCGTACTTTTCCAACGGCAGGAGGTAACTGCGGTAGTAGTCATCGAAGATCCACCGCTGCCACAATTCCGCATACGATTCTTTGTCCTTGCGGCGGTCTTTGGTCCCGTATTCAATGATCGTGCCAATTGCGGCATCGACAATGGCGTGATTTTGCCAAAATGCATAGCGGATATCGCGTTCCAGCAACAGGTGGTTGTCGGGATCGTTTAAGACCGACATTAATGTGGAGTGCCCGTTGCCAATATGCCGGGACTCATCGGATTGCACGGATAAGAAGACGGTGGGCAAGGCGTAGTCGCCGTTGCTTGCGGCCTCTGATGGCATTGCCACGAAGAGGGTATTGGTAAAGGCCGTTTCGGCTACGACTTGCAAATAGATGTTGGTCGCGGTAATAGCATCTCCGGTGATAAAGCCTTCGCCAAACTGCCTGCCGATCGTCGTGGCATAGCACTTGCCAAATGCCGCCTCGGTAATATCAAATCCTGAGGGATCGACGTAATTCTCCATATACCATTTCTTTAGGTTCATTTGAATGGTGGAGTGCCGCATCTCGTCAATCATTTGCAGGGTGTATCCGGTTCTGAGATCATGTCCGGGCACCACATTGGCTTCAATGGCCATTGAGCGGGCCGCGGAAATTTCGGGAAACGGGATGATCGCCAAAAACAATTTCATCCACTCGATCCACCGGGGTTCCACATTGCGGAACATATTCCCCCTAAGTCCAGCGTCCAAGGCTCCATAGACGCGGTTATCCTTCTCTTCCTGCATGGGAAAATATGACCGGAGTACTTGCTTCATCGGGTCTTTGGGCGCTTTCGAGAATTTGTAGTCGGTCGGATATTTTAATGACTGCTGCGCGTATGTGGGCAGCCACCCCAAATCCGCAATCCGCCTCGTTGCTTCAGCCAGGCTAATGCCCTTTTGTGCGGTAATTTTCGATAACGGCGTTGCCATGATGCACCCTCCTTTAGATCCTTATAGGTCCTTCCCGAAATGCTTTTTCAATTTGACCCAATCCTTCTGTGCTCATGGGTCAGGATCACAACTTTCGGCTATGCATCCGCCTATCAACACGGATGAAGAACGTCGTTACGCTCTTATCCCCTATATGCAGCATGTTTGGTGCCAGTTGCTCCAATTGGCTCACACCGCCGTGTTTCAAGGGTATTTTAAGGGGGGATGGTCTCGGGATTGTTGCGCAAGGGATTTAGATGTTGCGTTTTGCAACATCTCGCTTGACCCGAGTGGTCTCAAGGGTTTTAAAACGACATAATAGGACGACTATTCACAAATTTAAACTTTACCAAAAAATAATGGCAGATGATTCAAACGAGCTCCCTCAGAACACCTAAACTTCGTTGTAAGATAGTAAATAGAATTTTGTTACTTTTGTTGCAATATGCAACGCTCCAAGAAATCTGCAACAAACCATAGACCCATGGAAACGGAAAAGGTCGGCTGACCCTTGGAAGATAGACGAATCAGATCGAGACAGAATGTTGGCACCAAAAATGCTTCTTTACATATTAGTGAGGGCCGTGATCCTCAAATTCCCGGGCAATATTCTTGTCTTGAGGAAAGCGTGGAAAGCGATCTTCCGACGAGTACAAATCACCACATCGACTAGGAGGTAGGAAAATGTACAAGACAACAGACGGTGAGGAAATTTTTGTGGTTGATGGTCATGTCGCGTTGTGGGATGGCAGTACAGCCAACCAAAAGAATCGTCACGGCCAGGAATTTATTGACTGCTTTTATGATTATCACCGCAACTTGAGTCCCCAGGAGTGGCTCTGGCCCCATGACAAATTTCTCCGATACGATCAAGAGACCTTCATTCATGACGTGTTCGAAACGGGGTATGTTGACGTGGCGATTTTTCAACCGGTCGGCTTAACGGACTTCTATAAGGAACCTTTTGGCAACGTCGCCAAAAACTTTGCCTTAGCCGAGCAATATCCGGGCCGGCTGATTGGCAATGGATATTTTGACCCCCGTGATGGTGAGGAGGGTCTGGAGCGTCTGGAAGAGTGGGCAAAAACGTATCATCTCCGAGGGGTTAAGCTCTATACCGCCGAATGGCATGGAGACTCGAAAGGATACCGGTTGTCGGATGCTTGGGCGCAAAGATATTTGGCTAAGTGCCTGCAAGTGGGCATTCGCAACATTCATGTTCACAAAGGCCCCACCATTAAACCATTGAACATGGATGCCTTCGATGTCTCCGACATCGATGACGCCGCCAGTACTTTTCCGGATCTGAACTTTATTGTGGAGCATGTGGGATTGCCCCGTCTGGAGCAATTTTGCTGGATTGCCACTCAAGAGCCCAACGTCTATGCCGGTCTGGCCGTCGCTAACGCTTTCATTCACACCAGACCCCGCTACTTTGCCCAAATTATCAGCGAGCTTTTGTATTGGCTTAATGAAGACCGCATTGTGTTTGGCAGTGATTACGCCTTATGGCAGCCTCGGTGGCTTATCGATCAGTTCATGAGTTTTGAATTGCCGGATGACATCCGTCAGGAAACGGGTGTCCAGCTGACACGCGAGATTAAGAAAAAAATTCTGGGGACGAATGCCGCGCGTCTTTATGAGATTGACGTGCCTTCCCGCCTGTCCCAACTGCGCCATGATGTCATCAGCCAAAAAACCCGTCAAGCAGGTTAAGAAAGGTTGTGTGCGTGATGTATACGCAAGAGGCTCGAATTAAAGAAATTTGGCATGTTCTAGATCATGTCTATGATCCGGAATTGGACCGGTCCATTCACGAACTCAACTTTGTCGCCTGTCTCGAGGTATCAGACACAGATGTTGCCGTCACCTTGCGGTTGCCGACCTATTGGTGCTCGCCTAATTTCTCGTTTATGATGATGAAAGATTTGGACGACGCTTTAATGGCATTGCCGTGGGTTAAATCGGCGCGCATTACGCTTATTGATCACGAAAGCCAAGAGAAACTCAATCAAGGCATTGCCCGCCATCAGTCATTTTCCCAAATATTTTCGGAATCGACGGGAGATTTGGAAAGTGTGCGCCGTGTATTCAAGGAAAAGGCGTTTTATTCCCGGCAGAAGCGGGTTTTGGACTATCTTCAGACCCAGGGTCTCAATATGTCTTCGTGGACACCGGGGACATGGCAGGAAGTGCGCCAAATCCTTCAAGCGCCTGCTCCGGGTCAACAACTGCTGGAGCGTTATGAGGAGATGGCGCAATATTGGAAAGTGGGATGCGGTGATAATGATGCGGTGATCGTGGACATCTCGGGGAGGGCGATTAGCCCAGAGTTGTGGGGGCGTCATTCTCATATTCTGCGGCTGGTTGCCCTGAATATGGAATCCAATGCCCATATCTGCCAAGGGCTCCTTGCCGTGCGTTATCCCCGCCAAGACCCGGGTTATTCTTTACCTTTGGTGGATTCGCATTAGCGGGTATTCACAACACGGCCGGTTCACGGGCCGCAAGACTATTCTTTTGGGGAGGTTAAATGATGAAAGCTGGACGTATTCACGCCTATCATGAGCCCATAACCGTCGATGAGATTGATCCGCCTGAAATCGGTGCGGATACCGATGTCATTGTAAAAATTGCCGGGGCCGGAGTCTGCCGCACCGACTTGCATATTGTCGACGGCATTTGGAAAGACGCTTTAGGCAATCCTTCTTTGCCCTATACGATTGGCCATGAAAATGCCGGTTGGGTCGAGAGCGTGGGCAAAAACGCAACTCACCTGAAAAAAGGAGATCCTGTGATATTGCATCCCTTGATGTCTTGTGGAATTTGTGCAGCGTGCCGCCAGGGGCGCGATATGTATTGTGTCAACGGGCATTTTCCGGGTTTGGACGGCACCGATGGCGGCTATGCCGAGTATCTGAAAACCTCTGTCCGCTCGGTAGTGCCATTAGCCCCAGGCACCGATCCCCTTCCTCTTGCTCCCTTTGCCGACGCCGGCATCACGGCTTATCATGCCATCAAAAAGTTAGTGCCGTGGAGTGTGCCGGGCACCCGTATTGTGATTATCGGGATTGGAGGTCTCGGGCATTTTGCCATCCAAATTCTCCAGGCTCTCACACCGGCTACCCTCATTGCTGTGGATACCCAAAAAAACCGTCTCCAATTCGCTGAAGAAATCGGTGCGCACTATAGCGTATTAGCCGGACCGGACGGAGGCGTTCAGGGAGTCCGGAGCATTGCTAAAGACGGTGTCGATATTGTGATCGATTTCGTGGGTGAACACCAAACTCCTCAAAGTGCCATTGAAATGCTAGCCAAAGGAGGCACTTATTCGGTGGTGGGATATGGCGGCCGTGTTAATGTGCCGACCTTGGATTTTGTCAATCGTGAAATCAATATCGTGGGCAATTTGGTGGGCACCTACAATGAATTGGCGGAACTGATGGAATTAAACCGCCAAGGCAAGGTGATCATCACGGCCCGCCAATTCCCTCTGCAAGATGCGCCACGCGTCATGGCTATGCTGGAGCAAGGAGAAATCATGGGGCGAGCGGTGCTCGTGCCCTAAGCCCTGGGCTTCTGGAACAGAAACAGGACAGGATAGGAAGGAGTTTTGGGGATGCCAAAGTTATTGCGATTTGAAGAAGAAGCCCGCCAATCACTGGCCCAGGGTGTCCATATCTTGTCCCTAGCCGTGCGCGGCACCTTGGGCCCTAAAGGAAAATTGGCCGTGATGGACCGGTTGATTGGCAAACCGGCGGTATCGAACGACGGCATTAGTATTGCCAACGAAATCGAAGTCTTGGACCGATTTCAGAATATGGGTATACAATTGGCTCGTGAGGCGGCCTTTCAAACGAATGAAGTGGCAGGTGACGGCACCACCACCTCCATGATTTTGGCTGATGCTCTGATCCAGCATGCCCAACCAGCTTTGGATGAGGGCATTAACTCGGTGGATCTGACCAGACAATTGGAACTCTGGGGGAAAACCGTCCAGGACATCATCTTATCCCAGTGTTTTGCCCTGGATGGCCAAAATGCTCTGGAAGCCGTTGCTCGCATTGCCGCCGGAGACGAAACTTTGGGCCAGCTAGTCGCCGAGATCCTGACTCGCTTAGGGGTTGAAAGTCATATTGAACTGGAACCCCATTTTGGACCAGACACTATTCAGTACCATGGCGGTATGCAATTTGACCGCGGATACATCTCTCATCATCTTGTTACCAATCCGAAGAGCATGACTATCGAAATGACCGATGTTGCCCTTCTTTTCACCGACCAAAAGTTGAGTCATTTCGGGACATTAGATGCTTTGATAGAGCAGGCCGTGGAACAAGGACACGACGTTCTTCTCATCGCGGAAGATTATGACGAAAAAGCGACGGCTCATATTGTGGCACTGAATGAATCCTCCTTGCGCCATATCGCAGCCATTAGAGCGCCGGAATTTGGGCCCTGGCGCAAGATGGCGTTGGAGGATTTGGCCATTTTTACCGGCGGGCGGTTCTTAGCCCGGGATTTGAGCTTATCCCCTGACGAAGCCGAGTGGACTGATTTGGGCTTCGCCGGGCATGTTGTTGTCACCCAAGATCGCATTACTATGACAGATGGGCACGGATCTCCTGATATCATTCAAGGGCGGCAAAATGCTATCCGCGAACAACTTGCTTACACGCAACAGCCCTTTGAAAGGGACAAGCTGGAGGAACGGCTGACTCGTCTGGCCGGAAACACTGCGGTTTTGTTGGTCGGAGGGCTTAACACTGTTGAACAAAAAGAACGTTTGCAACGGGCCGAAGATGCCATTAACGCAGCCAAGCATGCCCTCCAAGACGGCGTGGTGTTAGGCGGGGGTATCAGTTATGTCCATGCCGCCATGAAGATCAAAGACCTCGCTTTGGCTTCTCGTCCAGACACCAAAGAATGGGCGCGCCAAATTCTTTGCCGTGCCTTAGAGGAGCCCTTGAGGACCTTGGCGGAAAATTCGGGGCTGTCGCCCGAAACGGTGCTGGCCCACATCGATTTGGGTTCCTATTTAGGGTTGAATGCACTCAATGCGCAATTGGAGGATCTCCGTGAGGCACGCATTTTGGATTCGGTGACATCCGTGATTCAGGCCTTGGTCAATGCGTTATCAATCGCCAAAATGGTTCTCACCACCTCGGTTCTTATCAGTGACACTCTGGATGCGCCCGATCCGACCCAAGGCCCCGCCCGAGGCGGAGGCGGAGAAGCGCTTGGGATGCACTAGCCAAGAGATGCCGTCCTTTGGATATGTCAGTTCAGGTGTAGTGCTGGGTTAGGCTTAGGGGCTAAGGAGGAATGAGTATGGGAAGCGAGTTATTAGTCCGGAGTGTTCCTAAAAATATCCATCACGCCATCAACGAAACTGAACAGACCTGGAAGCAGTTTGTTATTTCCGGGCAATATCCCGTAATCGGACGAAGTTTTGTGGTGGATTCCTGGAAGCGTTGTCAAGACGTGGGCATTAGCCCACAACGCTCGGCAGCCCAAAGGCTGACCAACGAATCGGCCGTGGAAATGTTATGGGCCAATCACTTTCTGCACGAAAATCTTGTGCCCTATATTCATGCTCTGACCGATACGATGATGCCTTCGCGGCATTTGGTGGTTTTTACTGATGCCGAGGGGTTGATTTTGAATATTGCCGGGGAGTCCAATATCCGTCAAGCGGCCGAAAAAATGAACTTTGTGCCCGGGTCCAGTTGGCGGGAAGACCATGCTGGAACCAATGCCATTGGCACTTGCCTGTCCTTAGGAACGGCAGTTCAAATCTTTGCGGCAGAGCATTACTGTCAGCCGGTGCATTCTTGGACATGCAGTGCGGCCCCCATCACCGATCCCGCCACCCACAAAGTGCTGGGGGTTATCGATCTCACCGGGCTCAGGGAGTACCATCATCCGCATTCGCTGGCGGTCGTGCAGTCCATTGCACGCGCTATCGAAGACCGGTTGCGTGATTCATTGGAGTTGGAGCGGTTTATGATCTTTGGAGAATACTTGGAGTTGGCGGCCCGTTACCCTAACACGCTTGTTATTGCTCTGGACCGCGGGAGTCAAATTATTCGCTGCTCATCGGCTGCCTGGGATCAAGGGTGGATTGACAACCAGAACCAACTGCGCTTTCTGCCTGCGCATTATTCACAGATGGAGGATGGAACCACGTGGGAAGTGCAAGGTGCCTATGCCAGGTGGAAATGGGTGTTGCATCGCTGTTACCGGCAGCGTCAGCCTATCGGAACTCTTATCCAAGCCGTCCCTGCGGGAGCTTCCCGGGTGGGGAAACCCTCAACCCTGGCCCTCAAAAATCATCATAAGGAGGATACGCCCATGCCCCTGGCCTCCTTTGGCAGCTTAATTGGGGAGGCACCCCAATTTCTGCAAGCCGTGGAGCAAGGGCGGGCCGCGGCTCGTTATGACTCACCCGTTTTATTGCTGGGGGAAACCGGGACAGGCAAAGAACTTATGGCGCAGGCCATTCATTGTGCCTCTCACCGGGCCGCAGGCCCGTATATTGCCGTCAACTGCGGAGCCATTCCGCATGAACTTATTGGCAGTGAGTTGTTCGGGTTCGAGGGCGGCTCGTTTACGGGAGCGGCCAAAGAGGGACGTCCTGGCAAATTTGAGCTGGCTCACAAAGGAACCATATTCCTGGATGAAATTGGGGAATTGCCATTGTCCTTGCAACCGTATCTGCTTCGGGTCTTGGATACGGGCGAGGTCACCCGCATTGGGGCACAATCGTCTATGCATCTTCAAGTGAGAGTCATTGCGGCTACCAATCAAAATCTGGAAGAGATGGTTGAAGACGGCGCCTTCCGCCGTGATTTGTTTTATCGCTTAAACGTATTGCCCATTTTTCTTCCCCCGGTCAGAGAGCGTCCGGGGGACGCTGTGAAAATCCTGGAGTATTTTTTAAGCCGCATTGCGCAAAAAACGGGAAGGCTCTCCCCGGCCATTTCTCCTGGGGTCGCTGTGGTCTTCAATAATTACCCTTGGAAAGGAAACGTGCGCGAGATCCGCAATGTGGCCGAGCGCATTATGGCTCAATCACACCAATCTCCCGTTATTACCACCCAGGATCTCCCCGAGAGTTTTCACGAAGCCGTCTCGCAAATACGCCAAAATGGTCCGTCAGAACCGGGGTTGCGCCAACAAGAAATGGACTGGATTTTACATGTCGTAGCGGAATGTGACAACAATATTTCTCGGGCGGCGCAACGTCTCGGCATTCACCGAAGCACACTATACCGCAAATTAAGTAAATTCAAGGAGACCCGGTAGAAGGACGCACGGCACATGGGATGCCAATGAAAAACAGCCGGGTCTTCGAATTCTCAAGAACGGGCCAAAAGATGGGCCATTGTATTCCTCAATTGACGAGGTGAGTGAAAGTGCCCTCTAACCGTGACATCCATAGAGACTTCAAGGCAGTGGACCCGCTCCCTTTGCCAGGGGATTTGCATCAACGTCTACAAGATTGTTTCGAGGTTCATCAGGCACGGCAAAAACGCCGTCAGATGCGGCTTTTATGGCTGTTGGTAGGGCCAGGCCTTTTAGCCATGCTCGGCGAAAATGATGCCCCCAGCATGTTGTCTTATGCGGGAACCGGCTCGCAATTTGGGATCAATTTTTTTCTCCCTTTCATTCTCTTGACATTTGTTCTCGCCGTGATTACCCAAGAAATGACGGTACGCCTAGGCGCTTTGACTCAAAGCGGTCTGGCCGAATTGATCTATCGCCGCTTTGGCCGTAAGTGGGGTCATTTGGCGATGGGTGATCTGTTGCTGACTAATTTTCTCACCCTCATTACGGAATTTGTCGGCATCGTGGCGGGCGCCCGCTATTTTCATATCCCGTCAGCACTGGCTGTTGGCGGAGGGATGGCTTTGGTGATGGCGGCTCCTCTTTCTCACCGGTATTTTGCATGGGAACGCAGAGTTCTTCTTATTGCGACTTTTAATCTGGTGTTTGTGCCTATCGCCTTAATGAGTCATCCCTCGTGGCCGGTGTTAACCCACGCGTTTATCTCTGTCTCTCCACAGGGAGGATGGAGTAAACACATGATTTTACTGGCGCTCTCGGACATTGGAGCCACGATCACGCCCTGGATGCTGTATTTTCAGCAAGCCAGTATTCGGGATAAAGGGCTCATGGAACCGGACATTCGTCACGGGCGTTGGGATACCGTGTTGGGAGCTGGCTTGGCCTCTTTGGCTGCGGTGGCATGTCTTGTAGCCACCAGTGTATTGTTTTCCCATCACATGAACACCCGCCAATTTAATGGGGCTCAATTTGCTGAAGCACTGACCCCTTATATTGGCCGGATTGGAGGAAGTCTGTTTGCTTTGGGCATTTTAGAGGCAGGACTTGTGGCCGCTACTACGATTTCGACATCGTCCGCTTATGTTTGGGGGGAGAGTTTTCGTCAAGCCGCCAGCCTCAATCGCCGGTGGTCTGAAGCCCTGGGCTTTTATGCGATTTTGGCTGGTATGACTTTGGCAGCCGGGCTGGTGGTGCTCATCCCTGGCTTTCCTCTTGAAATGATCGTTATCTTCGTCAACATCATTGCAGTCTTGACCATGCCTCCCATTTTTTTATTTTTGCTGATCCTGGTGAATGATCGCGAGATCATGGGATCCTACCGCAATACTTGGTGGCTCAATGTGCTGGGAATTACGGTGGGCGGGTTTATTTCTCTTGCCGGCGTCATTTATGCCGTGGCCACAATGTTATGACGGAAGGAACACAGAACGGAAGAAAGGATGGGAAAGAAGAAAGGACGGATCGCATGCCTTCATACCATGATTCACAGCTAAATTCCCAGAAACCCGAGATTACCAAACTTCTCGAGCAACATCAAGAGTCGCGCCGCCGGATTGAATCCTTAGGCCTTGTACGGCTAACCCCGGGGTTGAAGTGGCTTATGTGGGGCCTGCGTTTCTATGTTGTGGGCATGGTGATCTTAGTCGTCATCAACGTGATGGCAACCCTGCACTAAAAACGACCGGGAAAGCCTGAGTAGAGGCCTGTAGAGAGACCTTAGCGGAGTGGAGAGTAAAATAAAAGGTAGCGTGGGGAGGAGGTGGGCAAGCCCATGGCCGCTTGCCATCTACATCCAGGAAAAAGGGTCAGACTCTGTGTGTGTCCGTGGATTTCAGCCCTGGGCATATGAGGGACACCATATTCTAAAGGGGTTGAGGTTTTCATTGGCCCTGTTGGGTGGACACGTGGCAATAGGCCACAGACACGTGAGCGCCCATAAAGATTGCTCGCAGATTTGACTTGGCGCACTTTGGGAGTCTCGGCGCATTGATGGGAAGAGCAAGGCCTTGAGCGGTTGAGAATGTGTGGGTGCGAGCAGTGCTAAACCTTGGTGAAAATTTGGAGCACAAAGAAGAATTGAAACCTTCGATATAACGATTTTGCCCTCCGCTTCTTTCTGTCATTTGGGCATTTTCTCAAATATTCATGCTTGCGAAAGTGCATTGCGTAAGGGATCCATTACGCAGTACCGGTACTAATCCTCACATAGACGTAGGTTCCACAAAAAAGCAGTGAACGACTTGCGGTTTACGCTGGGGTTTGCTATATTTTGGTTGTATCCAAAGTCGTAAGACGTCTTAGGAGTGGTGGGGGGAGGACCCGTCATGACAGAGCGGTTTATTCCGCGTCAACGTCTTGCACGTGATGGGATAGAAGAAATTTTAATGACTACAACGCCTGGTCAACGCTTGCCGTCCGAGGACAAATTGGCCAAGCTTCTAGGTATGAGTCGTCCTACTATTCGTTCTGCGCTTAGTGCTCTTGAACAAGAGGGCTTGGTTGTTCGAAAACACGGTGTCGGAACTTTTGCTGCTAGACCGCTACGAACCATGAATGCCCCATTGCATATCTTGAATAGTGTGGCGGATATTGTGACCGACAATGGATTTGAGCCGTCGGTGACAAATATTCACATCGCATCTGTCAGTCTTCCGCACCATGTGACGGATGCGCTTGATTTGCCGGACGAAACGGACGGTTACCGCGTCACGCGAACCGTTCTGGCTAGTGGTGATCCGGCTGTATTTCTCATTGATTACCTGCCTGCCCAAGTAGGGACGATGCGTGTTGATTTAACAGTCTTTTCTGACAAAATGATGGCTGCATTAGCTCGTTTGGGCATCATAATTTCGTCGGCTGCTACTCAAATTTCGATCAAACGCGCTAGTGAAGAAGCCGCGAATGCCTTAGGAATTCCGTCCGATGAGGCTGTTCTTTATCTCCAACAAGTAGCCTACACGACAGAACACATTCCCGTCATCTACAGTATTGGCTATCACCGGGAAGGCTATATTTCATATAGCATTATCCGGCACACGGAATTCAAGGAGAGACCAGAATCATGACAAGGCAAGACCAATCCATATCGTCTTATGGATTCTGGTATCTGGTTCCGTCATTAATGGTATTGATCGTTTTCTGGATTGTTCCGCTGTTTTTTGTGGGAGGGTATAGTTTTTTTCATTTTATGTATGGGATGCATCCCCGGTTTGTTGGATTCAATCAATATCACCAATTGTTAGAGACTCAGTCTTTTTGGCAAGCCCTACGAGTCACATTGTTTTTTACCTTGGGAGTTGTTGTGGTAGGGGGTGCCATTTCCTTGTTGTTTGCCGTTTTGTTATACCGAGGTATGCGTGCGAGCGGCTTATTTAGAGCTTTGTTCTTCTTGCCCTATGTGATGCCGGTTGTGGCCACCTCGACAGTTTGGTTGTGGATGTACCAACCTCGTGTCGGGCTCATTGACCATGTTTTGGGGGTTTTGGGTCTGGGAAGCGGGATTGGATGGGTAAACGATCCAACCTTAGCTTTAGTGAGTCTGATAATCTACACGATTTGGTTCAGTTTTGGCTTCACGATGTTACTGTTTTTGGCGGGGCTGACAAATATTCCTCGAGACTTGCTTGAAGCCGCTTCGGTTGATGGGGCTTCGTCATGGCGCCAGTTTTGGCACATTATCTGGCCGCTTCTGTCACCGACTACATTGTTCGTGATTGTGATTAATACGATTAATGCATTTCAGACTTTTACCCAAATCTTTGCGTTGACGCGGGGAGGACCCTTAAACGGGACGACGACCTTGACGTATCTGATTTATGAAACCGCTTTTAATTATTTTCACTTTGGAGAAGCTTCAGCTCAAGCCGTAATATTTTTTGTGATGATATTAGGTTTGACCGGTTTGCAGTTTTGGGTTTCGCGCCGGTCTATTTACTATGGAGGATGACAACGATGCACCAGCGTACCATGACTCGGATATTCACATATGTTTTTCTGGCTCTGTCCGCTGTGCTTGTGGTGTTTCCAATTTGGTGGATTTTTGCTACCTCTTTAGAGACGTCAACTCGCGCCTATAGTTTTCCTGGTGCTCTTTTGCCACAAGGAGTTGTTCACAACTATGTAGCAGCTTGGAGTCTGGCGCCATGGCTGCGTTTTCTGGTTAATTCGCTGGGTATGGGCCTGGTGACAACGCTGCTAGCGCTTTTAACATCGACCTTAGCTGCCTATAGCATTGTCTTTTTGCCTAACCGCATAACCAAATATCTTTTGGCGCTCATTTTGTCGACAATGATGATCCCGTTTTATTCGATTATTGTACCGGACTACTTACTGATACGTGATTTAAATTGGTTAAATACCTACACGGCTCAAATTGTCCCCTTTGCCGCAAACGGATTTGCCGTTTTCATGCTGATGCAGTTCATGCGGTCCTTGCCTAAAGAATTATGGGATGCGGGGCGGATTGACGGTGTTACTCCGTGGAGATATTTGTGGAAAATCGTTGTGCCTAATCTGATGCCGGCTTTAGCCACGGTGAGTATTTACCTGTTTTTGCTGAGCTGGAATGCCTTCTTATGGCCGCTCATTGTGACGAATGGTCCGCAAGTCCAACCTATTCAAGTTGGCCTGGCTAATTTTCTTTCCACAGCCAACGGAACAGATTGGACAGTGTTGTCTGCTGCAGCTGCCATTACCACAGTGCCCGTATTGATCTTTTACGTGATAGCCCAACACAAAATTGTTGAATCGGTTAGCCGTACAGGCATTAAAGGCTGAGAGATTTCTGAGTTTTCGGATGATACTGATTTGTCGTTGAGACCATTACCTTACGATATAAGGAGGAGTTTTTCCGTGAACAAAAAATCATCAATTATATTTTCGCTTCTCAGCACGGTAGTCATGTCGTCTGCTTTGGCTGGTTGCGGCCCTGGTGTATCGCATAAGACTGCACACAGTACCAGCCCTGTTACCATTACCTTTTGGAATGAAATGACGGGGCCCTATAAAGTTGCTTTAGCCGGAGAAATTCATCAATTTGAAAAGTCGCATCCTCAGATTACTGTCAACGACATCGTCGTGCCCAATGATGCCGCTTTGGAGCCAAAGTTGTTGACTGCTATCGTTGCGGGCAATCCTCCGACGTTGTCACAAATGAACCCGCCATGGGCCACCGGGTTTATCCAAACACACAGCTTAATCAATCTGAACCCTCTGATTAAAGGACCTCACGGATTTTCGTTGACGCCATTTTACCCTAATCTGCTCAAGCCGGGGAAATGGCCCAATGGGGATCAATATCTGCTGCCCTTCAATCTCGGTGCCGCCATTATGTATTACAACAAAAATGCTTTCGACAACGCTGGAATTACCGCTCCGCCTAAGACCTGGACACAATTTGCCCGAGATGCCGCCAAGTTGTCCGGATCGGGCAAACAGGCCTTTGCCATTACCTTGGTACACACCTATCCGTGGCTTGCATTCTTTGACCAGGCGGCCGGAAATTTTGTGGGTTCCAACGGCATGCCGAATAAAGCAGCTTTTTCTTCTCACGGACCCGCAGTTAAAGCTTTAACCTTATGGAGTAATATGGTTAAAAACGGGTCTGCGGTATTAACTCACGGTTATGCGTCCCAAACTGACTTTGCCAACGAAACCAGCTCCATCCTTATTGGGACGACGGGTTTTTATCCATATGTGCAGGCGGCGGTGGGAAACAAATTTACTCTGGCGGAAGCCCCATTGCCTCACGATGTTCGCCACGCGACGTCTATGTTCGGAGGATATCTAGGAATATTTGCTAAATCAACGCCCAGTCAACAACGTGCCGCTTTTTCCTTTGTGAAATATCTCACCTCTAAAACAGGGCAACTTTATTGGATGGAGCACAGTCAGGGATATCTTCCGGTGCGCACGGACGTGGCTCAAGCGGCTACAGCCTTTCTGAAAACCCATCCGGCTCAACGGGTCTCATTAAGTGTATTGCCTACGGCTGTCGCAGAACCGAAGGTAGCCTGGTGGGATCAATTCTCTCATGAGGTTTTACTTAATGCTATTGTTGCCGTATTGATCAATAAAGAAACTCCGGTACAAGCTATGCACGCTGCCTACCAGCAAGCTGTCAAGTTAGCTCGAAAGGACGGAACTTATCAGTAAAGTGAGAGTTGAGAGCGCAAGGGCGACGGATCGTCTCAAAACTTCTCGAGATCCCCTCGAGACGATCTGTCTCTTTGGCGCGGGACATAGCAGCGGCCAGCGTGTTTTCTCCCTCTGAGATTTCTTGTTTTCAGACGGCTTAGGATATCACACCCGCTACACTTGTTGATGGTGTCGCTTTGGTGGAGAATGGGTGAGGGACAGGCCGTGTCCAGTCCACGGGCAGTTGTCTTGATTTGCTTGAGAGTTGTCTGGTGAAAGCATTTTTCAGTGTAGTAAATGGACGAACAGGGTTTCTCTTGGGTGTTTTTCCTAGGATATCGGCTTAGCGATTACGTTAGCTTGCGCGATAAGATCTTCGAGTCGCTGCGAAAGATGCCCACAGTTTCGGTTTTGATCACGATAAAATCCCTCACTATCCGTAACTTTAGGAAAGATTATGACGTTTCACAAAGTAGGAATACGATGTTGGGACGGAATTTCTAATGATCGGTTCTGCCCAGAAAGCAAGGGATGTCATCCTTGAGATGCGCGTGAATTATGGAGAACAGCAACCTGCTGAAGACGATATGCGAGGCCAAAAACCGAACGAAGAGGAGTCTCAAGACTGTGAATCGAACACGAAGGGCAATAGCGGCCGGAAGCCTAGGGATTTGCGCTATTTTTGCATTAGCGGTGTTCTTTAGATTCTATGCTCGTTCTGGAGTGTTGAATGCCAGACTCTCATCGAACATGACGTCTAGGGGGCCTCTTTGGGGACACCAGACACTAGCGGCTTTAGCCGACAAGGCGGCTCGCTCCGCGCACGACAGCAAGCCCCGTGTTGCAATGTATTTTACCACCACACGTAAACAAGGCAATGAGGCGACGTCTGGAGATTATGTGGACAAGAGCTCTATGCCGGTCGATGTGGTCGTGATGCGCGGTCACTTTTCCAATCCCCTATGGGCCAGTGAACCCCCTTTGGCTGCTCCCTTAAAAGGTAATACGCTAATTCTCATCGTGAATGCCCAAAATGGGAGTGTGGTTGATAACGGCCTGATCACACAAAATTCTTCTCAAGCATCAGCCATGCTAAGGCGGTTGACAGCGCTCAGTGTGGGCCACCCTTTAAGGGTGTAGTGAAATCCTTGTTGTTCAGTTTGTTGTTAAGTGGTTCGCACAAATTCGAGGGGGACGCATGAAACATCTCCCCGAATACGTCCCAGTGGAATGGAGTGACTGGAGTGAATACAATGAAGAGAATTATGCCGGCAAGCCTAGCAGCTATCGCGGTATTGGTTGCGGCCGGATGCGGTGCATCCGCAAGCGGACCGGGTTTTGCCTCATCACCGGTAGACGGCTTTGGACAGAGGTTGGCGGTGTATTCTTCCCCTGATTCATCGTCGCCGGCATGGAACCCTCAGATTGAGAAGGTGTGGATGGTTGGCAATTCCGAAGCGATGATCAACCGCTCACCCAAAAATGCATCGCAAACCCTCCATCTGATCCACCAATTGCTAAAAGGAGCGATCCGTGCATCTGGTGCACCGCCCGTTAGTGTGCATGGGAAAGCAGGACATCCGTGGATGGAGCCGTTCGGCCCGTCCACTTTGTATCTCAAAACCTCCTCGGGAGTCTATCAGATCTATCCTGACTACCGAATTATTTCAGGGATTTCATCATCGATTAGGATAACTTCAATAACATATAATAATGGCCAGGTGGTTTCCCGTACTACAAAGAAACCTACCTTGTTTCATTTGATCTGGCAATCGCCTGATGTTGTGATACAAAAACAAGGACAATCAGGACGAACAATGATCATGAAAGATCCAGCGCTCTTTCAATGGCTTGCGAAGAACAGCTGGGTTCCGGCGTTTAGATAGCTGTGGGGGTGATTCACTCTCTAAAGAAACGCTCCTCCTTTTTGAGACATCGATCCTAAAATTCCTAGACGAACGGGGTATTTGTACGTTAATTGTCATGGAAGTGTCTCAGAACGTAAAGTGGGGGCATTTGGCTGGGCCAGTATCTTTTTAGTGTTGTCTCAAGACACTATGGTCTAGATACAGACTCCGTAAGCAGTATCCTCATAAAGCTTGTTCAAAACCTAATTCAGCATTCTTCAGCGACAATGCGGCGAGCATGGGGCAGCCGTGATCAATTTTCGATGGGTCTTAACTAAAAAGCCCGAAGACTGCCTAAGACCGGATTGGGATTTACATCATCAATCAAAGGTCGTAGATCGTGTTTTCCGCAAGATTTCAGCATGGCAGCTCACGGAATATCTCTCTTTCGAGTCCGCGATTATAGGTATGGGCATCGATGTCTTTAGATCGTCCCTGGGGATATGACGGATCTTGCCTCCTACGCCGAATGGCTTCAAAGCTCTTCTCAGTTTCCAATTTCATAACGTCACAGAAGATGTCAGATCCGTCCTGAACTTTTGACTAATCCCAAGGAAGTGCTGAAGATGCCGTCTTCGGCACCGCTGGTGGCTCCTTCTTGGTTTCCCACTGTTTTCTGCCCTCTCGCGAAGGGCTTGCGGGAGGCTTGGAAGACTGTGCCTTTGATGCATGTGAGATGCAGTCGAAACCCTAACGGAGACTGCTTAGAACCCGCTGATCGTGGGAGATGGAAAAGCAGAAAAGACCAAGGAAGTATAAATGTACAGCGCAAAAGCACTCTGTTAAGTCTAACGCATACGGAATCCCGAAGAAGAGGGGATACCTTGAAGTAGTAATCTTCACACCGTCCGGTAACACGAAGGATACGAATGAATTGCCCATTAGCTCCGGTCTGCCTGTCGGTCAAACACCCGAGGTTCCCTGGGCGGCCCTAATTTCCGGAATGGCTATTGGGCTCGGCATGGCTGTGGTTGTTGTCAGAAAAAGTCGAATAATGCTGTAATCTACGCGTTACAGGTGTCCTTGGGAAAGAAATGAAGACCGCCAGGTATTTCGGATATCGTTGACACCACAGCTATAACCGAACTCTCGCCAATCTTCTTAAATCTTCTTAAGGAAAACAAGATGGCCAGAATATTGGCCCCTCTGGACTCTTTTCTTTCCAAGAGTTTGAGGCCACTACCGCTCTGCGACCCCCAGGTGCATCAATGGCACGCCATCCAACTAAATATGCCGCCGTGTTGGGGTCGTTCGTGCCGGTGGCTTCCGTGCCAAGAACAATCCCGTGCTGATTATGCCATCATTTGAGTATAGGGCCAAACGCTGGTTCCAAACGCCCAGTCATTGCAGACTTAGAGATACAGGCGAAATGTTCACGGATCCGTGGATGAACGCATAATGTTGTGACCAATTTTGATGCCTTGTCGTTTCCATCTATAGTAAGTGAAGTTTATGGAGATGAGGCAACATGCATAGCAAATGGCGTTACCGTGTTATGGGGATTGGGGCGAGTGGATTGTTGGGGTTTGGAGTGAGCGGATGCGGGCTCAGGGGGAATCTGGCTGTCCCGTTCGAAGGGCCGAGCACTCATCAAGGGACGGTACAGTCTTTAGCCAGTGCAGTGTCGGGCAGCACTACTCCATCATCAAATGTTTTTCCCACGACGTCCTCTGAGACAAAGTCAATGTCCGCGTCACCTGGTAGCACAGTAAAAACTTCGAACACCGGGGGAGGGACATCTTCCTCCTATCCAGCGGTAGTCAATCAAGCTCTGCAGTGGTTGCACGCCCGAACCTCACGAGCTCTGGGTGCGCCTACGTGGATTCCCGGTGCGGCCAAGGTCAAGGGACAATATCTCTCTCCTACGACGAATGTGTCTCAGCAGGGATGGGCGATTTTTCTGCACTTAACGTCTCGTCCCTATGGGGTGAACAATCCCGCTATCAATCAATCCCCCCACACGCGGAACTGGGTGAGTTGGGGACTCAACGTGATGACTCCGAGTCAATTGGACACCCATCAGCTTGGGCTGTTAGAGGCTTATAGCCCAATCGGACCGAACCATCCACCTGTCACGACCGGCACTTCCCACTCCATATCATTAGGCACGGGGATTACGGGTAAGCTTTATGAGAATGGCACTGTGATCTGGCATGAAGGCAATTGGACCCTGATGGTGCAGGGGACAGACGCAAACCGGGGGCCAGATGTTGCCCAAGCGAAGACTCTAGAGGCTTATTTGCATACGGCCTCTCTTCCGCCCCATCCGGGGTTGATCGATGTATACCAAAATACGGCATCGGTTGACTGGCTCAACGGACGATTTTTATTTTCTATTATGGGCGGGCGTGAACCGGCGCCGGATGTGCTGCATATGGCTGTGTCATGGCGTCCGTTATCCTAGAAGCTCTCTTTTGAGAGAGTTGAGAATCTAGTGTATGTCTGCGCCGGAAACAGCGTTCCATCCTCATTTAAGCTGTTTTCACGAGGGATGCAGAAAGGATAAAAGCTGTATCCGGGGGATTTGGTTCCCAGTAAGATTTAAAAGACTGGAGCATTTGCTTTGGAAGAGAAATTCCCCAAAGTCGTGGATTTGTGCCGTTCATGATTCGTGACGAGGGCATGAGGTGAAGGCACTGCGACGATTTTAAGAGCATGTACCGTGGCCATCACCGATGCCGTTCTCTCACACGGTTAGAAGCCATACGTGAGGCCATGGAGTTTTTTGACGGATTTGGAGTTCATTGCTGTCCCATCCGGCCCCTGTTTGCGTAGGCCACTAAAGCCGAAATTTGTCGAAGATGACCCGTCCTGGGTTGTGACCATCTTTTGGGCTAATTCTGAAGCTTTTTTCTGCTGGCACATGGATGGGATGTCTCACCATCCACTGCCGGCGATACACCATGGCAGCGTGGTGTTGTCTGCCATGACGGGGCAATATCTTCTCGAAATAAGTTGTCGATGAACAGAAATGTGTTTTACTGGCTTTGGTTCAACGGCAACCAAAGGAGTTCCATTCGGGTTCATTCTCCGTGAGTCGGGGCAAAAACACCGGTGCTCAGAGTCGAGAGCACCCGAGGACATGATACGGCAATCTCCACAGGGGAAGCTTTCAATGATTGGGGGGGCGGAACCCAAAACAACGGTTCGCCGAGCAGAATGAGGAGAAAATTTCATAGAGGCCAACTGCACAAGGTTTTGGCACAAAGAACCAACTAGTTGAGATGGTCTGCATCACTTCTGTTAAACCAACAGGCAATGAGTTAAAGACCAATTGGTAGCATCTCAAGATGACGGCATCTTTCGCATTGCCGAATCATGGGAATAGTGCAAGGACTGTGATGAAGAGAGGTTAGGTTCGTGTCAAGTGCCCGTGTTGGAGAACAGACCCCTGTTTACGTCTAATTCACAGAGGTCTGTTCTGTTATAGTCTTGGCGCTTTCACGATAAGGTTTTCGGCGATTCTAGAGACGGGGCGTCAAAGGCTAGGCGGGCAGGCAGAAATTGTGTGAGCAACCAACAGACTAGGGCTGTCGCCAGAAGCCGGATTAAGTCAGGAACCAAGACCGACTGATAGCTTCCTGACAATGCGTAGCGCATCACATGAATGGCCCAAGTCATCGGCAAATAGGGATGAATGAGAGCAAAAAACCGGGGGGAAAGCGCTATCGGGTAAGTGCCGGCCGATCCCGACAGTTGGACGACCAAGAGAACGATGGCCAAGAGCCGTCCTCCGTCCCCAAATTTCTCGACCAAAAAGCGCATGATAGCCCACCAGCTAAGAGAAATTGCCGCTAAAACGAGCCAAAATACGACAAGATGTGTGGGGTGTAACGGCAATAGGATCAGGATGCCTGCCGTTAAAACCAAGAATTGGGCCGCGGATAATCCTAATGACAGCCATTGCCGTGTTTTCAGCCCGTCCTTCTTACCGCCAGGCACAAGGACGGTGACTACCAACGCTCCTACCCACAACGACAAGCCAACGAAATACGGAGACAAGCCTGTCCCGTAATTGCCTTGGGGGCCGACGTTCATATGATGTGTTTTTAACGGCGAGGCTAGCACAGACAGAGGATTTTTGGCTTTGCCCAGATCTTTGGACAATTGGGTTAAGTGAGAGGAAAACAGGGACAAAGGCTGGGTGATGAGATTGACCGAATTTGTGTATTGGGTCAAGTGACTGGACAAATTACCGAGAGAACGACTTGCGGTGTTTTGCCCTTGGGCTAAGCTTGCCAAGGGTTCTGTCAATTGCTGCGCACCAGAGTCAATCTTTTGGGCAGCTTCGGTGATTTGGGCCGAAGCTTGTTGCAGCTCTATGATGGACGTGTCAAATGCTGATGAAGACGCGGTTAAGCTGGCCGCGTGTTGATCAAGCACTTGAGTCGAGGCCGCAAGCTGACTCGAGGCTTGTGTGAAAGCTTGAAGATTGTGAGTTAACTCCGTTGCTCCCTGATTGATGTGCTGGGAGAGATTCTGAATGGGAACTTGGTGTGCTTGCATACGTCCCAAAACCTGTTGCAACTCTTTTTGAGTCGAGGGATTGTTAGGACTCTTATGTGCCAAAGTTATGGCTTCTTGCAGTAATTGGCCTTGCCTCTCTTCGTTTCCTTGGAGCTGTGTGGTGGCTTGAGTCAGGGAAGAGGAAGCGCTTGTCAAGGACGTGGATTGATTCGCGAGTTTGTTCGCGTAAGATGCCAAGGCCGATATGGCTTGCTGTTCTTGAAGGATCCCCTGGTGGAAATCCCCAGCCTTTTGAGACAGGATATTCATGTTGTGGTTTACTTTGTCTTGACTTAAGACATAAGCTTGCACATTTGAGGCAAACAGATGATATTGTGATGCAAGCTGCTGAGTGTTTTGAGACAATTGGCGGCTTGCAGTGGCAACGGCCTTTAAATCTTGACTTAAAGTTATTCCGCCTGGTTTTAGTGCCTGGGACTTTTGGGATAGTGTGGCCGCTGCTTCGTGCAGTTTCCAAGAGTCCTGTTGCAGGCGAGTCATTCCCGCAAATTCCCGGTGCGTGATGTGAGACTGAATGTGGTGAACCATACTTTGGGTCAAAGAGACGGCTTCCCGGTCCATTAATATTCCGGTCAGATAATTGGTTCCAGGGTCAGTGGCATAACTTATCGTAGGGGTGTGTTGGTGAAACAAATCGCGGCTAAAGTTCTTGGGAATATCGATTACCATGTCCACTTTACCCGATTTCAAGAGCTTTTGAGCATGAACATTTTGTCCGGAGGTGAAAATGCGTGTGTGCAAGTCCTTAGGCAGCATATGAATCACTTGCCGTCCTTCTTGGTGCCCATGATACCCTTGGTCTTGATTGACGATGGCAATAGGTAATGAATTGAGATGACCATAGGGGTTCCAAAAAGCACTGAGATAGGACCCGCTGTAGAGCAAAGGAACAATAGCCACAGCGGCCAGGGCGAACCAGCCTTTTTTGGTGCGAAGCAATGGCGAATGCATGAATAACCCTCTTTTCATTTATACTGACTAGTCAGTATAATAAACCGTTCAAAAAAAGAAATCAAGCAAATTGTGCAGCGATCACTTGGGCAATCTGGTAAAGACTCGATTTTTTTGGATGCTCACTTTTTAAGATGTGCAATGTGGGCACGGCTACTGAGCCAAACAAGGCATAGGCTAAGGATTCATTGTGGCGGTGGGGTTCGGGAATATACGCCGCGACGGGTTGCAAGAGTTGGTTGAGGAATTCTCCGACTAATTTTTCTCTTTCTCGGTCGCGCCAGGCTTCGCTTAGAAATAGACCCAAAAAATCTTGCTCTTCCCAAAAAAAATCAATCCAGTGGCACAAGAGTTGAGGAAGTGTGTTGTGGTCGTTTAGCGATTGGATAGTGATTTCCAATAGTCTTTGGGTCTTTGACTCGAATAAGGCGGTCCAGATAGCTTCTTTGGAAGAAAAGTGGTAATAAACAGAGCCTTTGGCCACATGAGAGCTTTGCGCAATGCTGTCAACCGTGGTACGGTCATAGCCCTTTTCGGCAAATTCTTGCAATGCGGCCTTTAGAATGAGATCGCGGGAGTTTGGTTTCGACACGGATTTTTCTCCTCTTCCTCTTGCCAGCGGGCTAAAGATACCCGATTGGTCACATTTCTCTTGTTCATGTTGAATGCTATCAGGATTGCTCTGAAAAGTCATCAGGAACCAAGGAGAGCTAGTCTTGTCTCTGGGATTTTCGTGGCGGAAGAACCAATGACCAATGGGAGGAATCGGTGCATAGGTGAGGCCATAAGAAAATTTCTCATTGTTGGCCTGCCGTGGACCCTCAAGCAATCTCAACCCACGCGATATTGGGAGGTTCATTGTCCTTGGGGGTTAGTGCATCACGGTAAATGCCGGTAGTCTCAGTTCAGAGAAGTGTCGCTATCTTGTGACACCTTGTTGAGTTGGTTCAGATGCAAGCTTACAGCAGACGTCCAGGTTCGTTGACGATTTCTTGGCGATTTTGATCAGACCATGGAGGCAAAAAAGCTGGACAATCCCTGTTGCGGCAATTCTCGGCAGAATTAGTGTTTTTATATTGGAATCATGCACAATACAAATACTTAACCCATATGGCATAATGCAATAGCTTCAGATGATATTTGATATTTATGGTAGCCAATCTAATATTGGAGTGGACAATCATGGCCCAGTCATACGGTCAGCTTGCCAAGAACCATGTGGGTTTTTGGCAAGTATTGTTTCAATCAGTATCGCAAATGGGTCCGGGCCTATCCGCTGTGTCCGGTCTAACCGCTGCGGCAAGCTTTGCCGCCGGGGCGATGCCGCTTGCGATCATACTCGCTTTGATAGCATCCTTGCTGGGTGCAAACACGCTTATTCAATTTGCGAAAAAAATATCCAGCGCGGGAGGATATTATGCGTTCGTGGCTCATGGGTCTGGTCCTCGGATGGGCATCTTCACCGGTTGGATCTATTTGTTGTACCAAGGAATTAACGCTCCTGCCATGATCTTATTTTTCGGTTTTCTCCTGCGTTCAGTCCTGGATATGGGGTTGGGTATGAATTTGCCCCGGTGGACCTGGTGGCCTTTTGCATTGGCTGCCGCGGGTTTTGTTTGGTACATCTCATACAAAGGCATCAAGCCGTCCCTGCGATATTCAATGGTGGCTGGACTTATCGAATTTGTTGTGTTTGTTATTCTGGGTACTGTCCTGGTGGAAAAAGCAGGTCCCCACAATACCTTTGCCCCCTTTCTTCCTGCCTCTTCGCCTCGCGGTTGGGCGGGCGTCGGGATGGCTATGGTCTTTGGACTCTTTTCCTTTGCCGGTTATGGAGCGGCGGCCCCCTTGGGCGAAGAGGCCAAGAATCCCAAGAAAACGATCAGTCGGGCAGTTTTTCTCGCTGTGCTTATCGTCGGCATTTATTATGTTTTTATCGGCTATGCCTCAACCGTAGGATGGGGACTGAATAAAATGAGCAGCTATGCCAGCCTTCCGCTTCCTTTGATGACCATGGCGCAAAAGGATCTAGGGCCCTTATGGTTTTGGCTGGTGGCGATTTTGGTGATAAACGGTACGCTCGCTTGCATTACCGCCATTCATAATGCGCAAGTCCGAGTGCTTTATGCGCTGGGCCGCGATAGGCTTGTAGTTCCTGAACGGTTAGGACAGACCCATGCTGTGCACCGCTCTCCATTCCAGGCAATCCATTTCCAGTCAGTTATCAACATCTTAGTGGTGAGCTTGGTGGGCTTTTGGCTGGGATCGTTTGCCGGGTTCGTCTTTCTCGGGGAGTTAATGACGCTCTCGACTTTGATGGTGCACATCTTTGCCAACTTCTCGCTGACGCGCTATTACAAGAGGTTAGGTGAGTTTCGTGTACTCGTCCACGGAATTATTCCGGCATTGGCCACGGTTTTATATCTGTTCCCGATCTACTTCACGGTTTATCCAGTGCCGAACTTTCCCGACAATATTCCGCCGTATGTCGTTGGGGCATGGATCATTATGGGAGGCATCTTGTTGGTCCGCATCTTTAAACAATCCCCGGATCGCATCCAGAATGCCGGTCTTATAACCGGCGACACGTCGGAAGAGATAACCGGGTAAAGGAAACGGAATTCATGAAAATACCGGCAGATCACATTTGCCGGTATTTTCATGCGCACGCTGATCCTATTTTTCCAGAAACTCCTTGGATAATTTGGCAACGAGACTGTAATAGGTATCGACCATGTTTCCGACATACAATTTCCCGGCTTGGCTCACCAATTGATAGGCATCCCAGCGATTGAAGCCCAGTTCACGCTCTAGCCAGAGGACCAATTCAGTATAGGCAATCCGGGCTGCATCCTCCATAGGTCTCGCGCTGCCCACAGTCATGATTTCTGTGGCTGACTCAATCCGGGGCCAACTAATCGGGTGATTCTTAATGAGATCAAATGAAAGCGTAACCTTGCCGGAAATCTCCAACGCGACTCCACATGCTTCCCCTTCGCCTTGTGCCACGTGGCAGTCGCCGGTAGAGAAATAGGCTCCGGGGACGTTTACGGGCAGATGCACGGTGTTCTGGGCTTTGACGTCGGGAACATCCATGTTTCCGCCGTGAGCAAATGGCGTCAAGGCAGAGAGAGCTTCGAGGTCTGGAGCGGTGCCAATAGTTCCCATGAAGGGGCGTGGGGCAATGGAAAACTTGTCACTATAGGCAAAGCGGCCATCCGGCTGCCTACGGTAAATCCAGACTTTTTCGGGTAACGGATCTTGCAAAGTCCGGGTTAGCATGGTGGAGGTCAATCCTCCAAAGAACGGAATCTGTGCGCTCACTGCCCAGTCCCTGGTTAACTCTACATCGTGTATATGGACTAAGAGGGTATCTCCCGGCTCGGCGCCGTCCACATATATGGGGCCAGTTTGCGGATTTAGGTATTTCCCGGCTACGTGAGAAGGCAGATCTTGCTCGGACACTACCCGGCCCTCAAAGCAATCTTCGGTATATAGTGCCACTATCTCCCCAGGGGTTACGTGGGCAATGGGCTCATGATATTTGCCAAACGTATAGGGGTATGGTTGAATAGGATGAATTTCGCGCATATGATAAACGACCTCCCCATAGCTTATTCGCCGCTCAAAGGAAGATTCCTGCCTTTCTAAACATATCTCAACGTCAAATTCCTGCGTTTGCATTCGGCACATCGTCCAACTGCGAAGCAGGATATGGCTCTAGCCGAGCAGAAACCGGGCTAAAATATTCCGATCGTCCAATCGGCGTGGGAGGAAGCGGTCAAGAGCTTGCTGGGTGGTCTGGATAACTCGGCGGATGAATGGGGCTTTTGCTAGGACGGGGTTGCTCTATTAAGGATTCCACTACTTTGACGAGGTCTTGCTCTCAGAGACTTTGGCCTCGTTGCATCCGTGCAGGCAACGTCAAGAGGCGTCGGGACCGGAAGTTGAGGTTCAACCCCAGGCATTGATGATTAACAAAAATTTTGGACAAAAGGAGCCAGCATTTGAACTGATCCCATACGATTGACGAGACAGCTCTATCTTAATGGATCGCGGGAGATCAATATTGATGGGAGGGCAGAGTATGGTTCAGAAGTCGAATTATATCATGCGCAGCTTCGATTGACACGCCCCTCCCTGAAGGGAGGAGATTCTTGCGAGGAACCGACTGACGTCAGCTTGACTCGCAAAGGGTTAGCCAAAAGCCCCCTATCCGGTCGCCCGAAGGTCTCCGGTTACGGGGAATGATCGTTCGCCGAATCCTGTTAACGTCTGGTCTTGACGACGCGATATATTTTACGCCTCCCACGATTGCGGGAGACAACCGCCAATATATCCTATTGTCAAAGAGCGAACACACAGTTAGTTTATCACGACACGACCCGGGTATGGCATTGCAGGGAAAAACTTTCGCCTGACGGCGAGCGCCTTCTATCCCCGCCCTAAACAGCAGGGTTTTACGGCGCACTGGATAAAATGGGCCCCTCTTCTCCCTTGGTGTTTTAGGGGAACATCGTATAT
>JAKBWA010000037.1 GCA_021841025.1 Bacillota bacterium | reverse complement strand
CCGCTTTGGCTTGGGCCTCATTCGCGAGAAACCGTCCTCGCGCATCCGTTTTGGCCTTCGGTCGATGGGTCATATTCCGAATCCGCAAATCCTCAAAAACATACAGTGCGTTCTCTTCGTTGACGACGAGCGCATGACTGGTTTGGTGGGCATACTCTCGACGCACATTCGCCTCATATTGTTGATATTGAGCCGCTTTGCGATAGGCTTTCTTTTAATTCTCGGAGCCCTTTTTTCGGCGTGCCCCCCGGCGTTGCCATTTTTGGCGCTGGCGTCGGGCTTTTTTGATACGTTTCTTTTGTACAGGCAGGAGATCAAAGGTTTGCCCATCTGAGGTCATCAACGGTTTCGCGACACCGCGATCCCCGCCGAGCGGGCGCTTGGCCAGTTGATCCGGCGATAAATGCCGCAAATCCTCGGCCCTCTGCTTCACCGTCGCCTCGACTGTCGTGGCGGCCATTGTCACGTTCGGGGCCTCCGCCGCAAACGAGAGCCACCAGTGGCCGCCCTCCACGGCGACGTGGATCGACGAAGGCATTCCATGGGAGCGATGCGCCTTATAGGAAATCATGCCGACAGGAAATTTGCGGGGCCCGACGTGCAGGTGATAGGCGGTAATTTCTCCGGTAGCCGCGTTGATTTGGGGGATGAACGCGAACAACTCTTGGGTCAGCCGCGCCGCTTGTCGTCCGGTCTTTTTCTTGATTTTGGGACGCCCTCCCAGCTTCTGAAAGAAACGGCTGTAAGTTTGGCGGAATTTGACGGCCCCATTGCGCAAAATTTGAGACGGCCCCTCCCGGAGAAAGGGTGTGCGTTCGGTGATGAACTGGCGGTATTGTTGATCGACGGGAATTGGATCCCCCGCCGTGCCGACCATGCGTCGGGCAAAGCGGCGAAAGTAGCGATCCTCTTGCACTTGAGCATGATAGATCAGGCTATGAATGAAACAGCAATGCTGTCTGCCTCACACGCGGTGTACTCTCTTCGCTTACATATTGTCTTTGTGACCAAGTACCGCCGGACAACCTTAACCCCGGAGATTCTCAATGCCTTGCGGGAGACTCTGACGGATTGGCGCTGCACGCTAATCGAATTCGGCGGAGAAGCTGATCATGTCCATCTGGTGATCAGCCTCCATCCGGCGTTAAATATCTCCATCTTGATCGACACCCTTAAATCGCTCAGCTCGCGCCGGATGCGCAACCGTTTTTGTTTTCGGATCACCTCGCAAAATTTTACTGGACACCATACTTTTGGCACCGCGCCTATTACGTCGGGAGTGGCGGCGGATCATCTTTAGAGACGGTAAAACGCTATGTCGAGGCTCAAGGGACGAAAGAAAAACCCCGCAAAGCGGCCCAGAAGCCGCCGCCCGCTTGACCCCCTCCCGGCTACGCCCGGAAAGGGGAATGCGCGGGCGTTATGTTCAATCCCCAAATTTCAAAAATTTGGCGCTACAATAAGAACAGCGTTCATGCCCAGGGCAGGCGAGATTCACATCCTGATTTAGGAGAGAAGGGAAACGACGTGAAATGGAAGAAACTATCTGGTTTTGACACGATTACGCCCGAGAGCATCCGAAAGCTCAGTCTAAGCCGCAATGAACCGTCCTGGCTCACCGAATATCGTCTGGAAGCTTTTCAGCTGTTAGATTCCAGCCAGGTATCGCCCTATTGGCCTTCCGGCCCCGATCAAGGCTTTAGCGAGCCGCCGGATTCACTGGGGGTCATGAAATACTATCACCATCCGGACGAAGCCGATGTTGTCTACCAACAGTTACAAGAGTCATTAGCATCAAAGGATATTGTTTATGGAGACTTCTTTGATGTACTCGGCACCAATCCCGAACTCATCCAACGATACCTCGGCCGTGTGATCAATTACCGCGAAAGCACCTTGTCCCTTCTGAACATGGCACTGTTTACCGGAGGCATGGTGATTTACGTCCCTGACGGTGTAAGCTGTGAAGTACCCCTCAGCTACTTTCGTACCTTCTCCAATCCCGGGCAAATCGAGCGCCAACTCATCATCATTGGAGCTGGAGCCTCGGCCAGTTTTGTTGAAGGGCGGCCGTCCTTAAGCTATGCACCCAGCCACTTGGTGCAAACCGAGGTGGTTTTGGAGCATGACGCCCGTTTAAGCTACACAGCCGTCAAAAACTGGGACAAGCAGGTCAATACCTGGGTGCAAAAGCGGGCCTTGTGTGAGAAGGGCAGCCAAATGGCCTGGATCGAAGGCCATTTTGGCGGACACCAGTCCCACGAATGGACCGATACCCTGCTAACAGGAGAACACTCTCACGCCAATATCGTTGCCTATGCCTTTAGTTCCGCATCTCAGACGATATCCTATCGGCCCCGAATCGTTCACGAAGGCCGAAACACGACATCACACCTCAGTGTTCATGCCGTCGCCCAGGGAGAATTGACGGTTGAGGCTGGTCAATACGTCTTGTCTCGCGCTCATCATTGTGATGTCACACGGGATATCTTGGTCATCGAAACGACGCCGGGCATCGCCCTGATTCGCAACCAAAGTCTTGTATCGCGAGAGGACGCTGTGATCACGGGGCCCGAATTCTCTCTCAAATCATGGAATGGGGAAATTAACGCAAGTGCGGGAAACAAAGCTTTGGAAATTTCGAAAACGTTTTTAAGTCATTTGCCTATGGAGTTTTCTATTGAAGCTCAGCGTTTGATCAATCAAAAATCCGAGAAGTGCTAGCCTTTTAGTCAAGCATGGAACGAGGAGGCAACTGCACTCGGTCTAAGAGAGCACCCAGTTGGTTTCCATCCCATAATTCCACCTGGCCTTGATTACACACATCAATCACGTCCGCTCCGAATGATCCGACAGTGACAAAAATAGCGCGCAGGTTGGGGTTGCCTTTTTTTCGCGACTCAAGCCAACGAAGATCTTTACAGTGGATTACGCGGTTTTCTACCTCGGTATCAATTAATAACGTTTTTGCCAACTGTGTGTGCCGCAGTTCCAGCCAATGCTCCTCATGACATTCGCCTTGATAGCCAAATTGGGAAAAGAGTTGACGAATAATGCGGCAAAACTGCCGAGGGGTCATGCCTTCGCAATCTGCAATGGTGATATAACGAACAGCAGCGGAAGAACCGGACGGCTTCTCCCCGCCCGGAAATCCTAACACTTGATGTTCCAGCCTTTTAATAAGCATTTCCAGGTAAGCTCCGTCAACTTTCCCTAAGTGAAACCGCTCGCTAATTAAGGTGCTTACCGCTTGGATCTGAACTTGGGTTAATGGGGTCCTTTGCTCAGTTAGCAACCGCGTGACGGCAGGTTCAACGAGAGGCCAATATTGGTCCAAAAGTTGCCGGCGCAATCGCCGCATTTCATCAAAATAACCCAAGTCTATCACCTTCACTTAGTCTACGGATAATTCCAAGCTACGGCAAGGATTTGGACGAGGAATAGTCAGATCCCACCACTATTTTAAAGTCCCAGGGAGTCGTATGGTAAGGCGTAAATTGTTCGATGTTCGGCCCCACCATGCTGGCAATCTGCTTGCCCAAATAATGATCCCCGGTGCTATTGACAATGACCGAGCGGTGGTGATTGTGATGATTGGCCCAAATTACCGGTTTTACCGTGTACCCATCCCGGGACAGATTCGCGGCTAGTTTTTGAGCCGGGGCCAATGAATCCGTGCCGCTCTCCACCTGAAAGACCACATGCTGACGCTCTTGAGCCGTCAAAGGCTTGCCCAGCAAAACATTTTGGATCAAAATCGGCGTTAACTGGCGACTCCAATGCCAGTAGCTCAATTTAATATGCATGTACGGATCCATATGTGTCGTCGCATATCCGGGAATCGTGGCAAAGCGCGCCTGGGATAATGACGTGCTTTTAGCAAATAACCCCAAAGACAACAGTTGTCCCACCGACAAATTGGTGGCACTGAGGGATTGAAGCAAATCGTGGGCCAAAGCCGGCCAGTGCAAAATTTCCTGCGGCTTCAATAACTGATGGGCCATGTCCCTTAACACTTGCTGTTGCTGCTGGATACGGCCAATGTCTCCTTGCGCGGTATTGCGAAACCGCACAAATTCCAGAACCTGTTGACCATTTAAATGATGAATGCCTTTATGCAAATCAATACCCAAGGCTCCCCCCGGTTGATACACTTCGTTCTGCGGCACATTGACTGTCAATCCGCCCATGTCATTGATAATTTTGGGAAATTGAAACAAGTCCAAATAGGCATAATAATCTACCGGCACGTGATACGTCTTTTCCACGACGTTAACGCTTTCCTTGACACCTCCGAAAAAACTTGCTTCGGCAATTTTGGTTTTACCCACCGGAGGCACATCAACCCGCGAATCACGAGGGATAGAAAGCACTCCCACTTGTTTGGTGGCCGGGTTAATGGAAACCAGCATCATTGTGTCTGTACGATTTCGCGCATTTTTGGCCTTGATATCCCGCTGATTCTTACCGGTTTCCAACGAGCTGCCAAGCAACAAAAATGTGACACGGTGAGTAAAATGATAACTGGTGTAGTGTGCATTATGTGAACTCACGTGGGTCGTGGCCAGAGCATGGACCGGATTATGAACAAACGTCCAATAAGCCGCCCCACCCAACCCTCCACCGATCAGCACTGTCCCTCCCAGAAAATAGGGCCACAGCTTTCTCTTTTTTTTGATCCCAGTCCGGCGTAATTCCATAGTTTTCCCCGTCCTGCCTTCCTTATTAAACTTACTTGGACACCTTTTCGGCCTTATTCAGGGAGAATCTTCGGAGTAAAACTCCTTCACGCGAGTTTTACCCGAATATCACTCTCTGCCACTGGCACCACACTGTAGTCTACGGTGATTTTCCAACATTGGAGAGCGTACCTGTCCCCAACCCGAAGCATCATAAGCCGCGGGTCAAACGGTAAGACAAACTGGGTTTGGGCAATGGCGACGACAGTTTAAGCGGCACAGACCAGTTCTCGGCACCGGCCTGAATGACAAGACGCCCTCGGTTGTTTCCCTGCCAATGCACAGTTTCCTTCACCCGTTCTGTAGGCCATAGAACCGCCGATACTGTTTTCTCAGCTTTGAGAGACACTTGATGCGTCCATGGCGCTTGGATGCTGGCCACCTTCTGCCCCGCGTGTATTAGGTATACAGATTTTAATTGCGCAGATAACTGGTTAATGAGACTCTCTCCGTCATTCAAGGCATATTGCAATTGAGGCAACTGTGCTGTCCCCGCCTGCCCTAACACTGATCCATAAATAGTTACGACATGTGATCCCACGGTTCTTGGGGCCGAGAACACAAAGCATCCGCCCGCCATCACCGTGGACCCCGTCTTCACACCGGTAATTCCATCATGTCCGACAACATAATTGAAGTTATCTATAGTCCGATGCGAACGCCCCCATGATACCTGAGGCATCCGTACAATCTCGCGAAATATCGGGATTTGCATAGCTTTCTCGGCTAATAGTGTTTCATCTCTGGGGTTACTGACATTGCCTGGATTGAGTCCGCTAGGACCCACAAAATGGGTATGATGCATTCCTAGTTTCTTGGCCTCCTGATTCATCAAGCGCGTAAAAGCCGCCGAAGATCCTGACACCCAATCAGCCGCAATATGGGCAATGTTGTTCCCAGATGCCACCAAAAGACCTTTCAAAATTTTCTCTTCCGACAACTTCTCTCCTGCATACACCTTAGCCACCGACTGATTCCCAGAAAGATCATGGCGATATTCCGTCACATCATGAGGCGTAACACTCACAGACGGACCTTGGCTGCCAATAGCCAAAGGATGTTTCTGAAGAATCAAGTAAGCCGTCATCATTTTGGTCACGCTGCCCACCGGAATTGCCTGGTTGGGCCCACTAGTCCCCACTGTTCCTCCCGGGCTTAGTGCGAGATAGGATTCGGGACCACTGGGCCAATCCATTTGCAACTTCGTACCAAGTTTAGGCATTTTCAGGGTCGTCCTAAGTGTCGGCCGACTCACCGGCCGCGCCACTTGCGCGGCCAAAGCCGCGAGAATTACACCTGCTCCTGCCCAATACGCCCATTTGACCACAACAATCCCTCGCTTTTCTCTACGTCAAGTTGCTAACGCAATTAAATCCACAATTAAAAAACGCCCAGGAATGCACCTGGGTTACAGACTTTTTCACTTTCACCATATTATTGATCAAGTGGGCGTCTGAAGCCTAAGTCAAGAATAATTCCTTTTGTTGGTGATAACGATTGCGCTGGTAACGGCTAGCGCATACAACAGCAGTCCCGCAGCAATCACAAATGGCCATGAAATCCTCCCGTAACTGGCTGCTACCGTGCCCACTGCGGCTAAAAACGTTGCCGCCATGCCCCACGCGGCTGTCTTGGTGAATGCCTGCACCCCTTTTTGTCCGGACGATAAGTAGATGAACACCAAAGAGGTCAAAAACACGGCCGGAAATCCCGACAGTATTCCCGACAACAGAGGGTCGGCCTTAGTCACTAAACTCACAGCAACTATGATCAATCCCCCCACCACAAACCGAATTACCGACACCATTTTGATACCCCCTCCGGTTTCGGAACAATAATTTAAGGATTGCGGCCCCAAAGCCAAGTTCTAGCGATTAGAGCGATTGCATCACGGCCATGGTGACGCCCGCTACCGTACCCCAAAACAACAGCAAAGAACCGAACGCCCAGTGAAAAGACTGACGTTTGAACACGGTCGGCGCCACTAGCGTAATAGCCATACCAGCCAGTAACGACACCATCCCGCCGAAGGCCATCTGCCGCAGAATTCTGTCGGGATTCTGTCCTATGTGGGCCAAGGCTCCAACAATCAACGCCGAGGTGAACACAGCCGGAAATCCCGACAAGAATCCTCCGGCTTTGCCCCCAACCTTTGAAGTTAACCATGTCGCGAAGGATACGGCAAATCCGCCCATTAAAAATTTCAATATAAGACCTAGCACTTTAATCACCTCGCATACTTAGACTATACCGATATCATGGGAAAGTCTAAGTCGTCTTTGCTATAATTGTGTATAGGACTTTCCTATATGAAAGAAGAGAAGAGAAGGGAAGGGAAGGATAAAACAAGTGGATCTCAAGCAACTCGAATATTTCGTCGCTGTTGCCGACCATAAGAGTGTGACAAAGGGCGCGGCCAGTCTATATGTTTCCCAACCGACTATCAGTCAACAAATTAAACTGCTGGAAGAAGAGTTAGGCTGTCCGCTCTTTATCCGTCATGCCAATGGGGTCGATTTAACGGATGATGGCGCAACCCTCCTTCGTTATGCGTTGCGCATATTGCAAAACGTAAATGATGCGAGGCAAGAAATTCAGGGATCTTCATCCATTCATGGCACCATTGCGATTGGCGTGTTGCCAACTCTCACACGCTCTATTTTGCCCACCATGCTCCACTCTTATCAAAATCTTAACCAATCCGTTCGGTTTGAAGTCACCGAAGGCAGCTCTCAGCGTTTGCTCAAGTCCATCACCGCAGGTGACCTTCATGTCGCATTAGTCGATTTACCGCTGAGCGATCCCTTGTTAGCTGTCAAAACGCTTTGGACCGAAGAATTAATTCTCATTACCCCTCACGCCATGCATCTTCCTCCGAGCCCTCTTCCGCTTGAAGCCTTTCGTCACTATCCTTTCATTACTATGGAACCAGGCTACGGACTGCGTGATGTTTTATTCCGATTAGCGCAAGCACGCGGGTTTAATCCTCATATTGAACACGAGCTAACGAGTATCGGAGCCATCATTGGTTTTGTGGAGCATGGATTCGGGGTCAGTGTCGTCCCAGAGAGAACCGTTGAGCTGGAAATTCGGTCCCGGAGAATCGGGTTTGTCCGTTTGGCCCACGACAATAGCCGGGATCTGGGCATGATTTGGCGTGCTCACAGAACACTTCCCGATCCCACTCAGTCCTTCCTACAGTTTCTGCAACAGCGCAAGTGGCCTTAAAGACCATTTAAACCGGTTTTTGGACATTTTTCCTCAAAATCTGCGAAAACTAGCGCAAAACTTCCTTTATGCGCGCGAAATCGTTATATAGGGAGCTAATTGTTCGTGACATATCATGACAAGAAGCTTAAGATTTCATATACTTTCAACGACTCCACGTGCCGAATCGTAATTGTTGCAATTACGTACGGGGGATTACTAGGATTTCCTAGGGTGAATCGCGGAGCTAATGGCTCGCGCGTAGGGTTCCTTCAGCCCGAACCAACCAACTAACCTCGAAGGCAATACCCGAAGGAAGGGAGCCCATTCGTTGAATCAACTATTGTCAAAAAAGGTTACTGCCAGCTTAGCAGTAGGTTTATTGTCTGTGCCTGCCACTATGAGTTTGTTATCTGTTATGCCGTATTCTGTCGGTTCAGTCGTTCCTATCAATTCTCAACGGCCGTCGTCTAAACTCCAGCAGCAAACGGATAGCACTTCTCCCATTTTCCAGACAGCGCATGCGACAACCTATACCGTGCGGTCCGGTGATTCCTTAAGTGCTATTGCCGCACGTTTTCACGTTACCGTCAGTCAACTTGTCCAGTGGAATCACATTGCCAATCCTAATCGCATCTCGGTCGGACAAGTGCTGCATATCGGTCAGACGGCTAGTGCATCGGCAACGTCTCATGCTAGTGCCTCAGCGTCGTCATCAACCACACAATATACGGTGCAATCCGGTAACACCTTAAGTATAATCGCCGCAAAATTCGGACTTTCATGGCAAAGCTTAGCATCGTTTAACCATTTATCTAACCCGAATGTATTACAGGTTGGAGAAGTCCTGAAAATTCCGGGAAAACGAGCAGCATCCAGCACATCCGCACAGTTGCCGACACATAGCGCATCTGTGAGCTTTAACCAGGCTATTGTGAAGACAGCGGAACAACAGTTGGGCATTCCCTACGTTTGGGGCGGGGCCTCACCCTCGACAGGGTTTGACTGCTCCGGTCTGGTGCAATATGTGTTCCGGCAAAACGGGGTGCCAATGCCTAGAACAAGCTGGGCACAATATGCCTTCGTCCACAAAATTTCCAAGTCACAATTACAGCCGGGAGACCTCGTGTTCTTTCAAACAGCAGGGCCTGGAGCTTCGCACGTCGGTATTTACATCGGTTCGTACCCGAAACTAGGGTATTCCCAAGCCTTTATCGAAGCGCCTGAGCCCGGACAAAACGTACAGGTGTCAAATCTTAACGACCCCTTCTACATAAGCCACTATTACGGCGCGGGTCAGGTTAATCCCTAAGGGCGTAAGCCAGCCCTCTGAAATGGCACACGGCAAGACTCACCGGTTGCCGTGTGCTTTTTTGTGTCCGGACACTCGCCACTGTGCTAATATTTTGGCAGTCCGTACCACTCGCTTGAGAGAACGGTCCCCAATATTTTGCCAGGAGGTGCAATATGGGAAAGAGCTATAGTGCACTACTACCCGAACATGTCGACTTCATAGCCAAACAACCGGTGTTTTTTGTGGCCACTGCCCCATTAAGCCAAGAAGGCCATGTTAATGTATCTCCCAAGGGATACGATTCTTTTCGTGTTTTTTCCCCAACAGAGGTAGGTTATTTAGACCTTACGGGAAGCGGCAACGAAACCAGCGCCCACGTATTGGAAAACCAGCGCATGACCTTTATGTTCATGGCCACGGACGGACCCCCGCAAATCTTGCGCTTATATGGCAAGGGGAGGATTATTAGTCCTTCTGATAGTCGATGGGAAGAGGTATTAGCCTCCTTTCCATTCTATCCCGGAATCCGGCAAATTATTTTAGCCCATATTTCCCGGGTGTCCACGTCATGCGGATATGGGGTGCCCTACCTGTCTTATCAAAAAGAGCGAGACACCCTCAAACTCTGGGCTCAAAGAAAGGGACCGCAAGGTATCACCCGATATCAGCTCAAACATAATCGGCTCAGTGTAGACAACTTACCCACCGCAATAAAAAATGACCCGTAGCCACTTAGTCCAGTGCCCCAACCGTGCCCCTAAGGGACTTGAGCACCCGGTCATAATGGCCGGGGTGAAACTGATCCCGCGGGGGCAACTCTGCAAGATTAAACCACCGGGCTTCTAGAATCTCTTCCGGTTGCGGTTCAATTTTTCCTCGGATCTTGTGGCCCCGAACCACAATATGATACAGATGATGCGACACAACGTCGCGGTCCATCCAGTTGTCAAAGACTCCGACCACATTGTCGGGCTGGATAACAATGCCGGTCTCTTCTTGCACTTCCCGTATGACTGCCTCGCTTGGACGCTCCCCCACCTCCACGGCACCACCGGGCATGGCCCACTTTTGAGTGTCTTTGCGCTGAATTAACAAAATGGCCTCTTGATCTATCACGGCTCCATCCACCCCGACTTTCGGCGTGACGGGCACCACTTCACTTAATAAAGGCGCATCGTGTGGCAAATTTTCTAATGCTCGGGCCAGTTCCAGAATCCGGTTATAACGAGTCTTGTCATAGTCATTGTCGGCATAGTACCGTCCATCCAAGGCCAAGCCCTCAAGGATGTGAGCAATTCGCGCAGGTGTCAAGCGGCCTTCCCAGTCATTCATCACGAAAACACTCCTTCAGTATGCATTCATCGCTCCTGCTCTTTCATGCTGACGAGAAAAGGCCAACTACGGCGATTAATCGCCTGGATATTTTTCCATTTTACCAACTTCTTGACAAGTAAAAAATCCGGTCACCCCTAAAGAAAACCCACCCAATACACTGCCACTCCTTGATGCTTTCTTGAGACCCTGGGGCCCAAGTTCAAGACGCATGGCCGCGTATAGGACCAATTGGGAACCCGTCGGAGTGGGAAATTGGGCTCAGTATTGTCATCGGAGATAATTGAAGCTCTCTATCCTTCCACCGTATTCCCCCTTGCGTGTCGACAACAATGGTCTTTTTTGTCTGATTCTTTGAATTCGCAAAGAGAGAGGGTTTATGACGTCATTAAACGAACGAGAATTTCATGCCAGAACGATCTGCCGCGGAGTCAAACACAGGCCCCCAGCATCTGCCGCTTTCCCAGCACTTAATACCTCCAAGAGAGTTCGCCCTACCCCAACCCATGGCCTAAGAAAACAAAGACTTAGACGGGCTTGCCAACACACCCTCTGTTGCCGGGTTTTCCGAGATCCATGCCCTTCTTTCCGATCACACGAGCTAACAATCTCTTTGGAGAATTTTCCTGCCAATGGCCATCAATGGACAAAGAACAGCATCCCTTCACCCTCGTGCCCAGCTATTGCCCAGATGGCTGGGGAACATTCTCTCCAAAGCCTTTATGTTATCCGGTACCGTAACCACATATGTTTTGTTGTCATTCTCCATAAAATAGTGAATGGATTCCGCATCGTACTGCAATGCATGGGCGACAAAAAATTCTACATACATTCTGGGACAACGGTGCCGAGCTTTAAGCCTTATGTAAGATGCAGCAGACATTTTGCCGATAATGTCCACGGCCAGAATAGGTAATCCGTCAACCGTTTGAACCCCTAAATTCCAGTACACGTAGCCCCCATCAAGCCATATCGGATCTTGTGCAGTTGCCTTTAACGTAACGACACACCTCCTCCCAAAATGAACCTTGACCCACGATTCGACATCAAGAAACCATATTCCTGCTCGTTTTGCAGTTTCTCAAAAAAGTTTACAGGTCATTTTCAATGTATTCAACTATTCACTAAAACGTCCAGGCATTTTCTACACAATGGGCCCCCGAACTCTGGGCGGATTTTGTGAGCAATAGTCCCGGATCCCCTCTTAATTCGAACGCGGTTCGATCAAAATCGTCGCGTCGGCAATGATACTGCCTTCGCCACTCACATTCACCTCACTCATACTGAGTTCCATGATTTCCGGGACGTCATCGATAAGGCGGGAAATCCGTAACAATAAATCGGCAAGAGTCTCAAGACACGAGTCCGGAAATTTTAGGGGTTTCAATACATCGCGCGCCAAAGCCGCGGCATCGCGATCCGTTAACGGTATCAAGCGGGTATACGCAACATGGCTGGTGGAATCCGCTGTGATCACAGGTCCAAATAATGCGTCCGTCCAGCAATGAATGCTGGTAGTTAAGAGCGTCTGTTCCTGATTCAAAGAGGTCTTGGGAACAAGACCTACCTCCTGCAATAATCCCAGTGCCTGTTCCGTTTCGATAACAAGTTTCTCGGGGGTTTGCCAACTATGAACAAGACGTCTCGCTTCCACCGTATTCACACGGGGCAAGTCCGGTAAATGTCCCAAAGGCTGTCTGCGGTAAGAGGCGTAACGACTGACCTGAACCAAGGCTCGTACTGCCCGTTCGGGAAAAGGGTAAACCGGGATGCGAAACGAGTCGCCTTGAATGTAATCGGCTGGATTGGGACCCGTGGTCAAAAAGTTCGCCACTATGGGTTTGACTAAACCCTTCTCCCGAACCGCTTGCAAAATGGCCTCAGAGACTCCCGTAGCCTGAGAAATACCCACCGGGATAAACAAAACGACGATCGCATCGACTTCCGGGTCTTCCAGGGCTTTATGCACCTCTTCATAATACCCGGGAGCCAATGCCGTGAAACCGAGATCCACAGGCGGATGTGCGAGCCGCATACCGCCAACCTTTAGGGAATCCACGGTGATTACCGCGGCACCCGAAGCATTGGCAATAACCTGAACGCGTTTGCCCTGGGGCAGCGGCATGGACGTTAACAACGCTGCGACATCAAATAGCTCTTGCAGCGTGTCAGTACGAATAATACCGCTTTGCTGGAACAATGCTTTGACTATGGCATCATCTTCATAGTGCTGGGGTGATGCCTCGGGTGCTAACACAGCGTCCGGACTGCGTGCGCTTTTCACAACCAAAATGGCCTTATTTTGGGTAATGCGCCGGGCTATCCGGGTAAACTTGCGGGGATTTCCAAATGATTCTAAATAGAGCAAGATGGTGTGAGTGCCCGCGTCATCCTCCCAGTACTGCAGCAGATCATTGGATGACACATCAGCTTTATTTCCCGTGCTCACAAAACTCGAGACGCCCACGCCCATCCGGCTGGCATAATCTAAGATAGCGATGCCCAGCGCCCCTGTTTGACTGGCGATAGCGACGGTTCCAGGCCCTGGCAAACGGGGAGAAAAGCTCGCGTTCATTTGCCGGTTGTCATCGGTATTAATGATTCCCAAGGAATTTGGCCCCACAAGGCGGATACCGGCACGCCGCAGCATCCGGGTAAACTGCTCCTCTAAATCCCTTCCCAGCTTGTCTTGATCGGAAAACCCGGCGGAAGTTACCAACACGGCTTTGACCCGAGATTCAATCAAATCATTGATGACGCCCATAACCAAATCCCGGGGCACCACCACGACGGCAAGATCAACCGGATCCGGCACTTCTTTGACGGAAGCATACGCCCTGACTCCCAAAACTGCATGGGCACTGGGATTCACAGGATATACCACCCCGGTAAATGGTCCCTGGAGAACATGCTGCAGTAATAAATGTCCCAAGCGGTGCGAGTCACGAGACGCACCGATTACCGCAATAACGTCCGGTTCAAAAAACCACCGTACTGACGCTGCCGTCGCGAGCTTTTCTCTGGCGCCGGCCAAGGCACGAGTCCGTTCGGTTTGCTGTAAGGGCAATACCAGATGAATAACTCCCGACTCATGCCGTTCATGAATCTCATAACCGCTGTCTTGAAAAACTTTCAACATCCTGCGATTTTCACTGAGCACATAGGCCTCAAACTGAAGAATGCCAGCGCGCCAAGCAATTTGAGCCAGATGCTCTAACAAGAGGGTCCCCAATCCTCGTCCCTGAATACGCTCATCCACAAAAAATGCCACTTCGGCCGTGCTCTTAGATACCACCACATAATGACCGATACCGAGAATTTGATCTTGTGCCACGCAGACTAATGATTTGCCATTGTTATTGGCCAAGATCATGCGGTCGATATCCTTGTCCGTCACTTCTTTCACAACGTGGAAAAACCGGTGATACAAAGCATCACCAGACGCTTGGCGAAATAATTCGCTGAGCATTCTGCGGTCATTCTCAGTGGAGCGCGCTTCTCTGAGGTCTGCGACACGGCCATCACGTAAAATTATTCGGGCCATTGTCATCCCTTCTTTATTGAAATACGTTCCTCGGCTTGACTCCATTATGAACTTCTTGTCAGAAATCATATAATATCAATAAAAAGAGTGGATGGTTTATGACCCAATTTTCTCGGTTTGTTTACTCTCCCCAGTATACGCTCTATGACTTTGGCCCGTCGCATCCCTTCAATCCGGTACGGCTTTTGGCAACCACCAGTTTGGCCGAGAGCATGGGATTATTATCCAATCTTGACACAGTGGAACCTCATTCCGCAACTTCGGATGATCTTTTGTTAATTCACCATCCCGATTACATTGCCATGGTCCAGCAATTTCAAAACAATGCTGACCTTCACAATCCTGTACTCCTTCAAGAAGCTCAGAAATATGGTCTGGCCACGGAAGACAATCCCGTCTTTGCGCAAATGCATCAAGCAGCTTCTCTTGCCGTGGGGGGCACTTTAACCGCTGCGCGGATGGTAGCAACAGGAGAATCTTTGCACGCGCTCAATATTGCGGGAGGTTTACACCACGCCAAGCCGCGATCAGCTTCCGGTTTTTGTATTTACAATGATATCGCCATCTCCATCAAATGGCTCCGGCAACACACCTCATGGCGTATCCTGTATATCGATACAGATGCTCATCATGGAGATGGCGTGCAAGCAGCGTTTTATGATGATCCCAATGTCCTGACCATTTCTTGTCATGAAAGCGGGCAGTACCTGTTCCCAGGCACGGGCAGTGTGGAAGAACTCGGTACGGGCAAAGGTTATGCTCTGAGCCTTAATATCCCGCTGCGCCCTTACACGGAGGACGACTCAAATTTGGAAAGCCTCGAAGCCATTGTCCCCAGGGCGCTTGAATACTTTCAGCCAGACTTGATTATCAGCCAGCATGGATGTGATGGGCATTATTGGGATCCTTTAACCGATTTGTTGGCATCGACATATTTTTATTCACAAATTTCCGGCTTAATTCATGATTGGGCGCATCAATATACGCAAGGGAGATGGCTCGCGGTGGGTGGCGGGGGCTATGAATTGCTTCGGGTTGTTCCGCGCGCTTGGACGCTTTTATGGGCTCATATGACGCACCGCCCTCTCGATTACGATGCCGTCATTCCCCAGTCCTGGATTGACCGGTGGCAACCTTTGTCCGCTCTTCCTTTACCGCATCATTTCATTGATAGAGCAGAAGACAGGCCAACGACCCCCAGGTCATTCGCGATTGCCGAACAAAACCGCCAGACTATTCACCGCCTCAAACAGCTGATCACGTGGCTTTAACCCTACAGCCATCTCACTCCTATTCGAGCCCAGGTGAAAACTTCGAATCTTAGCGCCAAACAGTCCAGGGCGCAAGACTTCATCCGCGCCCTGGCGCTTTTCATGAGCTTTATCCAGTGCGCCGTAAAACCCTGCTGTTTAGGGGCGGGGATAGAAGGCGCTCGCCGTCAGACGAAAGTTTTTCCCTGCAATGCCAGACCCGGATCGTTTCGCGATAAACTAACTGTGTGTTCGCTCTTTGACAATAGGATATATTGGCGGTTGTCTCCCGCCGTCGTGGGAGGCGTAAAATATATCGCGTCGTCAAGATCAGACGTTAACAGGATTCGGCGAACGATCATTCCCCGTAACCGGAGACCTTCGGGCGACCGGATAGGGGGCTTTTGGCTACCCCTTTGCGAGTCAAGCTGACGTCAGTCGGTTCCTCGCAAGAATCCCGGGAGTGTCAAGCATTCTCAAACGTCGTTATATTTCCCATTTTTCCGTCAACTTTGAATTTCTTATGAGCAATGTATTGTCAAAAAGCGCAACATGATCTAATATGAAAATGTGAAACTGTTCACAAGGAGGGATAACATGCCTTACCCCAGTAAAGAGATATGCCCTATATGCCGTCAATACTCGGTGCGTCAAAAAACCCTAAAGGTTACGGGTGATGTCTATGCCATCTGCGAAAACTATCCGGAATGTCCTTATGTCAGCAGACTCGAAACCCCAGCTCTGGACATGGCGTCGGTCAGGCCATCCGCTTAAGCTGACAAAATAAAGAACCCCGGGACTTCGATGGAATTCAGAAGCCTTGGGGTTCTTTATTCGTTCCGTGATAAAGACACACGAAATGACTCTAATCCGTTACCGCGCCTTGACTGCTGGTTGATACCAATTTGGCATATTTAGACAATACACCTCGGGCATAGCGGGGGGCAGGAGGTGTCCACTCCCGGCGGCGTTTTTCAATTTCCTCATCAGGAACATTCAGTTGCAACAACCGTTTCTCTGCATCAATCGTGATCGAATCACCTTCCTGAACGAGTGCTATCGTCCCTCCCACAAAGGCTTCGGGAGCCACATGTCCTACCACCATTCCATAGGTGCCGCCGGAAAATCGTCCGTCCGTAATGAGTCCGACGCTATCCCCCAGCCCGGCGCCAATCAGGGCAGACGTCGGAGAAAGCATTTCCCGCATCCCCGGTCCGCCTTTGGGACCTTCATAACGAATGACCACAACGTCCCCAGGGTGAATGTGCCGGGCCAAAATCGCCTCCATGCATGCCTCTTCCGAATCAAAAACACGGGCAGGGCCAGTAATTTTGTGTTGTTTAATCCCAGAGATCTTGGCCACTGCCCCTTCTTGGGCCAAATTTCCTTTCAAAATGCTGAGATGTCCCGTGGGATAAACGGGATTGTTCCATGGATGGATAACATCCTGATCGCCAGGAGGCTCGGGAGTAATGTCCGCCAACTGCTTTTCCAATGTCTGGCCCGTGATGGTCAAAGCGTCGCCGTGAAGAAGGCCTCGATCCAAAAGCATCCGCATGACTTGGGGAATGCCTCCCGCCTTGTGCAGATCTGTTGCCACGTAACGTCCGGAAGGTTTAAGATCGCAGAGAACCGGAACCCGGGCCCGGATTTCCTCAAAATCATCAATGCTTAGAGGCACTTCGGCGGCATGGGCAATGGCCAGCAAGTGCAAAACCGCATTAGTCGAACCGCCCACGGCCATCACCAAAGCGATCGCGTTTTCAAACGCTTTTCGGGTTAACAAATCACGGGGACGAATATTCTTCTTGATCGCCTGGACTAAAAGGCGAGCCGACAAGGCTGCGCTATCCAATTTTTCTGCATCCTCAGCAGCCATAGTTGAAGATGAGGGTGCACAAATTCCCATGGCTTCAAAGATCGATGACATGGTATTGGCTGTATACATACCGCCGCATGATCCTGCTCCGGGGCAAGCATGGCGTTCCACCTCGAGCAGTTCATCATAGTCAATATTTTGGGCCACATACTGCCCCACTGCCTCGAAACTGCTGACAATGGTTAAATCGCGTCCTCGATAGTGACCCGGTTTGATGGTACCCCCATAGACGAAAATCGCCGGAATGTTCATCCGGGCAAAAGCAATCATAGCCCCCGGCATATTCTTGTCACATCCGCCGACAGCCAGCACACCGTCCATTCTTTGCGCCTGACAAGCTGTCTCAATCGAATCTGCAATAACTTCTCGGGAAACCAGAGAATAGTGCATACCCTCAGTTCCCATGGAAATGCCGTCACTTACCGTCATAGTGCCGAAGACCTGCGGCATCGCGCCTTCTTCTTTCAGAGTCTTCTCTGCTTGTTCGGCGAGTGTTCCGAGCCCGACGTTGCATGGTGTGATACTGCTGTATCCATTGGCAATTCCTACAATAGGTTTTTGAAAATCATCGTCACCAAAACCCACTGCGCGCAACATGGCCCGATTCGGAGAACGTTGTACTCCTTGAGTAATCTCGTGGCTACGCAACTTATCCATTATCACCCTGTCCTTTAACCGTGATTTTAGGAAAATGAAAATATTTTTAAATTATAGCATAGTATTAATCCTTCTCCCTTGCTGTTCTCAGCCTGGTGGGCATGCTCAAGGTAAACCGACACCGTTTGGCCTCACGCTCTCCTTCGTATCTTCGTATGTAGACCCTCTCACAATCGTGGTGAGAGCATGGAACGTTTCAATGATGCTTTCTTTCCCGTGAGGGAAGCTGGGACCGGCGCAGTACAGATGGAAAGATACAGATCTGCTCTGTACCCCCTTTAGGCATACAGTGCAGAAAAAATAGACGAGCGATCCAAAGAAAATGAGAAAGGCCCTGTTCACAGGGCTCTATGGTCTCATTCACTCAAAACTCGGGGATTAGGACACAATCTCACGCGACAGACGGACGACCCGTCCACCACGGCCTGCCGCATCCGCCTTCATTTGGCTTTGTTTCATGATTCGACGGCAATAACGCCCTGAGCCATAAGCCAGCGTCCATACCAACACCATCGCCGCTCCCGTCACCGCAACCACCAACGCAATAATTAGACCACTGATAAAAATCACGAACGGCATCATGGTTATCCCCTCCTTATAGGGTATAACGCCAGACGCTTTGGTTAGGTTTCATCCTTGGGGGCTCGAACCCAAATTTTTTACCGGTTGGCGGCTTCCCCATGGGAAGCCAGAACCGCTCGGGCATCTTCAGGGGAGTACGCCACAGCCCATTGTAGATTAGAAGGCCATTGGGATTTCGGCACATACCATAGCGCTTGCACGAACTTGACCCCGCTAGCTTGCGCGGCATCCCGGTCGTTCATGGTATCACCGATGAAGATGGCCTCACTCTTTTGGGATCCCAGCATCTTGAGAACCTTCAAAATTCCTTCAGGAGAGGGTTTCGGATGCTCGACATCTTGGGCCGTAACAATCACATCGAAATAAGGCGATAAACCGACATGCTCCAGAGTCATAGTAGTAGTGTCCCGTTCTTTGTTCGTAATGATAGCCAAAGGAACGCCCCTTGCGCGCAAATCATTCAAAATGTCCCTCATCCACGGTTCTACATCTAAAAATTCATGTTCTTTGTTATAGCAATCCAGATAATCTCGCAGCACATGTTCCCACCGATCTCCAAATTCTCTTTTGAAGATAATCGATTCACCGGGTCCAAACATCGCGTGCACAGACTCCTTGGAGATCGCGACTTTCCCGTATTTCTGGAACATCTGCTGGAAGCATGATGTAATAAGCGGTACGGTATCGAGTAACGTACCATCCAAATCGAACAATGCAACAGTCAACCAAAATCCTCCCATCTAGGCCTGTTTTAGGTTTTTAACGCGGAATCGCAATTCGTGACTGCGAGGAAATTCCCGGGGAATAATCTCTTTAAGAATGGTTTCCGCCTCCCGTTCACCCACTTTCCATTCTTCATGAAAATAACCGTCCTCATCCACGACAAACTGACCCTCGCTCCCGCGCGTCACATGGACCATGCGGTCCTTTTTAAAATTGACAATATCCAAACGGGTATCAGGTTTCAGGCGATGAACCATTTGCTGAGCGGTTTTGACAGCACTTTTTGCACTTACTTTACTCATCATCTGCGTAAAATCGGTGTGCGATGGTGCGCACCGACTTCTTCCTGCCCCGAAGCCGCCAGCCTATAGCCAGCGGGTCTCGCTTCGTCTCTGACAGGCGTGACTTTCCCGTCGATTCCGTCTCTTGACGGATTCGTCGGCTTCGTTGCCCAAGCCGTCGCCACAGGTAGAGCCGTTTCGGTTGCCAGCCGTGCCAAATTCCGCGCCGCATTGACATCACGGTCGTGGCCGGTACCACAGGACGGACAGATCCATTCCCGATCTTGCCATGTCAAGTCCTTCTGGAGATAGGCGCACCCCGGGGTCGAGCAGAGTTTGCTGCTGGGGAACCAGTGATCGGCTGCCACAAGTTGTGTGCCGTAACGCTCCGCTTTATATTTCAGCATCGTGAAAAACTGTCTCAAGCCTTGATCGGCAATAGCCCGTGCTAAGTGATGGTTTTGCATCATACCTTCCACCGATAACGTCTCGCTCCCTATCGCTGGGTTTTCGCGGCCGAGTCGGGTAGACGTTTTGTGTAAGAAATCGCGGAGTCGTGCACTGGGCGTTGGGCGTTCGCGGCGTTGTTTTAGCGCCTCCCAATAGGGCTGCCATGCGCCGGCCAAATCCGCAAACGGTTGAGCATGGGCATCACGCGGCACCTCATGCAACCACGGGAATTGCTCATACTGGATCGCGTTAAATGGCGGTTTTAAGGCCGTGGCATTGGACTGCTGACCCGCCTCGTATTGGCGGTTCCATTCAGCCGGCGCCCAGTTCCAGACAAATCGTGCGGTGCCCACGGCTTGCTTAAAGACTCGGATCTGATCCGGCGTCGGATCCAGCCGGATCCTGTGTGCTAACGTCGGCATGAACGGCCTCCCTTAAGCTTTTGCGATAGTTCCGCAACCCATACAGTCGCGCCGAAAACACCTGCGTAATGGTGAGCAAGTCTTGGACCAACTCTTGCTCAGGAGATAAGTGCTCCTGGTTGAGAACAAGAATCTCGCATCCGTGTTGCTGGCAGAATCGCTCGAACCACTCATAACCAAACCGCGTCAACCGGTCTTTATGGGCCAGAATCACCGTGCCAATTTCTCCGGCATCCACTGCGTCCATCACGGCCAAAAAACGCTTGCGGCGGAAGTTCATGCCCCCACCAACTTCCTCGATAAACTCCACGTTGGCGAGGCCGCGTGCCGTACAGAACTGTTCCAGGGCACGCCGTTGGTCCTTCAAATCGGTCCGCTGACTCTGGCTACTGACCCGGCAATAGGCGACCGTCTTACGTGGACTCGTCGTGACCGGTGGCTGATGTCGAAAGGCCAGAATTTGGTCTTCGGTATAATAGCGACGGCCTGTGGCCGTCCGACCGGCCGGTTTGAGTCGGCCCTCGCGATCCCACCGTTGAATCGTCTTGATGTTCACACCGAGCAAGTGAGCCACTTCATGACTAGTTAATGTGCGTTCCATGCCCTGCATTATACACTTTTTAGGCATTTATGTGCAATCTAGTTTATAACTCCCCCCTCTCTTTCTCAGAGAACACAAGAAGAACCCATTACCGTGCCTGGAGGTCATGCCCGTTAAGTATTTCTTTGAAGAAGAAGGTTCTATTCGGGATAACAAGTGCCTGTCAAGGATAGATCTTGCAAGGACATCTTGCTCGGAATGACTCTGATGAACTCTAAGACACGCATTTTTTACGATTTCACCTTGCGTCTTGAGACCGAAGCCACCGCCCTTTTTCAGCACTTTGGTTTTCCCCTTAGCCAAGGGACATCGTTTGAATCCCGTTGGCGGTAAAGGCACTCACTTTATCAACCCCGCACTCCCTGGCCAATTGGCGGGCCTCATCAAAGAATCTTCCAACATTCTCTGGCTCGTGCGCATCGGATGCCAATGTCACTGGCAAATGCACCTTCGCTGCTTCTTCAAGCAACTTCGGATGGGGATATATTTCTTTGACCGGGCGTCTGAGCCCCGCCGTATTAATTTCCAGGGCCACGTGGTTATCAGCCAAAGCTTCAATAAACTGGCGATACCAGGGAATCAACATCGAATCGGATGGTTTGGGAAATCCATAAATTTTGGGCAAATCCGGATGCGTTATTGCCTGAAAGAGACCCGACTCGACTGCCTGAATCGAATAGTGGTAATACAAAGACCATATATCTTCCGGGTCTCGCCGGACATATTCATCCTTCATTTCACCGACATCCAGACCAAATTCGTCAAGGAAATGAACAGAACCCAAAACGAAATCCCACGAGTAGCGTTGCAAGTAGTTCCTAATCCCCTCTTCTGCTCCGGGAACATAATCCATTTCCAAACCCACGGCAATAGGATATCGGCCGCGAACGCGATCCAAAAATTCCGTGTAGCCTCGAAGAGGGTACAGACATCGACGCGCTGACCATTCTCCTGGCAACAACCCCTGGCTTTCCGTGAAGCGGTACCCATGCTCAACAATACCTAGGCCCATTACGTGACGGGAGTGTCCCGCTTCTAAAAACTGCTCCAACCACTCCACAGGATATTCGGTGGGTGTATAGGGGCCATGTTCCATGTGCACATGCTGATCAAACCACACTGGCTATCCTCATCCTTTTGTCTTGGCCCGGCAACTCTACTCATTCTCTTGCCGAAGGCCTGCATTCTATGTTCCTGCTCGATTCATCTTGATCTGACCCGAGCAATCGGCTTTCTCTGTATCCGCCCCTCATTTCCCACAACCAGTCGCCCGGGACCACACACTCAATCGTACCAGTGTGTCTCGTCATATTTGGTATACGTAGCCAGAAATGCAGAGATATACGCGATCGTCATAGAGGCGCCCATTAACAAGTCGCCCAGTTGTTGATCGGCTAAAGCAGAGATGCCAAATATCCGGGGGGCATGCATATAAAACACGTAAAACGGGCGAGCTGTATCAATAATATAAACAAGAGCCGGCATCATCAAGTCAAAATTGAAAAAGATATACAAAAGTTGGTAGCCGCGCGATATCATCCCCAATTCGGGAAGTTGTCCCGGCTTTCTTGCCACGTTGAGGTTGCGGGCACGGCGCTGCAAAATGGGAGACATCACAGGCCACCAAAGAAAAATCGCTGCAAACAGCATAACATAAGACTCTAAAACATAAAGCCAGTCATAGTGGAGGCTGGCGTCCAAAATGGGGGGCCATTCAATAAAAGAAAAAAGAATATTGAAGGTAATGATGGCAAAGGGCGGATTGGTGGTGATCCGTAGCACTTTGTACCAAAACCGTGTTTTCCATAGGCTTTGAATCATCCACTGGGGAATTCCCGCTAATAAAAGGGGGGGCAGAACCATGCTTAATAAGGCATACTGAATCATATGACCCGCAAACAGGTATTTATCCGCCACCAGTTTCAAAGGTGTTCCCATCGCAACGTAAAAGACTAGCAAAGCGGCCATGAAATAAATCTTTTGAATCAAAGGGACGGCTGGCAAATTCTCTCCAAACCGCGCTTTGATCGGCCCGACCAGCTGAAAATAGATCACCGTCAAAATAACAACAAGAAGAATTACTTCCGGATGCCACAAGGTGAAGAAATTGTAATGTTTGAATAGAAATGCCATGACACACCCTCGTTCGTCTTACTCTATACTTAAACTCCTCCCCACCATTATAGACAATTTTGGCCGATTTCTCAGATTAGACTATAGCCACTCCCCACCATGACCGCGGGGGAAGAAATGCAAAGAAATGCAGCGGGTTGTTGAAAGTCTTTTCGCGATACACCCGATAAAACGGAACACAGGACCTCATTCAAATTAGATCATGGCCTCGGTTGGCCGCAGCACAACGGTTGTCAAGATAGACCACAGCCGTTTGTCTGACCTTTTTCTCCCTCCGCAGTAGAGGAGAGGAGTCGGAGTGTATCCTCTTAATCGGCGTGTGAGTGATCCCCTCATCTGGCAAGCCCGGTTCCTGCCAGGTTTATTGGCCAATTGACGAGCATACCCTATAGGGGTACCATTAATTCGCATGACGCAATGTATAGGCTGGAACCGTTAGGAAAGAAGTGCCGAGTCCTGCCTAAACAAACAATCTCTGCCGCGCTGGTAAAGCCTCACTCGTGGAAGGATATCTGCACGCGCCCCAGAAAGCTGGGCGAGATGAAGAATCTGATGTCCTTGACGTCCAAGCATTGGCAACTTTAGACTGAGCGGCAGAGGGCCAATAGTTTTGTGCATTTCGGGAGAATATAACTGAAGTAGCGAGGTGACATTATGGACGAGCGAAAGGCCATTATTTTGGGTACAGGGCCGGCCGGTTTGACCGCCGCCATCTATGCGGCACGAGCGAATTTAAATCCGTTGATTATTGAAGGGAACGAACCGGGAGGACAGCTAACACTTACCACAGAAATCGAAAACTTCCCCGGTTTTCCTGAAGGCATTATGGGTCCTGAGTTGATGGACAATATGCGGAAACAAGCGGAACGTTTTGGCGCGGAGTTCTTTTTTGGTGCCGTGACATCTGTCGATCTATCCAAACGTCCTTTCCGTATCACGGTCAATGAATCTGACGAGTTTTTAGGCCGGTCTCTGATTATTTCCACAGGAGCCTCCGCCAAAATGCTGGGCATTCCCGGCGAAGCGGAAGCTTTAGGTCATGGGGTATCCACTTGTGCAACCTGCGACGGGTTTTTCTTCCGGGACAAAAAAATTGTGGTTGTCGGCGGTGGGGACTCCGCAATGGAAGAAGCTCTCTTCTTGACCAAATTTGCTTCTGAAGTCACGATTGTTCATCGCCGCGATACGCTTCGCGCTTCTAAAGTAATGCAGGACCGGGCCCACGATAATCCTAAAATCAAATGGGTTATGAACCACACGCCGGTTGCGATCAAGTCTGAAGACCACCATGTTATTGGATTGGAAGTACGGAATAATGAGAACGGACACACCCAACTGTTGGAAGCCGAAGGAGTTTTTATTGCCATTGGCCATCAGCCCAATACCGCTTTTCTGAGTGGACAGGTGCAAACCGACAAAGTCGGTTATATTGTCACGATACCCCAAAACACGGCCACCAGCGTCGAAGGAGTTTTCGCTTGTGGGGATGTGATGGATTCACGCTACCGGCAAGCGATTACCGCAGCCGGCACAGGGTGCCGAGCGGCCATGGATCTCGAAAAATATTTAGAAGGGGCATTTGTCCATGACTGGTCCCTGACAAATCCGTAGTCTTGTTAAAATCATCAGCCTTTCTGCATAAACTGCAGGGTTTCTTGTGCCCAAATTGTGTTTGACACACCCTAATAGATCCGTCAATATAGAGGGGATAGTGTGTCAAGAATGTTAAGGAGGGAACATATGGCCCATGTAATTACCGGGTTATGCCAGGACACCAAAGACCAAAGCTGTGTCGAGGTGTGCCCCGTGGACTGCATTCACCCTGCTCAAAGCCTGGACGGCGATGAGGCCTTCGAAGCGACTCCTCAGCTCTACATCGATCCGGACGTTTGTATAGATTGTGGGGCCTGTGTGCCTGAATGTCCTGTTGGTGCAATCTTTATGGAAGAAGATCTGGCGCCCGAAGATCAAAAGTATATTGAGATCAATGCGGCCTACTATCGTAAATAACCCTGAACAACCAATAAAAAACAGATTGGGTGGGATTTTCCCATCCAATCCGTTTTTTTATTTATACGATAAAGCGCGCTCCCTCGAAGACCACGGATTCTTTTTCTGAGGCTTCTGTCCCCAATGCAAATAATCAATCACTCTTTTGCCCCAACGAATTCCTGGCTGTTCAATATATCGGTAACTTAGTTCACTCACGATAAGACTTAATCCCAAGTCTGCACCCAACCGCATGAAAAATGAGGTGAGATTGTGCGGATTGGCCCAAGCGACATTTGTTATCAATCCCAAAATCAGCCAGTGCGTGAGATATAAGCTGTAACTCCGAGTGCCGAAATACTGCAATATTTTGTTATGCGTGAGCCACGATATACTGAAATGATCATGCCATGTGAGCCACACCAGAATATAATTGGGAATAACCCATATAGCATTGGACATCAACACAGGCCATTGATGCCATCCAAGAAACACAGCCCACAACAGCCATAATATTCCCCATCCCCGAAAGGTGGGACGGTGGTCAAATTTGGCTATGGCAATCCCCGCCGCAAACCATATCGATTGCGTCGGAAAACTCCAAAACAAATATGGCCGTTCCCACTTTGGCCACGGTCCAAAGACATATTGCAGCAAATGCGGCCATATTAAACTCATACCGTAACCCCAGAGAACGAAGAACCAGGGCGATGCCTTGGGATATATCCGCCGCATAAGCAGGGGAAAAAACGCATAAAAGGTCATCTCTACGCCGATGGACCACTCGACACCTATCCATGAATTCTGGTACCACGGAAACCATCCAAAGACAAATGTCAGGTGGGCTAGCAAATTAGGCCAAGTAAAAATGTGTCCGCGCATGCTGGGAGGCACTACTGTTCCGTCTCCTACAGTCAATAAGGCCGCAATAAGCAACATTAAATAAAATAGCGGGGCTATGCGAAAAAACCGTCTAGCCCAAAATGCTTTTTCCGGTTCGGCATCCGTATCCGAACGGTGTTGCCAGCTTAATACCAGAGTGAGTGCCGAAATGATGTAAAATAATCCCACTCCTTGAAAGCCTTGATAGACAAAACGCATCCACCACGGCCCTTGAAAAGACCGGATAATCCACGCATGAAACACGATAACACACAACACTGCGAGCCCTCGCAGAGCATCGAGCCGCTTAAACCTTGGAGGCGCCGTTGATTTCCGACCGTTCCTGTCCTCCCTCACACGTTACCCTCCTTCATTCCCCCAATGTCTTCGTGAGGATTGAGCGTCTGGGCAAACGTGGTGGCCACCACACATCATATGCTAACAACTTCATGTTCCGAAGATCTACCCTAATCCCTTAAACTTCAGGGATCCTTAAGGGAGTGGACACGCACGACATCATGTGACGAGAAGAGCAACCATAGAGCAAAAACGGCGTAATTGCTTGGCTTTCCAGGCGTGGTGGTTTATGGGCCATATGAAAGATTAACCACAGATTCTCCTCCGTGGCGACCTCAGGCATGAGTCCTTGCCTGAGCCAACTCTCTTTACGGCAAGGACAATATGTCTGGTTTGGGCCCACTTTGTGGGCTGATGATTCATGCCATGGGATTGAGGGAAAGAAGACAAACCCTTAGGACTCTGATCGCAAAAAAGCCCTATGTAAATCCTCTTGTGAGATCTGCCATGGGTGGGGTTTTGGGGCGAAACTTTCGTGTGTTCTTTTAAAGGAGCTGAAACACCAAAAATACCTATCCCCTGACAATTGGCCACAGAGTTTGTTCGGGAGTCTCATGTGAGACGGTCTATGGTTTGAACACGAATTCTTAGGACATAAATGCCAGTACCCGGAGGCTATTTTCGGGGAATCTGGCTAGAAGTCACCGTCGGGGCTTGAGTCAACCGGAACTGGTCTGATTCCAAATACACTCTTAAGGCTTCAACAATCACGGCTTCCTCGTTGGTGTGCATATCCTGGGCGTAATGCGCCAGCTTATTCGCAAGGTTATTGGCTATCGGAACATCCACTCGATATTTAAAGGGAATAATCATAAGACCATCCTCTCCCCCTATCGTTAAAATTGCGCTTCAAGGGAACCCTTACGCATTATGGACCATATCACTCGGGAAGTATAGCTCTTTATGCCGATTCCTCCCGGAAATATCCTGTTGTCGCCCGTCTCTTCTTTCCAACCCGACATCCATCGACAGAGATTGAGGAATCCCGCCAGCTCAGAATATTCACAGTGGAACCAGGCACAATTATACACGACCCTCCACTAAAACCATGGTACCCGCCATTGCTGCCAATAACGGGCCATGATTTTGTAATGCTAAGGTCCCCAAGCAGTTTCGCCGCCGGTAATTGAACAGATTGAAAGGCTTCTGGAGTGACCAGGCGGCAATCACACACAAGAGCAATCCGGTAAATGCCACCCACGTCCCTTGAAAAAATCATTCCCCCGTTCCCCCCAAAATCACAAAAAGATACGGGGGATAGGTACCATGACCAAAACACATCCACGCACCTAAGCCTCGCATACACTCGAAATCAATTAGTGCTGTTTGTTCTTTAATGTCGTACTGTGGGGAAGTCCTGTCACGCCCGGATGGAGGTAGGAACGGATCTGTGCAACGGCAATACCCACTTCGCCAAAACCCGTAGCAATCAATTTGACCTTGCCCGGATAATAGACGGCATCGCCTACTGCCCAAATTCCCTCACGGCTTGTCAGCATAGAATCCAACGAGACTTTTATCGTCGAGCCCTTGAATTCAATCCCCCAAGATTTTACCGCTCCCAGATTGGGATGAAATCCCAATCCCCCGATAATCGCATCGACAGCTAATTCTGTTCCGCCCGTCTCATGATGCTTAACCCGTACGCCTGTCACTTGTTGATGACCGAAAATTTCCTCTACTTCTGCCGGTGTAATCACAACAATATTGGGCGTGTCAAACAACTGTCTGACACTATCTTCTTGAGCTCTAAATTCATTGCGCCGATGAACAATACTCACCTTGTGAGCTTTTTTGGATACGGCCAAAGCCCAATCTACTGCCGTATCGCCTCCACCCACCACTAAGACATGCTGATCTGTGAAAGTTTCCAGAGGCGGCACAAAATAATGCAACCCTTTTCCTTCAAATAGCTCAGCTTGTTGAGCCGGCAACCGTCGAGGAGTAAAGGAACCAATCCCCACGGCCAGTAAAATTGTTCGCGAATAATGCTCCCCGCCAGTGGTGCGCAAAACAAACGTTCCATCCTCTAAATTTTCTACAGATTCCACAGACTCTTTTAGGACCACTGTCGGGTGCAAGCGGTCCATCTGGGCAATGAGGCTAAGGGCCAAATCTTTGGCCCGAACTTCAGGAAATCCCGCCACATCATAAACAGGTTTCTCGGGATACAGGGCGTACAATTGTCCCCCTAGTTCCGGCAAACTTTCAATAATCTTGACTTTCATGCCGTGCAGACTGGCCAAGGTTGCTCCAAATAGACCAACCGGTCCCCCGCCGACGATTGTCACATCAAATACTTCCGTAAACACCGCCTCCAATCACATCTCGTCAGCCCAGTAAATTCTTTTATCTCTTTCTCAGGAATTTTTGGGATCATTTGCCGGGAACGGATAACCCCCATAAATAAAATGCAACGCTTTGGCTTTTAAATTTATCTGATCATCTTTTGATTGGCAAGGGGTATGGCTACACTTTGAATATCCCGAGATCTCGCAACCGGTACCTATTTCCATACACCCAAGTGAGTCACTTGACCAAGCCCCCGTCCTATACTGTTTTCGGAAGTGCCCCATATTCTCCGAGGATATCTGGCCTCGATTTATCCCCTGGGAAAGCGTCTGGCTTGATTGATAAAGGTGCGGACAATAACCCGCACCGCACTAGGCATAGTATCCAAAGGCCGATAAATCAAAGCCAGCTGCCGAAAGGCCGTCGGATTTAAATGCCGAATCACAATTTGCCCCACATCAGCGTAGACTCGGGCTGTTTGATTGGGCACAATCGAAATTCCTAGTCCTGCCGCAACAAACCCAATAACCGTAGCAATACTCGTGGCTTGAAAAATGAGGCGCGGCTGGATGCCATACTCGTGAAATAGCTCTAAAACATGTCTTTGCAGTCCCGTCCCTACATCCAGACCAATAAACGGCAACCCGTCCAATTGCCGGATCGATAGGGCCTCATCTGGCGAACGCGAAGACGGATTGTCAATCAGAACCAGTTCCTCACGCCATAATGGAGCCACCTGCACATCCGTATAGAAGATGGGCAGCGTCACAACAGCTAAGTCCAGATCTCCGTGACGGACTTTTTCTACCAAATCCATGGACCTCGCTTCAGTCACGATGAGACGAACATCGGGATAACGCGTCATCAGCCGGCGATAAACAAAAGGAAAGTGCGCAGCCGAGGCGGTTTGGATAATGCCCAAACGAACATCACCATGAATCGTGCGCACATCCACGAGATCATCTCCAAGCGATGTCACCTGTTGCAAGATGACTCGGGCCCTGTCCACCACCAGTTGGCCTTCGGGGCGCACCGTGATGCCTCTCACACTGCGGTCTACCAGGCGGTGCCCGATTAAATCCTCAAGGAGTTTCAGCTGGTGAGTAACGGTTGGCTGAGTGACATCTAAGGCCTCAGCCGCAGCCGAAATTGAACCGTGGTCAGCCACGGCCACCAAACAAGCCAGTTGTCGCAAGGTAATTTCCACAAACTTGACCTCATAAATTATTTCTATATCTATGTATACCCTAAAATGCCTTGGTCGTCCATTCCTGGACAGTTTTAATGGATAGTGTCATTAAGATAGCGTGCGATCCGTAATAAAATTTTAACTATCGGGAGGGATAATAATGGCTGTACGTGGCGCGATGCCGGCCAACTACAAATGGTGGGCTCTTTCCGCCACGAGTTTGGGAATGTTTATGGCCGTAGTGAATGGCACGACACTCCTGGTAGCCCTGCCCACACTTATCCGTGTGCTTCACATGTCATCTTTTCTGGCTATTTGGGTCATGCTGGCTTATATGGTTACCCAAACGGTGCTGGTTCTGACGGTCGGACGATTTTCAGATATGTATGGACGCAAAAGGTGGTACGTCGCCGGTTTTACACTGTTTACCGCCGCGAGCCTGGCCGCCGGGTTCTCTCCCAACGGGCAGACACTTCTCATTATCCGTGCGATTCAAGCCATCGGCGGATCTTTGGTCATGGGAAATGCGACGGCGATCGTAGCCGATGCCTTTCCCCGTGAACAGCTTGGTCTGGCTTTGGGAATCAACAGCGTCGTTATTGCTCTGGGACAAATTTCCGGACCAATTTTAGGTGGACTCTTAGTGAGCTGGGTTAACTGGCACTGGGTATTTTGGTTTAATGTCCCCATCGGCGTGTTCGGAACATTGTGGTCGTGGCGCCAGCTTCGGGATATCACCAAACCTGAACGCAATCAGAGCATCGACTACTGGGGCAACTTTACGTATATGCTGAGTCTGTTAGGCATCCTCATCGCGATAACGTGGGGCGGTGTGCGGGGATGGTCCTCGCCTGTCGTCTACACGGCTCTGACGTTGGGAGTTTTGGGACTGTTTGTGTTTTTGCGCTGGGAGCGAGTCGTCAGTCACCCTTTGCTTAAGTTGCAGTTGTTTCACATCCGGGCGTTTGCAATGGGCAATCTCTCCAATTTCTTTATCGCCGTGGGGCGAGGAGCGATCATCCTCTTGTTCATTTTCTATTTTCAAGGTGCCCGCGGCGAGAATGCACTGCAAGCGGGCATTTCCGTGATTCCTATGGCAGTGGCGATGGGAGTGACGGCTCCTATTTCAGGGTGGCTGGCCGACCGTATGGGAGCTCGGATACTCGCCACTTTAGGTGCAGCCATAATGGCTGTAAGCCTCTTAGGCTTTTCTTTTAGCGTCTCTCTGAGCACACCCTACAGCATCATTGCAGCTTGGCTCGTAGTGGCAGGAATCGGCAACGGTCTCTTCAATTCGCCGAACACGAGTGCCATCATGGGAAGTGTTCATTCTCAAGAGCGCGGCGTCGCCGCAGGAATCAGGACCATGCTTCTCAATACCGGCAATGTCTTCTCAGTAGGAAGTGTTCTGGCTTTGGTGGCCGCCACCGTACCTCCCCCTGTCATGCTAGCCATCTTCTCGGGACAGCCCGCCGCCGTTAACCCAGGCGCTCTCGACCACTTCACCCATGGTTTGGACCTCGCTTTTGGATTTATGGCCCTTATGGCCTTGGCTTCGGCCGTCTTATCTGCTCTTCGGGGCGAAGAAACATCTGGTGCTCTGAAGCACTCTGAGGCCGTGTCCCGATGACCTTCCCCTTCCAAATGAGGGGCCATGTCATGCGACAGCCCCCCCTTTTTAAAATCGGCCGCGTTTCACTCCTGTTTTGGCGCACTTTGCATCTTGAGCGCCTCAAATAGCCCAGCCAATCCCGTAACTTCGCCCGGCAATACCAATTTCGTTGAAGAAGACTGGCCGACCTGACCCAAAGTTTCCAATGACTTAAGCCGCAGAATCACGTCCATTTTTTCCTGGTGCCAGGCGTGGGAATCATCTTCGCCCATGGCCAATACCGCGCGATTTACCACTTGCGTCGCATCAGCCTGGGCTTCGGCTAACCGGCGAATAGCCACAGCTTCCGCCTCCGCTTGCAAAATACGGGACTGTTTGGCGCCATCCGCTCGCAACACCATCGCCTTTTGTTCCCCTTCGGCTTGAGCTATCGCCGCCTGACGCGCGCCTTCTGCCTCCAAAATACTGGCTTCCTTAAGACCCTGGGCCTGTTCAATGGCCGCCAGCTTGTTGGCATCAGCTTTTTTCTGGGCCTCCATGGCTTTTTGCATTTCATCTGTCAAATCCACCTGGCGGATTGAGGCCTGAACAATGCGAATACCCCAGGGACCGGTGATTTCATCAAGTTCCTTGCGCAAAGCCGCATTGATTTGTTCGCGGTGCGTCATGACCTCAGCCAATTTACGCTGACCCACTTCAGAGCGCAAAGTGGATGAAACAATATTCTTGATCGCGAGTTCTGGATTTTGAATCTCATACAAATAACTTTTGGCATCCACGACTTGGTACAAGAAATACGCGTCAATGACCGGACTGACATTGTCAGCGGTGATCACAGGCTCAGGCGCTAGCGTTACCGTCACGGATTTGGTGCTGACAAACCGCAGATTATCCACAAGCGGAAATTTAACCACTAAACCAGGCATTGCCTCATGATGAAAACGCCCCAAACGCTCAATAACTCCGATGGATCCCTGCGGCACAACGCGCAGGGCCGAACGGAGCGCCAACACAACTAAGGCAAGAATCACAACCACTTCTATTAAAAATGCCAACACGGCACATGCCCCCTTACCCGGGCTCAGGCACAACGATTAAGGTCACATGGTCGCGCGCACTGACCCAGACTGTCTTTCCCTCAGGAATCGGCTCGGGATAATCCGTGACTGCCGACCATTGCTGCCCATTCACTTTAATGATTCCTGCACCTGTTCGCTCTGGCGGAATCATAGTGATGACCACTCCCGCCGAGCCGATCAGGCGATCAACCGACGAACGGTATTTCATAGCGCTCACCTATATCGTGTCGAATAATCATCGTCTGCCTTTTCATCATAGAATGTCCTAGGGGCGGTGTCATTGATATTGGTGAAAAAATTCCGCAATCTTTCGATACACGGCAATTTCGTTGGTTTTTTTGGCAAATCCGTGTCCTTCGTCGTCGAGAACCATATACTCCACCTGCCGTCCTAAATCTCTCAGTGCCTTGACCAATTGATCGGATTCTTGTTTGACGACCCTGGGGTCATTGGCTCCTTGAATGACCAGCATGGGTTGTGTCATGCTTTCCAAATAAGTGATGGGCGAGTCTTCGCGAAATTTGTCGGCTTGAGTCGTGGGATTACCCAAAAATTTATCCATTACAGGTTTCCAGGAAGCAGGAACGGAATCATGAAACGTGAATAAATTGGAGGGGCCAAAGATATCGACGACGGCCTTGAAATATTCGGGGTGCCTTCCATGCAATAGCAAGGCCATATAGCCCCCATAACTTCCCCCCATAAGAAATATTTTTTCCCTATCCGCCCATTTCTTGGCCAAAAGCCACTCGATGCCGGCTATCATATCCTCCCTGGGCCCTCCTCCCCAGTCTCCCTCCACTAAAGTGCTGAAGGTTCGGCCATAGCCCGTGCTTCCGCGGAAGTTCGGGGCAAAAAACTGATAGCCCTGACGCACAAAATATTGGACGATACTGCGAAATTGGCGACGTTCCGCATATTGAGGTCCCCCGTGAGGCCAAATAATGGTATAGCCATTGGTTTTTCCCCGGGGCGGAGAAAACCACAGGGCCTCAATCATCTTTCCGTCAAACGAAGGATATTTGACGACTTCCGCCTGGGCAGCTTTGTTGGGATCTACGCCCATTGACCGGTTATCTGTCAATTGCGTCCAGGTATTATCCCGAGGATCCCACCGAAACAAATTATTGGGGAAGACTTCGGATTGTCCCAGCACATAGACGCGTCCCCGTTCCGTCACATCCCATCCGCTCACAAGGCTCACGGGCAGAGGAATCTTTTTCCATTCGCTTTCATTGCGGGAAATATTCAGAACATACAATCCGTCCTCGACTCCAGCATGACTCAAGACATACAGACACTGACGGCCAGCGTCCCATTTCACATCGGTTAAGTCCTCACCGTCAACTTGCCGGATCATCTCCAACTCGCCGGTACCCACGTCATAGCGGGCAAGATAACTGAATTCAGCGCCATAATTGGTTGTCACATACATGGTGTTCTCATCGGTAAATTCTGCGCCATACACGATATGAGGAATCTGGGGGTCTTTCACGACGGGTTTCCATGAGCCATTTTGCACGACAAATCCGGCAATAAACGTGTTGGCAAACATTTTCAGCACCAAAACAACGTGCTCATCCTCCGACACTTGCGCAATGTAAGTCGGTACGTCCTTGCCTTCCACAGCCAACTCTTCCTCACCGGTTTCGAGATCCAGCCGGTAATTGTTGAAAAATGAAGGATTGTCACGGTCTGAGGCATAGTACACGATTTTTCCGTCTTTAGAAACATGCAACACCAATTGCTTATGATCCGGCGCTTCACGAATCACTTTCGCTTTCCCGCCGTGAGGTGGCAGCAAATACATTTGCGTGTTCTCGTCTCCATCATGGTCAGCGGTAAAAAGAATATAGCGCCCTGAGGGATCATAGTGCACCTCATGCACCATTTGGCCCACATGACTTAATTGATGTGGATAATATACCGGTTCTTCCATGCCCCAAACATCGAACTCCCCGCCTAAATTAGTTCCGATAGCAATATGTTTTTCGTCCTTTTGGACACTAAAACAGGTGATATTCGCATAGCGAAAAAAATCTTCTACGTCAGGCCCGTCGAATCGCCATTCACTCATAAACTCGGCTTCTCCTCTCATTGCGACTCATTATCTCAAATCTGCCCAGATGGGATACTGCCCACACCGATTGTGGCATTCTCCTCTTCTTGTGTAAACCAAAAAAGCCCAGAGTCACGGCTCCCGGCTTTAATGGACTACAGCTATTCTCATTTGCTCAGGTTCTGCCCCTTACGGAGATTCGTGGCGGCGCGGTATTTTTCTTCGAATCCGCACCCCCCGGCCACGCTGCCCTCCGCGAATGACAGCCCATTCGGGGGGAACAGTTCCGGGATTCGTTTCTGACGGTGGCTGGAGCCATTGGGGATACTCTTCCCCATAGGCTACCTCCTTGGGATATTCTTTGCTAAGCCACGTTATCATTCGCCACCCAAAGGCAACGAAAAGAGCCGTCGGAAGGAGAATCCAGAGCGCATCAAAAATCGAGACACCTACTGCATCCAACACCAGTTGGTCCATGTCTACTCACTCCCACCGTCATTTTTCGAATATTCAACCGGATTCTCGCTATTTCGTAGCGCCGACACGTGATGATAATCTTCATTGTAGAAGGAATGAACACGATAATCAAGGTGACATAGCCGGTAATAACTAACCACAATTGTCCCTAACTGCCACATACCTCAGGGCATTACATACCCCCCAGGGCATTGCACCCCGGTTGCGTAGCCGGTTCCGTGGTACAATACGATTATCAAATAGGTCGTACAGCCAGTGAAGGTGCCTAGGAAGGAGTCTTGCATAATCTATGCGCAGTATGCCGAAAAGTTTGTGGTCCCTGACGGCACTATCCTTATTAGTGGCGGGTTGCGGAAGCCAAAGCACTGCTCAGAGCCTTCCACGCTATAAAGTGTGGTCTGTCCCTCAAAACTCGTGGCAGTCCCGGACATTTGTCGGAAGCCGGGGAGGCATCGTTATTACGATGGCGTCATGGTGCAAGTATTGTGCCTGGGAAGCAAAATGGCAGGAGCCCGCACTGATAAAGTGGGGGCAACGGCACCACATTAATGTCACGCTGGTGGATATTTCTCCCCGTGACGGCATCGGGGTAGCCGGCCCCAAGAACAATCCTAATGCCGGGCAAGACGGGCACGCCAAGTATCTTGGCATCACAACCGCCGGCATCAAAGCTCTCACAATGGTCTTGCGCCGCTACGCGGCCATTTACCATGAGCCCTTGAGTCACTTTACGATTGATCCCCAGGACCACACTATTTTTGCCAAAAAAACACAGTATCTGCCCACGATCTTCATTCTTAATGCCCACGGGAAAATCGTCTACACCTTCAACGGCATTACTTCGGCTTCGCGTATCGAGTCCCGGGCCACATCCTAACCCTTTTGCACCACTGACTCTCTGACGCGAGAGGTCTCGGGAACCATAAGAAATACCAAAGCGCCAATGATTGACGCTACGGCTACGGTTCCATACATTCCGGTAAATCCATGAACCACTTTGGCTGCTGTCAGCAAGATGGGACCTGCGGCAAGACCTACGGCCCGAAAGACCGCCATGAGTGACAGCGCTTCACCGGCTTGATGACTCTGATACAAATCGAGGGCCAAACGGTTCAAAGGCGCTCCCATCGTAAACGCTGTGCCCAGTCCTAAGGCCATCATGGCCAAAATAAAACGGAAAAAGGTCAAATGGGGCCAGGCCAGCAGAATGCCCCCCATAGCCGCGGCTAGAAGTCCGACCGACAGAATTTTTTTTGCGCCCATCCGGTCTACCAAAACTCCCCCGGCTCCTGCCAGCAAAGCTCCGGTAAATGCCGCCGGCAACAGGGCCAAACCTGATTGCAATACCGAAAAGTGCAAGTCAGACTGGACTAATGTGGGCACAAAAATCGCTGCCGACATATCCAAGCCAATTAATGCCGCCCCAACCATAACAGCTATTCCCGCCTTGTTCGCCAGAGGCTTGGAATCCAAGAACGGCGTGGGCGCAACCCGTTGACGCCACACCATCAAACCGAAAAAGACGATGGACAGAACCAGAAATACTACCCGTACCAACCCTTGGCCCATAATCACCAACAAAATGCTAGCCAGTCCGGCGCTGAAACTGGCACCACCCAGCCAGTCCGGCAAGGGTCGTGCCGTGACTGTCGAAGGAGGGGTGTTGCGCAGCATCACCAATACGACAAGGGCGATGGGCAGATTGACAATAAACACCGCGGGCCATCCAAACACTTGGCCCAATATACCTCCCAAAGTCGGCCCCACGATACTCGCCAGGCCAAAAACCGCTCCAAACATTCCCAAAGCCATCCCGTGTTTTTCCGGAGGAAACTCTTTTAAACCTTCCGCCTGGCCATTGGGATACACAGCCCCGGCCCCAGCTCCCTGGACAATGCGAGCTATCATAAACAGCATAAATTCCCGGCTCGAAGCCGCTGTCACAGAGGCCACCGCGAACAAAATGATGCCCCAGACAAATACCTTACGGTGTCCTAATCGATCCCCGAGAGCGCCAGACAACACTGTTGAAGCAATATAGGCCACGGTATATGCCGTTACGGTCCACGCTGCCACTTCCAAGTTTACATGAAATGATCGCGCAATAACCGGAAACACAGGTCCCAACACGTTGGTGTCTAAGGCTCCCACGAACACACCCAGCAAATAGACGCTTAATACCTTATAGTTTGGCCGCACTTTTCGCCCCCCCATCTCCCAAGTTGTTTGTCATGATCCTTGAATCCTAAGATCTCCATGTCAAGATTTTACTATGACTGACTACAGCAAAACAGGCCACCGCATTCATGGCCTGTTCTTTTGGCAGCATACAATGCCTAATCAACGATGCGGCAGTGCTAAGATCATGCCGAAAAATATCACCATCATGTATATGAGAGAAAACTTAAAGGTCTTCTTCGCCCATCTGACCTCGGGTTCGTGTTCTCGCAAAAGAAAAACATGGTAAACAATAAACCCAAGGCCCAGAGCAATCGCAATCACCAGGTAAACCCAGGAGACAGTACCGGTAAAATACAGTGCCACCGATGCGGCCAACAACAGCCAAGCATAGATCATACTTTGTGTTTTCGTCACTTTTTCCCCACGCACGACGGGCATCATGGGAATCCCGGCATTACGGTAGTCATCTTGTTTGTATAAGGCTAGAGCCCAAAAATGAGGCGGTGTCCACAAAAAGATAATCAGAAACATTAAAATAGCGGCCCAGCCCACACTGCCAGTCACTGCTGCCCAACCGACCAAAGGAGGAAAGGCTCCAGCCGCACCGCCAATAACGATATTTTGCGGTGTCCGCCGCTTCAACCAGATTGTATACACAAACACATAAAACAAAAACCCGCCAAGAGAACATAAAGCCGTCGCCCAATTGACCAAAAAACCCAAACCCAAAAATGACACCATCTGCAAAATGATGCCGAAAATTAAAGAATGAACCGCGGGAACACGCCCTTGCACCACTGGACGCATTTTTGTTCTATGCATCAGCCCATCGATATCTCGGTCATACCACATATTTACGGCATGGGCTCCGCCGCTTGACAGCGTCAGTCCAATCATCGTCAGCACCGTAAGACTAAGCGAAGGAAGATGCCCTGCCGCAACAACCATCGCGCAGTATGCCGTAATCAGGAGCAAGGAAATAATTCGCGGCTTCATTAACGTTACATAATCTGCCACAGTCGTCGTCATGGAGCGCGACTGAGGCACTGACTGCGCGTACATTGTCTTCACCTCGGCATTGATTAATAAGCCCTACCGGAAACTTAATTAGTGACCCTATCGAACTAACTATAACGTCCCGCATTTCATTTGCCAAGTTATGTAGAAAAAAAGGCTGACCATAAGCCAGCCTTTTTTTTACCCGGGAAGTGTGGGTGGCTTATCTGTTGGTGTGCTACTCGTCCCTGGCCGTCTCGACGTACTCGGTTTTGAACTTTCGTCGCGGTCGACACTCATCGCCACGCGCCGCAACGTCAATAGCAAGATGGACATCACGACAATTTGAAAAATCCACCAAGCGGGATCCCACCAGTGGGACATCCCCTCACTATATGGCATTTTCAATGGTAAGCTTGGCCAAAATCCTCCGCTCATATCCCGATTGCCCCCTTGCAAGTCATTTTATTTGCCCACTGGCATCGTGCCCTTAGAACAGCGAAGCGCCCCATTTCGTCTGTGATTTAGAGAAGATAAACGGCAATCCAACTCCCTATCCAAGCCAGCGTCACAAAGGTCCAGAAGTAGCGCGCAGCATCCGCTATCCAGTACCTTTCGGGCTTCAGGCTGATTCGCCCGGCCCGGGAGATGGCGGCCCACAGAATAATAATCCCTACCACCGCGTATAGGATATCGGCACCGGTAATAATGTAAAACATCTCACCGAAGCGGGACTCGGGTGCTGTATAACGGCCTGACCACTGGTAAAACGTCGTCATGATGGCCAAAATCCCGCTGAGGAGGGTCATCTTCAGTCGCCGGCGAATGGCCTCCTGGTCTCCCGTGGTGTGAATAATTCCTTTTACACTCCACGCTAAGGCCAAAGATATTAACATAATCGCTACCGTCACCACACCGAGAATTTGGCTTGCTCGAGGCGAGACGTAGCTGCCAGCATAAACATATTTGGCTTCATACAGTACCACATAGGGAACGATCTGGGTTGCAACCAGAAAGAGAAATCCAAATCGCACGGCCCGGTGGTTACGGGGCGTCATCTCTTTTCCCAGTCCGAGTTCTTGCAATTGACTAGACAATCAACTCACCTCCTCTTTTCTTTTGTGACTCTAACTTTCTAGCTCTGGCTCACGTGTAACCGCCAACTCGCTCAATGCACTCTGGCTTACGGCAGGTTTTGCCCCCTCGCCATAGGTATAAAATCCTGCCACAATTTCTGGCTGCGCGGGAAAATTCTCACGAGGCGGAGGAGAAGTGGTAAACCATTCCGGAGTTTTGGCATTCCACGGATTTTCTCCACAAGTCTTGCCGTTAACCCATGTCCATCCAATGAAGATGATGTGAGCCAAGAACGATGCTCCTAAAATGAAGGCAAAGATCGAGACTTCAAAATTCATCGGCTGCAAATAGGACGGATACGCAGGAACCCACCGGTTCATCCCGTGAAGCCCTAATAGAAAGAACTGACTGAAGGTGAGATTGAATGCCAGAAACGTGATGATGGAGAGCGTCTTTGCCCACGTTTCATTGGCCATGCGCCCAGACCATTTAGGCAGCCAATAATACGTCGCCGCCATGGCCGTAAACACCATAGAGCCGATAATGGTGTAATGAAAATGTCCTACGACCCAAAACGTATCGTGCAACTGCAAGTTCACAATAGGGTCGGCTAAAAACACACCCGTCAGACCTCCGATAAGGAAGTTGAACATGCTCATCAACACCAACAATGCAGGCGTAGTTAGACGGATCTTAGATTTCCACAATGTTCCAATCGCTGCCATATAGGCAAATCCCGTCGGAATGGAAATCATCTCAGTAAAGAAGGAAAAAGGGAGAATTTCACTGTTTCGAATGTTGGTAAACATGTGATGCGCCCAAACTAATCCCGAGAGCATCATGACAAACACGAGTCCGATAACGGCCCATTGCCGACCGAATAAGGATTTCTGAGCCATTACGGGGATAATCTCATTCCACAGTGCAAAGGCCGGCACGGCAATGATATACACCTCGGGATGCCCGAAAAGCCAAAACAGCATTAAGAAAGTCATGGGACTGCCTGTGGCCGTAAAGAAGTTCATGGGGACGATGTGGTCCAACAGCCCCATTACGAAAGTGGTTTGAATTTCCGGGAACCAAATCAACATCAGCAGGTTGACGGTAACTTGTCCCCATACAAACAAGGGCAAACGGCCCCAGGTCAGACCCGGAGCTCGGCGAAACATCACGGTCGCCACCAAATTCAAGGCCACAATCAGAGAAGACATTGTCAAGGCCAAAACGCCCAACCAATAAAAGATAATACCATTGGCGTCTTGTCCTGCCAGCGGCTGATAGCCTCGCCAGCCGGTTGTCCATGCTCCCAATAACGGGCTGAAAAGAACTGTTAAGATCCCCACGGGAACCAGCCACACACCGATACCCGAGAGTCGCGAGAAAACCGTTTCTCTTGCTCCTATCATCAGAGGAACGAAGTAATTGCCCAATCCGCCAATCATCATCACGGTGCCGAATGAAAACATCATAATGGTGCCATGGATTCCCACGGCGGTCAGGTAATTGCTCGGGTAATGGAAAATGGTCATGTAGGGGGTCATTAATTCGTAACGCATCAGCATTGCTACAGCACCTGCGATAAGAAAACCGCCGACAGCAAACATCATATATTGTAAGGCAATGACTTTATGGTCCGTGCTGTACTCAAAATATCGGCGCCAACCGCTATGTCTTTCACGCCAGGATGTTGCATATCCAAAAGTCGGCAAAATCACGCTTTCCCAGGAACCAATGCCGAGAAGCCATCCTATCACGGCGCCAACCCAGCCCAGGGTTACCGAAGGCCCTGTGACAAACGGATGGCCACGAAAGGGATCGACAATGACGACGAATGCATTGACCACAATAAAGCCAATAGCCGCCCATAAAAACGCACGAAGAACAGGTGGCATACCCGCTTTCGGGCGCATTGCTCCTTGGGGATTTTGCATGTCTTGGGACAAGGATTGAGCCACGCTATTTCTACCTCCTCTTAATTACGGTCTTACCCCTTCCAAGCCAAAGGGATAGTTAGCCGCCATTTCCGGCCAAAGACTGTTCATATTTGATCCACTTGGCAAACTGCGCATGAGACACGACCTTGAGCGGCGCTTCCATCCAGGGATGACCCGGGCCGCATACTTCCGCGCACTGCACGCGCACCATCGGGTTTTTCTGAAAGGACGTAATCTTGGTCGGGGTTAAATACT
>JAKBWA010000019.1 GCA_021841025.1 Bacillota bacterium | reverse complement strand
GCGGTGGTGGGCGCGCACGGGCTCGAACCGTGGACCCGCTGATTAAGAGTCAGCTGCTCTACCAACTGAGCTACGCGCCCTTGCTTATTTTGGTAGCGGCGGGTGGATTCGAACCACCGACGTCACGGGTATGAACCGTGTGCTCTAACCAACTGAGCTACGCCGCCATGGTTGCGGGGGCAGGATTTGAACCTGCGACCTCCGGGTTATGAGCCCGACGAGCTACCTGGCTGCTCTACCCCGCGGTGAAACTCCATCAGTGCACAACGGATATTATAAAAGCGCAGTCCACTACTGTCAAGCCGTAATATCATCTGCCATCCTATCCAGTTGCCTGATAACTCTAGAATACCACTTAATCGACTGCAGGGGCTCTTTTTGGGGGATTATTATATTCTCACTTGGGAGAGATAACATTTTTTGAATAATCCCATACTCGACGTATCCAAACACCAAACGCGGCATCTTGGAAACTCGAATAGCTGGTTTTTTAGACTCCTTCCAGGCTTCTATGCTACACTAAAAACATAAATGCCGATAAGCTGGAAAGGGGGATCTATTTATGGCCCGTAAAACGCGCTTTGCTGGCTACGACTTTAGTATTGAGAAAAACAGAGAAGGTATACATCTCTCGGTAAGACCGACTGAAGGACATGCTGAGGCTCAGCAAGAAGTATTTCAGATGTTCGACCAGTTCCGCAAAACCGCGCGACAAAACGGCGTTGGTACCGGTGAGATTCTAGCCTATTGGGTAAAAAAACAGCTGGGAATGAAGTAAAATAACACTATATGCCATATCTACCACGATCTTGCTTCTAACCTAGATCGTGGTATACTTTGTTCGAAAGGAGAGACAAGCCGTGACTTACTTACAGAGCGCCAGCGAATACCGCCGAGCCGTCGAAAGAATCCGCCTGCTGCAAAGGGTACTCACCACACTGGCCAAGATAAAAGGCAACTTAGACCCTGACGTTCTCACAGTAAGTCAGGAAATTGACGAATATGTAGTTTCGATTCAACAATATTGGCATGAGCATAATTGCGGAGAAGTTTCCGGATCAATCTCGCCGGGCTAAGAATCATTAGCCATTGACTCAGGTGGTTCAACCACAATAGGTTGTCTTCGCAAATATTCAACGATTAATTCATTTAATTCGCGGCTTACAGCCAATAACAGCGGGTCGGCTATATCCAAAGTGGCCGCATAAATTCGATCCAATTCGCGCTGAAGTTCGGAAACGCGTTTTAAGATACCATCGTTTACATCGTTCACAAGGATACCCTCTTTGACATGATAAAGTTTATTTATCACAAGTTAGTTAATTCATCATTTCAATGCTAAAGTATTCGCGGTTTTGCAGCGATATCCTGCTTAGATGATCTACTCTTCAAATATTTTCTTCATAAAATACCTTCTAATCTTCGACTCGGATTTATTAGCCCACGTAAAATGAAGCTATGCAAGCTAAAAGAGTGAGTGAGACAAGGATCCTGCCGACTGTCAGAGGAAGCCATCATATTGCTAAACCAGTCGTCTCCAGTAAACTAAAAGAGCTCTGGACACAGTTAGACCGACAAGAAAAAACCGTAATCGCTCATCTCAGCATCGGCAGCGTCAACGGGTACATAAGAACCGTGAGAGACATTCTGCAGCATGCCCTCGAGACTCATCAGGCTAAAGCAGAAGGCTATTTTTCTCCTTCGGGTCAGTTTCGGTACCTGGTGTATCTTTACAGTGTGAATACAGAATTGGAGACATTGCGCCAAAGTTTAACCAAACCCTCAAGGGCGCACGAGGTAATGAAACGGATGGAACTGATTCGCGGGCTATTGTGCGACATGCTACTATGACTCGCCAGGAACGGGAGAGCGATGGACGACATATTCGATACCTGCATAGCATATTTACTGAAATTGGAAACCTTAACTGAAGAGAAAATCGAAGCAGCAACAACGCGTGATACCGAACGTCTGGTTCAGTTGCTACAAGAGGAACTGGACCCATTAACCTGGGTCAACGACCATCTCCCGGACATAGGTCAACTCAGTGCCGAAAAACGTCAAACAATCAGACAGTATGCAGCCAGGTGGCAGGAACGGACTCAGTTTCTCCATGAAATTCTGAGCGCACAGTTAGGTTATTGCGATTTTGTACAGATGCTGATCGGTACTCATCAGCGTACGGCAATCAATATAGATTTTTAGAAGGGACAATCGCTAAGATGGCATTTACCATTCTCAATATCGCGAGCCGCAGTCTAGCCGCAGAACAATTGGCTATGGAAGTCACCGGCAACAACATGGCCAATGCAGCGACCCCGGGCTATCGCCGGGAAACAGCAGATCTGGTCGAAGCTCCGCCCATCCCCTCCTCCAGTTTGAACGGCACTTTAGAGGGTCAGGGAGTGAACGTTCAGGCCATTTCCAGAGCTCAAAACGCGTTCCTTTCCCGAAGTGTCCGTACCCAGTATGGATCCATGGGCCGATGGAAAACTCTGAGCTCTGTCTTGTCCCAAATCCAAAATATTTTTCAAGAACCGGCGTCTAGTGGCCTTCAGGAAGCTATGAGCCACTTTTTCAATGCCTGGCAGACACTCTCACAAACTCCAAACAGTCTCTCTTCACGCCAGGCCGTGCTTGAAGAGGGAAAGTCTCTGGCCGGGACTTTTAACGGCATGAGCCAAGAACTCTACTCCACTATTCAAAACGTGAACCATTCGGTAAATAGCACGGTGAATCAAATCAATACCCTCAGCAGCGAAATCGCTCGGCTCAACACTCAGATCAGCAGTGTCAGCAGTTCCGGCAGCAGTGCTAATGCACTGCTTGACCAACGAGGACTGCTTTTGGACCAGTTGAGTCAATTAGTCAATATATCTTACACGGTCAATCCTGATCAAAGTGTCAACGTCTATCTGGGCAACAACCAGTTAGTCTCCAATAATCAGGCCCAGTCTTTGTCCGTTAGCCCGCCCGCGTCTTCATCAGGGATCCTTCAAGTCCACTTAGGCGGTAATCCCCTGACCGGATTGAAAAATGGCGAATTGTCCGGCTTGCTCCAGGCTGGTGCCGACATTTCGAACTATTCATCACAACTGAACACACTCGCCCACTCTGTGGTCGATGCCGTTAACTATCAACAGCAGCAAGGCTACCAACTCAATAGCTCAACCCCTGGCGGGCCATTTTTTTCCCCATCCGCACTTAGTGCCGGCACCATACATGTCTTTGGCAACCTGACAACCCAGGCCATCGCAGCCGCCTCGCATAAGAATGCGCCGGGAGACGGGAGCAATGCTTTGGCCATGGCCAATTTAGTCCACTCTGCCCGTCCCTCTCTCACCGAATACACTTTCGGCCAGTATTATACAAACTTAGTGGGTCAAGTCGGAAACCAAGGACAACACGCGCAAGATTTGTTTAACAGCGCCAACCAAACACTCCAGTCGCTGAGAAACGCTCGCCAGTCCGCTACCGGCGTGGACATCAATCAGTCATCTGCTCACCTGATTTCCGAACAGCAAAGTTACCAAGCCGCCGCCAAGCTCATCGGCGTCGAACAGAGCCTCATGTCGAGTCTCTTTCAGGCCGTGGGATAAGAACGGATTGTGGCTCATTATTGCCTAACACAACAAAACCGCCAATTTGGTAGGAGGAGGCCCCCCAATGGAAATTACCCCGCAAGTTCTTATGAATAACCTTTTGCAAAATGTCCAATCACAATATCAAAGGATTGGTCAGATTCAGGAACAAATTTCAACCGGGCAGCGTTTTCAACAACCCGAAGACAGCCCCTCAAGGGTGAGCGCGACCATGAATTTGAACAACGCCTTAGCTAATACCCATGCTTATGAAAATGCTGCCACTCAAGCCCAAAACTATCTAAACACAACGGCCGGTGTTCTGGCAAATATGCAGCATATTTGGCAAAACGCGCTGTCTATTGCTGTTCAGGGATCGAACAGCACCCTGACTGGCACCGACCGCCAGGCTTTGGCACAGCAAATCACCCAAGCTCAAAAGGCGTTGGGGCAATTGTTGAACACCCGCTACCAGGGGAGCTATCTTTTTGGCGGCTATGACACCTCTAATCCAGTAATTACCTCTAGCGGAACAACAAATTTTCCCACATCTGCCCAAACCCAGTCTTTTCAAATAGCTTCTAGCTCTACGATTACCGTAAACCTGACGGGGGAAGAGAATGTGGGCCAGCCTGCGGGGCAAAATTACTTGGCCCAACTTTACACAGATCTGGGAAAGCTGGCTGGCCAACTGACTTCCGGTTCCCAAGTGACGAAATCGGCGATCAACACGCTGAAAACCGACCAAAGTTATCTCTCAACCGCACAGAGTATCGTAGGCGGGCGTTTGGAACGCGTCAACCAAACCCAGGCCCAGCTAAAAAGCCTGGCTTTGAATCTCAACCAGACCATTTCCCAGGTCGCCGGCGCCAATATTCCTAAACTCACCATTCAACTTGCCCAGGAAGAACAAGCCTATCAAGCCGCCTTGCAGAGCGGAGCGCAGATTTTGCCAATGTCCTTGCTCAACTTTATCCACCCCTAAAGGATAAAAGAGGTAACGGAAAAATTTAAGGGAGCACGCTAACCAATGATAACCAAAGAAACGATTCAAACCCGATTTCATGGGGAGATAACCATCTCGTCGCGGGACATTTTAACGCTGGATCAAGAAATTCTCGGATTTCCCAAACATCGCCAGTTTGTCTTACTACCGCATCATCAAGACAGTCCTTTTCTCTACCTGCAGTCGGTCTCCGACTCCCAACTCGCATTCATTGTGATTGATCCTTTAACGTTCAAACCCGACTACAAGGTCCCCCCAGATGAAGTAGCGGGATTGGGAAATCCGGACTTTTGGGCTATTCTATGTATATGTACGGTAAGTCATGGAGGAAGCGGAGACGGTCTACAAGCCACCGCTAACCTTAAAAGTCCTTTGATAATTAACCGCCAAACACGGCGGGGAGGACAATTTGTCTTGTCCTTACCGTACTCGTTCGAATATCCTTTGCTTGTGGAGGCCCAAAACGATGCTGGTACTAAGCCGTAAAATTGATGAGTCCCTGATTATTGGCAATGGCGAAATCCGCATTGTCGTTTTAGGTATCCAAGGAGACCAGGTAAAACTGGGCATCGACGCTCCCCGCCATATCAGCGTAATGCGCGAGGAACTTTTCGAAGCCCAGCAACACAATCAAATGGCAGCGGTATCCGTGCCTCCCCAGGAGTTGGACAATTTAAAGCCGCCTAGTCCGAAGGATTCTCTTCCTCCTCTGGAAAAGAGGCCAAAATCTCCGTAATCTTCACCCCAAATTGCTCACCGACGATGACCACCTCTCCTTTGGCGACAAGACGGTCATTGAGGTAGACATCGACCGGCTCCCCATAGGATCGTTCCAGTTCAACCACCGATCCCGGGCCAATTTCCAGAACATCCTGGACCGATAAGTCGGTATATCCCAAAATGACTTCCACGTTCATGGGCAAATCCCACAGGAATTCTGCGTCAGCCGCTTCGCCCGACACAGTAGGTTTATTCCCGCCGAGATCCACAAATTCAACGGGGCGCGCTTCTTCTTCCAAGTCGTCGGCCATTGCTCCTGTCAATGCATCCAATTCTTCTCGGCTCAAACGCCCCTTATGATCATCCATCACGGATTCATCCCTTCTTCTGCCTGCGCTTTTCGACTGGGTTTAAACTCCCTGGCGGCACTGCCCTGGGATGGAGGCTCTTCCTCTGTTCGCCCAATAATACGAACAGCCAAATGCCCCCCCACTTTGCCGGCTAGCACTTGAAATTTTTCTTGTTTTGCCAGAGCCAAAATCATGGGCTTGTCATACCGGTTTTTTAGCACCACCACATCCCCAGGCCTCAAGTGCCGAAATTCACCCAAAGAAATCGTGGTGCGTCCCAATATGACCTGGGCTTGAACCTTGCTTCTTTTCAAAAGCTTGAACATTTCCTGGGATTGGGGCTTGACGTCCTGATCATCCTCCCGTCCCAAAGCATGACGCCCCAACATGAGCGCAAAGGGTTCAATCGATGGATACGGCCATACCCAGGACAAGGTCCCTTTGTGACTGTCAATCGTAATTTGCTGTTGCTGCACTACGACCAAGTCTCCTTCTGCGGACACTTGAGTAAAAGCCGGGTTATATTCAATGGTATCGATTAAGGTTTCAAAGGGCATGAGCGAAGACCAGCTCTGGCTTAGCAAACTTAAGAGACGTTCCATGATACGGCGGTAAATTGTCTGCTCAATTTCCGTGAGCTCGCGACGGGTAAAATGGCCAAATCCCGGCCCCCCCAAAGCTCTGTCAATGATAGCCAACGTCACCTCGGGGGAGCTTTCGAGAAGTCCCGAACCCGACTGGTTAATAGTGAACAAAGCCAGCACACTGGGTATCGCAACCCCTTCAACATACTGCTCATACGGCATCTGTTCGGTAGTGAGATGCTGAATCTGTACGGGGGTTCTCAAATAGGTTGATAAAAAGTTCGAGGCCAGCCTTAAATACGATTCCATCATGAGCGTAATCGCGTCCAACTGTAACCGGCTGAGCTGGTGCGGTCTTTGAAAATCATAGGGTCGAACTTCTCGTAAATCTTTGATCAGTCCCATTACGGGTTCCTTCCTTTCATCCTTCCCTCTCACTTCTTTATGTCTTTCTCAATTTCACACTGCCTCATGGCTTTAAATAGGCCAGGGCATCGCCTCTATCACTGAGTCATAAGGGATGAAAAATAAATAGGACCAATAGTACCGGGACCAAAAATTGATTCGAGTACGCCTTTAACCTGAGTTTTGAACGTGGACAGCCCTCCTGAAGAAGTGAATTCTCCATAGGGGATGCTTCGGACCAAATTGATCAAATCATTGCGGATTTTTGCATCAAGTTGCGGAGAACCCGTACCCGTACCGCCCTGGGCCCCAGCAGAAGATCCGCCTTGCGCATTTAAGGCTTCCTTCGTCACGCTAAATTCCAAATCAAAGCGCACATAATGTCCTGAGGTGGCTAAGTTGCTTTCAATCCCCGTTTCGGTGACCCCAACAGCTTGAGACGGATTATAAGGCAAAGAAGCGACGATGGGCCTTGGTTTATGGCTCAGAAGTGACGGCGCTCCAAATATGAGTCCTGCCGCTCCGGCACCCGCACCGAATAGAAAAATCAATACAAAAACCAACACCTTTTTCATAGGAAAAATCCTCCCAAAAATCCTTCTAAAATTGACAGGTTCCGTTCTGACTCCCTGTACACTGAAACCAAGGAGGATTCACTAACTTATGGAACCATTATTGTTCTGGGCATTGGAAACCTTGTTCTTCAATGATTTCGCCACACAAACAAATTCACAGTCTGCAACATTTCAAAACCTGTTTAGTAACCAAACTTCGGGAGAAGAAAATGGCAATTCACAGACATCTTCTCCTTCCACGGTTTCTTCCGCCAACACCCCTTTAGCCGAGTCAATTCAGTTAGCAGCGAAAAATACGGGACTGTCCCCCGCACTCCTTCAAGCCGTAGGTACGGTGGAATCATCTTTAAACCCTTTGGCTGTCAGTTCACGAGGCGCTATCGGCGTGATGCAGTTGATGCCCCAAACGGCACAATCTCTGCACGTAAACCCCTATAATGCCGAACAAAACATTTTGGGAGGCGCGGAGTACCTCAAGAGCTTGCTCGACACTTTTCAAGGTGATTTGCCCCTAGCGCTTGCCGCCTATAACGCAGGTCCCGGAGCCGTGCAACACTTTGGAGGAATTCCTCCCTACCGCCAAACCCAAAATTACGTCCAAAAAGTGATGGCCACGTATCAGGCCCTCTCTTCATCCACGCCAAAAATCACCTGACCCTCTCAGAGCGGTTAAACAATTTAGGTGACAATTTGTGACATCCCCTTGGACAGACTCTGAGAGATGGCCAGAATTTTTGCGTTCATCTGATATGCAGCTTGGGCCTGAATGACATCAGTGAGTTCCTGAGTCATACTGACACCGCTCGCATTTAATGCGGATGGTTGCAAGAGCCCAGCCCCATTTTGCCCCGGATTGGCCATAATCGGCGTTCCTGTGGCCACACTTAGCACATAAAGATTCTGCCCGATTCCTTTTAACCCCCCGGGATTGGGAATGAGGGCCAGTTTAAGCTGTCCAACCTTCCGCGCATTTTGGCCCGGCCAAGACGCCATAATTTGTCCTCCGGGCGTGATGTTCCAAGTAGCACCCGAAGGAATAGTCACAGGAGGCTCTATCCGGTATCCTCCCGGCACCACCAAATGTCCTTGCGCATCTTGTTGGAGCAATCCGGCACGGGTGTAGGCGATTGATCCATTGCCCATTTTGACTGCCAAAAACCCATTGCCGGCAATCGCCACATCATGGGCATTCGATGTCGCCCTGATGTGGTTCGAAAACACGGGCGAATCCTGAGCCAAATGAGCCCCGGGCGTTACGCCAAGAGGTGGTTGAATGACCTGATTCCCAACCCTGGTCCCCTGGGGTCTGATGATATTGCCCGAATCCGGAGCGATAACCTCGATGCGGCGGCCAAAACCCGGTGTCTGGCTATTGGCTGTGTTCTCACTAATCGCATTCATCCAGTAGTTTTGAGCTTGAAGGCCGCTTCCCGCGGTACTCATAATGCTAAACATCTTAACTCTTCTCCTTTCTTCCTAGGCAATAATGCTCAAGGCCCCTGCCGTCTTCAGCCGGCTCGATTCTTCGTTAACCAGTGTGGTCAAAGCCTGATAGGTCTGTTCCGCCTGCATCATCGTCATCGTCTGTTGGGTCATATTGCTATTGGAAAGGTTAATCGCCCCTTGGACCACCTGGCCGGTAAAAGGCAGATTTTTGGGCGCCGTGTACAAACTGTTTCCAAGCGCCTTAATGCCTTGATTGACTAAATCCTTCAAGCCTAATGAGGCCACCACTCGCCCCTTTTGCATAATCTGACCCGAAGAATTCACGGTAAAGGAACTTTTCCTTAGCAAAATGGGTTTCCCTTGAGCCGACAACACGGGATCTCCCGTAGCTGTCACCAATTCTCCCTGGGAATTTATCGAAAATCGTCCATCCTGAGTATACGCCACTCCCTGGGGCGTTTTTACTGTAAAAAACCCGTTGCCGGCAATAGCTAAGTCGGTGTAAAGACCCGTTGTGCGCATTTTCCCAGGCGTCAAGTCCAGTCCCTGAAGAACGACTGGCTCCGAAATGACCTGTCCAATCGGAACCATTCTCCGGGAATGAGAGGCCATAACCGTTTGCGGCCACATTCCCACACTGCGGGTTTCCTGGCTAAGATATCCGGCAGAGTTTTGATTGGCCAAATTTCCGGCTACGCTTTCGAGAATCTGATGTTGGGCCAAAAGTCCGGACGCCCCTGTATAAAGTGCGTTCATTTGCATACATCCTCTCTTTGGTGAAAATCCTGAGATCTATTAATCGGTTAAATTTATCGTGTGTAAGTCTTTAAGTTTCAACAGACGACCACATCTTTCCCATGCGATAAATAAATTGCTCCCATCGCCCTCTTTTAGCTGGCTTGATGCGGTGAATCATCCGCTCGGCCATATCACCAATGTCCTGTGCTGCCGGAGAGGCGGGGTATAAGAGAACCAAGGGAGTTTGACGTGCTATCGCCCGAGACGTATGGCTGTCTTCCCGAACTGCACCGAAAAACCCGACATCTTGATTCAGCATTTTCTTCGTCAAACTGATCACCCGCATCCCCATCTCTTCCCCGCTACGCAAAGACGCACTGCGGTTCATGATAAGCTGTAGGCTAACACGCCCCTGAACCTGCCAAATAGACTTAATCAATCCGTAAGCATCGGCTAAAGCAGGCGGCTCGGGATTGGTCACAATCAACGCTTCGTCGGCGGCTAAAACAAAGGACAGAACACCGGGAGAAATGCCCGCCGCCGTATCGACCAATAACCAATCACATTCGCTCTCGAGCTCCTTAAATCCTTCTATGACCCCTTGGATTTCTTTTGCCTCTAAAGATGCCAGTCGGCTAATGCCGGAGGCGCCGGGAATAATGCGCAGGCCCAAAGGACCCTTTTGCAGCACATCACGGATGCTTAAGTGCTGTTGCACCACATCCCACAACGTGTAGCTAGGTTCGTATCCTAAAAGAATATTGATATTAGCCAGTCCTAAATCCGCATCCAGAATAATGGTTCTCTGACCGAGCTTTTGCAGTGCCAAGGCCAGGTTTAAGGTGATATGGCTTTTGCCCACTCCTCCTTTGCCTGACGTAATGGCCACCACCCGGCTGCCTTTGATGCGAACATTCAAGACTTCTTCTTGTGCCCGGATACTCTGGCGCTTGATCCATTGCCGCAACTGATCAGCTTGTTCAGCCACGATAAGTTCCTCCTTTAACAAGCCACTCCATCAGAAACTGACTGTGTCCCGCACTTTCAATATCATGAGGAACTCGTTGGCCCGCACTGACATACATCAGGGGATAATTTAGTTCCAGCAAAGCCGAAGATACGGATCCGGGAAGAAAAGCTTCATCAACTTTCGTCAAGCACAGGGATACTCTTTGGTCCCCCGCCAATTTCCTCGCTGTGTCCACAAAAAGGGAGCGGCTGTACGTTGCAGGCATGCATAAAAGGACATCAGTCGTTCCCGCATTTTTTATCACAGCAAGGGCCTGGCGGATGCCGACGGATTCATAAATGCTGTGTCCGGGGGTATCAATGAGGACGATATCCACATCATAGCGTCGGATCAATAACGGCACGTCCTGAGGCTTCTTGGCTATGACAACAGGCAGGTCCAATATACCGCCAAAAGTCTCGAGCTGATCGGCCGCCGCCACCCGAAAGGTGTCTGTGGTAATTAACAAAACTCTTATCCCTTGGGTCGCCATTCCTCCAGCCAGTTTGGCAATCGTCGTGGTCTTTCCGGCCCCAGTAGGCCCTACCACCACCACGACCCTAGGCGATCCGGCAGATGACAGAGATAAGGGAGGAGAGAAACTCAATCGATTCTGTAAGGCCTTTTGCACGTGAACCAGCTGGCTATCCCCGCTACTGCCTTTAGGCACGTCCTGGGCCATCTCCTTGGCCCATTTCTCCTCCCACTCCCACTGGATGAGCCGAGAGACCAAAGAGCTGGCCTTGCCATGTCCAGTCTTGTGAGTCAAAGAGGACGCGGCAATTTTTTCATCCATCCGCGTTAACAATGTCATTATCTCTTCTATGCGGTCTGTTTCCTGGTTTCTTTCTGTCTGGCCTGCATCTTCCGCGAGGCGGCTGACAGCAATTTCTGGCCCAGAATCCTTGTTCGGCTGTGCCGAAGCATTGGTGGGCAGAGGATAGTCTGTGGCAGCCAATACTTGGTAGCCCTTTTCCCAAAATTTCCACCACCGGTCTCGCGAAGGGCCCGACGACAAAAGGACAGCCTCATCACCCAATTCCCATTTCGCTCGCATCAGTGCTTCTTCCACCGTTTGTCCGCTAAAGCGTTTGACAATCATATTTCTACCACTCCCACCGTCTTAATCCCCACATCACTGTTTATTTCGGCGTAAGACAACACCGTCAAATCTTGGAACAATCGCTCTGTTAGACGCTTGAAATACAGCCGCACATATGGAGAGGAAATCACCACTCGGGGTACCCCTTGCGGCAAATTGCTGAGTTGGCGGTTTAAGTTATTCACCACCTTCTGCGCCACCGAAGGATCCAAATTCAAATAGGTCCCGTGATCCGTCTGTTCCAGCGACTCTTTCATTTGCTGTTCTATGGCAGGAGAGAGAATTACCGCATGCAAAAATCCTTCTTTAATGAGAGGCTCGGTAATATGCCGGCCCAATTGTTGGCGCGCATGCTCCGTCAGAAGATCGATGTCGCGTGTGCTGCGGGCTTGATCCGCCAGGGCCTCCAAGATTGTCGGCATATCCCGGATCGAGACCTTTTCCCGCAATAAATTGGCCAAAATCCTCTGCACTTCCCCTAAAGTCAGCAAATCACTAATGAGTTCATTAACCACGACCGGATGAGTTAGCTTCACGTGATCCACCAGTTTTTTGGTTTCTTCCCGGTCCAAAATCTCATGAGCGTGAGTGCGAATAACCTCTCCCAAGTGGGTCACCAAAATCGATCCAGCATCTATAACCGTAGCGCCTGCCAATTCCGCCCGGTCCCGAGCATCTTCCCGGATCCAATAGGCGGGGAGCCCAAAAACCGGATCTTTGGTAAGAATCGCATGATCAATGCCTAATTCCTGTCCGCCCATGGCCAAAAAGCGGTCGGGCCGCACTTCAGATATCGCCACACTGGCTCCGCGAATCCGAATGCGGTATTGATTCAAGGTCAATTCCAAAGAGTCGCGTACCCGTACGGGAGGAACCACTAAGCCCAATTCGGCGGTAATTTGCCGTCTCAACGCCATAATCCGGTCCCTGAGATCCTGGCCGGCCTGCCCTCCCACCAAAGGAACTAGACCCACACCCACCTCTAGCTCAATCACATCGAACCCAATTAATTGCATGACAGCTTCCGGTTTGTGTGCCGAATCCTGAATAGCTTGCTGTTTTTGCGCTTGTTCTTCAGCCTTTTGCGCTTTTTGCCGCTGTTCAATCTGCCAGCCGCCATAAAACGCCAGGGATCCCAAAATCAAAGGCACGAGAGGCGGAAGCCCCAAAGCCGCCAACAAAAAGAGAACAATGGCCACGATATAAAGCACCCGTGGCAATTGCGTGAGCTGGGTGAGGACATCTTTGTTAAGAGTTCCCTGAGAACCCGAGCGTGTGACGAGGATACCTGTGGCGGTTGAAAGCAACAGCGCGGGAATTTGGGTGGTAATGCCCTCGCCAATGGTTAAAATCGTGTAGGTGGAAAGAGCCGTATGCAAGCTTAGGTGCCGTTCCGACAAACCGATAATCAGTCCGCCGATGATGTTAATTAACACAATGATGATTCCGGCAATCGCATCCCCCCGCACAAATTTGGACGCCCCGTCCATGGCCCCGTAGAAATCCGCTTCCCTTTCGATGTCCTGGCGTCTTTTCTTGGCCTCGTGCTCCGGGATTAGACCGGCATTTAACTCAGCGTCCACAGCCATTTGTTTGCCCGGCATGGCATCTAAAGTAAAACGGGCGGCGACCTCGCTGACACGCTCGGCTCCCCTGGTAATGACCATAAATTGAATGACAACGAGAATGATGAAAATGATAATCCCGACCACCACATTATTTCCCACGACAAGACGCCCGAAAGTCTGGATCACGGAGCCTGGATTGGCCGATAACAGAATCAGCCGCGTTGCGGTCACCTCCAAAGCCAGCCGAAACAAGGTCGTGAGCAGAAGCAATGAAGGAAATACGGACAAATCCAGCACTTGATCGATAAACATCGTCGATACCAAGACCGCAATAGACAAAGCGATATTAATGATCAAGAAAAAATCCAGTGCCCAGGGAGGAATGGGAATAACCAGCATGAGAATGGCGATGATAGCAGCAACAGGAACAAACGCTTCTTTCAACAAAGCCCGGCTTTTCATCATAACTGCTGCTCCCTTCCGCTGCGGTATCGCTGTTGTTTACGGATCAAGAATGCCAGAATATCGGCCACGGCCTGGTAATGCTCCTGTGGGATTTGCTGACCTAAAGGCAGTTCGTACAACGCACGGGCCAAAGGCGGGTTCTCCACTAGCGGCACCTCGTGGCGTATCGCGATCTCCCGAATATGCCGGGCCATCTCATCGGCACCTTTCGCAATCACAATGGGTGCCGACATGGTTTTCTGTTCCCATTTCAAAGCAACGGCGTAATGCGTAGGATTGGTAATAACAACCTGGGCATCTTTAACTTGGCGCATGCCTGAACGCCAGAGAAACCGCGCCATTTCCCGGCGTTTTCCTTTGACGTGAGGATTGCCTTCCGTCTGTTTGTATTCGTCTTTGACTTCTTGTGTCGTCATGCGCGATTTTTGCTGGAAAGCATGCATTTGATAGAACATATCGGCCACCCCGATAGCGAAAAATGCTGCGGCTAACATCAATACCATTTGGCTCAACATCTGCTGTGCACGCGATAAGGCCTGTCCCAGTGATTCAGCCATCAGTCCCGGATAATTTGCGATTTGCTTGTGTATGACCCATCCCCCCAAAAGGGCCATCACACTCACCTTTACGATTCCTTTTAGCAACTGCCAGGCACTGTCCTGGGAAAACATCCGTTTAATCCCTTCCACGGGATTCAAACGGGTCATATCCGCTTTGAGCCCTGTCATCGAAAATCGAAAGCCTTTTTCGATGCTGCTGGCCAAAAGCCCTGCCACAACTAAGGGAATGACCAAAGGGAGAAGAATCCGGACCATCGCCGAAAAACCCACCAGCCATGCCGAAGCCAAAGTACTTTGCGATCCACTGGCCAATGCCAGGACATTGGCCTCCATTGCCCCAAACTGTGTGCCCAGCCAGGGAAGCAGATGGCGCATCACGACAAACCCTACCGCCAGCGCAAATGCGGCTTGAAAGTCCGGGCTTTTCCAGCTCTGTCCCTGTTTTTGCATCTGCTGTTTCTTATGCGGAGTAGCTTTTTGGCTCTTTTCTCCCGCCTGGGCAAAAAATGGTTGGGAAAAGAACTCTGCCGCGGCAATCATGCTTTGCCCTCCAATAGAACCAAGAGCCGGCTGATGTCAGTAAAGGCCTTGTTCCAAAAATTCGGAAGAATCCCCATTAACACCGGAATCATGGCGGCAAAAACCAGCAAAGCCACCCCAATATTCACGGGCAGCGCAATAAAATACGCGTTCATTTGCGGAAAGGCCCGAGAGAGGAAACCTACGGCTAAATTCACGACCAAACCGGACAGCAACAAGGGAAACGCCACAAGCAAGGTCATGGTTAAAGCACTCGACATCAACCCAATCACAAATGACAGAGCCGGCAAAGGAAACGCTGTAACATTCGGGCTAATGGCTTGAAATGAGGCATGAAGAGCCAAGACGGAAAGTTCAAGTCCTCCCGAGACGACAAAGACGAACAAAGCCAGAAGACTTTGCCATTCCGCCAAAAACGACCCGCTTTCCTCCAAAGCCGGATTAGATGTAATCGCTAATCCCAATCCCAGTTGATAGGTCACGATTTGTCCCGCCATACCGAATACGGACATAAACAAAGCCAGAACGAGCCCTATCAAAACCCCGATCGCGAATTGAATAACTAAGGCCAGCACCCACAAAAATGTCGGCATCGTCATGATTTTCACCGAGGGCGCTAAAACGGCCGCAAGAATGACAATCAAGCCCACTTTCAGCATTTTGGGCACGTAAGCCGATCCGAACACTGGAGCTGTGAAAATCAGACCCGTTATGCGCGCCGCAATCAAAAAATACTCTTGAGTTAAATCGACAAACGCCAGACTTATGGTCATGTACTGTTCACGAACCTTCTACCATTCATTTCAAACCAGGCTAAGTCCCGTCTTCAAGGCAAATAAGCGACATGCCAGAAGGTGGATAAGTCATTTTGAGTGAACGCAACGAGAATTCGCAAAAACCAGGGACCCGCCAAATAGATCATAATCCCCACAACGATGAGCTTAGGCATGAAGGATAAGGTCAACTCCTGAATTTGCGTCGTGGCTTGAAAAATCCCGACCAAGAGCCCGACCACAAGGGCAGCAATCAAAACTGGCCCCAAAATCAGGCCTGCCGTCGTCATTGCAGACTGACTCAAGGCGATCGCGTGATCAAACATTTATCTCACCCCATGAAATGACATCACCAAGGACTGCACCACCAAATCCCAGCCATTGGCTAGGACAAACAACAAGATCTTCAAAGGCAGAGAAATGAGAGTTGGAGGCACCATCATCATTCCCAATGACATCAAAATCGTCGAGACCACCAAATCCACAATCATGAAAGGAATAAAGATGTACACACCAATTTCAAATGCCGTCTTCAACTCTGAAATCACAAAGGCAGGCATTAAGGCCACCGTAGGCACCTGGGCCAGACTTCGGGGATGCGCGATATGATCCAAGTGTAAAAATAATGCCAAATCCGCCGGACGCGTCTGGTGGTACATGAAAACCCGCAAGGGGTTTAAGGCCTTCATGGCTGCTTTACTGAGGCCAATCTGGCCATGCAAGTACGGAATCAAAGCCTGATGGTCAATTTGGCCGAACGTCGGTGCCATGATAAAGAACGTCAGAAAAAGCGCTAGGCCAATGAGCACTTGATTAGGAGGGGTTTGCTGCAATCCCAGAGCATTGCGAACAAATGCCAGAACCGTAATCACACGGGTAAACGCGGTCATAGTCAGCAAAATGGCTGGAAGAAAGGATAAGACGGTCAAGAGCGCCAGAATGCTGATAACCCCAGACGGCGAACTGCTTCCATGGGTACTTACAGATATTTGCGGCACTGTTAGTCCATGGGCATACACTAAGGGTCCTGTTAAGACACCCGCCAAAACAGTGGCGATGACAACCAGGGGTTTCATCGGTCGTGGTTTCATGACGGATTCTCAGTGTGCCGAATTTTGCGCCACAACTCCTCGGCAAATTGAGACAAGCTCGTTTCATGAAGAACGGTTTTTTCGCGCGCCTGCCGTGTGACGGCATCCTCATTAACTTCCATCAATAAGGAAATTGTTTGATCGGTGATACCTAAAGCCACTGTTTTGTCCGCGATCTGCACGAGAGCAATTCCCCGCTTGGGACCCATCGGCAAATAGTCGATTTGTTGCAAATACTGAGCCTGGCTCACCTTCCCCCAGCCGATTTTTTTGAGTAAGCGAGCTGCCAGATAGGCCAAAGCGACAACAAGGGCGAGAGCCCATAAAAAATTCAGAAATACTGCAACGGCATTCAAACCCTTAATCCCCCTAACTCTGGGGGTATTATATAAATTTCCATTCTTCGACAGGAAATAACAAGGGCTATTTATCGCAAAAAAGTTTTCTTGACTCTTTTCGTCTCATGAAATCCTCCTGCAAATAGGGGACCTTCACCACCGGCACGCAGGGAATCAGCTCTGAAAAATAAGGCATCCCCATGTTCCATTGTCTGGTGCACGCTCCTTGTCATCCTTAAAAAGGAACTTCATGGTATGCTAGGAAGCAACAAATGAGTTCTTGTTCTCGATGTGATGGGACCCATTGAGACTATTCCTTATCGGATCTAAAACGGGCCGTAGATAATGCGGCAAAAAAGGTTTATATAAGGAAAAGATCCTGAAAATCTAAAAGGAGCCGGACAGAGCCAGGATGCGAGAATGTCTTCTACAGCATCTCGTGCCAGCTGCCCAGGATCATAGATTCCACAACTCGGCAATAACAACTCATCAAGAGCCTAAGGCGGTGGTATCATGGAACAAATTCCCTCCGAAGAGTTTAGAAACTTTATATGATCTGATAGACAGACGCCTTTGGGTGTACCCGGACTACTCGCCTTTCGAGTGGACTATCACTCTGTTAAAGAATTTTGCTTTGCAGAAATTATCGCGTCAAAAATGTTGACAGCTGATGAAAGGGCGAATCTTCTTGAAATAGTGCTCAGTCAGCAATATCTTTTTTACCGGATTGACGAAGAAGAGATGGACAGTCTATTCACCAGAAGCTTTGGATCTCTTATCATTTCTGCCATCATTGCTAAAGACGCTAGCGATCGTCTCTTGCAGACGAATCAACTAGAAGTAACAATTAACAAGATGATAGAATATGCTCAGCGCGAAAAAGATCGCCGGGGGGTTATCGACACGAAAGCTTGGGCTCATTCGGTGGCTCACACGGCCGATGCGCTAGGTGCTTGCGCCCAACATCCCAGCACCACCATTGCCCAACAAGAGTCGATCTTACAAACCATCTTTCATCTGGCGAACCTGCCCTTTCCCTTTATGCAGCATGAAGACGATCGATTGGCCTATACCGGCCTTAGGCTAGCTCAAAGGGATAAGTTCTATCACGTAGACTGATCAAGGTGGTTGGACAACTTTCAAATTATGACCACCACAAACCCCCGCGATGATATTCGATATGGAAATGCGGAACACTTCTTACGCGCATTCTATTTTATGGTTTTGTGGGAATTGCCCTCATGGCGCCATAGAGGTAGAGTTCTACACCAAATCCAGCAAATTCACAGCTTTTAACGGCACGGTACTCTGCCTTTGAGATGACGTCGTCTGATTTTGTGACCTCACTTAAGCAAATGACTTCGGTTTGCCCACAAGTCCGGGCAACTGAAACAGACATCTCTCCCAAACGCAAATCCCCCTCACTGGGTACCAAGCGGGTGTGAGAAAAACTTTATAACTCAACTTTCTTGGGCCGAAATGGCAAGTTGTCGGCGTAGCAACGCGGGAATCCGGTTCAAAAATATCGTCAAGAAACTTTCGATTGGAAAAGGAGGGGTGCAGTTCCTCGGCATAGCGCGGAGTTTCCCGAGCAGATGCCAAGCTGCGATACAGCAAAAGTCGGCGGTTTCATCGCACCTCACCCAAAACAAATTCCCCCTGGTATCATCAATGCCAAGACACCCCCTTTGGCGCTATGTTGGTTCTGTGGTACTTTCAGCATCTCAGTGCCGGGGGTGTTTTGCCTGAATACCATACAGGAAAACGTTTTCGAGGATCATTCACACAGCGCCAGTTGAACTTATAAAAAGCAGGCCTCAAAACAGATCCACCTGTCGCGAAGCCTGCTGTAGTGTATGGCTTTGGAATTACGGAGCAATTGTGTTCACTAAGGTGGTGCCTAAAGCTTGTGCCACAGAAATCACTTTGGCATTTGCCTGATAGCCTTGCTGGGCCTTAATCATATTGACAAATTGATTGGCGAGGGACACATTGGATTCCTCTAGCGATCCGGATGAAATGGTGCCAAGACTCCCCGAGCCCGGCTGTCCGATTTTTGCTGTGCCCGAATTGGCCGATTGTTGCCAGAGATTGTTGCCCACATTCAGTAACCCCGCAGCATTGTTAAAATTGGCTAAGCCTACCTGGGCAATAGCTTGAGTTTGTCCGTTAGAAAATGTTCCCGTAATCACGCCGTTACTGCCAATTGTAAAGTTTGACAATAGTCCCTGCCCATAACCATTAGCCTTCCCCGACAAAGACGTGGATGCAGCATCAGCCGTCATCCCGCCCAAATTCAAAGTGACTTTTTGGGGCGATTGCGATCCGTTCTTGCTCTGGATGGTGACTGTCATGGTACTGCCGCTGGTAATAGCACCCGTATTGCTAAATGTTACCGTCCCCGAACCGAGCACCGTGGTTGAGGGAGGTTCAGTCACATTCACGGTCCACGAAGTCCCGCTGTTAGCTGTAGCCGTGGGGTTGGAGAAATTCACGTTCAAGGTCACCGGATCGCCTAATGAATCATACACGGTAACTGGCTCACTGCGAACCGTTGTGTTTGACCCAGTGGTCGTCGAAGAGGATGCCGATGTAGCCAACGCGGCATTCAGATTGCCCGTGACAGTCATTGTCGTTGAGGCGGAAGGACTCATGGTCATATTGGGACGGATGGTGATAGGTGAAATGTTTCCTTGGCTCTCGCCCGTCAGTTTCCCATTTTGAGCCATCCACCCCATTACATAGTCACCTTGAGGCGTCACCAGTTGTCCTTGAGAATCCAGAGTGAAATCACCGCTGCGACTATAGCTGTAGCCAGTAGGTGTTTTAATAACAAAAAAACCGTGCCCCGAAATGGCCATATTAGTCTTTATACCCGTTGTCTGAAGACTTCCTTGACTCATATTGACATTTACGGCGCCAATGCCCACAGCAGCCCCTCCCGACACCTGCTCGGGATTCGTGCCTCCTAAGGCAGCGGTAGGGGCTGTCCCTCCGGACAGCGTTTGCTGCATCATCTGAGCGAAACTCATGTTGCTGCTCTTATAACCCGTCGTATTCACATTGGCAATATTCTGGGATATCACGCCCATGAGCGCTTGTTCCGCATTGAGGCCGGAAATAGCGGCATATAGTGTTCCTGACATTGATTATTCCTCCCTCTCTTCTACTGAATCTAAATAAACTCTGACGTTCGAACAGCCATAGTTGACACAACGCCGTTAGGAATTGTGTTTGGGCTCTTGATCCGGCAACGAGAGCAAACTCCAATGTGGCGCGGCAGGAGCATCCGCGGTCTGTCGAATGCCTTGAGCTTCCTCCGGTGGTTTCTGAAAATCCGTTGAGGTCCGGCTGACATACACCACCGCGTCCACTTGCGTAATAACTTTCATCCCGTCTTGAGGCGATGAAAGGCTGGTTATCACCGTTCGGGCTTGAGGCGCCACGATAAAGATATCGGACCCCATGATTACCGCTGCTTGCTTCGCGCCCTTGTTTTGGGCAGCATCCATCGCCTGGCTGAGTTTGGTTCTCTGATTTGCCGTCAAGTGAATGCCTCGCTTCTCCATCCTATTGGCGGCATGCTGGCTAAAGATTAGCTGTCCATGAACAAGTTCTTCGAAATCCCTTGAGGCACTTGACCCAGAGGATTTTGCGACTTTAGAGGGCGTCTTGGGGCCCGTTAATGGCTCAATGCCCCCGGAAAACGGCGACATCATCCCTTAATCCCGGTAATATCCCGGGCTTTCACATTTCCCAGTCCTTGAACGGTAAGCATTTGCTGACCTCCCTGATCACTCACCGCACTCACTACTCCTGTGCCAAAAGCAGTCGTCACGGTCTTGCCGATGAGCTGGGACAATTGCACCACCGGATTTTGCTGCTGCAAAGTCGACAGAATCTTCCCCAAAGTTGCCGACTGCTTACTGACAGCAGCCAGACTTGAAAATTGAGCCAATTGCGCTATAAACTGCGTGTTGTTCATAGGCTGCAAAGGATTCTGGTACTGCAATTCCGCTGAAAGCAACGTCAAAAATGCGGATTCTCCGAGTTTTCCCCCAGGTGCTGGAGATGACGTGGTTCCTTGGGTACTCACGCTATTGCTGGTTGCAGACAAACTATTCAACCCGATACTCATCACTTCTCATCCTTTCTTGACAGGTATAGATCTCTTGGGATTTCCTCTCCAATCCCCTCTTAAACTCCATTATCAGCTCTGATATGACACAAGAGCCCTCCCTTAGGCCTGATAATCAACACGGGAATACGACACCGGACCCAGACGCGGTATGCCGAGACTTCTCAGTCCCGATCCCGGTTGCTCTTTTTGTGAGAGATTCGAATTCCTTTGATCCGCTAATGCCCCAGATCCGGATCCTCCTGATCCCTCACCGTGTCCCGCCTGGTGGTGCCCCAATCCCAAAAATACCGAAACCTGGGACACCGGCAAAGATGCAGCCACAAGGCCTGGGGTCTGGCTCAGATTTTCCGCTAACGCTCCGGCGACAGCGGGAGAATTGGCTTCCAGATCAACCTTCCAACTTTTTTGCATATGAACAAGGGTCATAAGCAAGCTTCTCGCCTGCTTCGGCATAGTTAGGGTCCATTTGCTGGCGTTGATTCCCCCAGGAGCCCGCCAATTGACGGGTTTAATCACCCAGCCTCCCCCGCGTCTTTTCAAGACTCCTTGTTGCACAGCCCGGACAAGAACAGGTTGAACGTGAGATGCTGTGCTTCTCTCACCAGAAGTGGCGCTCGGATTTTCTGCTTGTGCCATTGAGATCGTCTCGGCCCGGGAATTTGGAGTGGTTACAACCCGGCTCTTTGCCACAGACAAGGGCTTAGATGTGTTATGAACAGATCCTGAAGAGGTTTCGGACTGTGCCTGGTCTTTGAGCCGGCGCACAAACACCAATTTCCGTTTGGTGATGCCTAGAGTTTCATTCGCTTGAGACACTGCACTGGGGTGCCTGTTGGCCGTTGCCGAGGAACTGGACGGAGTGGCCAACGCAGCATGTCCCTTACTTGTTTGAAACAAAGGAGTTTCCGGGCCATTGAGAAGAGTTGCTTCTCCATGCTTGGGGCGAATTACTTTGTGCCCCTTGACTACCCCTGGGGACTGAACTTTGTGCATGCTTGCCTTGGCAGTAAACGGCACAAAAGACAAGAAAGGCAGCATTTGGTGGTTATGGCGGTGGAGAACCTGAATTCCTCTCGGCGCCACAGATTTATGGGAATGCACAGTCTTTTTGGCCTGATGAGTGACATTCACAGGATGCTTCGGGCTTTTTTGGCCTCTGTGTATCCCTTTATGACTCACCACCAAAGCCAATGAATGCCCTTTTTTCTGTGACGCCCCAGCGTGTAGTGCCCGGTAAGGAATAGTCCGGGAGATTGGGCGAGAAGTTTTGGTGGCCTTTTTCTCTTGCATAATTTCCCCAAAAGTTCTCGCATGGCTCCCTATCGATTGTTTATGCACGCGCTTGAGATGGCGGGGCAAATGCTTAGGACCTTCAGAAACTGGATTAACACCGGGAAGCAAAGCATGTCCTGACGTCATGTTGTCTTATCACCTCCTTTCGCCGTTCTTTGGTGCCTAAACGTTTTTGAGCACTGCTGATTCCAAACTTAGTCCTGCTTCAGTTGCTTGCGGCTATGCTGCCTTCTCACAAATTGTTCGATAAGCCTGCGATCTTGGGGTTTTATCCCTAGAAAACTCACGGCGGTTTCCCAGGTTTTCTTTCCCCGGATTTCCCGGGCTTTGGTCGCCGCTCTGGTGACTTTGCCTAGCACAATAATTTCTTGCATGGAAATAATCAGCCGCAATTTCAGATGAAGTCCGCTCCAGAGTTCCACAGCACTGGGAAATCGCAAACCACCCGCCGACAAATCCAAAGTTGTCGTCATGAGAATTTCGGAGTCTGGACGCACTAACGCATACTCCAATGGCACTTGCACTTTAACCCGGAGGCTTCCTCGCTGCTCAATAGCCTGGGGATTTCCCTTCAACTTCACGACAATAATAGGCACCGGATCAATCACTTCGGTGATTATTCCCTGTTGCTCATAGAGCACATCATCATAGGGCCAACGAATCGCAACAGTCGTTCCCGGCAAAGGCGTCAACTCCAAATCATGGTCCTTTAAGGCATCGAGATAGACCTCCTGACGAACCCGTCTAATCACGCGTGTGCCCACCATTTTTCCTGGGCGCACGAGCAGATACACGGATTGATGGGATTCTAACAAGGACACGGAATGAAGCGACCTCCCCCAGTAATAGCGTCCGAGAGATCCCTAGCGTCAACAACTCTTCATCCCCGCGCCGCTGAAGACGTGAAGCGCGGCGTTGTTCTCTCTTGGCTGCAAAAAGACGAATTTGTTTTTCTGTTTGACGCACGGAAACAATTTCCTCCCGACATTGTTGAATTCGCTCTAATAATGCCGATTCCTCTTTTTTTAGCACGGAAAGTTGTTGAACCGCAAAATAATAATTTTCGTAATAGGTGTGTAAATCGCTAGAATTCATGATGGAAGTGTTTGTTCCGGGTTCTGATTCCAAGGTCATATGCCATTGGCGAAGAGTATGGCGCAAATTGTCCAGCTCTTGATTGAGTTCTTCAAGATCGCGCACGCGTCTTTTTCTCTTAATGCTTAAACTCCGTTCGAAAGCCTGCATCACGGTTCGTCTCATCACTCACCCATCATCTCTTTCCCATCCTGATCGAGCCTTTGTTGCTGCATCATAAGCTCGGACATGCCCTCAAGAACGTCTTTTGCTCTCGCCTTTTCTCCCCGTTTTTGGTTCAAAAAGTCCCTGAGAGCAGGGTATAATGCCATCGCCTTGTCCAAGGCCTCATCCCGTCCCGGAACATAAGCTCCCACCTCCAGCAAGTCATGCGCGTCCTGAACCCGGGATATTACCTGCCTCAACGATCTGGCCATCATCATGTGCTCTTCTGAAACAATTTCCGGCATCAATCGGGACAAAGAGGCCACAACATCAACACTGGGAAAATGACCGCTTTGGGCCAGTTGCCGGGAGAGGATGATATGACCATCCAAGAGTCCCCGCAGAATATCGGACAAGGGATCGTCAAAGGCATCATTTCCATCAACTAACACCGTATAAATGCCGGTGACGGATCCTTTGTCCGTAGCACCCACACGCTCCAACAGGCGTGGCAGCAGATGGAGCACCGAAGGAGTATAGCTCCTGGCTGAGGGCAGTTCTCCTGTTTCCATTCCGATTTCGCGCTGTGCTTGCGCCACGCGGGTCAGAGAGTCAATCACCAAGAGCACTGACTTGCCCTGATCACGAAATGCTTCGGCTATCAACGTGGCCGACCAGGCGGCCTTAAGCCGCATAATGGCCGGCATGTCCGAAGTGGCGGCAATAATAGCGGTGCGTTTTAGAGTCTGAGGATCGAGACTGCGGTAAAAGTCCGCGACCTCCCGTCCTCTTTCTCCAATCAGTCCAACAACCACCACATCCGCCGTATTGCCGCCTAAGATGTCCTGCAATAACGTAGTTTTGCCAAATCCAGCCCCAGCGAAAATACCGACTCGCTGCCCTTCTCCCAGGCTCACAAATCCGTCGATCGCTTTAATTCCCGTCCACATGATTTTTTGAGGATTTCTGCGGCTCAAAGGCGACAAAGGAGCGACGTTTAAGAGGCGTTTGGGTCCCAATGCTACTGGCCCATTGTCGAGTGCTCGGCCCATTGCATCCAAAAGCCGTCCCAATACTCCCTTCCCCGTGACGATCCCAAAAGGCCGTCTCAATCCAATGACTTCAAGTTCTGGTTTGATGCCGGTGATGTCATGGTAAGGCGTTAATAACACGCGGTGATCTTCTAGAAATCCCACACATTCCACGTCAACCAGCTTTCCCTGAGACAACCGGATTTTCCCAACTTCGCCTATCGCCATGCGGATCTGAGAGGCAATGAGACTTTGTCCGCGCACGGATGTAATCTTTCCCACTGGCACTAACGTTGACGCAATAGGCATAGCTTGAATGTCTTCACATACTGCCATAGAGCACCTCGTCCAGTATCCGGCTCAAAGCAGCCAAGGGGCCAGCGAGAAAATTTTCACCTGCTTGGGTTTCAATGCGCATACCTAAGCCCTCCAGTTGGCGGTCCACCGCCAACTGGACCGGCTCCCACAAGCTTCCCCACTCTCTGGTCAATCCCTCTAACGTATGGTGGAATTCTTCCGAAAGGAAGAAGGTGACTTGATCCTCTTCCAAGCCTTCTAACAGTGCCGTTAAATATGTTCGCAGCCTTTCGGGATGAGAGCGGGCCTCTTCGTCAAGAAGTTTGGCCACCATCGCTGCGGCCTGAGCCAAGACCATTTCCGTGTCCAGGACCTGGGTATACGCCTTAAGACTTTCAATTCTTAACAACACAGCCGAAATCTCGGCGGAAATCCCAGCCCATTCTTTTTGAACCCTGTCTTGGCCGTCTTGAATCCCTCTGTTAATGCCTTCTTGATAGCCCTTTTCCCGAGCGTTATCAAGAATTGCAGCCGCTTCCTCCTCGGCTTCTTCGATAATTGCCCGAGCTTCTTCCTTAGCCCTGATCACAATATCCATCGCAGCCTCTTTGGCGCTTTGCACCGCCATTTCTACCGAAGGCGCTCCCCCTCTATCTTCTGAGATCAATAACAAGGGCTGGTCGCTTTTTTTGATGGTTCGGGCCTTAAGCACATTAGACGACAAAATCATCACGCTCCCCGCGGGAAATAACCAGATCTCCCTGATCCTCCAATTGACGGATGACATTCACAATTTCCCTCTGGGCCTGTTCTACATCCCGGATCCGGACTGGACCCAAAACTTCAATATCTTCCCGCAACAAATCTGATGCTTTTTGGGAGAGATTGCGCATCACCTTTTGTGAGACTTCTGGAGGTGTCCCCTTCAGAGCCATGGACAGGGTCTTATTATCCACACGCCGCAAGACCTTTTGCATCGCCCGATCGTCTATTTGCACAATATTTTCAAAGACAAACATCCGGTTTTTGATTTCATCCGCCAACTCTGGATCAAATTCTTCCAGGCGTTGTAAAATCAAGCGCTCAGATGTGCGGTCCGTATTGTTTAAAATCGGGACAATAGCGTTAATGCCGCCTGCTCCAGAAATCTCCTCCGCTGCCAAATTAGAAAGCTTCTTCTCCATCAAGTGTTCGATTTCCTTAATCACCTCAGGTGCCGCTCGGCCCATTACCGCGATGCGCCGTGCCACTTCACTTTGCATTTCGGGCTCCAACGAGGAGAGCACAGATGAAGCTTGAGTCGGGTCCATATACGCCAAAACCACAGCAATGGTCTGGGGATGTTCATTCATCAGCAGGGTCATAACTTGACTCGGGTCGGCTTTACGCAGAACCTCAAAGGGCCGGCGCTGCAAAAACCCGGTCAGTCTTTGCAGAATTTCCTGGGCTCTGGGCCCGTCAAAAGCCCGTTCCAACATATCCCGGGCCATATCAATCCCGCCCTCCGCCAATTGCTTTTCAGCCCTTGACATCTCATAAAATTCGGTGATGACGTCATCGACGACCTGAGAGTCGACCCGCTTCAGATTCGCAATTTCCATCGTAATGGCTTCGACTTCGGAACGTCGGAGATAACGGAGCAACAAAGAGGACTTCTGACTGCCAATAGCCATGAGCAATACAGCGGCTTTGCGCGCACCGGACATACGCACTTTACTCATCCTCCTGAATCCAGGCTCTAATCAGACGGGCTGCGCCTTCAGGATCTTTTTGCAGCATTTCCTGTAAATGTCCTTTGGCCATTTCAGCCTGGCTGGGTTCTTTAGCTTGCCGGATTTCATTCAACAGATCGGTCACAGACAAAGACTGGGCAGGTGCACCAGCCATAGCCGGTTCAAAGTTCCCCGGCATAGGCCGGCGCAATTTGGAAATGCCCCGCCACAGCAAAATGGCCAGAATAACACCCAATAACCCCAGAACCCCGTCTAAGATATACCGGTGGATCTGCTGAATCTTTTGGGCTTGCGCCATTTGCTTCAACGCTTGGTTAACCTGAGTGCGGTTAAACGGCTGTCCCATAATTGTCACCACATCACCCCGTTTGGCATTCACTCCCGCTGCCGAAGAGACCAGGCTCTTGAGCGATGCGCTTTGAGCCTTGCTTAAGGGCTTGTCCACGGCAACCGCCACAGTCATACGGTTAATACTTCCGGCGGGCACCACTTGATTCGTGGAGGTCTTATCTACCAGCCAATGGGATGTCGTGCTATTACTCTGAGATTTCGACGGTCCTAGTGCTCCCGTCGTGACGGGGTAGGCGGGGGTATTGCCCTGCGCTCCCGCCGGCACTGCCGCCGCTCCTTTGGAAGACGTGGTCTTGGTCGTGACTTTCTGGGAGGAGAGGACGGATTTGCCGTATAAAATGGAATGAATACTGGACTGATTGAAATTCAACGACGCATTCACACGCACGACCGCCGCTCCCGGACCCAAAACTTGGTCCAACATGGACGTCACCTTTTGCGCAATCTGATTGTCGATCTGATCTTCTGCCGCTAATTCCGCCTGACTGGTCCCGGTGATACTCGAACCCGGCTGGCTATTCAACGCATTTTGCGATAGAAGCGTACCAGCCTGATCCACGACCGTAACCTCTTTGGGAGTTAAGCCGGCAACAGAATGCGCCACCAAGTTCATAATGCCGCGCACTTGCGACGCACTTAAGGACACGCCCAGATTCAAATCCAAGAATACGGATGCCGTGGGATTGGCGGCACTTTCCCCAAAGAGCGCGGGGGGAGGCTGATTAATTAAAACGCGCGAGTTGTGAACTCCATTTATGGAATTAATGGTCTGGGCTAAAGTCGCTTCCAAATCGGCTAGCTGGGTTAGCGTAATCTCCTGGTTGGTCTCCCCCAAACTAAAATGCAAGGGTTGTGGCATCCCCACCGTTGAGGACGGAATATTTAAGTCCGCCAGGTCTACACGCACCTGATTGACATGGGCTTTGGGCACTAGAACCGTGCGTCCCTGATTGGTCAGTTGATAGGGCACTTTCATTTGGGTGAGTTGCGTGGTAATCTGCCCGGCAGCCCGTGGACTCAAATTCGTATATAAGGGTTGCCAGTTGGGACTAGTAACCCAGTTAATCAGCACCAAAACCACACTCAGCGCCAGTGCACTAATGACACCTAGGCGCAGACGTTGGGTTAAGCTTTGGCGTTTCCACCAGTTAAGAATCTGTTGTCCGTATTCTTTGATACGCTGGTTCATCACTCGCCTCTGATCTCTACCCGACAGGCATATTCATAACGCTTTGATAAGCCTGTACCACATTATTGCGGATGGATACCGCCACATCCAAAGTACTTTGAGCCTGGGACATCGACACCATCGCTTGAGTCACACTGACGTGTCCGGTCATGGCCCCGGTGATAGCCTGATTAGCTTGATTTTGACTATTCCCCAATTGATTCACAGCTTGGTTCAGCAATTGGCCAAAGGTTCCTGAGCCAGGGGATGGTGCAGCCGTAGTCTTCAGGGGAACCGGATTCGTTAATGTCAGTCCAATAGGGTTCATCACTTATCACGCTCCTAAAGTTAAAGCTTTCAAAATCATGTTCTTGTCGGCCGTAAAGGCATTGGCGTTCGCCTGATAGGCCTGAGAGGCTTCCGCCATATCCACCATTTGCGTGGACAAATTGACATTTGACTGCAAAATGTATCCCTTCTTATTAGCCAAAGGACTTGTCGGATCATAGACCTGGGGGAAGGGAGCCTGGCTGGATACAATGGCTTGCACCATCACCCCTTGCCCCACTCCTTTATAAGCCCCGTGATTCCGAGCCGGCATGGAAGAGAGCAACGCCGATTCGCTTTGATAAGGAAAACCCGTGGCCGTTTGAGTGGTCGTGGCGTTAGCCAGATTGTTCGCCACCAAACCCAGCCGCAATGATTCCGCCATAAGCCCCGTGGATGTAATATTTAAAGCATCGAACATCTTTACAAAGCTCTCCCTTCACTTACGATCTTGATTTCCGTGGTTTTATAGTTAAACGCTTGCACGGCGGTTTGATACAGCAGCTGAATTTTCGCCAAATCTGTCGTCTCGTGCGTTAAGGACACGCTGTTTAAATCAGGCTGCACCGACAACGTATTGACACTCACCCGGCCTTTGACCCGCTCCACGGCTTGAGTTCCCTGAGCAAGGGCCTGGTTCAATTGCTTTTGGAAAGAGAGGCTCTCGCTTTTATATCCGGGTGTGTCGTAGTTAGCCAGATTATTAGCAATCATCGCCTCCGATTTGGCCGACAAATTGAGTGTCTTAATCACACTTTGACTACTTAAGGTGTTAAACAGTCCCAAGATTTGGACTCTCCTTTCATTTCCCTTCAATCTCCTAAACCCACTACTAAACCAAGGTTCGATCCCGGATTTTACGGACCGTTGCCAATGGCCACTTTGGCCACGTCCGAGCGGAGAATTAAAATATTCACCCGCCTGTTCTGTCGGCGCCCTTGTGACGTTCGATTGCTGGCAATAGGATGGTAGTGGCCAAAGGCCGCAATAGAAAGACGCGACGGATTAATACGGGGCACATGGGCCAAAAGATAGACCACATTGGCGGCTCGTTGGGCTGAGAGCTGCCAATTGCTTGGATATTTGGATGTGCGGATGGGAGTGGAATCGGTATACCCCGCCACCTCGATGTCATTAGGCACACTCCGCAAGACTATGCCTAAATGAAAGAGCAAATTCTTAGCCTGGGGCGCAATGCGAGCGGAGCCGGAGGCAAATAACAAGGACGCGTTGAGACTGACCTCCACGCCGCGCATAGTGGTGGCCACCGAGACCTTGGACGCTAGGTTGGACTGGTTTATTTTGTGCTGCAGTTCTTGAGCTAAGTGGTTCAAACTCGCCTGTTCCTGGCGAGTGCCCGACAAGCCGTTAATAATGGAAGGACCGGGTGAGCGGCCAATTATACTCTTGGAGTCAAATTGCCGGGCTAAAGCCTGAGTTACCTGAGAAAATTTCATCTCCTGAGTCCGGTTCATGGCATAAAGCACAATAAAGAAGGCTAGCAACAGAGTGATAAGATCGGCATAGGTAATTAGCCAGCGCATCATTCCGCCTCCGTCGTGTCCGCTCTCTTCTTTATCTTCGTCCCACATCGTTGTTATGATGCCTCCTGGGTTCCCGCCTTAGGTCGTGGAGCTCCCATTGTTTCAGCTTGTGCGACATCTTGCGGTGCCGGAGAAGCTGACGGACGAATCATCGTCATCAACTTATCCCGTAATAAGCTTGGGGCCATCCCTTCACTGATGGCTAAGAGACCTTCCAAACTCATCTGGCGCATCAAGAGGTCGTGTTTGGCCTTATTCTTGAGATTGCTAGCCATTGGCAGCCATAGTAAATTGGCACTGGACACGCCATATAACGTGGCAATAAACGCGAGGCCAATAGCGGATGCCAAGTTGTTCGGATTACCCGATAATTCTCCCAGCACATGAACCAATCCCATAACGGTTCCTACAATCCCCATGGTCGGAGCGTAGCCGCCAGCCTGCTCGAAAATGCTGGCCCCCATTTTTTGTTGGGAATACCGGCCATAAATATCGGACTCCAGCATTTGCCGCATTAAGGTCGGATCCTGATTGTCCACAATAAGTTGTAATCCTTTGCCCAAAAATTCATCCTGGGTCAATTCAATTTCCGGTTCCAGAGCCAAAGGCTGTTGCCTGCGGGCAATATCGGCATAGCGTGCCAGTTGGTCGATGAGGACAATGGGGTCAAATTTTTTGCGAGTCAGACCCATGCGAAATAAGGCCGGGACTTTCTTTAACTCATCAACCGAAAAAGACACTGCCGTAGCACCAATTGTGCCGCCAAATACAATTAAGGCCGCTGTGCCCTGAACCAATGCTCCCGCCCTGCCGCCTTCCAAGACAAATCCGGCAACCAAAGCCAAAGCACCAAAGATAATGCCGCCAATAGCCGTGACATCTAAGCGCATAGCTCCTCCTCGAAGATCTTTATCGGCCATCATCATACTTTTTCTGTGATGATTACATCCATATTCCCCGTTCCGCCTGGGCCATGGCCAGGCGTCTTACCGAAGCATGCGGATTGGCAAACCAGTCATACTCGTCAGCTGTAACGAAATTTCTTCCGATAATTTCGTTGCGCAGGCGTTCTGGATCAAGCTCAATCCCATTGAGATTTTCAACACCGATAAAATTACCGGGAGAAACCGTAATTTGTGGAAGCCAGGTCGATTCTTCCTTGACATATTCCGCATGAATATCGAACATGCGGCGATTGCCGATAACTTCCCATACCCCTGTCCAAGATAACGGGCCCAACACCACATGATACATGCTTTCACGATTACGCTCACGGTTGGGTTTGATAATATGTTTGCAAAAGATAGGCTCTCCCAGTACCGGGTCAATCTGATACAAAACATGACTGAGAATAAATTGAATCAATTCGTTCCGGCTCGGAATAAGTTCTCCATTCGGAAAATACCGGTCCTGTTCGCGTCTGCGGCCTCGCCGTCTGGCTTTGGGGCATTGAAAAATTGGGGTCGTCACAGGCACGATTTGACCATTTTCAAAAAATGCCAGTGTTTTATTTATCAATGCTATTCCCCCTTTCTATTCCTTACATTCCTTATTATTTTCATCCTGTGTCTAATCTTCCTTCTCTTTCCACATTCTCCACTCTTTGTATTGCTACTCTTTGCTTTTTTCTACACGCTGTTTCCATATCCTTCTTTTACTGACGACAATTTCTGCTCCTGGTTTTCTTAACGCAAAATCCATTGCCGGAAACGTTTTCCTTCTTCCTCTAAGCCTTTGAGATGCTCAAACACGTCATAAATATTGCCCCCTGACATAAATTGGGTTAAAATCTCATAAAGCTCTTGGGGTTGAGCGCCGGCAAACAGTCGGAAAAAGAAGGTCCACGCTTCTTGAAATAACGGGTAGTCTTCCAAAAGGCGCTTTAACACCTCGAAACTGTCTTTAGGCCGTTTGGCCAAGTTTAAACACTCAGCTGCCCACAATAAAGACCGGTAGCCATCCGCCCCAGGCGCCTGGTATTCTCTGTCTCCCAACATCCCGGTGCCGGACTGAAAAAAATAGGTCGATGCCTCTTCGTAGCGGTTTAGCTCATATAAGACCAATCCCATGAGATAACCCCTATCGCAAGTGGGTGATGCCGCCATTAATGGTGCCAACATCTGCAAAGCCGCCAAGGGCTTGCTCAAACCCAGCAGAGTTTCCGCCATAAGCATTTTCCAAGTGACAAAGTCTTGATCCTTGTCAATATGAGGCCAAGCCTCCTTCCTTAACACGCGCGATCCCTCAACAAACTTCCGCATTTCTATCAGCCACCGGGCCTTAATCAAAGGAGGCATGAGATTTTGGGACAGAATTTGTTCCATCTGTGCCGCTTTTGTCTCCCCTTGTTCTTGCGCCGGAAAGAGGCTAACGTCCGTATCCCGGATATCTTGGCAGAATGCGGCCAACCCCGGATAAGGATCGGGCTTGTAAAGCCCGGCAAATCCATGCCACCCTACCGGTTTGAGAATCCTGATCTCCTTCTTCCCAGCATCTGGCGCAACTGACTCAATATTCAACCAATAGGCTGTCTCATCCCCGCTGCTCAAATCCTCCAGGTGGTGCAAATCCATCCTCCGGATGATTTCATTCCCCTCCAAGAAAAGAACTCTTTCGGTGCCGTTTCTTCTCTCTTGGCGCATTAAAAAGTCGTGCTGCCGACAAAAAGAGCCCATCCATTCCGAGATGCCGATATTCCGTCCTAACGACGTTAATGCGGTCAAGGAACGGTGCCACGTCCCCAATTCAGCCAAGATGATATTGTCTGCCCATCCGCTCAAAGGCGCAATGGCTCTCTCGATCTCGTCAGCAGAATACGGCCACGTATTGATGATTACGGTCCATGGCGTTCGCATACTTTAGCCCCTTAGCCGAGTCGTCCCCAACTGGTTACCTCAACACCAAACTTATTTCCGACCAAAACCACCCTGCCATAACCCACGGTTTTCCCATTCAGTCGTAAAACCAAAGGCTCCATCCAACGGGTTTTGACGGGAAGCCTTGAGCCTACCCCCAATTGCAGAACATCGCCCAATTTCAAGGAAGCTGTCCCGATTTCAGCCGTAAAATGCAATTGCAATTCCACAATCGCTCCCCATTTTCCCCGCTGTGCATCCGCTTTGTTCCTTAAGACACCTCTTGGGGTTTTGGTCTCTATCATAGGCTGATCCGTCCGTCCGGAATTGCGGCTCGGTTGTGCTCCTTCTGATCCCTTCGCCGCAATGGGTTCGTCACTTAGTGTGGCTTTTTCATTCTCTTTGGAAATCACGGCCTGTAACAGCTTGTCAATTTCTTCTTGGGACAACGGCTGATCACTCATGACGTCCCTCCCCTTCCTTCTGAGTTCGATGAATTCTGAAGTCTAGTGTTCATTGCAACTTAATTTATTTCTACTCGCTTCGACAAAATCCTCTTTTCTTCAGCGAATTTATTCCCCCCGCCATTTTTTGCTTACGCCTTGAGCTGGGGTATTTGCTACAATGACTCTATTGGATGTGGCCTTGCGCGGAACATTGCGGAAGATTATGAAACACAAAGAGGACTCAGAGGTCTTCGACCCCGAATTTTTATAGCCAGGACCAGGGCGTCCTTTGGATATGAAAGAAACATTGAACTCTTATAAGATCGCGGGACAATCTACGCATATATCACGAGAGGAGGATTTGGTGTTGACAATGCCGTTTGATCGCAGACGCTCCTTAGCCTACGGACTGGGCATCTTGTGGATTTTCGATGCTCTTCTAAAAGTCCAGCCAGCTATGTTTCATTCCTTGCTGGTAGCCGACGTGCTCGCGCCTGCGGCTACTGATTCGCAACCGCCATGGCTTTTTCACTTAATGATGGATGGTGCGAGGATCTGGATTCACCTCGGAATCGTCTCAAACATCTTGAATTTTCTCATTGAAGCTGTCATCGGCATTCTCATTCTTAAAGGTCCCGATACCTCAAAAGGGCGGTTGGGGTTATGGATTTCTCTTGTCTGGGGAGCCATTGTGTGGGTTGGCGCGGAGGGATTCGGGGGCCTTTTTACGGGCTCGCCAAGCGTCATTCAGGGATCACCGGGATCGATTCCCTTTTATGCCATCGCGGCAATACTTCTACTCATAAACAAAGACTGGTGGACAGAGGAACACATTTATCAAGCACTACGCTACGGTCTCGCCATTTTCTGGTTCATTGCCTTCATTTGGCAAATATTGCCTTCATCAGGGTTTTGGACAGCAAACGGCTTAGCCGCCCAATTTGGCGACGTCACCATGAATGGTGGTGAACCCGCCTTCTTGCAAATGGCGATTAATGCCATGGTCATGTCAAGCCAATTGCATCCAGTTCTCGAGAATGGGATCTACAGCGCGATTTTGCTCCTATTGAGCCTTATAAGCTTCTTTTGGCCGAAATCCAGGTGGACAGCCGTGATGACCGGAGCGTGGATGATCTTTTTGTGGGCAATCCCCCAAGCTTTTGGAACGCTTTTAAGCGGGACGGGGACAGATCCCGGCATGATCTTGCCTTTTACCCTGTTGTTTTGGACATTACTAGGCTCGCAGTTTCCCTTTATGCGCCAGCTTCAACCTAAGTCCGAACGGGCTTCTTAAGGCCACAATCTTTCCATGAACCGATTCGAGACCCATCGGCTCAATCCTCTGGCACCCGCTGTGCGAACCTTGGGAATCATAAATAACAGGCCAATAATACCGGTTAAAGGCCCTGGGGTAATCATAAACGCCATGGATACCAACAACAGTGCCCCTTCACCTAGCCGGTGCACAGGGAAACCTTCTGACGCCCATTCCCGCTTGACGGTTTCCCACCACTGTTTGCCGCTGACTTTAGCCAGATAGGCCCCTAAGAGCGAGGATACCACCGTGATGCCGATAGTCCATCCCCATCCCAAAAAATGGGCAATGAGAAATAATAGCGAGAGTTCCACCAAAGGAACCACCAGAAAGAGGGCTAAAAGCCTTTTGAGCATGGTCTGTCTCTCCTTTCACACCCACCTCGTCCTGCCGAACTTCATCGTAATCTTAGTGTACCACGCCTAAGACTGGGTGGCAGGGGGCGAGGGGGGAACAGGCCGTCCCGGCAATCCGTTTACGAGCCACCAGGCAATTAACCCGGTAAAAAATGTCGCCACGATCAATGGAGCGTAAGGCCACTGGGTATAGAGAATTCCACCAGGCAATGGGGCTATGGCCCCTGCGCTTTCCGTCACAAGATTAAATAACCCGTATGCCGTTCCCGCCTCTTCTCGTCTCACGACGCGTCCGACCGCTACGCCTTGCAATCCCCTCGCCGATTCACCCGCTCCGCGCAGAACTCCCGAAACCACTGCCCACTTAACACTTGTCGGAGCCCACAAAATCGCGAGCCATCCAACGGTCACCAAACCCAATCCCCATCCAATGGTCATTGTTACCCCGTGTTTTTCGCCGAACTTTCCCCAAAGAGGACCACTGAGGGTTCCGCATAAAATTCCCACGCTTCCGAGATACCCAATCGTTTGCAAGGAAAAATGACTGATTGATTTCCAAAAAGGGACGACATAAGGAAAAGCCATGCCCTGCACTATCGCGAGACCGGCTGCAAAAATCATCCATTGAAAAAGTCTGGGCCGGCCTTTAGGTGTCCATTGGGGTCTCACAGCATTGCGCTGAGACTTTTGAGGCGGATGACTTTTTACGGGGACGAGTGTCAAGGTTGAAACTAAATATAATAATCCGCTGATAATAAACAAGACGCGGTACGACCAGTGAATCGCCAGGTAGGCGCCAATGGGAGGCCCCACCACCATGCCCGCGCCAAAGACACTCATCACAATATTATAAGCCGTTGACAAATGTTCGCCTTGCGCTTCCTCCACCACCATAGCCTGAAGAGCCGGGGTCGAAAAAGCTGATCCGAAATATAGCAAAACACCGGGTATCAACCAATGCCACGACGGCGCCCAAGCAAATAGAAATGGCACAGGAATGCCAAGAATCCAACCCCACAGAACAATCGTGCGTCGATCGATGCGATCTGCCATATAGCCACCCGGAAAAACCACCAAAGCCGTGGCGATGCCAGCTATCGTGGACAGAATTCCCACAGATAGGGCATTGCCACCCAATCTTTCAATGTAGAGCGGCCACAAAATACCGTAGAGGCCAAATCCCAGACCCCATAATCCCATAGAAAGGGTCAACCACCATAAATCATGGGTCATGCCCAGTTTCTTCCCCACGTCTGTCCTCTCCTTTTCTCTGGTATTAGGCAGCTGGGACTTGAGAGTGTTAAAGGTATATCTTTACACCTCTACGCCAGGACAACTTAGGCTAGACCACAGGAATCGCTTCTAATTTTTTTTGGAAAAATTTTCTCCAAAGGCGGCTTGCAACATTTTGACTGGGACCCGGGCCATGCCTTCTACGGCCCAAGTCAGTTCTTCCAGCCCTTGGGCCCATGATGCCTGGTTTTCCCCCACACTGCGCCGCACCACCCGAAACGGTGTAGCTACCACCATATCTAGATACTCCAGTTCTTTACGAATCGCTTCATTAAAGGAATTAACCGAAAGGTCATGGCCCGCATCGTCATGTTTTTGGGATCCGTCTTTTTTTGTACTGCTTTCATCTTTTTGTTCCACGCTTTCCTTGTCCTCCTCATTTCTTTCCATTGCGCTCCTCCTTCATTTTGTCTCCCCGCGCCACTTTTCGGTGGTAGTAATATGTTCCGGAGTAGTATGTTCCCGAGGGATAGAACTCATACTCCACTGTGCCAACATTTGGATTCCTACAGTCTTGATCTCCCGGCAATTCTAAGATCACATCTTCCCTGATTCCGGGAGGATGATGCGAAGGAGGCGTTATTCATGGCAATTGCCGAAATCAAAGTGTGGCCCGTGGGCACCAATGATCCATCCATCTCATCCTACATTCGCGAGGCTTTTGAGATTGCCGACAAGAACGAGGACATTGAAGCCGTGCTCACTCCAACTTCCACCGTGTTGGAAGGAGAACTGCCCACTTTACTCTCTGTGGCCCGTTCCATGCATCAAGCACCTTTTAATCGGGGTTGCGCGCGCGTTGTGACCACCATCACTATCGATGAGCGCTACGATTCTCCCGCTCATATGGAAGACATGGTCGACAGCGTAATCAATTCGGCTGACAATTGAATGTCTCTACCGTTCGACGGTGTTGTTGAAGGGTAGACTTTCACCCCATCCCATGAGAATTCAACAACAGGAAGGTTTGTTGCCCGGGGCCTGGCCCTCGTAATTCCGGACCCAACCGCAAGGGGATTTAGGAACCAAGGACAAAAGCATTTCTAAGAGCGAGACAAGAGAAGCTTGTCCGTCAAAATAACAACGAGGCTTGGCACCCTCGCCCTCCAAAACCAAGGAGAGTCAACCCCAGAAGGAGGGGAGGAGGGCGCCAAAGCCCGTTGCCGAATTTGTATCTCACCTGCGTGCATGACCGGACTGGGCCGTCTCTTAGAGGCTGCATGCCGCTTTCACGACCGCTTCCCGCTTCCCGCTTCACGTGGTATTTTATGGTCCTTTCTCAAGGAGGATAAGATTTCATTTCTTGCTCTTCTTCAATACCCCTACACTCTAATCTGCCTCAATGATATTGGTGCAGAGAAAATAATACGCCCGAGAATTTGTGACAGAGAATAAAACCCGTCCTCGACCATCTAGAATGGAACTCAAACCAAAAAAATTTGAAAACCGCAAACCTTATTACGTCCCCATTCGTTGTATACACGAGAGTAAAGAGGAGGAACGCCTGGTGGCCCAAAATGACGCCCAAGAAAACCAGGAAGAATGGGAAATCCTTGTGAAAACCTATGGCGATGCCTTAATCCGGTTTGTCTGCACCTATGTCCACGACGTAGATACCGCCCAAGATATCGTTCAAGACACGCTTGTCCGAGGATATCGGCAGCAACTGCTACATCCCCGCCGTCCTTTTCATGCTGGCTGGCTCTATCAAGTAGCCAGAAATCTGGCTATCGATTGGCTGCGGCAAAGAAAATGGGAACAGCCCCTTCAAAACACTCCATCTGGCGCGGCGAATCTTCTTGTCAGTGACGGAGATCTTGCCCTGCAAATGGATGTGGAACGAACTTTGCGGAAGCTCCGGTCTTTGGACCGAGAAGCCCTATGGCTTTTTTACTATCAAGAGTGGCCAATTGACACTATTGCTCAGCATTATCACACCACTCCCGCCGTAATCAAGGGACGGCTCTACAGGGCTCGGCGACGCTTTCAACATCTGTGGAAGGAGGAGCGAGAATGAGATGGAAAACCCGTAGCCAGGGCCAAATCCAAGACAAGAATTTCACGAATACCATGGATGAAAAAACATTGCGCCATTTCTTTGCCCAAACCGGGTTGCCTCGTCCCGACCGGAATCTGCATCTTAAGGTCCACAAACTCCATCAACCCCAGCCAGCAGAATCCAGCCCTGTGCTCATACCCAGACGATGGATCTATATCAGCGCGTCCTTAGCCGGCCTGTTAATCTTATTACTCATGATTCCACCCTTAGCCACAAGGTTCAGCGGCTCACACGCTGCCTCGAGCGCCGCAAGCACCTCGTCCCCTCGCGTTTCCCATGGCTCTTCTCAATTCCGGCACACTCCAGCCTTAAGGATTGTTGACGCCTATTTGACGAAATCCCACGAGCACCCAGGCCGCGTTTTATGGATTAAGCCTATACCCGCAACCACCGTTAACCGGAACTTAGGCACGGCTTTTCCCTCCTCCTCATCATTTGTGCTACTCCGGATGCGAGGCGCATTGCGCAATAATCAAGGGATCCTCTTTCCGGCTTTGACGTTCTGGGTCAATATGACTACTCATCAAGTCGTGTCAACAACCTATGGAAAAACAAGCCGCCAAGAAGCCAGACACATTGCCATTCAGTGGGTTCAACTGCACACTCACCATCAGAGTGTGATCCCTCCCAAAATTCTTTCCGTGACTAAAATATCGGGTCATCATGTCCAAAGCCTCCCGGTCTCCAAGCAAGTCTTGCCCCAATGGCTATGGCTGGTGAGTTACCAAAGAGCAGCCTCAACGGGGACAGTGTACATCAACCCCTTCACGGGAGGCATCTCGATTGGCGAGTATCATGACAAAAATTAGGGCTTCTCAAGAAAGAGGGAGAATAGGTTGGAAAGTCTTTTAGACATTATAAAACACCGTCTCACCAGTCGGCCCCGGTCTGTTATCCTCATAAGCGCAATCGTTGGTGGGGTGATATTGCTAGGATTTCTTGGGTGGGCCGCGTCCCAATACAATCCCATATCCGCAGGCTCCGCAGCTCAGTCAGCGGCCGGGGCTACTCTGACCCACAGTGCTCCTAGATCAGCGCAGCCGCAAGGAAGACTTACCGAAGTCCAGGCCAACTTGAGTTTGAGAGTATCTCATGTGCTGTCTGTGTCTCATGCTATGACACAATTCGCGAATCAACAAAAGGGTTACGTGGCCAACATGCAATCGACTCAACTCCCTCACTCTCAACATCAAGTGACTATGAGTTTGCGGATTCCTGAAAATGCCTTACCCGCTACGCTCTCACATTTCGAATCTCTCGGCAAATTGGTCAATTTTTCCCAAAGTGGCGTCGATGTAACCCGGCAATATCAGAACCTTGCCTCGCAAAAAGCGACTCTAAATGATGAGTTGACAGCGTACCAGGCGCTCTTTAAGAAAGCCGGCAGTATGAAGGACATGCTGGAGATCCAACAAGCTCTAAGCCAAGTACAAGCAAAGTTGCAACAAACCGCCCAAAGCACGGCCCAGCTTAAACACAATGTGCACTATGCCGTCTTGAACATCACTCTTTTTCCTGTCGCACTGCCCTCACGCCCGTCTCCTCACGGTTTTGCGGATGCACTTGTTTTGTCTCTGAAGGCGATGCGCCATATCGGCTATCTTTCCTTGCTCGCATTAGGTTTTATCGCCCCATGGTTTGTTCTCTTAGCTTTTGCCGTCGGGATTGCCAGATCTCTCAAGAGTTTGTGGAAGCGGGCGCGCAACTAAATCGCCATAAATCTTGAAGAAAGAGAAAACATGGAGAACTCAGGTGGGCCACGTCTTGATATCACTTCATAAAAATCCCTATTCTCCCCCTAATTAAGCTCCTCAAGCAATTTTGGGCCTAGTATTCCTGCAAAACCTATTCTAATCCCGAACTCCCTACAATCAATTTCACCGGCAGTGTGGGCCGTTATTGTATGCGGTTTGAGGATTATGGTAAGCTGTTGCCCCCTTCTCGGTCATCGGTTCCCGAGAAGGGGGCACCACAATATTACAATGTTTTCAGTTTTCAATGATATTTTGATTGTATTGATGCTCTGGCTGCAACTGATGCCCAACCAAGACCCGGATTGCACACACCCTATGGATGGATCAAAGGAAGGAGTGCAGCATCCAGCATTTCGCATGTTCCCTGAAAACATTAGCTAATCTATGACATCCAAAGGATCTCACTTACATGTACAAAGAAAGTTAGTTTGTGCCCTGTGCATGTCATGTAACGCGGGTTTGAGACCATGAGCAGTTAAGTTAAGGAGGGCTAATCCTCATTGAGGACAGGACGTTTGATAGCGAAAACCGCACGAAACCGGTGGTGCGCCTTGGGCTTGGAATTAGGCTTTCTCTTATGGCCGCTGATAGGCTACCGTAACCAATACTCCATCATTCCAGGCGGTCCCAGTGCTTAAATGGCCTATTTGTTCTCCGTTTCCTCGACAGGCACTTCGGCTTACTGGGTGGGGCATCATGCCTCTTGTGGCCATCTTAATCCTGGGAGATGCCTTGGGAGAAGAACGGCGCAGTGGATTTTTGCGTTTGACCTTGTCCCGCAGTAGACATCGTCTCTCTTACAGTGCCACACGTGTGTGGCATCTCATCATGATGACCATCACCATTATGGCGGCAGGATTTGTCGTCACGGGACTCTTAGCGTTTCTGCTGTTCCCGGACCGTCTACCTGATTGGCAGATGATCCGGGGCACACCCTATTTCGTCCCCCGTCATATGGCATCAGTTAAGAATTTGCCAGCCCAAGGCCGTGCTCTCTCCCAAGCGTTCTTTCCCGGATTTTTTCATTCCCTCCTGTTTCATCACCCCTTATTGTACCTGCTTCTGGTTACGGGCGTATCGTTGTTGGCTGCCTTAGCCATGAGTTTGACGGCACTGTGTGTGTCCGTGGCGACCTCCAATGTATACGGAATTGTGGCAGGTCCTTGGGCTTTGTACGTTCTTGTTTCAATCCTCATGGAAGCGACCGGGCACATGACGTGGGCCCCTTTAATCATGGCTGGCCCGTATTTGAGTACCCCTGCCACACCCGTCAACACCAACGGAATTCCCTTTGTGTGGATGGGCATCGATGTAATTCTGGCAGGGCTCTTTCTGATCCTATTTCGCAGCAAAAAACGAGGCGATGTGTTTGATTAACAATGAAAAAGCCATCGACATGGTCGGGGTAATGAAGCGATTTAAAGGACTTACTGTGTTACAGGAATTGTCTCTCTGTGTGTTATATGGAGAAATTGTCGGCATTACCGGAGCCAACGGAGTGGGAAAGTCATTGCTGCTCCGGATAATCAGCGGGATGGTCGTTAATGTCCATTTGTGTGGTGTAAATTAGGGGATTAGCATTTGCCAGATTTTATCTGGACAACAGGCCATCCCATTCGGTTTCCTAGAGATTGCAAAGATCATAAAGGAGGTTCGAATGGGATGAC
>JAKBWA010000086.1:16790-117741 GCA_021841025.1 Bacillota bacterium | reverse complement strand
GCCATGTATGGATTGCCACCATTCAAACCTTCCATTATGGTTCGGCGATTGAGGCAGATAAGGTTTTGCAAACGAAGGCCGAACCCACGTGGATCTCGTTAACGAAACTCCGTGCTCGCTCGGTACCACTTCCCCTCAAATTCGGCATTACCATATCTAGCGAGACTAATGTTGGTCTACTTTAAGAAGTACATACCGAGATCCTTCATCAAGAGACTGATTGCGCGCCCAAGACCGGGTACCCTGCTATTGAGGAAATGCCCCCGTCGAGCGAGAAGAAGTTGGCGAGAGGTAGAGGCTTAGCAAATCTCAAGAAGAAGAGAAAAGATGTATCAGTTTGATGGCCTCCATGGCCGTCGCCAAGTGACGCAGATCTTCACCATTAAAGTTCTGAACATTGCCCTCAAAACGGACAAGGAACTCTATATGCATAAAAAATACCAAACAGGGTTTAAGACAATCTTAATAATGGTGTCGTATGATGGCAGCAGTATAGTTATCATTCGGGTAGGAGGAGTACCTCTGCTAATTCTCATGGACGGGTTGCTCTATCACCCGCAATCAACTGGCATCGGGCGATATATCGAGTCTTTAGCGAAAGCTTACGCCAGGAAATATCAAGGAATTGACGAGTTGCAAGTCGTAGGATTGAACGGTCAAAATATTTCCGCGGTCAAAATGCTTCATCTTTCCCGTTCTTTGGAACGCAGTTTTAACCGGATTTTTTTTGAGCAATGGCTGTTTCGTTCCCGGTTGTCTCCTCTGTCTTATGATGTGGTGCATTTTCCCGATTATCAGGTTCCTGTTGTGCGGCGGGTACCAAGTGCGGTGATGACCATTCATGACATGGTTGCCTTTAAATATCCATCGATGTTTCCGAAGGCTCAAAGTTTGATGAAACGTCAACTCATGGCACAATCCGTAAAGGTGGCTAAGCGTGTGATTGTTCCCAGTCAAACCACGGCCAACGATTTGCAGGATATATTACATGTGCCGCAAGAACGTATTGCCGTGATTCCTCATGGAGTCGAGCCGGTTCAAGCAGAGGGTGCACCAGAGAAACGCCCAGCGAGAGAACGTCCGTATTTCTTGGCGGTCGGAACGATCGAGCCCCGTAAGAATTTCGAGGGACTGATTCACGCCTTTTCGCTTTTTGTCCATGAAAACCATTTGTCGGACCACGTGGATCTGTTGATTGCAGGCAAAAAGGGATGGTTGTATGAACCGGTGCTTGAGGCGCCTCATAAGTGGAATGTTAGGGATAGGGTCTTTTTGCTAGAATATGTTTCTAAGGATGAGTTACGCACACTGTATCAAAATGCTTTAGCATTAGTGTACCCGAGCTTTTATGAAGGCTTTGGATTTCCTGTGCTGGAAGCTATGGCATATGGCACCCCGGTGATTTCTTCTACCCAGGGGGCTTTGCAAGAAGTGTGCGGCGATGCTGCTTTATTGGCTGATCCTGCTGATTTTGAAGCATTTAGCCAACACATGACGGAGATATGGGAGGACGGGGAGCTTAGAATTTCATTAGGACAAAAAGGTCGGGACCATGCGAAATGTTATACCTGGGAGGCAACGGCAGAAAGAACGCGGGAAGTTTATTTGCAAGTGGCAGATCGATAAATTGCCGGGTAGGAGGCATGATAATGCAGGCTGAAGTTAACAAATTTCCTGGGCGAATCTTTCCGAACAGTATTTGGATCCCTCTAGCGATTGCGGCTGTGGGGGCAATTATCGGCATTCGTGTGGGAGACATCGGCACGGCCGTGTTTTTCGTCGGCTATATTTGGCTGGCGGTGGTTTCGTTTCCTTTCGCAGCAGCTCTCTACATTCTGGCAGCACCGTTTCCCATTGGGTTAATATTTTTGCATCATAAGTTTTACGTAGCGGATTTTATGGCCATGGTATTAGCCTTTAAGTTATTTTTCGCGAATATCCGCCAAGGAATTAAGGGTTTGCTGGACACATTTCTTCCCAAGCCTTTTCGGTGGCCTTTGCTCTTTATTTTGGCTTTGTCAGTGCTCTCTTTGGCAGATAGTTTAAGTCGAGTAGGCACTGTGATCAAAATTTTGGAGTATATTGAGTTCTTTGTCGTCATGGTGGCGGTCTTTCGCTCGGCTGGAAAAGACGAACAAGTTTGGAACGGATATTTTACGGCGTTGTTTGTGGTCGTGGGGATCATTGCGTTGTACGGGCTCTATCAGTTCTTGTTTCAATTGGGCCCTGTGTACAATATTGTCGACGGACATCACGTCAGAGCTACAGGATTTTTTGGTCAGCCCAATCCCTTCGGGGCATTTAATGAAGAAACCTTTCCTTTGGCCGTGGCTTTGTTAACGTTAGGTCCCGCCTACCTGAAACGGGGCTGGCTCATTCTTGCCACCATTGTGACAGCTTTAGGAGCGGTGGAGTCTTATTCACGAGGAACATGGGTTGCTGACGCGGCGGCCGTGTTTTTTATGTTGGTACTCATTATTGTCACCAGACCGGAATTGGCCAAGAAATTTGCCTGGTATAGCATAGGAATTCCTATTGCGATGTTTGCCGTGATATTTCTATTAGGAAAGACCAATTTAAGCCATAGCGTACTGGCGCCTTCGGCTCATAAAAATACGGCTGAAAGGCTAAAGAGCACGGTAACCGCGATTATTCACCCCCAAGGACATTTTGATACCAACCAGCGTCTCTTAATATGGAAATCAGCGGTTCAGGCGATTCGAGAGCATCCCCTATTCGGTGTGGGTCTCGGAAATTTTCATCTCTTTATTCAGCATCATCCTCCCAAAGGTCTTGCAGCGGTACCGCCGATGGCACACAACCTTTATCTCGAATGGGGCGCAGATTTAGGGGTGGGGGGAATTATCGCCGGACTGTGGTTTGAATGGTCCTGGATTAAAGGGGCCCTCACCGTAATCCGCCATAAGGCCAGAGTGTTGCCCGACTACTGGTATGCTGCTCTGGTCGGCGCATTTGGCTCCACAGTAGCCTTTATTGTTCATAACTGGGTAGATTTCTTGATTGATCAAGGAGTCATCGTTCCCTTGCTTATTGCCCTAGCCCTCATTTCAACAGGGTATCATTTCTATCGCACCAGGTCGGTTGTGTAATGCGCGTGGCGCTGGTGCACGACTGGCTAGTGACATCAGGAGGAGCTGAGCGCGTTCTGGAAGCATTTACGGAGATGTTTCCGGACGCGCCCATCTTTACGGGTGTGGTGGATCTGAAGCGGCTTTCTTTTGGGCTGCAGTCCAAAGAAATCATTCCCTCCTTCGTCCAAAAACTTCCGTGGTCCAAGAGATGGTATAATCGTTACCTGCCTTTTCTGACGTATGCATTCGAACAATTTGACTTCTCGTCCTATGATCTGGTGATTTCGTCTTCGGCGGCTGTGGCCAAAGGAATTATTACATCACCGGATACCACTCACGTGGCGTATGTCCATACGCCTATGCGCTATGCCTGGGACATGTACCATGAATACCGCAAGAAGGAAGCGCGCGGAATGACGAAGGTTCTGATGGGACCCGTCTTTCATTACATGCGGATGTGGGACCGGCTTTCTGCAGATCGCCCCGATGTGCTGGTTGCTAACTCCCACTTTGTTCAACGTAGAATCTGGAAACATTACCATCGGCCTTCCGAGGTGGTGTACCCCCCGGTTGGGATTACGCGGTTTTGCTTAAATAGGAATCCTGGTTCCTATTATCTGGTGCTTTCCCGCCTGGTTTCATACAAGCGGGTCGACTTGGCGATTTTAGCGGCGAAACGCATGGGGATTAAACTGGTGGTGGCGGGAGAGGGACCGGAAAGTGCTCGTCTTAGACAGTTGGCCGGACCTTGGGTGGAGTTTGTGGGCCCGGTAGCGGACGATGCGGCCACCTCTCTCATTGAAAATGCACGCGGACTAATTTTTCCTGGTGAAGAAGATTTCGGTATTGTTCCAGTCGAAATGCAGGCAGCCGGACATCCTGTTATCGCGTATGGAAGAGGGGGTGTGCTGGATACGGTTATTGATGGCCAAACAGGCGTATTGTTTGAGCGTCAGGAGGTGGACGCTGTGATTGATGCAATTCGCCGGGCGGAGGAATTGTCCTGGAATCCCGAGGCGATTCGTTCGCACGCGGAGAGTTTTAGCCCCGAGATTTTTCGCGAAAATATGACCCGTATTATTGATTACACACTCAACGCATCCCATTCTCCAAGAAGGAATAAGTGAGATGAGCAAAGTGCTGAATAGCCCCAGACATTTTCCCATGTTTTATCGTGTGTAGCGGCCTTCATCATACGATTGGCGGTGAGGCCCTCAAATTATAAGCGCAAGGGAGTAAAGACAGTGCTGACGCATGAGCCTTGAAAGGCGCTCACCGTCAGATAGTCTTGGAAAATTTTTTCCGTAAGGGGGCTGAATCTTTTTTTGAGGGTCTGAGATGATAGCATCGAGTCGGTATAAGGAGCGAATGACTGCGATGCCTATACACTTTGATGAACCCTTTTGGATTGGTGATCGGTATTTTTCGTTAGACGATATTGCGCTGATCCAGAATACCCTACGCCGGTTTCGACGCCTGAGGCGACCAGAACTGGTCGCCACTCTATGCGAAAATCTCCCATGGACGACGGCCATGGGGGCTCCACGCTTGGCCGCCTGTCGGAAACTCCTCGATGCCATTGAAGAGGCCCAGTGGATGCCGGTGCCCCCCAAACGGGCCCCGCGACGGGGCCGACCGTCCGCCGACCACCAAGGCGACCCGATCCCCGATATCGCGATCACCACCAGCCTGACGGCGGTGCAACCTCTGGAGGTCATCCCGGTGGATCCCATCGATATGCCCATCTGGAACGCCACGATGGCGACGTTTCACCCCTTGGGTTATCAACAAGCGTTTGGAGCGCGCCAACAGTACTGGATCGTGTCCCTTGCGGGGCCCGAGCCGGTCCGGCTCGGGGGCTTGCTCTTCGCGGCGGCCGCCCAAAAACTTCAGGCCCGCGATACCTGGATTGGGTGGGACGCGACCACGCGTGCACGGTTTCGGGCGCGGATTGTCAACAATAGCCGCTTTTTGATTTTGCCCCGTGTGCATATCCCGCATTTAGCCAGTCATGTGTTAGGACTGGCGGCGCGACGCATTCGGGCGGATTGGCAAGCGCGGTACGGGTTTGCGCCGGTTGTGCTGGAAACGTTTGTCGAAGAGCCTTGGCGCGGCACGTGTTATGCCGCGGCCAATTGGCAGTGTGTGGGCTTGACTGCGGGACGTGGGCGGAATAGCTGCACCAAGGAGGCCATCCTCCCGAAAAAGACCATCTGGATGTATCCGCTCGTGCGTCATTGGCGCCAAGCATTGGAAACGCCTTGGCCATTGCCGCCATCGGAGGAACTCGAATGACGGCCCGGTCTGGGAGACGTCCCCCTTTACGAGAGGGAGGGACCACAACCCTGCCCAATACGAAGATGGCATATCGCACGACGGAAGACGAACAAGCCGGTCGGGAGATCGCGGTGGCGGCGCCATTGCAGGTGTGGCAGCAGCATCTGCCGGGCATCTTTAAAAAGCTAACACGGATCCCGGATTTGCGTCGGGTGGGCAGCGTGCGCCACCGGATTACCGTCGTCCTCTTTTATGGATTGCTCTTGTTTGTGTTTCAGTATGCCTCGCGTCGCGAGGCCAATCGCAACGGCACGAGCCCAACGTTACGAGCGGCCTTGCAGGAGGTGTTTCCGGACATTACATCCGTGCCGCATTTTGACACCGTGGAGCGGCTATTGCGAAAAATCCCGGTTGACACCTGGGACACCGTTTTACGCGACCGAATCACGGCGTTGCTGCGCCAACACGGGGTCCAACAGTATCTCGTGCAGCACCGTTGGGTCATCGCGGTCGATGGGTCCGAGAAATTTGCGCGACACCAACCTTTTGCGCCCGAAGCCCTCCGCCAGGAGTTCTCGGACACCAATATCCGCTATCGCGTCTACGTGGTGGAAGCGGTGCTGGTGGTCGAATCGGGGATGGCGCTGCCGTTAACGACCATTTTCACGGAAAACGATCCGGCGGCACCGCCGGATACGAAACAAGATTGTGAACTCAAGGCCTTCCGCCGCTTGGCGCAGCGGTTGAAACAGTGGTTTCCGCGTCGTCGATTAATCTTGGTGCTGGATGGCCTGTACCCGAATGGGCCGCTCATGGCCTTGTGCCATCAATATCATTGGGATTACCTTATCGTGTTACCCCGAGCCTGCTTGCCCAGTGTGTGGGAAGAAGTGGACGGCTTGCGCCGTCTAGACACCGCCGGCGAGCAGCGTCGGGCCTATCACTGGGGCGACCGCTCCCCAGTGTTTACCTGGGTCAATGCGATCGACTACACGTGGACGGAACAGGGTCACCAGAAATCGCGGCGGGTTCACGTCGCCCTGTGCCACGAAAGCTGGGTGGACGCCGCGGGAGAGACCCACCAGTCGGACTGGGCTTGGTTGTCTGGACAACCGCTCACCGCGGACAATGTGGTAGCTCGCTGTAATCGGGCCGGACGCCATCGCTGGGCCATCGAAGCGAATTTTTTAGTCGAAAAGCGGCACGGGGATCACTTTGAGCATGCGTTTTCTTATGACTGGACAGCCCTCAAAGGCTGGCATTACCTCATGAAACTGGCCCATCTTCTCAACGTGCTCACCTTCTGGACAACGGTCGGAAAAACGCTCCTCGCCACGCGGGGGTATCAAGATGCCATTCGCTTCTTCCGGGAGACTTGGACCGGGCGGTGGCTACGACCCGAATTTCTTCGGACGCGGGCCATCGGCCCGCTGACACCCTAGACGGGGTTTCTTATAGTCCTTCGCAGCCGTGTCAAACGAAACGGCCATTTTGCCTGGCATAGCCGACGGTTTTCGGGAATCTGGCCCTTCATTGCAAGTCCTCCGGGGCGTTTTGGCCCGAGAACCTATTTGTTATATTTCGTCATGCGTCAGCACTGGAGTAAAGATCTCAGATTTCTTCTACCCGAACGGCCTTGTGATAGTATGATACATTAAGACATAGTAACATGGTGGGGATGAATGGGCCTCATTGGAGTCGTCATCAGGTGTCAGATCCCCAGGGGTTTGCGCGCCCAAGGTTTTTTCTCGCGAGAAGAGGTGATGCGCCTCTTTAGATGAGAAACAAGAAGAAGAGGGATGTGCTGGTGCTGATCTTTGATGACAAGAGACCCTCTTGATAGACTGTATTGCAATCATCGTGGGGAAACGGATAGGAATAATGAGCTCCCGACATTCTTGATGTAGCTATCCAGGAATCTGGGTCTTAGGGAGATTTCAAATCGTAGCGAGTCTATGAAATTAGGAAATGACTACAGCGTCGGCGAAAGGAGAAGCGGGATCGGCCTTATTTCTTGTTTGGCGTGAGAAGAACCGAAGAGACCCGCAAAACTCGATGAAGATTGCTATGGATATTTCCATCATGGAAAAATGCCGCACCGGAACGGAGGAATATACGGAAGGGCTAGTATGGGGTCTTAACCGTGTTGGTATCCAAGTGCTAGGCGTTGGACGGAAAGTTCAAGCCATTTTGCCTGATCGTGCGTGTTTGGGACTTGAGGCACGGCGCAAACGCTCTTGGTGGCAAAAGTGGTGGTGGGAAAACATCGGCATTCGCTCCAGCTTGAAGGACGTTTCCTTGGCCCATATTCCCTATATGATGCATCCTCCCAATCGCTTGTCCGTTCCTACGGTGGTCACAGTCCATGATTTAATTCCCTATCGATTGCAAGCTTATCACGGCAGGTTGCGAGAGCGTGTATACTTTTCCCAGATTCGCAAATATCTTCCTTATGCCACCCAAATCGTTGCCATATCACAATCGACTTACCGGGACATCGCTGATTTTTTTCCTCAGCTGATCCCTAACGTAACGGTCATTGCTAATGGTGTTCACCCGGATTATTTTCATCCTGTTGCGGTGGAACAAATGGAACGCCTGACGGCGAGTTATGGGCTAAAAAGACGCCCTCGCCTATTGTATGTTGGCGGATATGATGCCCGAAAGAATGTTCGCACGTTGCTGGAGGCCTGCCAAGAGATTTATTCTCGTAAGAAAGACGGCGAGTTGGTTTTGGTGGGGGCGTTAAATCACGAGCCTACACTTAAGATGATAGCAGAACTAGGACTGGAAGAGCGCGTGATTGCGACGCCGTATCTGCTTCGCAGCGAAGTTGTTGGCTTATACCAAGCGGCCGACGTGTTTGTCTATCCCTCAACGTATGAGGGGTTTGGCCTGCCTCCCGCTCAAGCTTTGGCTATGGGAATTCCCGTTATCGCCAGCAATATTCCGGCAGTTTCTGAAGTAGTCGGAGATTCCGGGCTATTGGTTTCTCCTTCTGATGTCGATGCCTGGGTCGAGACGATTGCGCGCGTCACTCAAGCACCGGCTTTGGCGCAAAAAATGGCGGCTAGAGGACGAGCTAGGGCTGAGGACTTTAGTTGGGAAAATATTGCCGACCAGTATCAAAAACTGTATCGACGTCTAGTTCGTGACTGATATCCTAAAGCGTGGCTCACTGCCTTTATGATTTTCTTGATAAGGAGTTAAGAATTAGATATGCATGTGTTAATTACAGGCGGTGCGGGATTTATTGGTTCGCACCTCTCCTTGTTAGCCTTGGAACAGGGTCATAGAGTGACCGTAATTGATAACCTCAACCAAGGGGTAAAGGAAAATATTCCAAATAGTGCACAATTTGTCTATGGAGATATCTTGCAGCCCGAACACTGGATCGACAAAGTCGATCCAGTCGATGTGGTGATCCATTTGGCGGCTCAGATTAGTGTGCCTTTTGCCGAGAGAGATCCTTTGGAAGACCTCCGGCTTAATGCCGAAGGAACACTGAAAATGCTTCTTAGCGCCAAACGATTAGGAGCTAAGCAATTTCGCCTAGCTTCCTCAGCGGCGGTTTATGGCAATGAATCACGCCTGCCCTTGAAGGAGGATTTGAGTGTCAATCCCATTGCGTTTTACGGTTGGTCGAAATATTTGGCCGAGCGTTATGTGTTGCACTTTGCCGAACTTCATGATGTGGAAGCCGTAATTTTTCGCCTAGCCAATGTCTATGGACCTAGGCAAAGAACCCAAGGAGAAGGGGGAGTAATCGCCGTATTTTGCGAAGCGTTGGCGCAAAACCGCCGTCTGGAAATTCATGGCGATGGGGCTCAAACTCGTGACTTTGTCTATGCAAAGGATGTGGCGCGGGCCTTCTTGCACCGCTTAGCCGAACCCGGGCCGGCTGGGGTTTACAACGTCTGTACGGAAACACCCACGTCCGTGCGGGAATTAGCAGCTTTTTTGGCCCGTTTGGCCCAGAAAGACGAGGCGGACTTTCGTCTGGCTCCCACCCGGGCTGGTGACATTCATGACAGTGTATTGTCCCGAAGAAAAGCTGAGCGTTGGGGATTTACGGCCATGACGCCTTTAGCGGAAGGATTGGCGCTGACCTGGAAATATTTTCTTGACCAGCAATTCTTAAAATGATGCCAATAGCCAGAGTAGATGCAGGAAGTCTCTGATTCTTAAAGTGGCGCGGATAGGGTAGATCCCACCAAGCTTTTATCGAGCTCGAGCGGGTGGGCCAGTCATTCGAGGACTTGGTTATTTACGAGAGATTCTTCGTAGCTCTTGCATAATAACCCTGAGGAAACAGGGTTAACGGGCTAGGGGGCGCAGATGCAATTGAGCTAAGAGGGTATTTTGGGTTTTAGCCAGGAGTTGGTCATAACTGGACTCTCCCTGCGTTATCCTCAGGTATTCCTCAAGCAGATCGGTGTGCGTCACAAACCAATCAGCCCAAAATCCCGCCAGAGGATAGAACAGGCGAGCCATTTTTAAAGCAGGTTTCAATTGGGCCCACAACCGATCGCGGATCAGGGCGTTGTAATTCTCGGTTCCCGTTTTATTGTCCAAGGCCCGGTGGATAACCTCAGCAGCGATATGAGCGCTATAAAGAGCCGAATAAATGCCTTCGGCAGAAAAACCATCCATGAGACCTGCCGCATCACCAATGAGAAGGCCGTTTTGAATAGCGAGGGGAGAGAAATGCGTGCGGTAAGGCAGGGGATGGGCTAGAATCGGTAATGAGGAGGGCCATTCGGTTACCGTTTTTTTCACATAATGGTGCAGGAGTTGTTTTAGGGACGGCGCTTTGTCAGCTTTGAAGGAACCGACCCCAATATTAGCGACCGATCCATGGGGGATAGCCCAGGCATAGCCCCAAGGGTAGCCAGACACATCGATTTCGACTCGATTCATATGGTCTGGAGTTAGGGCTGACGGGATTTCGATTTCTAGAGCTGCGCCGTTGTGAGGACGGCTAAGGCCAAAGTATTTAGCACTGATCCCTTTGCCGCCGTCGGCACCAATGAGATAGCGGCTGTGGTAATATCCTTGAGCTGTTTTAACTATGTATTGCTCTCCGTCAAATGCGAAAGCACTCACTTGTGTGCCGAAGTTGATCGTGGCTCCGGAACGTTCGGCCTCGATGGCAAGCCAGGCATCAAAGGCCAGTCGGTCTACGGTGTAGCAAAAGGGTTGGGAAGTAGAAATGGTGCGAAAGCCCTTCCGCCCTCGAAAAGTCCAGGAAGCAGGGGAGGACAAGACCTGGTCGTGAAATGAGGGGGGCAAAAGGGGCAAAGCCCGGGACGTTATGGCTCCACCGCAAGGCTTCTTGCGGGGAAAGGATGATTTTTCGAGAACGCGAACACTTTTTCCTTTTTGTGCGAGCAATCTGGCGGCAGTCGACCCCGCCGGGCCTGCTCCGATAATGATGACATCGTCCAATACATTCACCTCCGGGATAGATGAGAGGTTTCCAAAAATTCCTTTTGTCGTCTTGATTCGAAGTCTATTTCCGTTTTAGTGTAACATGAGATATCTTCTTTGGAATTTATCTGTCGCGAAGCCAATATCGGTGAAGTTATTGGCTGCGGTAGCGGAACAAAAATGTTATTGTGCGTTATCTATACAGATGGGAGATTATGGTAATGCGTAAAGCGTATCGTGGTTCATTGATATTGGCACTTGCTGCCATTTTGGCAGGCTGTGGTTCTTCAAACCCTGTATCCCAGGCGTCTCACACGAGATCTCATCCTGTAAGCTCCTCTTCTTCTCCTTCGAAATCGGGTCATCCGGGAAATCTGGATCCCTTAACCGGATTGCCTTCTTCACATCAGGGCCCTTTGCTGGCAGTCATGGTTGAGAATAGTGAATACGGGCGGCCGCAGTATGGGCTAAGATCGGCAGATGTGGTTTATGAAGCTTATACCGAATTCTTTTATTATCCCAGGTTTATGCTGTTGTATTACGGAAAAGAACCTCAACAAGTGGGTCCAGTCAGATCAGCCCGTCCTTACTTTGTCAGTTGGGTTCATGGTTGGCCCAATGCGGCGTATGTGCATGCAGGGGCCTCAAATCCAGGATATGTGAGCATAAATCGAGACCATATTCATAATTTGGATGTGGACGCGAATGCCTATGGTCTGGCATACCGGGTTTCCTACCGTCAGCCTCCCCATAACTTGTTCGTAAGTATACCTAAAGCAGCATCTATGTCTAAACGTAATTGGGGCAATCCCAAAATTACCGGACACTGGCAATTTGGACCGAAGGCGGGAAGTACGGCTCCCCGGTATCAAACCATCACGCTGACGTGGAATGCCCACAACAGCATTGAACAGTGGCGATGGGACAAGGCACAAAGAGGTTGGACACGATGGGTATTATGCCCCAGATGTTCTAACAATCACTATCAGCAAGTTATGGGTCTTAACAGCCATAAACCTGTCGTGGCATCGAATATTGTTATTCAATATACGACAGAAAAGTACTTGCCTGATCCAGCCCATACCGGATGGATTCAAATTCAGACACATGGTCAAGGGAAGGCTCTTTTAGTATTGGGCAACCACATCTATCACGGCACGTGGCGTAATTCGGGGCCGGGACAACCCACGAAATTTTTCTTAAGCAACGGTAAACCGGCTCGCTTCGCGCCCGGGCAGACATGGATTGAAGTGGTGCCAAATAAACATTCGGCTACCAATCCGTTCAAATTGCAACTGCAATAAAGAAATGGTAGCGTCATTGACTAAATAGCCAGAGCGCCCCGGAACCGTTGTCTCTCACCCCCGGGTTTACTCCTGGGGATGAGATCCTCCTGTTTCATATTCGTCATTGATGTTGTCTCGAATATTGATATAATTGGGCTGAAACTGAGGTGATAGGGTGTTTAAACACTGGACCAACAAGTGGGATGAGTTAGCGGTCCTGATTGATACAGGAGTTGCTTATTTAGCTTATCTTATTGCGGTGCATGTGTACTTGACATGGATAAATCCTCGTGTTGCCACCGTGGAACTGGTAACGTTTTACTTCTCGTTTTCGCCGGTTTTATTAGCCTTGAGTTGGATTATTTTGAAATTCAATTTCAAAGGTTATTCGAGACGATGGAATCAATTGCCTGCAGAAGCTCGGATGCTATTGTTAGTGAACATGGAAACGACGCTAGCCTTGGCGTTGCTTATTTTTTTGGTAAAGGCGACTTGGTTTTCCCGTCTCATCTTCGTGCTTCTTCCACTTATTGCGATGGTATTTCAGCTGACTGTCCATGTTCTCACCAAGATCAGCGTCAACCGCATCCGTTTGGGCAGACGGGATGTCAAACGCCTTATTATCATGGGTTATCCCCAACGCGTCGCGATTTTTTCCAAGACTGTGGACCAAGTGCCATCGGCCGGGATGAATGTGGTCTATAGACTGGAAATTCCTTTAGGCTCAGTGGCAATCGGACATGAAGCGATTAATACTCTAAGACAGCTATTGCATACCACCGTCGTTGATACTGTGGTTCTGGCATTGCCTATGGCTGACGATGTTATGATGGCAGCAATCCAAATGGCACACCAAGAAGGCAAAGAGGTGCGTCTGGTATTGGATGAAGTTGGAGCTTTGGCCTATAAGTCGGTTCTTTACGATTTTTACGGCAACTCGGTGTTGGTGGTGAACTCCAGCCGGGGATTTGAGTCTGCGCGTCAAGTGGTTAAACGTACGATAGATATGGTTGTGGCTTTTCTCAGCCTGATTATCACGTTGCCTTTGATGGCTGTGATTGCTCTTTTCATAAAACTGGACAGCCCTGAGGGCCCTGTATTTTTTGTTCAAGACCGAGTTGGTCTCAATGGGAGGATCTTCCCCTGCTTTAAGTTTCGCACTATGGTGCCTAACGCCGAAAGTTTGAAAAAAGACCTCGAGCATCTGAATGTGATGAGTGGTCCGGTATTCAAAATTCCTGATGATCCGCGAACAACACGCGTGGGTAAGTTTTTGCGCCGAACCAGTCTTGACGAACTGCCCCAGCTGATTAATGTCCTTCTGGGACACATGAGCCTCGTCGGACCGAGACCGGCCTTGCCTACCGAGGTCGAGCATTATGGCGAAATATATCGCAAACGGTTGTCGGTGCGCCCTGGTATTACCTGTTTGTGGCAAATATCTGGGCGTAATGACATCGATTTTGATCGGTGGATGCAGTTGGACATGGAGTACATTGATTCTTGGTCCCTATTCTTAGATCTCAAAATTTTGTTGAAGACCATCCCTGCGGTAATTCAGCAAAGAGGCGCTCATTAAACGCTGTCGGGAATGTCTTCCGTCTCAGAAGGGTCGGCAAAACACCCGCGACCTGATACATTTGGCTCGTTAGCATTGTCTACCTGGGAGGCACCTTGTCCGTATTCCTAGCCTCGGTAGGGTGCCTATCCAAGCACCTCGCTCATTGATAATGGGGGAGCATTTCTTTGGCCACAGGTATTTGAGCGTATCGAGTGAGATGCCTGGTCACACCGCAAAAACCCCATGAGGGCGGAACCTAGGGGGTTCTTATGATGTCTCCCAGATATGGACAAGGAGATTTTCGGCTCAATTCGGCGAAAGCCTCGGATTCAGTGAAATACTTCTACACCAAAATATTCTCTTCAGATGTTCAGATAGGAACCTTAAGTCCGAAAGTCCGGATAAAGAATTCCTAACGAGAGGTCCATCGGCTTTCAAACAGCAGCCGATGTGTTAAAAACTTTTCACGTCTGTCCGATGACACCCTTATGACCAGAAATGAATTCCGCTCGAACCCATTACATCACCTGGAGGTCAAACTGTTCCAATAAGAGTGCTTATGAGCCCTTATTTATAAGGACTCATAGAACAAACTTAGCGTAATGTATATAGGCGGGTGCCGTTGATGCGGAAATGGGCAGAATAGTACAATAGGATGGTAGTCCAGTGTTGGCCTCATTACATTGGCTAAGCCTTGGATCAGTCAGATGAAACTGGCCATCTGTCAGGAACAATCGGCCACCCCAGATTCCTGCCTCGTCGAAGGATTTTCGGTGATTACTAAAATCTCGGCCTAGGTTATCCCTAAACAATAGGAATCGCTAAAGATTTGACGCGAAAAGAGAACAACATAGCAAATGAACCATATAATGCCAATTGTACGACAAATACAGAGGTTGTGAACAAGGAGGGCAACGATGCTCGAAAATGAAGCCCAACTTTTGCATGTTATAGGAGACGCTCCCGAAGGGCCATGGAGCGTATTCTCCGTGCCGATAGGCGACGGCTCAGGAATGTCATCCGTAATTATTCCCCGGTCGTTGTGGCTTGAAATGAGTCGGCGAGACCCTTTTTCGTCAGACATCGCCATTATTGAACGGGTCGGTCGTAAGGCCATTGCTCGTCGTCTAAAAGAGAATAAGTCCGTAGATACCGTCATAGTCCAACCTGAAGACGTACCGGATTTGGGGACGAAATCTCAAGAACCTTGGTACATGACATTAAGACAGTGTGGACAGTGCCATGAGATGGTCCCTCATGGAGAAGTATTGGAAGCATTGTCCAATGCTTTGCCGCCTGATTCCCGGGGATGGATTACGGTGGAGGTTCTCTGCCCGTCATGCATGGTACAAACCCCCCATAGACTTAATGCTTGGGGAGTTCTCGAAGGCTAAGCGAAAGTGTTTGGGAAGGTGGGGACAGCAAATGAGCGAAAAACTTGTGACGTTAACAGGGCATCTACTGCCTGAAGAATCAGCAGATGTTTACAGTCCTCCAAAAGACAAGAGCCGCACGATCCACTGGACATGCGTATTTCAGCCCCGCCGCCAAGAAGAATTGGAGAAAATTTTGGCGCAGGGAAAAAGATTGTCTCACGAGGAACTGCACCGAAATTTTGGTCCAGATCCTCAGCTTATCCAGGATGTGGAAAAATGGCTAACTCGTTACAACGTTGAATCGCTAGGCTATGATGATTGTCTTTTGAAATTGAAAGGCACAATGCAACAAATTGAAGACACGCTCGGTGTGGTCTGGGGTCAAAAAGATGAGTTTTTCATGTTGTTGACTGAACCCAAGGTACCCGATTGGATGGCGCCAAATCTCGTCGGTTTTGTCGGGTTAGAAAACGTCTCTCGTCTTTTCCCTCGCTTTCGCTTTCCTGGCCGTGTGGATCAGCTGGCCAACAACGGGCAGGGGTTTTTCCCTCAAAACATTCAAACCGCCTACGAATTTCCACCACAATGGAACGGATCAGGGATGACCATTGGCTTGCTGGAGTTTTCCAATGGTTATAACCCTAATGATGTCACCCAGTTTTGGAATCATTTCGGTATTTCGGCCCCGTCATTGTCTTTTGTCTCGGTTGACGGTACTCCTAATGACAACGGTGTGCATGCTTATGATATGGAAGCGACGCTCGATGTCGAATGGTCAGGCGCTATGGCCCCTGGGGCTAATTTAGTGGTATACGAATCTACAGCGGGTACCACAGGTAGGTCATTTGCGTTGTCGGTTCTTCATGCTCTGCAGTATGCCTATCGAGATACGGTGAACAAGCCTGATGTACTCTCGATAAGCTATGGAGATGGGGAAACGCGTTTTCCGGTATCGACTATGCAGGCGTGGGACACGGTTGCGCGCAATGCGGCGGCTGTAGGTATGACGATATTTGTGGCATCAGGCGATGAAGGAGCCTATGGACTGCATGGACCGGGCCGGAAGATTTGTCACGTCGATGCTCCGGCCAATTGTCCTCATATGGTTGCCGCCGGCGGAACCCATTTGGTTCTGGATTCACAAGGACACATTGCGGTTGAAACGGGTTGGACGGATACCAATCATAACGGGGCTTCGGGTGGCGGAATCAGTCAAGTTTTTGGGGTACCATCATACCAAGAAGGGATCACCTTGCCATTAAAACCAGGCTTTCAACCGGGACGAGGCGTTCCCGATGTGGCAATGAATGCGGATCCCGATACGGGCTATGCGATTTTTTTCCAAGGAGCATGGACGGTTGTTGGGGGAACTTCTGCCGCGTCTCCTATTTGGGCCGCCTTGATGGCGATAATTAACCAGATGCGGATGAAAAACCAAAAGTCCAGCCAAGGGTATTTAAATCCTCCTTTGTATGCACTCGATCACGCGAAAAATTTTCATGCTATTACCAAGGGTAACAATTCCTATGATGGAGTCGTTGGCTACGAATGCACTCCCGGGTGGAATGCGGTGACGGGGTGGGGATCACCGGTGGCTAAGGTCCTGGCCAAAAGTTTATCCTAAGTGGAATTGATTCGCCGATTTGTCATAAACTGGGCAACACTCCTCGCTGAGGGTTGACCCTTCTCGTCTTTGTGCGCACGTATTCTCATGAGACAAGTGGGGGACATTCTTAGGAGTTTTAGCCTTATCCCGGCGCTTTATTGGTAACATCATGGAAGGTGGTGGCAGGCTAACTCTTAGTGAATATGTGAGCTGTTTGTGTTGAGAACTTCATAACGTGATCGTGATGCTGTGAACTTTGTCTCTCACAAGCCGAGTCCAATTGGCCCCGCTTGGCTTGTCGGTTTCTCTTCTTGCCAGTTCTTTTTCAGTTCATAGGTATAACCCTGGGACGCAAAAAGGTTTGATTGAAAACAGTCATAAGCGTAAGATAACAACATAGTTATATATATATATTTAGGAGGTGCGAGATTGACCACCGAAGAAGCCAGTTTCTTGTTCAAAATCTTGGGGGATCAGACTCGGTTGCGGATATTAGTGCTTTTGTCCGTGCGCGAATACTGCAATTGTGAACTTGTTTCGATTTTTGGCATTTCGGAACCGGCGGTGTCGCGTCATATGGGACGTCTTAAGGAATCGCGGTTAATTCATGAGCGCCGACAAGGACAGTGGGTTTACTATTCTCTCAATCGTGCCATATGGGACCAATTGCCGTCTTTTCCACAAGTGATTGATGACCTCAAGGGGCACGATCCTTTGGTGCAAGGGGCCGAAACCTTGGCGGGACAATGTTCTGTTCTGCGTGACTAACAATTTTTATGAGATACCGAATAATCAAGCCATCCATAAAAGGGGTATAGGACGTTGCTGGCTGTTATCTTATTTGTTGTGGTGCTGGTTCTCGTAATTATGCAGCCTAAAGGACTGTCGATCGGATGGAGTGCTGCGGGAGGAGCTGTCATTGCGCTGGTGCTGGGACTGGTGTCCCTGGCCAATGTAGTGGAAGTCGTGGGTATCGTTTGGGACGCAACGTTGACGTTTGTGGCCTTGATTCTCATTTCAATGGTCCTCGATCGTATCGGGTTTTTTGAATGGGCCGCCTTAGGAATGAGCCGATTGGCCAAAAACAGCGGATATAAGATGTTTTTGTGGATTGGGATCCTGGGCGCCATAGTGGCCATGTTTTTCGCCAATGATGGAGCGGCCTTGATTCTGACTCCTTTGGTCTATGAACAAACCCGAATCTTAAAATTATCGCCTAAGGCTACACTGGCACTCATCATGACCAGTGGGTTCGTGGCGGATACGACGTCTTTGCCTCTGGTGATTTCCAATCTGGTGAATATCGTTTCCGCTGACTATTTTCATCTCGGATTTTTGTCTTATATGATCCATATGCTTCCGGTAGACGTGATTGCGGTGGGGGCCAGTCTAACGGCTCTCTTTGTTTATTACCACAAGCACCTGCCAGTCCATATCGATACTAAAGCCTTGCCTGAACCGAAGAGCCGGATTAAAGACATGCGGGTTTTCCGCCTGGCTTGGGTTATTCTTCCGCTTTTGTTGTTAGGCTATTTCCTCAGTCAGTTTTTGCACTGGCCTGTCTCCGTTTTTACTATGGCTGCGGCGGCAGGATTATTGGTAGGGGCCGCGCGAAGTCCTTATATTTCTTCGTGGCGTTTGATTAAAGAAGCACCATGGAAAATCGTGGTCTTCTCTATCGGGATGTACATCGTCGTGTTTGGATTGCGCAATCAGGGATTGACCGCGATTTTAGGTCAAGGCCTTAAGCATCTCAGTCTCTACGGGCCGATTCTGAGTGCTGTCGGCACGGGTTATCTGGCCGCGTTTTTGTCGTCTGCCATGAATAACATGCCTACGGTTTTAGTTAATGCTTTAGCGATTCATCATGCTCATGTTTCTGGGGTGATGACACATCTTATGGCCTATGCCAATATTGTGGGATCTGACTTGGGACCGAAACTGACTCCGATTGGCTCATTAGCTACACTCTTATGGCTGCATGTGCTGGAACAGCGTAAGGTAAAGATTAGCTATGGATATTACATGAAGGTCGGATTTTTGCTTACGATTCCCGTATTGCTGGTCGTCTTGGTGGCTTTAGCTCTATGGATAGGGGTCATTGGAGCGTAGGAAATTTTGTGCAGCGAAGGAGTGCCCTGTAAGGTGAACTACGGCACAACAGCAGACAGATACTGAAAATCTTTGCTGGGCTGTGTAAGAAAAGACCTCGGTTTTCTTTTTTCGATAACTCAATGTCATGAGAAGGAGTAAGTGCCGTGGCAAAAATCGGACTGGCCCAACCTTTTCTCAAATGGGTCGGTGGGAAACGCCAAATTTTAGAAGAAATACGGAAATATGTTCCTAAACGATTTAATATATATTACGAACCGTTCGTTGGTGGAGGAGCGGTATTATTTGACCTACAACCCCAAAAAGCCGTCATTAACGATGTCAATTGTGAACTCATCAATACTTATGTGGTCATTCGCGACGCCGTCGATGAAGTTCTCAGAGATTTGTCCAAGCATCAGAATGAAAAAGAGTATTTTTACACGGTGCGAGCACTTGACCGCACCCAGATGTTTAAGGAATTAACACCGGTCGAACGTGCTTCCCGGCTCATTTTCTTAAATAGAACCTGTTACAACGGCCTCTTTCGTGTGAATAGCCAAGGGCAATTTAACGTGCCATTTGGCGATTACAAGAATCCGGCCATCGTTAATGAGAGCGTTATCCGGGCCGTTCACCAATACTTGGCATCGAACGATGTGAAAATTCTCTACGGGGATTTTGTGGACGCTGTGGCTTCGGCTACACAGGGGGACTTCGTGTATTTTGATCCGCCATATGATCCTCTTTCCGATACCGCATCGTTTACGGGATACACTCTCAGTGGGTTTAGCAAGACGGAGCAAATGCGTCTGAGAGAGACCATGGATTGTCTTACCAAACGAGGTTGTTATGTGCTTCTGAGCAATTCTGCGACAGATTTCATTAAGGATCTCTACAGTGGCTACAAAATGGTCATTGTTGAAGCGGCCAGAGCTATTAATTCCAACGCTTCCAAGCGAGGAAAAATTGATGAGCTCTTGGTGATGAATTATGGCTTCTGAATGATGGGGCACGGGAAAGTTTTGTAGATGGTATAGCATTTAGACGGCACTGTGGCCCCCACGAGGTTTACTATGACTGAGAGGACAAAGGAGAGCATTGCTATGCGGCAAATCATCGCGATGGGTGGTGGGGGATTTTCCATGGAACCAACCAATCCCCTGCTGGACGAATATATTTTGAACCAAAGCCAATCCGCAAAACCTAAGATCTGTTTTTTACCCACAGCCAGTGGTGATGCTCAGGGATACATCGACAGATTCTACGAGTCTTTTGAAAAATTCGTGTGCGAACCCACGCATCTGTCCCTCTTTAGCCTGCCCAAAGTTGGTCCCGAGGAGCTTTTATTGGCCCAAGACATCATTTATGTGGGTGGGGGCAACACCAAAAGTATGTTAGCGGTTTGGACAGAGTGGGGCTTAGATGTCATTCTCCGCAATGCTTGGGAACAAGGCACAATTCTAACCGGACTCAGTGCGGGTTCAATCTGCTGGTTTGAGGAAGGGCTGACTGATTCCTATGGCGAAGCACTGCAACCTTTAAAGTGCCTAGGTTTTCTTCCCGGCAGCCACTCACCTCATTATGACAGCGAAGAAACGAGAAGGCCTATCTTTCACCATTTGATCGCATCAGGTGCGATGATGGGCGGTTTTGGTGCCGACGACGGTGCTGGACTTCACTTTATTGACGACAAACTTTTCACAGTTGTTAGCTCAAGACCGAATGCTAAAGGCTATTCAGTCAAGATGATTGATGGGAAATTAGTAGAACAAGAAATTGACACGCGGTACTTAGGGGAATGATGGGGGTAAACTATTTCGCATTGGCCTTCGTCTTGTCCAGACGCATGGGTTTAAAACGCGACCAAGGTCATTGACGCCGGTGTAACGGCATTGGAGTTCAGCTGTTTCGCAGATATTCAGAGAAAGGCCGGAATTATTTAAGGATGCGGTTTTTGGCTGAATGTACAGGTCTTACGGTGGACGGCTTCGGCCAGCTTTTTCAACGAAGACACTTGGCGCGGATGTCCGGTTATCGCGCAATGCCCTTATTTCCAAAGGTATTAAAAGCCCTTGTTTCTCAAAAACACGAACAAAAAACCGAGCGAATCGATTAGACGACGAGAAAGGATGTGCTAGCGAAATTCTACGAGGCTTGGGACAACCTCGGGATGGAGTCCGCTTCGAGTGTAACCTTCGCACTGGGGCTGTCTCAAAAGGTATGTCGGCAGTGATGCCGTTCCTAAAATGTGCCCCTTTCACCCTACGTAATGGAGGAAGTAGGTCACTTTACTCCTCGTTTGTAGGGGTCAAGTGGGAGAAAATTTTAGGACTAAAGCCTTTTGAGACAACCCCAAGTCTGCGCTGTTGAAGGGTTAGATGTCATTGGAATCATTGGCTTCTGGGATCCGTCAGAAACTTTGAAAACGTGAGAATTCGGTAGGGAGAGATCACTAGTGTCAACATTATGGGAGCTAAACCGATGGCACCAGTAGCAGTTTGCCACGCGCATCACCCGATTCCAATCTCCGATGAGCTTCGGATGCCTGATCTAAGGGATATGCCCTCTCAATGAGAGGGCTCCATCTATTCGCCATCACTCCATCAAACACGGCGGCAGCGGCCATTCGCAGGTCTTGGACGGTCAACAGATAGTGCGCCATAATAGGTCGTATCAGTGTGAGAGACCCTCGATTCCCAAGTACCGGAATTTCTAAACAGGGAAGGGGCCCTCCGGATTGGCCGAAACTCACCAGGGTTCCCCGCATTTTAACGACCGATAGGCTGGTCTCCCAGGTAGGCCCTCCCACGCCGTCAAACACCACATCGACGCCGTCGCCGTGAGTCCAATCCTTCACAACTGAGACAAGGTTCGGTGATGTAGTCAGGGCGGTTGCGTTCGCACCCGCCGTCGTTGCCGCCGTGGCTTTTTCATCGTTACTCGCCGTGCCGAAGACATGGGCACCGTGGGCCCGACTCATCTGAACAAGGAGACGCCCGACTCCCGTCCCCGCAGCATGAACCAACACGTGGTGGCCAGCACGAATCGGGTAAACCGCTGTCGTCCATAACCAAGCCGTAACGCCTTGGAACAATATAGCCGTCGCGGTATTTACGGGAAGACCTCTAGGCACAGGGATCAACCGATGTTCTGGCACCACAGTATATTCCGCATAGGCACCAGGAATCAAGATCCAGGCCACCCGATCACCAGAACGAAAGGACTCGACACACGGGCCCACTTCTCTCACGACGCCTACGGCTTCTACTCCTGGAATGAAAGGCAGCGGAACCGGATAGGTGCCACTACGCTGATAAATATCCAGGTAATTGACGCCCGTCGCCTCCATCTGAACCAATACGTCTGCGGCACCCACTGACGGCATCGCCATGTCTTTCAAGCTCAGCACCTCGGGTCCACCAATCTTCTGGATTTGTATGGCTCGCATAGATCATCACGTCTTTCGATAGGGTACACCCTTGCTACTCGAGTGTTCATGGAATAACATAAACCTTGACGTTAATGTCAAGGTCAAGAGGTTTGTTTTGGAGGAAGTCATTATGAGGATTAGCGAATTGTCCCAACGGACGGGGGTCAGCGCGCGAGCTCTGCGGTATTACGACCAATGTGAGCTCTTGCATCCTCAACGGCAACCGAATCAATATCGCGACTATGACGAATCGTGTGTAGACCGCGTGGGTCAGATCCAATCACTTCTGGACCTCGGATTTACTATTGCGACGATTCGGCTCATAATCCCCTGCACGACGAGCGATCCTCAGAAGTTGCGTCGCTGCCCGCGAACGCGGGTGGCTCTCTACGATCAACTCGATGCGATCGATCGGAAATTAGCTGCACTTACTCGGATTCGTACGCGTGTTTCAGACACCTTGCATGCCACGATGGATGATGCGGCGGACGGGGTAGGTCAGGACATTTTGGGTGAATCTGCGACCTGACATAAATGGAGATTTCAGTTCTGTCCAAGGCCGAGGTCGTATGCGTGTCTGAGGGGCCTTAGGTCGACTCTCGTGGCACGCAAGGGGTACCTTTATTGGATGACCGCCTGCAGTCACTGTCGAGGGCCACATGCATTGTATGCACGATTCGTCAGGCGTGGCCTGGTTGCGTAACGGGAAGAAATTAAGGCTCATTCATATAGTCATGGGACATAGCGGACGATCAGCCCCGTTTGAATACCGACGGATGGAGCGATCCGCCTACGCACTGAGAAGGCAGTGGCGGTCCATCGACAAGATCGCCGAGGAATCAGAAGAGGACACGATGCGAGGATGGTCCATGCTCGGCGCCATCACGGGAGCCGTTCGGTTCATCCATGTGATCTTCTTTTTGACACGCTGACTCCTCCCCCTTGTACTTGTCCCGGGGATGATTTCTCACGAACCAAGCTCTCCGAAATTCCATATACCCACCGTTAGGAGTCGGATTGTCGAAAATATGCAAACGTTTTGTCCAACCCTTCTTCCAGCGATACTTGAGGATACCATCCCAAATATTTTCGCGCCTTAGTAATATCCGGACAGCGGTTGGTAGGGTCGTCTGCCGGCAGTGGCCGGAACTCCGTTTTGAGGGGAACGCCTCCGATTTGAGCCACGACTTTGGCAAAATCTAGAATGGTGCGTTCTTCAGGGTTGCCAATATTAAACACTTCACCCGATAAATTGTCGTGGACAATGGCTTGGTAGATGCCTTCGACCTCATCGGAGACATAACAAAAACTTCGTGTTTGCCTGCCGTCTCCATAGACGGTTAGAGGTTTGCCGTCTAAAGCTTGACGGACAAAATTGGGCACGACTCGTCCATCTTCGGATTGCATGCGTGGACCATAGCAGTTGAAAAAACGTAAGATACGCAGATCAATGCCAAACTGTCGATGATATTCCATGGCCAGAGCTTCTCCAAAACGTTTGCCTTCATCATAGCAAGCCCGTTCTCCGTTGGGATTGACATGGCCCCAATAGCTTTCCGGTTGCGGTGAAATTTGCGGATCCCCATAGACCTCTGAGGTGGATCCCAAAATAAAACGGGCGTGAAACTTTTTCGCTAATTTCAGCGCGTTTTCGGTTCCGAGAGAGTTGACACGCAAGGTTTCCAAGGCTAGCCGGCGATAATGCACGGGTGAAGCGGCCGACGCCAGATGAATGACGGCATCCACCTGGTTCACCTGATTTAAAGGAGGAATATCAGACGGGTCTTCGGTAATGTCCCACGTCAGCTTCAAAACCTGCTGAGGGCCGTGATCTTTCAAATTATCCCATGTGCCCGTGGCGAGATTGTCAATAACCGCGACAAAGAATCCATTGTGCACAAGTTTATCGACCAGATGGCTTCCCATAAATCCGGCGCCACCGGTCACAATGGCTGTTTTCATGCTGATCCCCCTTGGTTGGTTTGTCATTTACGGAGAAAGTCCTGGTCTAACGCCCAATGCCTCGGTAGCGGATCGCAAGATGTCTGGCCTCGTTTGGGTCGAAAATATTGCGACCATCAATGATGACCGGGGTTTTGAGGCGGTTCAGTATATCCTGGAGCGGCACTTGGCGAAAGATGTCCCATTCGGTCAGAACGACTAGCGCATCGGCATTATCCAAGGCCTCCAGAGGTTCTTTCGCATAATGTATCTCCCACGGAGCATACTGCTGCCGCATGTTATCCATCGCCACCGGATCGTAGACAATGACCCGGGCATTGAGATGTAGCAGTTCTTCAATGATGCCCACGGCTGGAGCGTCTCGCAGATCATCCGTGCCTGGTTTGAACGCAAGGCCCCAGATAGCAATACGGCGTCCTTTTAGGGTCTTTAGTTCCTCTTGAAGCCGTTTTATCACGGATTTCTTTTGCTGGTCGTTAACCTGGCGGGTGGACTCCAACAGTTTCGGTTCATAACCGTATTCCCATGCCGTATAGATGAGAGCGGACAAGTCTTTGCCAAAACAGCTTCCACCCCATCCCACTCCCGCATTAAGAAATTGTGGCCCAATCCGGGTATCTAATCCAATGCCGGACATTACGGTGTTAATGTCTGCTCCGACCCGTTCGCAGATATTGGCCATTTCGTTGGCAAAGGATATTTTGGTTGACAAAAAGGCATTAGCGGCATATTTGATCATTTCCGCCGATAGCCGGTCTGTTCGCACTAAGGGGACAGTTTTAAGACCCTGAGGCCGGTTTAGCAAAGGTGGAGGTTCAAAATTTTGTTCTAAAATGGGTCGGTACAGAGTTGTTAGGCGGTCCAATGCCTCGGCATGATCTGCCCCGAGCACGATGCGATCGGGATAGAGGGTATCATAGATGGCCCGCCCTTCCCGGAGGAATTCCGGATTGGAAGCTACTGTAAACGTACCTTGAGGAACTGGCTGTCCGGTAGCTTGCATGAAGCCGTCTTCAATCCACATTTCGACCAGGTTGGCTGAGCCGATGGGAACGGTCGCTTTATTGACGATGACGCAATTTTGTCTGGGATTTAAGTGTTGCCCAATTTTCGCCGCAGCCTGATGCACAAAATCCAGATCGGGTGCCCCATCATGTAAAGGCGGAGTTCCTACGGCAATAAATATGACTTCGGCCTCGCTCACTTCGGTCGATGGTTCGGTGTTGGCATAGAGGTGATGCGATGAGATTACGCGTTTAAGCAAAGACTCCAGCTGAAATTCGTAAATGGGCGGTTGGCCTTGGTTAATCTTCTCAACTTTGTTACGATCGATATCGATGAGACTCACCTTATGGCCCAAATTCGCTAAAACTGCTCCAGTGACCAAACCCACGTAACCGGCACCAAATACAACAACATTCATTTCGTCTCGCGGGACCCCTGTGTTTTCAAACTAAAAAGACACCTCAGCCGTCCTCGCTTCTCCTTTCTCGCACACGATATTTAGGCGACGTATCATTATAACAACTCTTGAGACTTCTATGAGTTCTAGTCTAAGACCGAGCCTAAGTCGGAAGATCTTCAGGGAATCTCGAGACAAAGGCCATTGGCGAGCCCAGGCTCAACCTCCGCCTTTTGGGCTGGCCAATGGGGGGCTAAAGATAAAATGAACCATAGAGATCTCCCCCCTATTTGGCATTCAGAAGGTTGACCTCCGTGAGGCTTGAACATGGTTGTCTCGCAGATGGCGATAGACATCTAACGTGTTTCGCGCAATAATTTCCTGGGAATAATGATTTAAGACCCGCTGCCTGCCGGCTTTACCCAAATTGTCGCGTAGTCTGGGATCACCATACAGCGCTGTTAGCGCTTTGAATAGAGACGTGGGGGACTTTTCCGGAAACACGATTCCGCCCTCTTTTATTACATGAGGAATCTCTCCGCTATTTGAGCCGGCCACGGCCACTTCCGAAGCCATGGCCTCGGTCAGAACCCGTCCAAATTGTTCTTTCCACCGGGCTGTGGTGTGAGAGGGGAGAACTAACACGTCTAAAGCATTCATCACCTCGGGCATGACCTTGGTTGTGACCCAGGGCAAAATGCGGACTTGGTTGCCAAGATGCAGGGATTCTGCCCGAGAGCGGATGATATCAGCCCATGGCCCTTGTCCCGCCAACAAAAGGACAATATCGGAGTGTTGAGCCAACAATGGCTGAGCGGCCTGCCATAAGTCGTCTAAACCTTTTTCCGTTACCAGCCGTCCCACGTAACCGATAACAAATTGTCCTGCCAGATTTTGAGACTTTTTGGTCACAGCCTTATCCCGGGGATAGTACAAGTTGGTGTCTGTACCAAATTGAGGAATGACCCAAATGGGATTGTGAAAGCCTTTTTTACGCAAGACCTCTTGGGCATCCTGATTACCGGCAATGGCTGCTTGGGCATGCGTGAGCACATGCCTTTCCGTGGTGGAAAAAGGCCATGGGTAATGTTTAAAGATATTTTGCCAAGTGAAGAAGAGGGAAGGAATATGAAGTTTTTCGGCTATCCGTATAGCTTGATAGGTCACCAGACTGTAATGTTCCTCATCGATATGCACAAGATCGGGCCGGTAGCGCCGCATAATGGACTGAAGCTCGGGATAAAAATGGAAATGGTTATGGCCGTTAAGCCGGACGGGTGTGACCAATAATGGGTAACTCCCGTCCGTTGGCCTGGGTTCAAAAGTCAAGGTGCCCCAAGAGGGCGGCACAACCAAAGCGACTTCGAATTGGGAATCGAGTTGGTTGAGATATTCTAATTTGCTTCGATAACTTTGCGTGACACACGCTTTAGAAATCATAAGGACACGCACGCATGCCAAACCTCCTCAAAAGCCTCCTTGGGCTCATTATTCTGCCGGCGATGATGAGGATTGTTCATGGGAATTTTGCCAGGCGTTCCAAGGAGTCATAAGCCAGTTTTCAAACAAGGTTCTTTGCTCGGTATCCGGATTATCGACGGCAACTATTTTCACCTTGTCAAATGGCTTGGGAGCCAACACGATGGAGATAGATTGCAAGTGTCCTTGCCGGAATAGATCAAGCGTGACAGTATCACCGATTTGGTGATCGTACTCCAAACGCTTGGCCAGATCTTCGGGTTTTTGCACTTGGTAGCCATTCAAGGCAATAATTTGATCGCCTGCGTTGAGCAAAGAGGCACCAGGGCCATTGACATAGCACTGAGTTATGACAATTTTGTGTCCATCTGCCATTTTCGTATCGATGCCAAGCCACGGATAAGGGATCGAGCTCGTTTGGGAAGAATTTGCATTCTCGAAATCATCGTCCTCTTTGGGTTTGGCATATTGTCGATCGATGCGAAGCCCTGCGGCCAACAAGGCCTCATCGACGGGAATGGGCTCAGTTCCATAGATATACTTCTCAAAGAAATCCTGAAAAGAACTATTGCTCACTTCTTCGACAGTATCTTGATAGACGGATTCCGGAAATCCGATCCCTTTTTGTCCATAACGGTCATACAGGCGCTGTAATACGGTATCGAGCGAAAACTGATTGCCGGTTCGTCTGCGAATTTCCAAATCGAGACATGTGCCGACTAAATCACCTTTGAGGTAATAGGAGATGGTGCGATTGATGGAATCTTCGTCTGGTTGATACAATTTGATCCACGTGTCAAAACTTGATTCTGCTAAAGATTGCACGAATCGCCCCGGACGTCTTTCGTAATCCTGCAATTTTTTACCCAAGGCACTGAGGTAATCGGAAACGGAATAGAGTCCGGAACGCTTGAGGGTTAAAGAGGCATAATAATTGGTAAATCCCTCCATTGCCCATAATAAATGAGTATAGACTTCGCGATTGTAGTCAAAGGGGCCGAGCATGTCCGGATGAATGCGTTTGACGTTCCACAGATGAAAGAATTCATGGGCAAATAGTTCCAACACTCGTTTATAATTCTTCCAGGGGCGGAACATAAAACGTTCAACGCCGCAGGTTGTGGAATTGAGATGTTCCAGTCCTCCTGTAGACTTGTCCGACAAATGGACAATAAAGGTATAGTGATCATAAGGCAAGGAACCAAATATTTGCCGCTGGGTGCGAACAATTTTTTCTAGATCTCCTCTCAAACGCGGCAAATCTTCGTTGCCATGGCCATAGACGGCCACTTGATGCGGTTTTTCATCGACTGCAAAGGACACGATGCTCTGCTTGCCAACCTCAAACGGGCTGTCAATGAGAATGTCATAGTTTGGAGCCTTGTACTGATTGGGATGGCCATGATCGGGATCAAGCCCTGTGGATGTAATCCAGTCTGCCGGTTTTTGTAGGGTTACAATATAGGGGATGTCTTTGTAGTCGTCAATTAAAAGAAACAGTTGAGCTCCATTGAAGTAAGCGTGGGTCTGATCTAAGTGCGAGGTGGAAACGCCGAATTCAAAGGCGTAAATACGGTAATGGATATGTAAGGGCTCATCGTCTAATGTTTCGAACAACCACAGATTTTTGCCAGCATGAGTGATTTCGACCGGCCCCCGGGAGCCTTCGATGGACAAATCAAACAAATGGCGGGAGAAATCTTTAATCTTATAGGTTCCGGGTGTCCACACGGGCAGCGTGAGTTCATGCTGGCCTTTGGCAAGGGACGTGACGTCCAGTGTCATGTCGTAGACATGATTTCCCGGATCCACAAAGCTGACGGTAAAATGGCATGTAGGTTGCACTTGAATCCTCCTCAAAATAGGTTCGGGACCGGGCAACGTAAAGAAACCCTCCGAATTACGGGGATCACAGTAAAAAGCCGTCCGGTTATGGCCGAAATCCTTTCGGCATTTTCCCTTTGTCTATACTGTCTATGTTAGCATAACCTTTTTTGAACACCATGCTCGTACATTCTCTCCCCAGATGAAGACGAAAGGCGTGATTTCGTAAAAGGGGAGGACTCTTTGAGAGGAAGTTGGATTTCAAAAGCGCCCCTGGTGTATTGGGGGATTGGTGGCGAGGCTCTTGGTACTGCCAAAGATGCTTGTGGGGCACGGCACGCGATCAGGTTACGGCAGTGCGAACCTCTCAAGTAAAAGCTGCGGCTCACTGTGAGATTATCCTTATGCCTGAATGATGGGGGATGATTTGCCGTATAAACTTTTTCTGACCCAGTAGGATCCTGACCTTTCCCATTTTTAAATTTGATATTCTTATGTGTTAGATGGACGAATTCGCTGTTATTAATGAAATGGATTCTTAATATCGGCGTGTCCTTGCTCTTGAGTCTTAGGCTGTGACAGAATCAGTCGAGGGCAGTAGGTGCGCAATCGAGCATGAAAGAGGAAATTTATGACCGAAAGTATCTGGATTAGGCCGCAAACAGAATACCGCGATGAACAATATTTCGGAGTGGGCATGTGGAGCCGGGTGTTTGCTTACCTGGCTATTGTGGTTTCGGCACAAGTATTACGTTGGAGCTTATACGTATCCCATGGATTTGATTTGGGTTTTTATCAACAAGCTTTAGCGGCATGGGTTGAAAATGGCTTTCAGGCGCAATCCACGTACTTTCCCGGGGGAATACTTCAACATAACGGCGCTTGGCTGATGACGCTTTTGGCATACCCGGCGGCTGTCTTCGGGACAGGATTTTTATTCGTAACGGAAAGCCTAGCTGTGGCGCTTGGCTATATTCCCATCATCAAGATGGCAAAGATCGCTAAATTACCGCCCTCGCAAGCGGCCCTTCTCGGAGTGTTGTATTTACTAAACCCCTTGGTCATTGCGGGCAATCTCTATGATTTTCATATGAGTGTTCTCGCGGCACCTCTCTTATTATGGGGAATGGTTAGCCTTTTGGAATCCAAAATGGTTCCTTTTGCCGGGTTTTTGGTATTGTTGACTGGCATGGGGAACCACGTCAGCTTAGCCGCCATCCTTTTGGTCACGTTGGCCCTAATGATGAAAGGCATTAAGCCTTTGACTTTGGTTGGTATCGTCTTGGTAGGATTATGGATCCTGGTACTGCAACACTATTTAAGGACACCCATTATGTCTTGGATGTTTCCGCCCAAAGGGCAATTGCAGGTGCATGAATCGCTGCGCGTGTTGTTGTACGGAGCCTGGAGTGTGGCGCCATTTGTCCTGACTCTTTTCATGTTCCTCAAAACACGGCGGTTATACCTCAGCCCCTACTGGCTATTGCCGCTCATCGGCTTGGCGATCCATATTCTTTCGGCTTCTCCTGCCCAAACTTCTCCCTTTGATCAAAAATCGACCTTGTTGGTGCCGTTTCTGATCTGGCCAGTCATCGATACCGCCAAGCATTTGGGTATGTCGTGGTCCAAACGAGAGCACTTTATGATGAAATTGGCCTTGATTGGCATGCTTGGGGTTATGACCCTCGATTTCTATCATTCTGCCTGGCGCGTCAGGCCTCAAAATACCCAGGTTTTGACCGAGGCTCTTGGCCACGTCTCGAATCATGACTGGGTTTACGCCCAAAATAATGTTCTTCCGCACCTTGGCATAACGGCCCAGGAAATTCCTTTAAGCCGGCTCAAGCCAAAAACAATCCCCCCAGGAGCCGAGATTGTGTGGGATACTCAGTTTAGTGATAAAACAACACCGGCTTTTGTTTATGCGGATGTGAAAAATCTTCTTCACTCTCATGATGTCCGGGTCATTTTCCAAAAGTCAGGGGTGCTAGTATTGCAACTGCGTTCCCATCATGCTCAAAATCATGGTGCATGACCCGCAGTGTTGGCATTTTGAACGGGGTTGTCTAAAATTAGCGAAGATGACGTCCAACGGACCATCTTGGCCCTCTTGGGCCTTTTGGCGTGAATAAGGGAGAGAGAAGAAAGCGTGTCAAAATCTATACGTTTGGACGAACCATCACCCGAGAGCGGTCCGGTAAAAATCCGGGTGAGGTGGATGGAAAGATGGCATAAGAGTTTTCATCAACTGGGAATCTGGGCAGAGTTAACCCGAAACCTCGCGGTTCGGGATGTGGAAACACGGTACAAACATTCCATGCTGGGGCTGTATTGGGCAATAATCAACCCATTAGTGACGGCCGCAATTTTTGGATTTGTGTTTGGTGTTATCTTTCACGCTTCCAGCAAACCTATTCCCTATGTGGTATTCATGTTAACCGGTATTACTTTTTGGAATTTTTTCGCCAACGGTGTGATGTCTGCCGTGGGAAGCATTTCCGGAAACGCTGCTCTTTTGGCGAAGATTTACTTTCCTCGTATCGTGCTGCCCACAGCATCTGTGTTGGCGCGGTTTATCGACTTTATGTTTTCTTTGTTGGTTCTCATTGTTTTCATTTTTATCTATCATACGCCGATTTACTGGAGCAGTTTGTGGATTCCCGTCATTTTAGTCCTGCAAGTGTTTTTCACTCTCGGCATCGGATATCTTGTGGCTGCGCTGAATGTGCTCTACCGTGATGTCAATCAATTGGTGGGGTTGGTTCTTCTGGTGTGGATGTATTTCTCGCCGGTTATGTACCCCGTAACCCATTTGAAACCGAGTTTGCGCAGTATTTTATTAATGAATCCTATGGGCAGTCTTTTACAAATGGAAAGGGATGTGATCTTTACCGGGCACTTGCAATACCCTTTATTCGCATGGGTGGCGTTGACGTGGACGGTATTTGTGTTTTTTGCCGGGATCAGTCTCTTTCGGCGAATTGAACCTTTGTTTGCTGAGGTGATGTGAATGGCCACCATTGTCGTAGACCAAGTATGGAAACAATTTCTTTTGCGTCGCGATCGCGCCGACAGTGTGGGTCAGCTTTTAACGCGGATGATCCCTAAGCGGCGCCCCAAAACTCCGCCAGAACCGTTTTGGGCTTTAAGAGATATTTCGCTGGATATGCCTGCCGGTACGTCTTTTGGTATTGTCGGCAACAACGGATCGGGGAAGAGCACGCTGTTGAAAATCTTGACGCGAACGATGAGTCCGACCAGGGGGCATGTTCATATTGAGGGCCGCGTATCGGCCTTAATTGAACTGGGAGCCGGATTTCATCCTGATTTTACGGGCAGGGAAAATGTCTATCTCAACGCTTCGATTCTGGGAATCAGTCGAAAAGATATTGAGCGCAAGATGAGTCATATCGTGGATTTTGCTGAAATTCATGCGTTTATTGATACGCCGGTTAAATATTATTCATCGGGGATGAATGCACGACTCGGTTTTTCCGTCGCCATCAGTGTAGACCCTGAGATCCTCATTGTCGATGAGGTCTTGGCCGTAGGCGACGAAGCTTTTCAGCAAAAGTGCATGGACCGGATTTTTCAGATGAAACGGGAAGGAACCAGTATCTTGCTGGTTTCCCATAGCTTGTCATCCATCGAACGGCTAATGGATCAAGCCATATGGATTAACCAAGGGGTCATGCAAAAATCCGGGTCGCCCCGAGAGGTCGTCTTGGCATACCGGGAAAGCATGCTGGATCAAAACACGGCAGAACCCGAAGACGCCCAGGATGAGTCGCTGGATGCCAATGAGACCATGCGTTTGCAAAAAGCCTACGTCACCAGCGGGGATAAAGTGGTCGAGACGGTGTTGTCGGGAGATCCGTTGAGCGTGATGATGTTCATGGAGAATATTACGGGACGGCAATTGACTGGCCATGTGGGCATCGCGATTAGACGCCCTGATGGGTTGGAGATTGCCAGTTTCTCCACCGTGCTCGATGGCAATCCTCTGACATTTCCGGCCGGGCAAAGGCGCCTGTCATTAAATTTATCCCAACTCTATCTCACACACGGACGATATGAAATCAGCATTACCCTCTATGACGAGAACGGCCGCCGTTTAAAGGAGTGGCCGGGAGCGATTGATCTGAAGGTGCAGTCCTTGACGATGAGCCCCGGATTATTGGTCCTGCCTCACCAGTGGGTGGAGAATTAAGTGATAGTGCGTAAAGTTATCGGCATTGATGCCCGCTATGGTCTCAAAAGTCCCAGGCGCGGCATCGGGGAATATGTCTATCAATTGCTGCAGCATTTGGCTGAGATCCCCCGCTCTTACGATATGCACCTCTTTGGTGACCAAACAGCCGATCCCAATACCGTAAAGGAATTCCGTTCCGTGTTTCCGACGACTGTGCTTTCGGCAGCTAATTTTTTCATCTGGGAGCAGATGGCATGGACTAGAGCACAAAAGGATATCGCGGTATTTCACGGGACTGCCAATATTGCCCCGGTAAAAATCCGCCAGCCTTTGGTTTTAACGGTGCATGATGTGATTGAATGGCACCGGGGAAAAGATTTTAGCGCCTCCATACCACTGCGCCATCATATGAGCCGAGTCTACCGGATGAATACCCTTAAATACCTGGTCAGGAAAAGTTCCTTGATATTCACTGTCTCCGAGCATGCGGCATCCGATATTCGTGAAACGCTAGGGGTCTATGCTGACAAGATTGTCATCACACCCTTGGCTCCTAAATACCGGGTTGAAGAGGTCAGTTGGCCCAAAAAACCTTTTGTTTTGGTTTTAGGGGCCATGGACCCGCGTAAGAATCTTCACACCGTAATAGATACGGCCACACTCCTGTCGAATCGTCAGATCCACTTTAAGGTGGTGGGCATTGAGAAGGCGCATCTTCTCGCGCTGATGAAGAAATCCCAGATTCCAGAGAATGTGGAGTTGTCCGGTTTAGTCGATGATGAGAGGCTCTACCAGTTATACCGGGAGGCGGCGGTTTTTGTTTATCCCTCGCTCTATGAAGGTTTTGGCTTGCCGGTATTGGAGGCTATGGCAATGGGATGCCCTGTGATCACGGGAACTAACAGTTCGCTCCCCGAGATTGCGGGTGATGCGGCCATATTTGTTGAGCCTCTCGATGCCCCCAATTTGGCTGAGGCTATTTTAGCCGTCATTAATGATCCCACCAAACAGAGGGCATTAACTGAAATGGGGCAAGACCGCGCTCATCTCTTCAACTGGGAAAAGACGGCTAGCCTGACGGACGAAGGGTACCGGCGCGTATTGCACTCACTGGAGAAGAGAGGCTTGTGAGGATGAATATCTTGTTGGCGAGCCGGGAGTTGCCCGGTGTCAATGACGGGGGCGGTATTGGCGTTTATACCTTAACCTGGGCCAAGGCATTGCAACAAGAAGGGCATTATGTCCACATTGTGACGGAGGATCCCAAACGTCCCGTCAATAGGAAAAATTATGCTTTTCCCGTAGACTTGATTGCAGAAGACCCAAGATTTGGGCATTTTGCTCAAGGATATTCTTATGCGCTCTATCAACATCTTTTGCGTCTTAGTCGTGAACGCGCATGGGACATTATGGAATTCCCCGACTATTTGGCTGAAGGATATTTTACGATTAAAGCCAAACGGCTGAAAGGGGAATTTTCTGATGTCGTGCTTCGTGTTCACGGACACATGTCTTTGGAATTATGCGATAAGCTGAATCATGAAATTCCGGAGATGGACCGCCAGAGGGTTTACCACATGGAACAGTACGCTCTGCGCTTTTGTGATGTGCTCTCAACTCCTTCTTTAGATTTGCAAACACACTACCGCCAGCTAAGCGGCCGAGCGGTCTTGCTCACCCGCCACCCTTTGCCGGTGCTAGAAGAGGAGCCTGGAGATCCGGGAGTAGAGATGGCAAGTCTAAAGGAACAAGAAGAGCCTATGGTTCTTTATGTAGGCCGGCTGGAATATCGCAAGGGTGTGGACTTATTGCTCAAAGCGGCTGTGGTTTTGTGGGAACAGGGACGGGACTTTGGGATCTGGCTGGTTGGTCAAGATACCCACTATCAAGGGCAGTCCTTTCAAGAACAACTCCGGTTGATGATTCCCCAAGCGTACCGTAGCCGCGTTCATTTTCTGGGGCACGTGAACCGTGAGATGATATCTCAGTTCTATTCCCAAGCAAAAGCCGTGGTTTTTCCCAGCCGGTTTGAAAACTGGCCAAACGTCTGTCTCGAAGCCCTGACCTTGGGCTGCCCTATTATTGCCTCTAAATCCGGAGGCATGCGAGAGATGTTAACCAGCGGAGCTGGTATATTGATTAACCCCGAGCACACCCCCAGTTTTGCGATGGCGCTGGACAGTGTTCTCGAGGATTCGGCTTTAGCCGCGTCCCTCAAAGAAGGGGCCAGAAATGCCGTCACGCATCTTGAGCTTAACCCTACAGACATTCTGAGTGGGGTTATGGGCCATGCCCAAGAGAATTTACAACCGGACCAGATTAGGGATGTGACTCATTTCCCTGTGATTTCCGTAGTGATTACCTCACCACAAGGGGAATCTGAAGAGTGGGAACAAACGGTCGAGAGTGTCAAACGCAGTCAATATCCCCATTATGAAATCGTGATGGCGCGTCCCCAATCTCTTGCCACGGTGGACGAATGGTGGCCTCTCAACCAAATTCACGGCGAATTTGTGCTGTTGGTGGCTGCGGGCGAGCGGATAACGGAATCTTTTTTGGCGGACGCACTCAATGCCCTCACCCGTCATCCAGGCATTGAGGCAATCTATCCCATCGTTCAGGAAAAAGGTGCGGCTGATAGATGGCAAGTGCCTAAAGACGGTACCAAAGCTCAGATTGCATTGCCCGAGCAGAGCTTGATCCGGCCATTTATGCGCTATCATGCGCTAGAACGATTTTTTCCCGAAGGAGACGAAATCTCTCCGGATGATGACACGATCTTTTGGCGTCTTATGATCCAGATGGTTCGAGAAGGCGTCCATCCCGAACTTTTGCCGATGTTGGGCGTGACGCATGCTAGACGAGTGTCCCATAGTGGTATCAGGAAAGTCTGGCGGGATCAAGCGCAAGAAATATTGGGCGATAGCGGCTTCGAATTGGCCCTATGGTATCTTGATGGCCGCAATCAACAGATAACATGGGATTTCCCCCACCCAGAATTGGGGAGAAATTTGGAGTTAGTCCGCCGACTCGCCCGGCATTTGCCGACACCTGTTGCTGCCTATATGAAAAAAGCGTGGAAAAAAATCTTTAAACCATCCTGCCAGGAAAATGGATAGGACAGATAGTGGCAAATGAAAACACTTATGACGTGGATCTTGCTCCACAATAACGAATCACTAAACGACGGAAGAGGAGAGGGAACGGCATGACCACTGTGGCCATGGATGTGCGGATATTGTCTCAGCAAAGCCAGCCGACAGGCATCGCACAATATATCGCATGCCTTTTGGCAGAACATCTGAGGGATTGCGGTGAAATTACGCTCTATGGACTCTCATATACAGACTCCATCATAAAAGACGTCCAGGTGCCTATCACCGTGATCCGGCGCCGGAAAGGAATTCCCTGGCAAAGCATCTTGTTGCCGTGGCACTTAAGGGTTCATTCCTACGATGTTTTTCATGGCCCGGCCTTTAGTCTTCCTCCCTGGGGGTCTATCCCTAAAATTGTGACCATTCACGATACGGTTTTCTACCGGATGCCAGAATTTGTGCGCACAGACACCGTGAAATATTTGAAGCGAATGCTGCCGCGATCCTTCACTGAGGCGAGCCGGATTATTGTCCCCTCCCGGGAGGTTCAAAGTGATGTGTTGAAAATGGCTCCATGGTTTCCTCAAACGCATGTTCCTGTGATTAGTCTTGGTGCCGATCGTCTCAAAGATCTGATTGCCGATCCGCATTCTCCAAGAGTGGTGGATGTTCCTTATTTCTTGCATGTTGGGACCATTGAACCTAGGAAGAACTTGGAATTTTTGCTTAAGGTTTTCGCCCAAGTGATAGAGATGGCCAAGGTGCCTCATCACTTAGTTTTGGTCGGGGCTAACGGCTGGAATAACGAGAGATTTTGGCGAAGCTATGAACAGTTTGCCTACAAAGACCGTGTGCATATTCTCGGTTACGTGTCAGATGAAGACACGGTCAAATTATACCACGGGGCGTCGGTATATCTTGCGCCGTCTCACTATGAGGGATTTGGCCTAGGCAGCTTTGAGGCTTTGTGGCAAGGATGTCCAGTCATTTCGTCTCCCACTGGGGGCGCAAGCGATCATCACATCCTGGGACTTTATGTACTGAATGCCCAAGAAGGAGAGAAGAACGATGTCGAAGCCTGGGCCGCCAAGATTCTTGAATTATTGGCTCATCCTATCGAAATTGACCGAACGCTTCTTCCCACCTGGGAAAATACGTACAGACAGCACGCATCTCTTTATCATGAGGTGGCGCATGGCAGAAAATAGAAGATTAACGGTCCAAGACGTTTCAGTGATCATTGTCAATTACAACGGAGAAGACGTGCTGGCTCAAGCGGTGGAATCTGTCCTGAGGTTGGATCCCAGACCGCTTGAATGTATTGTCGTAGACAACGGTTCAACGGATAACAGTCTGCAGGTCGTGCAAAAGTTTGATGACACGCGAGTCAATGTTCTGAGTCTTTCTGAAAATTATGGAGTGGCCGGAGGACGCAATCGCGGGATTCGTGCGGCCCGCGGCAAGGCCCTTGCGTTTTTGGACAGTGATGCACAGGCGGCCCCAAACTGGCTTTCGGCTGCAGTGGATTGGCTGGCCCAAAGTCCGGAAACGGGAGCCATAGCGCCACTGGTGTTAATGGCCTCGGGGGATACAATTAACGGCGCGGGGTCGTTTTTGGATCATTGGGGCCACGGTCGTGACAGGTTGTGGGGCGAGGATTTGAACAGTTTTCAAGAGCAGGTGAGGGCATGGCGGGGCAAGCCGGTTGATTATGCTATGGGTTGCGGGATGGTGATCCGCCGCAAGGGGCTGGAAAGTATCTGGCCGCTTGATGAGACACTGCCCAAGTGGCACGATGATACGGAAATTGGCATCCGAATCCGCGCTTTGGGATATCAGGTGATATTTGAACCTGCATCGATTGTTCTGCACCACGTGGGGCATTCAGATCCTCAAGATGGGAACAAACGTCATCATTTGGCAGAAAGAGCGCGGCTTCTGTTATTGTGGAAGTATTATCCTCTATTAACCGCTCTCACCTCTACGGCGCATTACAGTCTATTTGCGCTGAAGGGATCTGGCGGCAACCCCTGGCAGCGGCATGAAGTGTGGGCCACGTGGGCCCTGGTGCTAAAACAGCAGCGGGAGATTCGAATGATTCGCCATAAATGGCGAAAACCTTTTCAATCCCGTCAATCTTTCCACGAAAAATGAAGTTTGCTATGATTGCAGGAGATCTTTTGGGATATTTGGAATATGATGGAACGTGCGGGAAAATTAGGGTTTAGCCCAAAAAGGAAAATCCTGAGGGCCGGTCGATCCGTGGCTTGGCTTTCAGTGTACGAGGGATCCAGTATTTTGGCCAAGGTCTCAAGGTCAGTGCCCAAGGACTCAAGAAGCCTGGGAGCTGGCCCTTGGGGCAAGCAGGCGAGGGATTGTGACCAGGAAGGAGATTTTGGATGGACCAATGGAAAAGGGGGAACCAATAATGTCCATTGTGGATTACGGCTCTGATATCTATGGAATTGATTTGTTTGAAGAAGGAAGGCCGTTTCGTTCCAGCGCGTATGTGATTAAGGACAAGGAAATCGCATTGGTGGATACCGGCTCTTCCAAGAGTCATCAAGTGCTGCTTGACGGATTAGCTCAACTGGAACTCAAGCCTCAGGACATCGACCATCTTATCATCACGCATGTTCATCTCGATCACGCCGGAGGAGCGGGTCAGATGATGGAAAGAAGTTCGCAAGCCATTTTGCATGCCCATCCTTTGGGAGCCAGACATCTTATTGACCCTTCCCGGTTAGAGAAAGGCGCACGCCAGGTTTATGGAGAAGAGACGGACGCATTATTTGGCCCCTTAATTCCGGTACCAGGAGAGCGGGTGGTGGCAGAAGAAGATGAAGGAATTTTGCGCCTAGGCCGGCACACGCTCACTTTTTATCATACGCCAGGCCATGCCAAGCACCATCTGTGTATTAAGGATAACGTAAGCCGTGCAATTTTTGCCGGCGATATGATGGGCATAAGGTATCATCCAGGGTATACGGGATGGGACTTTATTTATGGTTTTCCTACCACATCCCCTTCAGATTTTGATCCCATGGTGATGGCGAATTCTTTGGACCGTCTGGAAAGTTTGAAGCCACAGCGGATTTTCCATACCCACTTTGGAACCAGTGAACCAGCGAGTGAAGCTTTTGACTTTTCCCGCAAGGGAGTGCACTATATCAACGAGTTGATTAAACAGTTACCGGCTTATGTGACATATGATTTGATTTATCAAGCGTTGTCGCAGATTATTGCCCAGGACTTAGATCGTCTGGGACACAAAGTGGAAAGCACAGATCCTCTGGCCGTGGATCTCATGTTGAATAGTCAAGGGATTTTGGTCTACATACAGAAAAAAGAGGCCGGAAAACTTTAATAAAGAGGTGTGACCAGATGGCACGTGTTATTTGTATTCCTGTTGATGTCAATGGACAAGTGGACTCCCGTTGGGGAAGGGTCGCACGGGTTGCTTTGGCAACGGTGGATGAAAACCGGATTACCAGTTGGGAAGAAGTGGATGTTCACTGGGACATTTTGCACGATCAGAATGGTGAAGGACAACATCACGCTAGGGTGGCGAAATTTCTCCTCGACAACCAAGTCACGGATGTGGCTTGTAATCACATGGGTCAGGGCATGGTCAGAATGCTGGAATCTATGCGGCTTCGAAGCCATCTCGGCGCTAGTGGAAATGCCCGCGCTGTCATCGAACATCTGGCCCAGGAATAACAAAACGGTTAAATCCTTCGGAATTGAACTACGTAAAAGGGGAATGACAAGGATGCAACATGTCATAATCGGGGCTTCTGGCCAGGTGGGAGGCCATTTGCACAGGACATTGACTCGTCTGGGAGAAGACGTGACAGGAACCTATTATCAGCATCCCGAACCCTCTTTGATTAAGCTGGATATCACCAGGCGTCAAGATGTTCACGACTTCTTTGATGCGTTAAAAGTTCATGTTGTGTGGATCCCGGCAGCTATGGCGAATGTCGACCAGTGTCAAAGGGAGCCGGAAGGGAGTTATCTTCACAATGTTGAGGCCCCAAGGCATGTGGCGCTGTCCGCAGCAAAACGAGGAGCACGGGTCGTCTTTTTTTCAACCGACTATGTCTTTGATGGGGAGAACGGGCCCTATAACGAGAAGGCCCCTGTCCATCCCATTCAGGTCTATGGACAACATAAAGGGGAAATCGAGCAATACCTGCTTACAGAGATTTCTCATGCCCTGATTATTCGTCCGGCTTGGATTTACAGTCAGGATGAGAATCCCCGGAACTTTGTCTACCGCGTGGTGGAACAGTTGAAGAAGAAGAATCCCATAAAGGCTGTGACCGACCAATGGAATACCCCGACTCCCGGGGAAGGCTTGGTGAAAATGGCATGGCAGGCTGTGCAAGATGGATTCGAAGGAATTTTGCATATTGCAGGGCCAGAGCGCTTGACACGTTATGAATTAACCCGCCGTATTGCGCGTGCGTTTGGCTATGATGTGAATTTGATAGAGCCCGTGACTACAGAATCTTTTCATTTGCCGGCCCCACGTCCTTTGAACGGGGGATTGGTTACACAATATGCGCCATACCGCATGGAAAAGGGACGGGATTTCACCCCGTTATTTTAAGAACTTTGTGGCCTGTTAGTTCTGTGGGGCAGTTTATCCGAGGGCTTAACAGCGCCGATGGATTTGGCCCACGGAGATTTTGGTGCAAAGAACATTTTGCTCGACGAAACTAAGACTGAAATTGTAGCGGTGTTTGATTTCGGCTCTGCTACTTTATTTGATTCCGCAATGGCTTATGCGTTAGCTTCGAGGATTCATCAAAAAATGATTGAAATGATGATGAATCATTATTCAATAATTAGGGAATAAATAGATCGGATTAATTTTTGCCGGGGTATCTTTGTCTTACGAAGAGGTGTTCTGTTCTATGATCGAGCCTATAATAGGCTGCTTGTCGCGAACGGTCTTAACCTGACGAAGGTGGATGAAGCTAAACCTTATCTTCAGACGTTTCCCTTCTCGAGGATCGGATGTGCGGAGTTAACGGATTTTTCCCTTCATAAACTGATTCGCAAGAGACCAATGCGGACAATCTGTTGTCACAGCAAGTATTTCTAATGCCGGCAAGGGAGTTAAGTCAGGAACGGGGAATTTTCTGGTGTCATGGATGTTACGGCTCCGGCTCATCATATCTGAGATTTCCATGGCCTTTGAATGGGGATTGATGAGGCAATATGCGCCACATCGAATGGAAGGGAGACCGGATTTCACTTCGACATGAGATGCCCGCCCAGGTCAAGACCTCGGCGGGCAGTTTTTCAATCATTTAACCGAGCAACTTCAAGACTAAACCGGGAAGTGAATTTGCCGACGACAGGGCCTGCAATCCTGTTTGTTGGAGGATCTGTTCCCGGGAAAAGTTACTCATGACCTGTGACATGTTTGCGTCCATAATCGTGGCTTTAGCTGCTTGCAGGTTGGTATTTTCCGTGTTGAGATTTTGAATCGTGTAATTTAGTTGGTCTTGTTGTGCACCGATTTGGCCTTGGGCATTTGTTAACATAGACAAGGCGTTGTTGGCTTGTGTAATGGCATTTTGCGCATTGGTTGCACCAACAACGTTCATGTTGGATAATCCGAGGCTTAAACTGGTGAAACTGCCTAATTGAGTTTGGACCTGGTTAGCCGCATTGTTTTTCGGACCCACTTGGAACGTTAAGGCATTAGTGGCGGCTGCCACGGAAAATGTTAAGGCGATGCTGGTAACTGTGGAGCTGAGGTTTGCGGTTACGCTACTGGGATTGAAATTGACTACAAACGATGCTGCGCCTGAGTCGTTTTTCGTTCCAGCCACAAATTGCGCGGTAGCTGTTGTCGCTGTTGAAGCGATGTGATTTAAAGAAATGGTGCCAAGAGTTTGGGTGCCATTATTTAAAGTGACGGTTGCTAAATCTGTGGTGGAATTATACTGAATGGAAACGCTATATTGCGCACTAGCCGCGTTGCCGCTGTCTGCTCCAAGCGCGACCGTTGCTCCGGGAGCGTTGCTGGTAAATGATGTAATATTGGCTCCATAATTGCCCTGCAGAAGAACTTTGTTGTTGTAGTTTACGGATTGGGCATTGCTATCCAATTGGGATAATAAGCTATTGATTTGTGATTGCAAATCTTTTTGGTCCTGGGTTGTCTCTGTGCTATTGGAAGCCTGCGTAGCAAGCTGCTGGATTTGGGTAACAATTTGTACGTCGTTTTGGATACCGCCATTGGCCGTGTCCAACAGGTTTAAAGCCTGGTGAGCATTACTAACTGCCGCATTGATTCCGCCTAATTCCCCGCTCATCAGCGTGGAAATAGCGAGACCCGCCGGGTTGTTTCCCGGTGAATTAATTTGATAGCCGGTAGACATTTGCTGTTCAAGATTGGTTAAAGAATTTGTCGTGTTATTAAGGGCGTTTTCGGCAAATAAGGCCGAGACGTTGGTATTGATAATCATCGAGATTTCCTCCTTGAGTTGATTAAGTTTCGCTCCATCGAAACCCAGTAATTCTGCGAAAATGAAATCCTGCGATTTCATTCTCTAGTGTACGGGGCATTGTTATCCAGAGCAAATTTTTATTCCCAATTAATTACTTAAAATTTTGCGGACCTGTTGGGACGTAGTTAAAATGACATTAGCAAAAACTTTGATATCTCCTGAAGGATCGGGAGATCGTCATTCAAGGAGGAATACATCATGATGATGAGGGGTCAATTATTGCGACTTTCCGGACAATGGAGGGATACTCCATGTCTGGCGTAGCTGTGAATTGGGCAGGAGTATACGGTAGTAACAATGTTGCTGCGCAGATGTTGTCAGACCTTTCACTAACCAATATGGAAAGTTTGGCGATTGAACCTTTAACCCAGCAACTTAACACACTTCAGCAACAACTCTCAACACTACAGAATGATAGCTCAGCTTGGACCACCCTGCAGGGGGATGCCGGTTCCGTTTTAAGTGGTTTCAATAATCTCGCCTCGACGGGATTGCAAACCATGCAAGCCAGTACATCGGATCCGAATGTGGCTACGGCCGCTGCGGACGGGCAGGCGCCCGCCGGAACGTATTCGGTGAAAGTGGATCAATTGGCCCAAACAGAGATAGATGGGACGGCATCGACAGCAATTGCTATTACAAATCCCAATGCGGCGTTGAACTTGTCCACGGCGACAGTAGCCTTTGTCGTGGGGGGAAGTACGGTTTCCATCGCCGTCAATTCTACGACCACTCTTAATCAATTGGTCAGCGATATTAACCGAAGTGGTGCACCGGTCGATGCTCAAGCAGCACAATCGGGGAGCAACTACTACTTGAAACTTTATGGCACTCAAACCGACCAGGCCATTAATTATACGAGCGGAACAGTGGCCTTGTCCGATGTAGGCATCTTTTCGAGCACGTCTTCCGGATATAAATTGAATCAAGTACAGCAGGCAACGGTGGCGCTAGTGTCTTACCAAGGAGCGACGGTGTCTAATTCTACGAACTTGTATTCTAACCTCATACCCAACGTAACGTTGTCGTTGGCGTCGACAGGGAGTACGGATGTAATTATTTCCCCCAACTATTCGCAGGATACCCAAAGCATCTCGTCGGTGTTTCGGGACTTTAATCAATGGGTGAAGGATACGCAAAATTTGGCGTATGCCGTGAATCTGGGGTCTACTTCTACCTCCAACAGTTCCGGATCCTATCAATTCAATAACAATCAAGTGATTAACTCACCCGTTCCTATGATGGATTTAAATCAGGTGGCCTCGCAATTGGTAGATTACCGAAATTCCCAAGGGATGTCCTTAGGGAGTCTAGGTATTAGCTACAACTTTAAGACATCAACCTTTACCGTGAATTCCAGCACCCTGACGTCGGCATTACAGTCAAATTTGTCCGGTGTACAACAATTTTTTCACCAATTGTCAAACCAAATATCCCCCATGATTCAGAATTTTAGCCAAACCAGCACACCGGGAGTGACTGCTGATGCCATTACCAGTGATTCGAACCAGGAACATCAAATTAATCAACAAATTTCGAATGTGAAGCAAGAGATCACTCAAGCTATTGCTAATGCTAAGGCTCAATATAGTGCGTTTGTTAAGACAATGACATCACTGGCGCAATCAGAAAATGCGTTCAAGTCTTTTACACAGCAAAGTAACAATCAACAAGGCGGATAAGGGTGGGGACTGAGCTATGGACATGAATGCTTCTTTGAGTGCCTATCAACAAAGCCAGGTACTTTCAGACAATCCTGACTATCTGGGAAGAGAGCTTTACCGCGCCGTGTACCGAGACCTGTTAGTGATGAAGCGTGCGCTGGAGCAACAGAAGTGGGATCAATTGGTCAATCAAGGAACTCACGCACAGTGGATCATTACGGCTTTGCATGATGTGGTGGATACCAGTACTGAGGCAGGACAACATTTCAAAACGTTGCACCGGGGAATGTGGGAATATCTTAACGAAGTTATGAGCCGTCACGATGCTAAGAGGTTGGACGAGGTCATTCACATCGTGACAGATCTCATTCGACAATTGGATCAGCGCCTTAAAATGCCTGATAACCGTCAAGCCGCTGCATTAGGGTGGTCGGGATGAACGAAATTTCCGTCGCTCTTATCGTCCGCAATGAAGAACGGTTTATCAGCCAATGCCTGCAATCGGTCCGTGACATCACTAATGATATTGTCGTAGTTGACACGGGCAGTGAGGATGCAACGATTAAACTAGCTCAAAGTGAGGGCGCACGGGTTATCTCTCGGCCGTGGCCCCGGGACTTTGCTCGGGCTCGAAACTGGGCTCTAGAAGAAGCTAAAAGTCCTTGGATTCTTATGATCGATGCTGACGAAGTGCTGTTGGCTGACGACAAGGACAAGCTGATGAAGGCGGTGACTGAACCCACTGCCGATGCCTATAATTTACGGATTATATCTCTTACCGATCGCGCTGAAGACCTGGCGGAAGCCCGAGTGACGCGACTATTTCGCAATAGCCCCCGTGTGCGCTGGGAAGGAAGGGTTCATGAGCAGATCGTTCCTTCGATAAGCCGTGCAGGTATGATTTTGGAGCCGCTAGACGTGCGATTGATGCACTATGGATATCTCAATGCAGTCATGGTTGACAGAAAGAAACTTGAGAGGAACTTGGATCTTTTGGATCAAAGCTTGACTGAAGCTGCCCAAGCGGAATGGAAAGCTTATTTGTATTGGCAGCGAGCGCAAACTCTGATTCCTTTAGAACGGCACGATGAAGCCATTAAGAATATACAAAGAGCCATGGATTTGATTCACCCTATGGCACCTCTTCAGCCGTTATTTTGGATGACATTGGCGAAGATCTACATAGGTGTTAGAGATTTTCGAAAAGTCCATCAAACTGTGAGGGCGGCCTTGATCCTTTTCCCGGACTACACAGACCTAGTTTATTGGGAAGGACTGGTGTTTGTCGACGAAGGGTTGCCGGAGAAGGCCGAAGAGTGCTTTAAGAAATCGATAGCGTTAGGGACCCCCAAAAACTATTTACAATCGGAGTTGGGCGTAGGGACGTTCAAGGCTCTGTGGCAACTAGCACGTGTCAGCCGATTACAAGGAAAAATGACTTTATCCGAAGCCTACTACCTGAAAGCCATTCAATTAAAGCCCGCCTTTTTCCCCGCATGGCAGGAATATTTTGACTTTGTATCCAATACTGAACCCTTCGTTATATATCAACGACTGACTATGGTTCTCACGCCTCAGAAGATTTTTGAGACTCTGTCGACGCTTCCTAATACGACTTCCTTAGAGGAAAAAGTTCGCAGTTTGTGTCAAGAAGCGCTCAACAAATCATTGTATCCTCTTGCTTAAGGAGTTAACGTTATGATTTCCATATTTATGATCGCCTATAATTCTCTAAATAGCACCATGCGAGCAGTTGAGTCTTTCATGACCCGCACCCATGAACAGGTAAAATTTCATTTGCTTGACAATGGTTCTCAAGACGACACATGGGAGTGGATGAGTGCTCTTCAAGAGAAATTCCCACAGCAATTTGAAATTTTTCGTTCCGACAGGAACTTGGGCCCTTATTTTGGCAAAAAATTCTTATCTGATCATAGTACCGACGTAGGAGATTATATTGCCATCGTTGATAACGACATTGAAGTATTTCTCAATTGGGATGTTCCCATCATTGAGTTTGTGTCTCGCCACGATCATGTAGGAGTTGTAGGGGCTCAAGGATTTGACATCGAGTACGCGGGAGATGAAAGAAAATTAATTGCGGTTTATCCGGGGGCAGTTCCTCGACGTGCCGATATCATTACGGGATTTGTACATCTTATGACGCGTGATTGTTGGGAAGCAGTGGAGAGAGTCTCGCCGGATTTTGCGCCAGGATATTGGCATGAGGATGATGATTGGTGCGTGCAAGTGGCATTTCACGGGTATCAGAACTGGGTTTTTCCAGGTTTCCGATTGGTTCATTATGGCTCGCAGTCCTTACAACGGGTGCCTGACATGTTGTCGCTGAGAACGCAACAAGAGGCAAGCCTAACATTTCAGAAATTTTGGACTAAATACGGGTTTATTGATGTTCTAGGGTCTCCTCGTCGTGTACTTCCCAGAATCGAACGTCCGGAGGTAGTTTTGGAAGGTGCTGCCCTGCAAAGCCACAGTTTGGCCACGGTCAACCGCAATTTGTTACCGTCGATGGCAAGATGCGACGAGACTCGAAACTATAGTTGGCTTCCTCTCGACAACCGTGAAGAACCTCCGCAGAATTATACGCAAGGGTTCTTGATGCAAAGTCACCTTATGCAATTAAATTCTAATCCATGGGCTGTTATACGGCATTCTTACCCGCCCAGATGGGCAGGAACAGATTCCCGTGTGATCATGATTCAGCCATGGGAATATGGGGGGGTACCGACTCAGTGGGTTGAAGGATTAATGGCAGCGCAGCAGGTCTGGGTACCATCTAATCGCGTCAAAGAAATCTATGAGGAGAACCAGATCCCTAACGTTCATGTCGTGCCTAATGGAGTTGATACCCAATTATACCAACCTCAGGGTAGTCAGCTGATCTCCTCAGAATTTTTTACCTTTTTGTTCGTAGGGGGATTTATTCACCGGAAGGGCATTGACATCCTTATCCAAGCATATTTTAAGGCCTTTACTCGCGCAGATCCCGTACAACTGGTCATTCGTGACTTTGGGTCGCAAAGCGTATATAAGAACCAGAATATGGGTGATCAGATTGATCGCCTCAGTGCGTTGTCGCATGCACCGAGAATTCGGCGTGTTCGAGAAGAATTGGCCGAGGTACAGATGCCAGCGCTATACCGCAGTGCAAACGTTCTTGTTCAACCTTTTAGAGCAGAAGGATTTTGCCTTCCGGCGCTGGAAGCGATGGCTTGTGGAGTGCCGGTAATCGTGACCGACCAAGCCGGAGCCGATGATTTTGTCGATGACACCGTTGGCTGGAAGATTCCCAGTGTTCGACAGTCGTGTCAGATGGCCGAATTAGGAATGAATGAAAATAAACCATCGTATTTCCATGAACCCAAAATCGATATGTTAGTGGATACATTGAGATGGACAATAAGTCATACCGAAGACGTTGCCCGTAAAGGACAAGCAGCTCTTCAGGTGGCAAAAGAATGGTCATGGGTGAAGAGCGCCCAAAGAGCAATAGATACATTGAATTTACTTTTATGAGTTATCTTGTGGGAGAATGACGGTTCGCTTTGAAACGGGGTGTTGTGTGACGGTGAGATGGGTTTGGTAGATTTCCGAAATTTTGTTTGATTCAAGAATGTTCTGGGCTGGACCGTTTATTACAACCTGTCCTTTATCCATTAACCAAATTGTATCCGCAAATAGGCCAACAGTCGCCAAATCATGATAAGCCACGACAATAATTTTTCGATCCACCCGGGCTAATTCTTTCAGATAGGCGATGAGGGTCTGGGCATGACCGGGATCCAGATGAGCGGTGGGCTCATCCAGCAAGAGGACTGGGGTATCTTGAACGAGCGCCATGCCTAGCAAAGCCCTTTGGGCTTCACCTCCGGAAAGCTGGTTATAGGGTTTGTCTACCAGCTTTTGGAGTTGCAATCGTACGATCACATTATCCAATTCGGAAAGAGGCCGAGGATGAAAAATGCGCTCGGTCCAAGAATGGTGAACATAAGTCCCCAAAGATAACAGTTCGCGCACATTGAGATCAAAGCCTATTGGCAGAACTTGGGGGACGAGGGTTAATATGCGAGCTCGGGCTGAAGGAGATAGCCGGGACAGGTTCTGATCCCCATAGCGAATCGTTCCCGAAAGGGGTTTTAAGAACGCTCCCAATAATCTTAGTACAGTGGACTTCCCGGCACCGTTGGGGCCGATAAGGGCTGTGATGTGACCTGGCGATAATACGCCGGACAAAGGGCCTATAATGCTCCTATTGTTCGTCCACTTAAAGCTGAGATTATCCATTGTCAAAGGTATGGTTGTCATGAGTTGACCGCCCTCGTGTGGATGAGCAGATAGATGAAATACGGTCCGCCGATGGCGGCACTGACAAGACCCAATGGCACTGTGCCGACGCTCGGAACATGTTCGGCAATGATGTCGGCGCCAACAAGAAAGACGGCTCCAATAAAGAATACTAAGGGCAGCATGGCGGTGTGATCGGATCCGTAAAGACGTCTTACAATATGTGGGATCACGAGGCCCACAAATCCGATGAGTCCCGCTAAATAGACAGCCATGGCGGTCAACAAGCTGGCTAAGATCAATAGCCAGCTTTGCGTGAACACGACATTGACACCGAGATAATGAGCCTGTTCTTCACCTAAGTAATACGCATTCAATTCGGGGGCCGTGGCAAAAACCAGTATGGCACTTCCTGTCATGATTACCGAAGGCCATACCAGATGATGCCATCCGATTCCGTGAATACCGCCTAGCTCCCAAGCAAAAATTTGAGACATGGTTTGCCGATCAGCCAACATGGCAAACGTGGTAAAGGCTCCCAAGACTAACGACAGAGCATATCCGATAAGAATAAGGGTTAACATGTGGACCCGTCCCTGACCTTGAGCCAGGAAATAGGCAGCAAACACGGCGCCCAGTGATCCCAAAAAGGCTCCTAAGCTTAGGGCCTGGGAGGCTGGCCACAACAGAGATACCATAACTGCACCGAAGCCCGCACCAGAAGACGCGCCAATAATATACGGGTCGGCTAAAGGATTCTTAAATAGAGCTTGCATTATGGCTCCCGCCAAAGCCAAACTTCCGCCAACCAAGGCTGCGGCAATGAGGCGCGGCAACCGAATGTCCCAGATGATCACATTGGATGTGGTGGGGAGTCCGGGTGCCTCAATACTTGTGAGCAGCTGCCGCCAGCTCAAATCCACCGGTCCATAACCGAGTCCCAGTACCAAGGCCAAAATGAGCAATGCCACAGGGAGGAACCACTGCTTAACCCGCGTGAGAGAGATCATGGGGTAAGACCACGCGGGGATGAATGAGGTGGATCAGTTCGGCCAGACCCATGGCTAGGGCGGGTGAGGGCTGGTCGATATAGGACGGTTGAGTCATCCGAATGACATGATGGTTACGAACGGCCCGTATATGGGCAAATCCGGGAAGCTTGGCGATAATATGCTGGCTGGCATCCGAAGGATCATAAACGATATCCTCAGGATTGGCCTTGACGATTTGCTCCGCAGTCAGTTGCGGGTAGGCTTTGTGTGTAAATTGTCCCGCAATATTTTTGCCGCCAGCCATGGTAATCAGATTGTTTAAGTAACTGTCAGGGCCCGCAGAGTACAATTGACCCAAGTCCAAAAAGACCGTCGGCCGATGATGAGATTCTTTTTGCACTAAGTTGTGAAGAGTGGTCAATTGAGATTTGAGATGGGCGATGACCTTCTTCGCCTGAGGGCTGCGTCCCGTGGCTTTGCCCACAATTTGAATGTCGTGATAGACACCCGGAATGTTTTGCGGGCTTAAAATAATTACGGGGATATGAAAATGCTGTAATTGAGACAGACCTTTAACTCCGGGAATGGCCAAGACAAGATTGGGTTTGGTGGCGACGATGCGCTCAATGCTGACGGCCGGAAAGGATGGACCGATATTGTGCAGCCCTTTCAGTTCCTGAGACCAAGGAGGCGGAGTATATTCAAAGCTCATTGCATCCGTTCCCACGATGTCTTTTTTTAACCCGAGGTCCAATGCAATTTCCGTATTACTGGGAGCAATTGTGACAATTCTGGTAGCAGGATGGCGGAGTGTCACCGTCCGACCAGTGTCATCCACGACTTTTAGGGCATGACTTTGGGGGTGAACACCTTGAGCAGAGATGCTGCCACAACCTGCTAACCAGATCACACCCAATCCGACCCCAAATCCGCGCAGGGTCTTGATAAACTTGTTCAATTCTTACTTCCTCTCTTTTGGTTCTGATTTGTATTTGTGGGGAAACACAATTATTGTGTACCCAACCCGATCATACTGAGAGTGTAAGATGAAGTTCTTTGAATTACAAGAAAACCTGGGCTGCCTTGCACAACGGCCAGGGAACGGGGTATGGTAAAGAAAAGACGCAAGGGATGCTCGACCTAGCGGGGGATCAGACATGGACGAGTGGGAGAATCTAGACAGCTATACTGAACGAGTTCTGTGGGCTTTGTACTACCGAACCCGGGCAGCAACAATCGCCACGATAATGGGCTGCACCCGTCTTGGGCCTGATATCGTTATCCCCATCATCGAAAGGCTGGCAGAGGAGAACCAAATCTTTGTGTATCGTAGTCCTGGGCAACCCGCACTATATTTTTTGCGTTCCCCCAGATCCAGAGATATGCTCAAGACACGAGAACTGATGCAGTGTTTACTGTGGGATCTGCCCCTTGATGATCGGGTTATCTAACGACAAGCTGTCGGAGTGGCTTTTGGCATGCTCTTTTAGTCCCAATGGTCTTCTTCACCTCTTTGGCAGAGTGGTGAAAAAATGATAGACCAAGCGTCCTGGTCGAAATGGCGCAAGAGGAGTTGTCCGGCATTGGGAACCCACATGCGCCGGGAGGCGGGTCCGCGCGCCTGAAGGACCACCAATACGGCTCCCTTGATGCAATCAGCATGGGTCGCTGCGACGGTCAGAGTGGACGGCTGGCAATTTTCCAAAAAATTTGCCAGCGTAGAAAGAACGCGTTCGCCCACGGCCACGATATTTTCTCCGCCTGGAGGAGGATTGGCTTCAGGATCTTGCCGCCAGGCCTGAAAATCAGGAAGATTAGCCGTTGCGAGATCTTGAAGTCGCCGCCCGTCCCATTTACCTAAATCCACCTCGGCAAGATCCTCAAGAATAACGGGCTGAATATGATGAACACGGCTTAAGGGTGCTACCGTTTCTTGTGCGCGCAGCAAGGGGCTTGTGACGATATAACGAACTGGGGCAGCGATGAGCTGTTTTGCCAAACGCTCGGACTGAAAAACGCCCTTCGGAGTGAGAGGCGGATCCCAAGTGTGGTGGGCAAGCTGACCAGAAAGGTTGGCTTCACTTTCGCCGTGCCGAACTAATAGAACATCTTTATATAGGGGCAAAACACGACCTCCGTTGTGATTAAAAATCCCATACTTGTTATATTACCGAACTTTAGAGGTTATGGAGAGAATTTATTGCGTTACAGCGATTTTGTCAATCGGTAAGATACTGAAATCACGGCAAAGGAATTTATGAAAATCGATCGGAAAATTGCCAACACAATGCCATTCGTGATAACCTATATGTGAAAAATCATTTCTTGGGCTCATATTATAGAAATGAGCCGAACAATTGAACAAATCGCCAAATCGTGTTCGACACGAACGGGGGACCCAATTTGTGGGGCGTACGTTAAGGGGGCAGCTTTCCGCCCTAGCCCGTCAGCTTACCTCGTCGGCATGGAAAGCTTGGACTTGTAGCCCGGGCTAGCCCGGGATTTTTTTTAAGATTTGGCGATTTATCGATTGATAGGAGATGAGACACTGACTTGCTAAGGAGGTACGCCTGATATGGGTTATTCATGGGTGCGTTCCGAAGAGGAAGACGAACTGACTCTCGCCACTCCAGAGAGCGAACCAAGCACTTGGGTAGCAGACAAGAAACCTTATAAAGGTTATGTACCGTGGTTGGTGGCGGGAATCGTTATTGCTTTATGGTGGCTGGTGACGGCTCTTCACATGGTATCATCCACAGCGTTGCCATCGCCAGGATCGGTGGCCCATGATTTCATTACAGTGGCTGTAGCGGGGTATAGTGGAGTTCCCCTTTTGACAAGTACCCTCTACAGTATGGGACGAATTGCCGCCGGTTTTTTGGCCGCTGTTGCGATTGGCATTCCCATTGGGTTTTGGATGGCCTCCACTGACTGGGTGTTTTTAGCCATTGATCCGCTCTTGCAGTTCTTGCGTCCCATTCCGCCTTTAGCTTATATTCCGGTCATGATAGTTTGGTTCGGAATTGGGGAGACCTCGAAAGTCGTGCTAATTTTCTTTTGTACCATCCCTATTATCATCATCAGTGCCATGAGTGGTGTGAAAAGCGCCCAGGAAACGCGTATCCGAGCGGCCCAATGCTTAGGCGCCAACAAGGGGCAATTGTTTCGCTATGTCATTTTTCCTTCGGCTTTGCCCGAAATTTTTACCGGTATGCGGGTAGGCATTGGAATTGCGTGGACTTGTCTTGTGGCAGCGGAGATGATCGCGGCATCTAAAGGTCTGGGCTGGATGATTGAATCCGCAGGGAACGAACTCCAAATTGGTGTGGTTTTCGTAGGGATTGTGATCATTGGGTGTTTGGGTTACGGCATGGAATTGATTATTCGCGGTATTGAGCACCGTGTCACACCTTGGAAAGGGAAGGCCTAAATAACGACAAAAGGGCCAAGAACATTTTCTTAATTGCGACACGCATTAAGAGGATGGTGAGATGCCATTTTGGCATGTGCTTACCCGGATACCGGATAACATTCAAAGGGGGATTTTGATTGCGTGCATTTATAGGGCATAAACCATCACGGAGAATATTATTAATCGGAGCTGCCACTTTGCCGCTGGTGGCGTCTTTGGCCGGTTGCGGCACAACATCTGCGGCTGGCCACAAGCCCACAGTCACCATTGGCTATGAAAACGCTCCGGATCCAGAATCGGTTGCTATTGAACAAAAGTTTTTTCAAAAATACCTGCATGCTCACGTTGTGCTCAAATATTTTTCTTCGGGACCAGATGCTCTGACGTCCCTGGCATCTGGATCCCTGGATTTCATGACGACCTTGGGGAATCCTCCCACGGCGTCCGCCATTGCCCGGGGAGTGCCTCTAAAAGTGGTGTGGGCCATGGAGCGCTATACCACTGCCGAAGGCCTTGTGGTGAAAAAGGGCAGCCACATTCACTCCTTGCGAAATTTGGAAGGGAAAACGGTGGCCTTGGTGTCAGGTTCCACCTCGCCGTTTGAATTGGATACGGCCTTGAAAATGCACCATATTCCCGTTTCGTCGGTCCACATCAGGAATATGGCTCCGCCTAATATGGTGTCCGCATGGAAGACTGGACAAATCAATGCGGCATACACTTGGGCTCCCTTTAGCAATGAAATGCAGAAGGATCACGGCCGTTTTCTGATTTACGACCAAAATCAGGTGAATCAAGCGCCAATTTTCAATTTGGCAGTCGTGAACTCCCATTTTGCCAGTAAAAATCCGAAATTGGTGGACCAGTTTATTCAAGCGGAGGAAGCCGGCGTAAAGTTCTTTTATGCTCATCCGACGAAATCTTACCAAGATATCGCTAAACTGAATGGAATCACGCCTCAAGAAGCCAAGTCCCAGGCGCAGGGGTTGAAATTCACGACCTTGTCTCAGGAACTGACGTCCCGGCGAATGGGGACCCCAAGTACGGTCAAAACCTCACTCGTGACGAAGTCCTTGTCCTCGGCCGCGACGTGGTTGAAACAGACGGGACAGATTACGAGTGTGCCGAGTCATATCAGTCAATATGTGGATCCTGCTTTTGCCGAGAGTGTTTACAAAAAATCCCACAAGAGCGGATCTTAGAGAATGAACCTATGGCTGTTCATGAAGGAGTGGCGTCGTGATTGAACTGACAAGTTTAACCAAATTCTATCCCCCTACCCAGCGTGGATCGCCGCCGGTGTTGGCTGTAGACCATGTTGACCTCTCGATGGACGATGGGGAATTTCTCTGCATTGTCGGGCCATCGGGCTGCGGGAAAACGACCATACTGAACATGCTGGCCGGGTTCGAACGTCCGAGTCAGGGGCAAATTGCACTGGACGGAAACATTGTGGATAAGCCGGGGCCGGAACGGGTGGTCGTATTTCAACAGCCCTCGTTGTTTCCGTGGATGAGTGTGTTCGACAATGTTGCTTTAGGGCTGACTTTGCGTGAAGGGAAAAAACCGCAGCATCAGGAAAAGGTTCGTGCCATTATCGATACTGTGGGCCTTACGGGATTTGAAAAGCATTATCCCTATCAGCTTTCGGGCGGCATGCAGCAACGGGCGGCCATAGCGCGAGCCCTGATTACCGAACCGGAAATCCTGCTCATGGATGAACCTTTTGGTGCGTTGGACGCGCAGACGCGCACAGAAATGCAGCGTTTTTTGCTGTCCTTATGGGAACGTTTACGCCCCACGGTTCTGTTTATTACTCATGATGTGGAGGAAGCCATTGTCCTGGCTGACAGGGTCGTAGTAATGACAGCGAGACCCGGCAAGATTGCCTCCGACATTCCTATCGACTTAGGCAGACCGAGGCAATGGGATGTGAGCCTTTCACCTGAGTTTCTGCGGTATAAAAAGGCCGTGCTGAATATTCTCCGACCGTCAGACAAATCAAAAGTCGCGCACTGATAGTTACTTGTTCCCGGGCGGATATCCCCCGGGAATTTTTCTGACAAGGAAGGGTTCAAGATCCTTCAGAAAATCTTGGCGTCGTCTTCAACCAATTTCAGATGCCGGGTCTATCAGAACCGGGAAAAAAGCCGGAAGCGCTTTCTCTTAGCACGGGAAAAAGGGCGATTTAGGTGTTGGACGGCTTATTCGCTAATACGACGGCTCGTCTGATGGCTAAAGACACGGCGTGGGCAGCCAGGGCTCCAACAATTACGGGAGCAGTTTGGAAGTCTCCGGCCGACACGGCAAACAGAGTGTCTCCATCCCAAGGTGTATGCACCGGGTCGATAGCCCGAGCCAGACCATCATGTCCCATGCGGCAAACACGGAGTAGTTCGGCCTTAGACAATCGTCCATTGGTAATAATGGCGCCGATAGTCGTGGATTCTCCCGGGGACAGCACGTCAGGATTCTTCTCCCACATGGCTGGACTTGTGGGTTGGGCTTTGCCTTTTTTGTCTTGGGGACCCGCCAAAATTCGGCCGTCATCATCAAAAATGCTGCCCATGGCATTGACCACCATTAATGCGGCGACCACAAGACCTGTGGAAGTGATGAGGCTGACGGCTGCCTGGCCTCCTTTCATCGCTAATTCTGGCCCCAAAGACTTTCCGACCGTGGCCCCGGTTCCGGCCCCCTCGGATCCTTCCGCTATAGGGCCCGAAGCCGGGTTGTTCAGAGCTTCTTGCATAGCCTTTTGTCCATCTTCCCATGTGGGCGGTTGAGGCTGGCCATAGCCGAGATCAAAGATGCAAGCGGCCACGACAATGGGGATATGAATATTTGCCACGGGAAACCCGCGATGATAGCGTCGCAAAACCTTTGCTGCGCCATCGGCTGTCTCCAGTCCTAGAGCACTGCCGCCACTGAGGATGATGGCATCGGGGCCGGCGACGAGATTGGCCGGATCGAGTACCGGAGTCTCCCGAGTGGCTGGGGCCCCTCCTGCCACATCAACTGCCGCGCGGGATCCCGGAGGGAGCAATAACGCGGTCGAACCCGTTTCTTTGATGTGATCACTCACAGTACCCACGCCGACTTGAGGGATTTTAATGATACTGGGATATATGTCATAGCCCTGAATTTTTGTCACCGAAATGCACCTATCCTTTCCCGCCGCCTATGGCTGGAGTCGTTCATTGACACACTCTCAATAGTCTCTTAAATATAAACGATACCAAATTCACGTTCCGGTGTTTTTATTAAGACGAGGGAGATTTCATGCAAGTCCCCACTCACACACCAGCATGGGCGAAAAATTAAGAAGGTGGAGGGGGAAGGGGGACAGAGTCCTTGGCCCCCACCCTCTAAAGCATCAAGAACTTTGGGTGATTGACAAAGTTCTCAAGATTTTCAGGTTTTGCCAGAAACTCTATTCGTCCCTCACCTTTGATGGTATGCTGATGCTATCGTGTCGGGAGGAGAAAATTGTGGATCAAGAAAAGGCGGAATCATTATTTGACGCCCTGTTTCGTGTATTGCGCATGATGGCCCGTTCATTCGCGAAAGATCGGGCGCCGGAACATATTACACCGACCCAGTATCACATTTTGTACTTGATACGGGACCGTCAAACGTTAACTCTGATGGATATGGCTAAACATCTCCAAGTTTCTGCGCCAACCGCTACTCGGGCGGTTGACGCTTTAGTGCAAAAACATCTGTTAAATAAAGAGCGGGATCCCCAGGACCGGCGTCTGGTCTGGCTGCGACTGTCGGAAGAGGGATTAGGTTTATTGGCCCGGCAACGTGCGGAACGAGTAAAAATTCTCGCCCAGGAGGCCCAGTGCAAACTGACGGCACACGAGCAGGACCAACTGATATTTTTGCTGAACAAACTCATACCCCCGGTTTCGGCCGAGGAACAATAAGGTGAGTGGTTAATGCCCACGATTGGTTTAATTGTCAACCCCATGGCCGGCCGTGATATCAGACGGTTAGTGGCAGCGGCGTCGTTGCAGTCGGCGCCTGAAAAAATGTTGGTGGTACGAAGAATTTTTGCGGGACTAGCGGGAATTCCTGGCACCGAAGTGTTGATGATCGACGATTATGAGGGATTTGGCCGTTACGCATTTTATGAACTGGGGAAATTGCTGCGGGTTCGGCTGGTTGATGGAGAAAAGGAACCCAGCAATGGAAATTCCACGATAGACTGGGCGCTGCGGCTGCAACAAAATGGAGCCCACGTCATTATGAGCGTAGGCGGAGACGGAACGCAGCGCAACATTGCCCAGGCTCACCTCGGCATTCCGATCTTGCCCATTGCTGGTGGCACAAATAATGTGGCCTGTTGGACAGGAGATCAGACAGCGGCTGGATATGCTGCGGCACTTTATGTGGCGCGGGGGGACGATCCTTTGGAAGTCGGTTACCGGGCCAAATTGATACACGTCAAGCAGCAAACCGGCCATGAAGAATTAGCCTTGGTTGATGTGGCTTTGGTGCATCAAACTTATACCGGAGCTTTAGCCGTCTGGCACGCCGAAGATGTGGAAAGGCTTTTCTTGACACTAGCCGATCCCATTCGCCCCGGTCTATCTAATGTCGGAGGATTTATCCATCCCATTGGACCGGAAGATGACGTTGCCACCGAAATCGTCTTAAATGGCGGACCACCGGGGGACGAAACCCTGGCCGTATTGGCACCTGGACTCATCACGCCTTTTTATGTGAACCATGCCAAAGAAGTGCCATTGGGGCGGCCGGTGGTATGGAGACGAGATGAAGGCGGGTCCTTGGCGCTGGATGGAGAGCGTACGGTGGTATTGCGGCCCGGGGAATCGGTGACACTTATGGTCGTGCGAGACGGTCCTTTTATTCTCGATCCGGCCAAAATTCTTAACAATTCCTCTCGGGTGAGTTAGGACCACCGGCAAAGCATAAGAACCCCTGTGATTCTCTCACCCCGTGACCAGAACTGAAAGACTCCGCCAAAGCCTCTGAGTTTTGAGAACTCGGCAAAGTCAACCCTGTGGTGTGAATTAGAGATCTTTCACCCGCTGTATTAAAGAACGGACACCGGTTGTTCCGGTTTTGGCGGGATATTGATAGGCCAGTGCCCCTGATTGGCATCGATAATACGGCGATATAAATACGCACTGTCTCGTAACGTGCGATTCTGTGTTGTGTAATCGACCTCAATCAGACCAAATCGGGGACGATATCCTTCTGCCCACTCGAAATTGTCTAAGGCGGACCAGTAAAAATAGCCGCGCACGATGGCGCCTCGATTTTGCGCATGGCTGATGGCTGTTAAATGGTCCAGGATAAATTGCTGTCTGAGGGCATCATCGGAGGTGGCAATGCCGTTTTCAGTAATGATCAAGGGTTTGTCAAAGGACTTTAGTGCTACTAACAATTCTTCCAGACGCTCGGGATGAATTTCCCATTCCATGTCGGTAAGAGGCGTGGCGCCTGGCTTATGCAAGATGGGAACTAAGAATTGCCGATGGCTGGCATATTGCTGTGAATAGTAATTTACACCGATAAAGTCGGCTGTGCTGCGAGTCCATTGGATAAAGCGCTCGTTAAACAAATAATGCATGATCCGGGCATTGATCCGATCAAGGCGGGAGTAGGTATCATAAGGCGAAAAGGCCAGCAAATGATGGGAGAGTCCCACCATGGCATCAGGACGCTGGGATTTCACGCGGTGATAGGCTTCCTGGTGACAGGCGAGCAATCGGGGACCAATTTGCCACAATTCTTTGAGACTTTTGTGCCCGGGCGGCCATTGCCCGGTTCCATAACCCATGACCGCATACACCATGGGTTCATTGATGGTGACATAAAAGCGGCATAAATTACCCAAGGTGTCCACGACCTTTTGCACATAACGCCCAAAAAGATTAGCAGCCTCCGGATGGAAGAACCCCCCTTGTTTAGCAAACCATGGGGGCAGGGTAAAGTGATGCAGGGTGATTAAAGGTTCCATGTGGTGACGAAGGACATCTTGCGTCATCTCTCGGTAGTGGTCTAAGGCCTTGTGATCAAATTGGCCGGGTTTGGGCTCAATGCGGCTCCATTCTAAAGAATAGCGGTAGGCATTCACCCCAATCTGGGAAAATAACTGCAAATCCTCCCTGTACTTGTGGTAATGTAAAGAGCTATCCCCCGATTTCTCTGTTACCTTCCCGGCGTTTTCCCATTGTGTCCAGTCATTGTTATTCCCGCCTTCAACTTGGTGGCTGGACGTTGCTACACCCCATAGGAAGGGGGTGGTGTTTTGCGGCCAAAACATCATTTTGCTGGCGCGGAATATGAGGATACTCAGAAACCAGCAACCATAAATTGTCCGGTCTCCACGCTCTTCCCGCTTCTCCTTTCTGATCTTAACGGATATCGATAATTATTTCCTCGGCGCCAGGAGAGGACAACAAGCAAAGAGTGTTCCTGGGGCTCAGTCCGCGTTTTCCAAGGACTGTGGCACTTTGCCCGTATTATCCTCTCTCGCCTCATTGTCTTTTCCAGGCTGAGAACCTCATTATAACTCTAACTTTAAGACGGGGTTGTTGACTCAGCTTTTCTTTCCAATCTATGGAGGGGGCGGGGCTTTGCCTGAGATGCCACGCTTCCTAAGCGAACACGGATGGCTTTCGGCACAGTTCGAATGGAGACGGGCAAATGGCCCACCAATTCACCATCGGCATGCACCCACAACTCTTTCGGCCCCTCCACTTTCAGCGTCTCGGCAGAAAACGTCGTGACGACCTTGCGGTGGACGTGATTGCCCCGAAACACCCGAGCCAACAAAGGAAATACCTGCCAAGGACTGATGCTTTCGACCCAGACGATTTGGAAGGCTCCGTCGTGAGGGTCTGCTTCGGGACAAATTTTCATACCTCCTGCATAATACTGTGTGTTGCCAATGACGATCATGAATGTGTTTTGGGAACGGTTGACACCAGGCGAAACCAGAGTCATTGGCTGAGGGCGATAGCCAAACGCGTTATAAAGAATTCCGCGAATAAAAACCCAGGTGCCGTTGCCCTGTTTTTTTCTTTGATTGACCCACCCAGCCACTTCCGCGTCAAATCCGGCTCCGGCTACAGTGAGAAAATATTGACCATACTGACCATCGATGTGCCCTAGGTCAAACCAGCGGTAAGGGCCCTTAAGGGCTACCTCGACGACTTGGCTGACCGTTTCGGGGTAGTGGAGCATGCGCACAAAGTCATTCCCGGTTCCAGCGGGGATAACGCTAAATATCGCTTTGCCGGCTGGCATTAACCCGTTGATGACTTCATGATGGGTACCATCTCCACCTAATGAAATGACGGCCATATCATCAATATCCGAGATTTCACGAGCTAATAGGGTGGCGTGTCCCGGGCCCTCAGTTTCGATAATCTCCACATCAAATTTTTCCAGATAAGGTCTGACCTTCTCCAACACCTTTACCGCTTTGCCATTACCGGCTGTGGGATTGTAAATGATCCGCGCTGCCATAAATTACGGGATTCCCCCATCAAATGAATATACCTGTGCAAAGATCTCCGTCATGTGGCGTCCTCTGAGCTAAGAACGTCACGACAACGTCGGATTTCGTCGGCATATTGGGCTTCGGCTTGCACAGGGGTTTCCAAGTAAAAGGGGATAGATCCCCAACGAGGTTCTTTCAAAATTTCGGCGATCATTTCCATGCCCATATAGCCCTGACCAATGAGTTCATGCCGATCCTTCTTAGCACCCTCCGGTACTTTACTGTCATTTAAATGAATAGCCTTTAACCCTTCCATAAAAGCGGGATGCCGAAATCCTTCAAATGCTTGAATATTGCCTGGCTCGAGAACTCCGGCGGCGAAGGCGTGCTGAGTATCTAAGCAAAATCCGACTTTGCTTCGGGGAAAGGGATCAATGATGGCCAGCAACTGATCCACGGTTGTGCCGATTTCGGAGCCTTGGCCAGCGGTATTTTCGAGCAGGATCATAGTCTGTTCAGTCTTATCTCTGCCTAAAACCTCGGAAAGAGCATTGTGCATACGCGATATGCCCCATTCGACTCCTTTGTCCTTAGGTTTTCCGCAGTGAACAATTACGCCGTAAGAGCCGCGGGTCTCGCCAATCACGAGATCCTGTACCAACGCGTCAACGGACAAGTTAAACAGCTCGTCATCTGGCGATGCGAGATTGATTAAATACGGTGTGTGCCCCACGGTGAGTAAATTCAGATCTTCCGCGCGGTCCCGCCCTTCATGTGCGTCGACGACATTAAGAGGCTTGGCCCCACGAAATCCGCGGGGATTCTTCGTAAAATATTGAAAACACGTGGCTCCCAGTTTTGGGGCGTTGTCCACAGCCTTGACAAAACCTTTGGCCACACTAAGATGACACCCAATACGTCTCATGGTCGACTTCGCTCCATTCTTTCGCTATGGTCCATCATGACGAAAATCGGTTTTGACGTCAAGCAAAGTTCAAAGCCCCCGACAAATTAGAGGAATTTTGATGTCACCAAGCGAATTTAAGAACTGGTCCGATCAAACGGGAGCTAAGTGATGAGACTTGGACTGAGAAAATGCCGCAAAACAGATAAAATGGGTCGACGGCATGAGAATCTAGGTCTATACGGTGAAGGAGGACAATCGTTGGCAACGGCAAAGTATTGGACATATGATGCGATAGAAGACATGTTGACGAAATGGCAAGAGGCCTATCCAGAACTTTTAGCGAGGGAAGACTTGGGGAAAAGCCGCAGAGGCCGAACGATATGGGCTCTTGTCATTTCATCGCCGGTGTCTTTGGCCCATGTTAAGCCTGGGGTTTTAATTGATGCCAACATTCATGCAGGTGAGGTTGCGGGAAATGCTGCAATAATGCAGTGGGTTGGGGGGCTACTGGAAAATTATCACCTGTCTCCTGCCGTGACCAGGCTTTTGGACAGCCGGTGCATTTACGTTATTCCCCGCATCGCGGTGGACGGAGCGGAAGAATATCTGAATACGCCCTTGCGGCTTCGATCCAGCCCCCATTTATATCCCTATCCGGAAGCCTTACCCGGCTGGATATTGGATGATATCGACCACAATGGACATATCTTAAGCATACGACTGCCTGCAGAAGATGGTGCTTTTGCTATAGACGAGAAAGAACCGCGGTTAATGAGGCGGCGCCGGCCGGGCGAATTTGGCGGTCAATACTATCATGTTTTTCCCGAAGGACGGCTTAATCAGGCGGATCACCATGCTCAGGATTTTGTCAGCAAACATTTCCCATTATCGGTTCCTCAAGGAATGGACTTCAACCGGAATTTTCCGGTGCGCTGGGCGGGCGAGGATCAGGAGAAGGGGGCCGGTCCGTTTCCTTTATCCGAGCCCGAACTTTATGCTTTGGCCAATTATGTCGTGAAGCATCCGAATATAGCGGTCTATGCGGCCTTGCATACGTCAGGAGGAGTGATTCTGCGACAACCCTCCTTAGGACCCGATACCACGATGAATCTCACGGATCGTTCGCTTTTTACCCGGGTGGCGGCAGAAGGGGCCCAGGCCAGTGGATACTTTGCTAAATCAAATTTTGAAACCTTTCACAATGGGCATGAAGGGGTCTTGATGCCGGGAGCCGCTGATGATTGGATGTATGAACATCAAGGAATTTTAAGCTTTACCGTGGAGATGTGGGATCTTCCCCGTCATGCGGGGGCTAGAGGATATGCCGAACATGGTGTCCAGGGTTTGATGAAATTGAGTGATGAGGAAAGAGAAGAGGATTGGCGAAAAATCTTAGCTTTTGTGGATCACAAGATCGGTGCGGCTGGATTTTTTCCGTGGTCCCCTTTTTATCACCCTGATTTAGGCCCCGTAGAGATTGGGGGTATTGATCCGAAATTTGTCATACAAAACCCTCCATTATCCTTTTTAGAGGAAGAATGCGAGAGAGTCGGACGGTTTTTAACCATTCTAGGATTGTCGACCCCGGAACTCGATTTGTCTTCTGTGCAGGTGGAAAAATTAGGGAAGAATATTTACAGAATTGCAGCTTTGGTGACCAACCAGGGATTTTTGCCCACCTCAAGCACTCACAAAGGTGGAACAATGAAGCGCAACCAAGGCTTGATAGCGCGTCTTGAAGGCTCCTACCGCATGATTTCCGGGGAATCTCCCCAGTATTTGGGCCATTTAAAGGGCTATGGCAGTATGGACCAGCAAGAGCCGCCGGCAGCCAACCGGATTCAGATTGAGTGGGTGGTGGAAACGGAACCCGGCAGTACATTGCAACTGAGTGTGAGTGCGCCGAAAGGCGGCCGGGTTTACTTCCAAGTGGTTCTGGACTCGTAGATCCGAGAGTTTGTGGGACTCGCACTCATGCGGGTATTTTGTGATTGGGGGAGAATTAGGTGTATGGACATGATTTGCGACTATTGATTCCCGCAGCGTTACATCAGACATACTTGAATACTGCTACTCTGGGTCCGACTCCTACGCCGGTGTCTGCCGCTGCATGTGCTGCGGAAATTAAATGGCAGGAAATGGGGCCGGGACATGTGCCGTATTACGAGGAAGCTCGCGAGAAGTCACGGCAATTTGCCAAACGCATCGAGAAGGCAATGCCCCGGGGTACGGTCAGCCTGGTCGAAAACAACAGCCAAGGGATATTGCGGGTTATTTGGGGACTGAGTTGGAAGGAAGGGGATGAACTAGTTACCACCGACCATGAACATCCGGCCCTGCTTTTTACTGTCGCATCCCTAATTCGGCGTTTTGGCATAACGGTCAAGGTTCTGCGTGTGGACAGCGAAGAATCCTTAGCGGAGCAACTGCAAAAATATCTTAGTCCCCGCACAAAACTGGTGGCTGTGAGCCATGTGTCATATTTAACGGGGTGGCGGCTGCCCGTTGAAAAACTGGGAACAATCATCCGAAGACATCCTCAAACCCGTTTTTTGGTAGATGGAGCCCAGTCACTGGGCAATATTACGGTGAATCCCATTGAAACCGGTGCAGACTATTACGTGTTTTGCGGCCACAAATGGATGATGGCGCCACCGGGGTGGGCCGGCCTATGGGTCAGGGCGACGAGGCTCGGGGAATTGGCCACGTTGTGGCCTGTGGATGATGGGCATTTTGATGCCCATGACCTAGAGAAGGGAAGTTGGCCTTTGGAACTCGACAACGGGCAGGCGCTGGAATTTGGCAGCCGGGCCTGGCCCCGGGTTGTGGGATGGTCCATCACCTGGGATTATTTTGAAGAGGAGGGGTTCTTGAATCAGTCCCGCTATCAGGCTGGGCTGGCTCAAGTACTGAGACAAGAAATCGATCACATGTCAGGCATTGAGATTGTGAATCCGCCTACCTCCGATTATCGTCCAAGTGCTTTGGTGACGATGCGCTGTCCCAAATGGGGATCCCATCTAGCCGATGAACTATGGGCTCGTCATATCGTGGTTAAACCTGTTCCGTCCTATCAGGGCATCCGGGTAGCCTTAGGGGTATTTAACACGCAAGAAGATATCGATCGACTTCTGGAGGCTCTGAACTCTCTGGGGTTGTGAGACGGGCAAGATTACATGTCCTCATCCGGAGGTTTAGAGGCACCGGGGGTGTCGTCGTGTTGTGCCGCTAGCCGGTCACGAATGAGCCAGGCTAAATCTTTGTCCAGCTTCTGGGGGTCAATTGATCCCGGATACTGGGCCCATAAATCCCGCCATTTCTCTGAAATGCTGGGATTTTCAAGAATATGCTGGCGAAATTCGCGATGGGACAGAAACCGGTCAATAGTCTCAAAGGCAAGAGGGGCACGAGCAAGTAGCAGGGGTTCGCATATGGCTTGAAGCCAAAATTTGACGGAGGGCGTCGCCAGTTGCGGGTACAAGAGAGTAATTAAGTCGATGACAGCTTTTACCCCTGATTCGGGGTCCGGTGCTTTTGGTCCAAATCCCATAATCTCATCACCTTTGACTTAAAATTTTTCCCTCACCTTTTTATCCCTCCATTCGTATGCTAACACGAAAGATGGTACAAAGGGGGGGATAGACCTTATGTCCATATCTGCCGAAACTGCCAGGATGCTAAGCCATGTCCAACTGGACACGATCGTGAGAAAAAGTGTGATGCTGTCAAGTCCCGAACGCTTGTGGCAATTTTATCGTGATGCCGGATACCCTGTCGAGTGTTATCACGATGTTCAGGCTCTCCCCCAGGCTTTAAGAGAGGAGAAGGTGAGCCGTTTGCGCGGCCCGTGTCGTCTTTGTGTTATAGCAGAAATGGGGATCAGTACCGTGACGGGGCCTTTGGCTCCCTTGGTGGGTTTGCCCCTTTTGGCCGTGATTTTGCTGAAATGGACTGTTGATGCGGGCTGGTGCTATGGATTGGATATGAGAAATCAGCATACACAACGGGATATTAGCCGTCTTTTCATGAACCACTTCAATCAGGTTATCTGGCCAAAAAATCCTGAAGCTTTGGTGTGGCGGCGTGTGTCCAGAACTGTCGGCCAGTTGCTCTTGATGGGGTGGGGACAGGAGTTAAAGTGGGCTGATCAAATCATAGCGAAGATTCGGGGTGAGTTGCGGGAAACTGCCTGGGTAACCCAAGCATGCACTTCATGCGTCTGTAAGAACCGTTCACTCCGAAATTCTGGTCATTCGCGCTCAGGCCCTAGCCTTAGGAGGGTGTGGCAGAAGACAATAAGACTATAACCAACGGATTTCTCAATGCAAGGAGGTGCGAAGAATGAGGGAAGACGAAAGGCGGCCGGAAACGGAAGAGAAACTGGAAGAATGGTTTGATGTCATGCGGGTATGGTTTGATACCGATGAATAAAGGACCGCGATAACAAAGCAGCTCCCTTAAGCTATGGAGCTGCTTTGTTGTTTTGTTGGGATGTATTGGGGGTTTCACAAGAACCATAATGAGGAAAAAGGGCAGGAAATAATAAGAGGAATTAATAAGGAAACTTGAGCAGCAAAGCCAATGCTTATGATGATAGATCACGGTTGTAGGTGAACTCGACTTAATTGATATCTTCATGGCAAGACACTGTGCCTCATGCTGATCTATGCTTGGTTTAAAGGCTCATCTTTCCCAGGAGTGAGGATTGTTCGGAGGCCATGCTCCCCATCTGGTTGGAGTGACTTGACGGCATTCAATGGGCATGGGGGATATCATGATAGGCCGGGAAGAGGCGAATAGAGAGGAATACCGTTTTTTGAATTGTGATGTACGAACGATCTTTGGGCAAGACCAGGTCTTTGCCTAAAATTTTCTTGGAGCCGTCCTTTTTATTTAAAATGGAGGATTGCCACTATTCGTTGCCAAGGGGTGTTGAAGAAAATGGATCAATTTATTGTGAAAACGGAGGATGGAGCAGAAATTGAAACGCACTATTTATCCGGAGGACCGCTTGCCGTTATCTTATGTCACGGGAAGGCTTTTGCCCGGGACAGTTTTATCCCCTACGGACAAACCCTTTGGGAAGAAGGATATAGTGTGGCTATTCCCAACTTTCGCGGATACGGGGCATCTACCGTGGGAAGTTTGGGGTTAGACGCTATTGAGTATGATGTGCTGGCTGTGTGTCAAGAGCTCCGGCGTAGAAAAAAGGACGTGGTGGCTTTAGGCGCTTCTCGGGGCGGTGGAGGCGTTTTGCGCGCGGTAGCGAAAGATCCACAACAATTCCGAGCCGTGATTACCTGGTCTACGGTGGCGATCAGTGATGAAATGGCCAGTCGGCTGGGCAGCATTCCCAAGCTATTTATTGTCAGTGAAAGTGAAATGATGCATGATCAGACCTTAGAGGTCTTTCGCGAAGCTCCGGAACCCCGGATGTTAAAACAGATGCCAGGAGGACGTCATGCTCAAAAAATCTGGGAGGGTCCTGACCGTGAATTGATCGAGCAATATGTGCGGGAGTTTCTGAAATCATTGTAGGGGCAGCATCAAATTTTGATCTGGCTATTTGTGAGAGGAATGATGAAACCCAAAGGGGAGTGAGGTCATGTCTGTTCGGACAAAGCCAGAGGTGCGGATATCTGAAGGATAATGAGGGGCTGTTTTAATAAGTTGCGCGTTTTGATATATCGCCATCATGGCAAGACCGTACACAATCCACATGATATTGAATCCGATCATGACACTGGAAGGTGAAAGGGATCCAATGACAAATCCAATTAAGGCAGGAAATCCCGCCCACGAAATATAGCGCAGGGTCGCGTCGGTGTGGCGGCGGAGGCGGTAAAGTCCTAGCAGCAATAGACCATAGAAACCGGTGTACAAGCTAATACCCAGCCAACCGAAATCTATTGCGACTTCCAACCACATGTTGTGAGCATCGATCACACCATACGTGTTATATGGACTTTTATGGTGCACATAATAGGCATAGTAGCCCTCGGCGCCGCGGGGCCCCAATCCCCAAGGATGATGCCATAAGGCACGAAACCCGCTTTCAAGAAGAGCTATCCGTATTTTGAAGGAACCGGGGCCTTGGGAGGACGAGTGAGAAGCTGCCCCGTTAAAAATGTGAGCAAGGTGGCGAAATTTAACCAAAGCAAAAGGCATGTCAGTGGCAGGGAGATGGACCACAAGGAATAAAGCAGCCCCAATGATGACGAAAAGAGCCCCTATGGACGCTATGGCATAATATTTCCATCGTTTCGGCAATAGCACTGCCAGGCCGATGGCCTCCAGCATGACAGCGAGTTCTCCTGCCCGGCTTCCCGTCTTGTATAAGATATAAATCCCCCACAAAGAAAAAAGGATGCTTGCCGCAAGCACCCACCACGAACGTTTTAGGAGGAAAAGAAGGGAAACGAACGGAATAATCAATGCCACGGCCGCTCCTAAGTGGTTGGGCCCATAAGAGAAAGCCGTCGGAATAGCGGTATGATGTTCCGTGGAAGCTCCCAGATGATGATGGGTTTGAATTTCCCATTGGCTTAGGAATAAGGTAGCCCCATAATAGATCAAAAGACTGGCAATGGTTGTAATGCGGGAAAAGCTTTGGAACCGAGCTAAGTACCAGAAGCTCAAGATGAGCAAAAATCCCGCGATTTGTTCCCATGTGTAATACAGGTAATAATAGCTATGGGGGCTGAATAGCACGAAAGTGAAAAGAACCCAAATGATCCAGGCTGTTATAAGGCCCAAAGGGAGCATGGCCAGACGGTCTTTTCGCCGCAGGACCAAGTACAGCGTCACTGCGGGCAACGGAAAGAGTAAGATGCGCTGAAATAATGAGACCCAGGAATGTCCGTGAAAACCAGGCACAACCCAATAGCCTTCAAAAGGGGCCGTCAACACATAGAGGCCTATGAGAGTTAGCCAAATCCACCGTATTGTTTTTGTACCGCTCAGTGGCGAGCCCTCCTTGTAATGGTATGCTCGCAATGCGAACATACCCAATTAAAATACACAACAAGAGGAAATCCGACAATGAGGGCAATTTGTCTCGTATTACGGTAAACCAGGTCGAAAGGCCCATGTTAGAAGCGATTGACACTGTGAGCTGAATTTCACTCACAACATCAAGACGAAGATTTCAGCGAATCTTCATCTCAAAATACGGTCGATTGTCCTCGAATAACGCCTTTTCATTTTCCTTTTCACTATATCACTGAGCATTTCTATATGTTCTTCTTAGGTTAACGCGTGAAACGAAAACGAAAAAATGTCCCTCACATCTTCGGGCGGTTTATAGACAAGGAATTAAGTCATCTTAAAGACCATTGTGTGAGGAAAATACCAAGCGCCATCCTTTACCCTCAGGCACTGTGTTCCCGATATGGAGAAAAACAATTTGTCGCCCTCTTTGTAAGCGTACGAAATCTCTAGAGCCATAAAGCACGCCGAAGAGGTCTCAAGACTGACAGCTCATAGCCGGTTGTCTTCATTCATCAAGTTTAAAGTGCTATTTTGGTTACGCAATTTACTAACACGCGTGTTGGCATGGCTTGAGCCATGCGGCAGGCATTAGGGTTCTTCCTTGTGGTCGGCCATGAAGCGGAGTCCGATTAACAAGGCTACCACCATGGCGATGCCGCCGATAATCCATAGCATAACACTGCCCTCCGGTTCGAGTAGTTTTGTTGTTGAGTCATTCTAGCAAACACCAAACTCATAGTGTTGATGATATCATATCTCGCCATCGGGCGTATCGGAAGAAGGCAAAGTGACGCGATGCGAACGTACCGCATCCAAAGTATCGGATAGTTTGGCTTGAGCACTCTCGGCAAAGGTATTGGCCAAGGCAAATAGCAAAGCGCTCATGGCTGTTAGGGAAGAGATTAGGGAGGAACTGGCGCCGATTCTCGGGGACGCTTCGTAGGCATATATATAAATTGGCAAATCAGCGAGTCTGGCCAAAGGATTTTTTCTGTCAAATCGTGTGAGGACGGTGACAAAGGCTCCACGTTTGTGAGCTAGTTGTGTTAGTTCCAGAACTTCGGCAGTTTCTCCAGAATAGGATACGGCCATAAATATGTCATCTTTGGTCAGTTGCCCCACAATGGTCGCCATGATATGAAAGTCTTCCGTACAAAAGACCGGAAGACCTAAGCGCCACAACTTTTGTTGAAAATCTTTCACCACAACGGCTGATGCGCCAATTCCGTAGGCTACAATCCAACGAGCTTGTTTTAGGTGTTGCACCATCCGGTCAATGTCGCTTTCACGCATATCATTCAGGGTACGGTTGATGCCCATAATAGTGTGCCGTTTAAGCGACTGAATGGAGCTAGACAAGGGTGTATTGGGATCGATTTCGAGAAAGCGGGATCCGGTTGGCCTCTCTTCCCGGGCAATGTCCGCGACTACCGAGACTTTTAGACCTTGGTAGCCGGAAACTTGGATAGACTTGCACAGCCTGATGACAGCCGCTTGACTGCTTCCGGTAATATGTGCCAGATCTTTGACCGTTAGATCGACGAGCTGCCTGGGATTTTCGAGAATCCAGCGCGCAATCCGAGCTTCCGAATTGGCCAGTGTCGGCAGTGTGCTGCTGAGGCGATTAAGAACACCGGAAATAGCCAAGGTGCCAGCCTCCTCCTTTTCGTTAGTCGCATATTGTTTGTGAGTTTTGCCAACTTCGCATGAATTTTTATTTCAGCTTATTGGTTAGATTTTTGAAATATGATAACATAAACCACGTAAAAAACCATAGTTTTATCGACGCCAAAGTTAGGCAAAACTTTGTATTGAGAATTTTTTCGGAAAATTATGTTAATTATGGCTTTCCATAAGGATTTTGCCGATAAGGAGAGAGAATTTTATGAAGACACTCTCAAAGCTGGCGTTGGTTGCCAGCGTGGGCGTACTGGCGGCAGGATGCGGCGCCTCCTCCCCGACAAGTGCATCATCGTCGACTTTTACGACTATAGACGAGGCTCATCCGATTACTACGGGAGCGCCAATGAATCCCTTCAACACAAATGGCAACAACTGGATTGGATTCGATCAAATGCAACTGGGATGGACGACCAATTCTGCGACCAACCCTAATTCCTTTTATCCTGGACTTGCAAAGAAGTGGAAAATTTCCAACGGAGGAAGAACTGTCACCATCTGGCTTCAGCCCGGCGCGAAATGGTCTAACGGGAAGCCTGTCACCGCGGAGGACGTAAAAGCGTCGATGGCTGCGGCCTTTACTCAAGGCACTGCCCAATCCTTCTACTTAGGAAGTGTCAAAATCCTTTCTCCCGCGAAAATGCAATTTAATCAAGTTCCTCACCAGGACTATAATCTCTTCTTCAACAATTTAATGCAGCAGCCCATAATTCCCGCATTCGAATATGACAAAGTTCTTGGGCCCAATATTTGGACTACGATTGACCAGTCCTTATATACCGGCAAGAATCCTGCCAAGATTGCTTTGGCCAAGAAGGCAGAAACCAAATTGACCAATCTCGGCAAAACGGTTGCAGCATTTGCACCGCCCAAGGACATTTCTGCAGGACCTTTTGTGTTGAAGAACCTCAATCCGGGAGAAGCTTTGTTAGTGAAAAATCCGGACTTCTATGACGCGAAGGGCATTTCTGTCAAGCAAGTCGTCTTCCGCAATTATACAGGCAATCAACAAATTTGGAATTATCTCATTGGCGGGCAGCTGGATATGGCGCCTTTTACGGCCATGCCATCCAATATTCTCCACCAAATTCTCAAAACCAAGGGAAATGAAAAGGTGGTCTCGCCCTCTTATGTGGGAGCTGCCCTAGCCTTCAACCAAGGCATATATCCCTATGGAATTTCCAATGTGCGCTATGCGTTGGCCCATATTATAAACCGTCAAGCCGTGCAGAAAGTCGCGGAACCGGTCGTGGGCACAGTGTCAAAATATTCAACCGGCATGGTCGACGTGGCGACTGGCAAGTGGTTAACGCCATCTCAAATCAAACAGCTAAACCCTTATAGCTATAATCCTTCATTAGCAGCGCGTGAACTGGAAAAAGCAGGGTTTCATAAAGTTCATGGGCAGTGGATGATGCCCAACGGCAAGCCGTGGACCGCTACGATTTACACGGTAAACGGGTTTAGTGACTGGATTGAGGCTTCCAAAGTGATTTCCAGTGAAATGACTGCCTTTGGTATTCCCACGCATCCGTCGATTGTGAGCAGCTACTCACAATATTTGAAAGAAATTGCGTTGGATAAATATCCCATAGCATTTTGGCTTAATGCGTTGGGGCCTGAGGCCTATCCGACTTATCAGCGAATTTGGGGAGCGAATGATGGCTACAATGTGGTCGGAGGCCATTTAGTTCGCTATCCCTATAGCAACACTACCGAAGGCAACTGGCTGGATGCGCCGAGAACTGTCAAATTGCCAAACGGTCAGGTCGTGGATCCCGGCCGTCTAACCTATGATCTCAACAATCTTACTCCGAGCCAGCAGCGCCCGATTGTGCAAAAGCTGGCTTTGGCGGCCAACGCCAGCCTGCCTATGATTACCTTGTGGAACTATATTAACGTGCAGTTCGTGAATACGAATCGGTTTACCGACTATCCTGTGCATAATCCGGGGCTTCTCAACAATCCTCCAGGAGTTTGGATGATGCGAGGGTATGTTAAACCCAAATGATGGGTTGTCGGCATGAGATGGACTGGTGTCTTGGGGACGATCCGGCACCAGTCGTCGGAATAAGGAGGGTCGAATGCAAATTCTGATTCGCCTCGGCAAAAGGATTTTAGCAGGGATTGTCATGGTTTTGGTGGTGGCGACCTTTACTTTCTTTTTGGTGCGGCTTATGCCGGGAAATCCGGTTGCAGCAAAGTATAACGACCTCATACTGCACGGCATGACACCGGTTCAAGCGATGGATCAAGTGCGTGTGATGTATGGGTTTATCCCTCATCAACCACTGTGGCAGCAATACTTGCTTTATATCAACCAAATTCTCCACTTCAATCTGGGCAGATCCATTTCCTACGACGGGGTGCCAGTCCTTCACATCATTTTGGCAGCTGCGCCTTGGACTATTATTTTAGTCCTGACGGGATTGATTGCCAGCTTTGTGGTGGGAATTTTGGCGGGCGTGATTGCTGCTATTAAACGCTCGTCGGTGACAGGCAGCGCCCTGTCACTGTCCGGGTCCATTCTTCATGGAATTCCCCAATTTGTTATGGGACTGTTCTTGGCATATGTCTTTACTACGCTGTGGGTGATTCTGCCCTTTGGTGCCCCTTATAACGCATCTTTGACGCCGGGATTCAACTGGCCTTTTCTGTCTTCTTTGGCTCGACATGCCATATTGCCGGTGGCGACTTACGCCTTGTCGAGTTATGGAGGGTGGATGCTGACCATGAAATCCAGTGTGATCACGGTATTAGGAGACGACTTCATTCTCGCTTCTGAAGTCCGGGGCCTCAAAACGTGGACACAGGTAAAATATATCGCGCATAATGCGATTTTGCCGTTATTTACAGTCTTGGCACTTTCTATCGGCTTCATGTTTGGCGGTTCCTTGTTCATTGAAGACATATTTGATTACCCGGGACTGGGAAATTTATTGCTCCACGCGATAAGTTCCCGAGACTACCCTTTGATGAGTGGAGCCTTTCTTTTAATCACAGTCGCCGTGATTATATCCAATATATTTGCCGATTTCTTGTATTCCGTTGTCGATCCCAGAATCCGGAGGTGATGGGGAATGTCTGTGGCCGAATCAACACCCGTATCATCCAAAATACCCCATGTCCCGAAAAATCGCGCGACCTTTTTGCATACAGCCTGGCGAGTGATTGCCAAGAAACCGGGACGTATGGTGGGACTAGTTATTATTCTCTTCTTTACCCTAATGGCAATCGCGGGGCCGTATCTCTATCCCCGGAATCTTCCCATTAATCCTAACGCGATTTACGCGCCGATTAGCTGGAAATACCCTTTAGGTACGGATTTTGAGGGGACCAGCAATCTGGCCTTAATCGTAACCGGGGCACGCTATGTACTCTTTGCTGCATTTATGGCGGCCCTCTTTACGGTGGTCATTGGAACCGTTCTGGGGCTGGTGTCAGGTTATTATGTAGGATGGTCCGATTCCGTTATTATGCGAATCACCGATTTCATTCTAACCATCCCGGGCTTTCCTTTGTTGGTGGTGCTATCGACCGTGTGGAATTTCGGACAGCCTGTGGCGATGGGATTTGTGCTCGGTATTACCGGGTGGGGAGGATTGGCCCGGGCCGTCCGGTCCCAGACCTTGTCTCTTAGAGAACGAGGGTTTATTGAAGCGGCTCGGACTTTGGGTTTGTCCCCCTTTCACATCTTGTTCAAAGAAATTTTGCCGAACATCGCGTCATATATTGCCATGAATCTCTTGTTAGCCATTACGGGCAGTATTTATGCCGAAGTGGGTCTCTTTTTCCTGGGAGTCGTTCCCTTTCAAGCGAATAATTGGGGTGTGATGCTGAACCTTGCCGTGTTTTCCGCAGGAGCCATGTCGAGTGTGCAAGCATTGCCGTACTTGCTCTCCCCCTTGATTGCGCTGTTGGTGCTGACCCTGGGCGTGGTGCTGTTTTTGGACGCCGTGGATGAACTATTCAACCCTCGCTTAAAGGAGGCGTAGCATTGGCTTTGGAATTCGAGGCCCGGGATTTTCATCCTCGGGGCATGCAAATTAGAGACTTACATGTCATTTACCAGACGAACCAAGGTGAGATACCGGCTGTTAACGGGGTGAGTATGGCAATTGCCCCTGGCAAAATTACGGGAATCATAGGGGAATCAGGATCCGGGAAGTCCACTTTAGCCATGGCTCTAATGAATGCCGTTCCCAAACCAGGACGTATCGTGAAAGGTTCAGTTGTAGTGGACGGCGCCGGGGACATGCTGACGATTGATAAAAAAATCCGTCAGAAAGTCCGTGGCCGTGACATAGGCTTTGTGTTTCAGGCGTCGCAAAATTCCCTGAACCCGCTTATCCGTGTGGGCAAACAGGTGCTGGATTTAGGGAGATCCCACAACATCAAGGATTTGCGAGCTTTACTGCGCCGAGCCAAAGAATTGCTGGAGCGAATGGGGATGGACGCCGAACGAATTCTTTTGTCCTACCAGCATGAGCTGTCGGGAGGAATGCGCCAAAGAGTGGGGATTATGCTGGCATTGGTTTTGGAAGCACAGGTCGTCATTTTGGATGAGCCAACCACGGCTTTAGATATGATTTCTCAAGCGTCGGTCCTCGAGATTGTTCGTCAAATTCACCAAGAGCGTCATTTGACCACGATATTGATTAGCCATGATATGGGAGTGGTAGCTGATTTGGCGGATAACGTGGTGGTCATGTACGGAGGAGAACTGGCCGAGGCGGGATCGACCGAAGAAATCTTGGCGCATCCTTTGCACCCCTATACCCAAGGTTTGATCAGAGCGATCCCTCGTATTTCTGGACCTTTGGATCAGGCCATCGCGTTGTCTGGATCTCCACCGGATGTAGCCGCGCTTAAGGTTCCGGGCTGCTTATTTGCCAGCCGTTGTCCAAAGCGGTTGCCCAAGTGTGAAAACTCTCGTCCCATATATGAGGCTATCGGTTCTGATCGTTATGTGGCATGTTTTCGGGGGACAGAACATGATTGATGTGAAAAATTTGGTGAAAGTGTTTACGGCCAAAAAAGGGGTTTTGGGGCATGATGCCATAGAAGCTGTGAGTCACATGAGTTTTTCAATTCCCGGTGGTGGTGCTTTATCTTTAATTGGGGAGTCGGGGTCAGGAAAAACCACTGTGGGACGCATCTTGGCCGGTCTGGAAGTTCCCACTTCAGGCGATATTTGGATCCAAAGAGTCAATGTGATGACATTGCCTCCAGCCGAACGGCGCACTTTCTTGCGGCAAGTGCAGTTGATTCAGCAAGATCCGTATCAAGCCTTAAATCCGGCAAGAACCATAGAACAAAGCTTAGAGGACCCTTTAAAGGTGATTGCCCGGGAACGGGGCAAGAATGGCGCATGGATTCAAAGCCGGGTCCATGAGGTCTTGCTGAGAGTGGGCATGGATCCCGGAAGTGTTTTGAATAAATATCCCCATATGTTGTCCGGAGGACAACGTCAGCGCATTGTCATCGCTCGGGCACTGACGGTAGAGCCGAAGGTGCTGGTGGCGGACGAGGCGGTGTCGATGATTGACGTGTCACTGCGTCTCGGTGTTTTGAAGCTTTTGAAAGACTTGCGTCAAGAATTTGGGATATCTCTCTTCTTCATTACGCACGATGTGGCTTCCGCTCGTTACGTCGGGGAGGATGGCCAGTTATTTGTCATATATAAAGGCCAGGTAGTTGAATCGGGCCCCACTGATGAAATCATTTCTCAGCCACACCATCCCTACACGCAAGCGTTATTAAGCGCAGTACCGGTTCTCAAAGGATTGGAAGATCCGGGACCTGACCGCTTTATCCCTTTACGTGGAAACGACCAGGAACAAGTACCCGACACGGCTTGTATTTACGAGCCCCGCTGTCCGTTTGCGCAAGCCAAATGCCAAAAAGAACGCCCGGTTTTGCAAGGCGCAGGCCATGCTTATGCTTGCCATTTTCCTGTGGTAAGACGGGTCGTGGCCACAATGAAATAAGATGGGGATCACACCAGCACGTCATGCGAGATGGCATAGGATTAGAGGTAAAGGCGACATAAAGAAATTAGGCCTTTAGTGACGTGACGGGATAGATTGCCTATTGTGGGGACAGGTTGATAAATCTTTGCCCCCCAAGCGCGAAGTGCTAATGGCCAATAAGGAGGCGGTGAGAACGGATCGATTTCATGTTCTTAGACAAGTGATTCATGATGGGGTTCAAGCAAGATTGATACCGGGAGCCGTAGCTCAGGTTGGTCGGATGAACGAGGTTTTGTGGCAATATCACGAGGGAGAAGCCCAAGTTGTCCAGCACAGCCGAAAAATGGAAGTTGATACCATTTTTGATTTGGCGTCATTGACTAAAGTTGTGGCCACGCTGCCTGCAGTGCTGTTATTGGTGGAAGAGGGACGATTAGCACTCGATGCTCCCTTGTCTCGGTACTTTCCCGCGTTTCAAAGCGGCATGAAAAGTCACGTGCGGATTTTTCACTTATTAACACATACCGCAGGTTTAGTGTCTCATCAACCTTTTTACCGTTTGGCGCAAGACCGTGAGGCCATTATAAACATGGCGGCTCAAGAACCTTTAGTCTTTGAGCCAGGCACGAGAGTCCTGTACAGCGATCTGGGGTTTATGCTGTTAGGTTCAGTGGTGGCTCAGGTCACGGGAGAAGATTTGAGCACATTTTGCACGTCGCGGATCTTCAAGCCCTTGGGCATGAATCATACCCGGTTTATCCCTGCTGCCTCGGATGGAAATTTTGCGGCGACTGAAGTCATTGACAACCAGGTTTTGGCGGGAGTGGTTCATGATGAAAATGCACGAGCCATGGGTGGAATAGCCGGGCATGCGGGACTATTTGCCAAAGCTTCCGACTTGGTTCCTTATCTGGCGATGTGGACCGGGAGAGGCGGTGTGTTGTGTGAAATTGTCAAAGAAAGTGCAATAAAATGCCATACCCAGGGATTGGGTGGAAATCGCGGATGGGGTTTTGTCCTCCGGGGAGACAGCTATGACATTGCTGGAGACTTATGGCCTCCCACAACGGCCAGTCACACGGGATTTACCGGAACGTCTGTGGTGTTTGATCGCCGCTCGGGTTACTGGGCCGTGCTATTAACCAACCGGGTTCACTTTGGCAGGCAAGTGGAGATTCAGGATTTTCGCCGCCGTTTTCATAATGCGGCGGCTGCCTGTCTATTTGGTTAAAGAGCCTGATCTTAAAGAGAAAATGCGAGGGTACAGCGAAGATGATTGTGAAGATGATTGTAGAGAGAAAAATGCGCCGTCGACAATGCCTCTGTGGCCCATGGCCGGGCTGAAGATCCTGGTAGTTCCTAAGGATAGTCTTGGCATTTTGACACCGCATGGGGAGGGTAGAGGCCCCAAACAGCGGGGAGAATCGGTCGCCCCGTTTCTTTATCAGTCATCTCTTTACCATTTTGCAAGACACTGGCGGCGTTTTAGTCTCAGAGGAAGAACCAGGGCATCAATCTTTTTAAATGCGTGTGGCAGGTAATGGCCATGAGGAAGTGAGGTAGGGAGATTGTCGGATGAGTTAAAGCGCTTAATTGGTCAGGTTATGATCTGTGGATTCCCGAGTCCTTATCTTGATGCGCAAGTTCAGGAACTTATTGAGGAATATTATGTGGGTAATATTATTCTCTTCGCTCGCAATATTCTGTCTTATGGACAAATTGCCGAACTGACGGCTACCTTACAAAAGCTGGCAAGAGATCACGGACAGACCCAGCCCTTGATCATTGCTACGGATCAAGAAAACGGCATGGTTTCCCGGATGAGCCCTGATGTTCCCGGCTTGCCAGGCAATATGGCGCTCGGGGCAACTCAAGATGCCGGCCTTGTCTATGAAGCTGCGGAAATGACGGGAAAATTGTTGGCACAGGCGGGTATTAATATGAATTTGGCACCGGTGCTGGATATTAACAATAATCCGTTGAATCCGGTAATCGGTGTGCGTTCATTTAGCGATTCGCCTGGGCGGGTGACACCTTTGGGACTGGCCATGGTGCGAGGACTCAAGAAATCTGGCGTTCTTGCCTGTGGCAAGCATTTTCCCGGCCACGGGGATACCTCGGTGGATTCGCATCGGGATTTGCCCTATATCAACCATGATCTTAAGCGCATGAAGGAAGTCGAATTAGTCCCCTTTGAGGCGGCCATTGATGGGGGAATACCGGTGCTGATGACGGCACACATTGTGTTCGATCAGTTGGATTCCCTGCATCCGGCTACGCTGTCGCGCGCGGTTTTGCAAGACTTGTTGCGAGAAGAGCTAGGTTTTAGGGGGGTTGTAACTACCGATTGTCTTGAAATGGAAGCGATTTCTAGAACCGTGGGAGTGGGGCGGGGAGCCGTCATGGCCTTAGCCGCCGGGGCGGATATGATCATGATTTCTCACCGCATGGAATGGCAAAAACAAGCGATGAATGCCATTTATGAGGCTCTGACTCAAGGAGTTCTCCCCCTGTCGCGATTGGAAGAGGCCAGTGCCCGGATTGCCAAACTAAAAGCTGGGCTCGCAATGCCCAGGGAAATTCCTCCCGACGAGATGAAGCGAGAAATGGCCCGGGCCTTGAATTTGCAGGAAAAATTATCCTGCAAGGCTCTGAGCTGTCTTCATCGCCAAGCAGAAGAAATAGAGAAGTCTCGGGCCAATGCCCCTTTTCCTTCCCCATCTTCCGTTTACGTGATTTATGATGCAAATGCTCCGATCATGATGGTGCAAGGGTCGGAATCGGCAAAGGCATTACCGGAGTCTTTAGGCTTTGTGTTTGGCGAGGTGAATATTGAGCTCGCAACCGTAGACGAGGCCATTTCTGCGGCGAATAAGGCGGAAAAGTTCGATTGGCTTATCTACCTCTCAAGCCAATTGACTCCCGCGGACGAGCGGGTGGGGACACTGCTTGGGGACCATCCTCATTCGGCCGTGTGGCTTGTGCGTACGCCCTACTTATTCCCTTGGTTTAAGAAACGCGGAGCGAAACGGGTGTATGCTCTCTATGAACGAACGCCATGGATGATGAAGGCAGCGGTGGGGGCGCTTTTGGGACAAGAGGCTGAAGGACGGCTGGCGGTGCAGGTTGAAGACTATGCGCCCGGATACAAAGCATGTGAAATACCGAATGACTGACACGAGGTGAATGTGGTGAAGATTGAAATTTATAGCCAGGCACAAGAAGTTGCCAAACGGGTTCTGGATCTCCTCGGGAGTCAGATTAAAACCTACCCTTATTCTCAATTGGGGTTGGCGACAGGGTTTACCATGATACCGATATATGAGGAAATGGTGCGGATGGTTCGTCAAAAACAATTGAACCTCCGTGGCGTGAGAACTTTCAATTTGGATGAGTATGTCGGGCTTGATGAATCAGATCCCGGTTCGTTTCGAAGATTTATGCGCGGGCATTTCTTTGAACCCGCCGACATGTCCCGGGAGCAGAGTTTTTTCCCTTGGCCCGACTTTTCTCCCGACTTTGCCAAATATGATGACGTCATTACGGCATCGGGAGGCATTGACTGGCAGTTATTAGGGATCGGACGCAATGGACACATTGGATTCAACGAACCCGGGACACCTTGGGACAGCAAGACTCATGAAGTAACTCTCACCGATGACACGCGCCGTGCTAACCAGCAAGCTTTTGGGGGCGACTGGCGAAAGGTGCCGGAAAAGGCCGTGACCATGGGCATTGCGACAATTTTTCAAGCCCGAACTATCATTTTGGTGGCATTGGGACAGAGTAAAAGTGCCATTTTAGCTGAAGCGCTTCATGGCCCCGTAACTTCCCGGGTGCCGGCTTCCATCTTGCAAGAACATCCCGGCGTCATTGTCCTGTGCGATTACGCGGCTGGCGCTCTTTTGGAACTATAGCGGCCTGAGCGCTGAATTTCTCGTGGCGGGGCGGGAGATATCATTCACGAGGGGGGTGGTGAATAGCGGGCGTTGGGGGAGGCGATGAAAATTGAGTGCGGAAGATTTCGAAGCGATTACTGGCTTGGATCAAATTAATGATGGAATTTGATCTATAGAATGATCCAAAGAACGCCGGGATTAACCGAAAACATGGCCATAATCCACGGCATTTTCTGCCCAAGGCGAGTAAACCCCAAAGGATTAGGATATCTTTTCGATTCATTAAGAAACGCTTTCTTTACCGCTGGAATGACAGTAGGCAATGCGATTATCGCGGCGAAGTTTCCCCAGAGCCAAACATCTTTCTTTTAGTGACAGAGGCAATAGGGTCTCATCGTGTGATTCCCTAAGCCCTGTTACTCCCTGATCAAACCGGACATGAAAACTACTATAGGGCTCTTGGATCCATCCATCTTCTAGTCTACTTTTTTGCTGCTACAGTGAGTGCAATTAAGGAATAAACAACAATTTTTCGCTGCCGTTGCCCCAAAATTTCTAGGCTCTGTGCCCAACCTTGCAGAAGGATTACCGAAGGCAGGCCGGCGAGGGAAGGGAGCGTTTTTCTCCCAGGCTCTTGGGATGAGCCACGGAAAAACAAAACCATGCGGCTCTTGTGGTTATGTCCGTCATTTCTTTGACGAGACTCTTCATCATATTCTGAGGGAAAAAGATTGACCGTTATGATTTCTGGGACACGATGTGCTCGAATTTCTTGGGATTACGCCAATGCCTTCACGAATTCGCGAGAATGGGACCAGGCTTACGACCACGCAGTCGGCTTATGATATCATAAGTCAGTAGGCATAGGAAAACGGGCCGTGAGAACCCTGTCGCGAAAATCTCAGTAAGGTTTGTATTAGATTTGATTGACGGTGAAAATGAGAGGGAAAGTATTCTTTCAGAAGGATTGCGAAACAAGAATTAATTTCAAGCAATGAAGAGGAGAGATTGTTATGGGTTCAGTGTTCTCACGCATTGTGAAGATGGAACTGCCTAGTTTTCGAATTCGGGAAAATGAGCGGTTTTTAGCCTTTTTGGATATTCGTCCCGTGAGGCCGGGACACACCTTGGTTGTAACGAAAGAAGAAGTGGATCATTTTTTTGACATGTCGGAGGATCTTTTGCAAGAAATTCTCGTGTTCGCCCAGCCTATCTCCCACGCGTTAAAGACCGTAACCGGCTGTGAAAGAGTGGCAGCTGTCGTAGCGGGATTTGACGTGCCTCATGCGCATTTACACTTGATACCCGCGTCGTCAATGTCTGATTTGGATTTTCGCCAGCAGACCCCCGCTACCTCCCCCGAATTAAGCGCGATGGCAGAAAAAATCAGGGAGGCATTAGCGTGATGCGCACCCGTCTGACAGAACTCTTGCACATCCAAGTACCCATTATTCAAGGAGGGTTGGCCTATCTTGCCCGGGCCCCTTTGGCCGCTCAAGTTTCTCTTGCGGGCGGTCTGGGACAGATTACGGCAACAACTTTGGAAGGACCAAAAGAGTTGCGGGAAGAAATCCGGCGCGTGCGGGAGATAACCGACAAGCCGTTTGGCGTCAATTTTGCCATGGGACACCGCCCCATTGATGACTTGCTGGAGGTAGCTCTCGAAGAACGGGTTTCGGCAATCTCCCTTACGGGTGGAAATCCCAAGCCGTATGCGCCTCGCATTGTGAATCAAGGGATTCCTTTGATTGTACTGGTGGCGGGAGTACGAGCGGCCAGAAATGCTGAGAGGCTGGGAGCATCTCTGGTAGTAGCTGTCGGGGTAGAAGGTGGTGGACACTTGGGACGAGATGACACCAGCACTATGGTTCTGACCCGGCGTGTCGTCGAATCCATCAAGATTCCAGTCGTGGCGTCCGGCGGAATTGCAGATGGACAAGGGTTGGTGGCCGCACTGGCTCTGGGCGCCGAGGGTATCGAGATGGGAACCCGCTTTGTTGCCACCACCGAGTGTCCGGCTCATCCGTCCTACAAAGAGCGTCTTATGGCCACGCAGGAAAATGAAACGCGTATTATTGAAAAGTCCATTGGTTTGCCCGGGCGCGTTCTGCCCTCTCCTTATGTTGATACCATCCTGGCACATGAGCCAAAGGCCTCATTGGAGGAACTGCTTCCATATATCTCTGGCGACAAAAACCGGGCAGCAGCCTTAGAAGGATTATGGGAAGAAGGATTTGCCTGGGGAGGACAAGTCACCGGATTGATTGAAGACATTCCCTCGGTTCAAGAACTGATGACTCGCATTGAAAAACAGGCCGAAGCAGTATGGAAACGGCTTAACGCTATCATGGGCTGATTAGCCTATGTCGTGGAATTTAGACTCTATCCAGTTAGCCGGGCTAGCCATAAAGCCGACAGAACGAAAGGGAGATATGACACGGACACAGTAGCGCCAATATTATTCATTTTTACCGGACCTTCCGGGGCCGGGAAGGGTTCTGTGATGCGGGCCATATTAAACGATGATCCGACTTTGAAAAAGGTTGTGACTTTTACCACACGCTCTCCCCGCGAGGGGGAAGTGGATGGTTTTGATTATCATTTTGTTTCAGTCCCGCAATTTTTACGACTTGTGGAGCAGGGAAAAATTTTTGAGTATGAGAATGTGTACCGGGACCATTATTACGGATCTCCCCGTGAACTCTTTGTTCCGGGCTATGATGGCATTATTGAGCTAGATTATAAAGGTCGCATTAAATACCAAGAGCGCTGGAGCCAAGTTATCTCCATTTTTTTGATGCCTCCAAGCTTGGATGAATTGAAAAAGCGGATTTTATCCCGATCTCAAGTGTCGAACCTGCATGCACGCCTGAATAACGCTGTGGAGCAACTGCGCCACGCCAAGAGTTATGATTATGTGGTGAAAAACGATAACTTGGAGCAATGTGTGGTCCGGGTCAAAGACATTATCGGGGTGGAACGGCTTAGACGGGCTGGACGGCATCAATTGGACGAAATGATTCACGAATTGCAGGATGAGCGCTAAATGCGAATTGCGATGATAGCCGATGCTCAGAGTGTTCACACCAGAAGGTGGGCCCAGGGCCTGGTTGCCAGAGGCCATGATATCCATATTTGGTCTCCCAGACCGTGGACCGACTTTAATGATCGTGTGCATCTGTTGCCGCCTCCTCTGACGTTTAGACGGGAGGTATTTAACTCTGTTCAGCAGATTCGCCGTGAAGTGGCCAAATTCAAAGCAGACATCGTCCATGCTCACTACATTTCTCACTATGGACTCTTAGCGGCCTTGGCGAAGCTCTCACCCTTGGTCTTGTCTGTGTGGGGGGCTGACATAGAATGCTTTCCCCAAAGCCGTGGGATAATCACCCGTAATGTGACCCGGTGGATCTTAGCTCAGGCCAGGGTCATTACGTGTTCCAGCGAATATCTGGGGCAGATCACGGGGCAGTATACCTCAAAACCTCTTTACATTGTCCCTTTTGGAATAGATTTAGCGCGGTTTGTTCCGCATCCTCCTCACGATGGTCCCTTGCGGTTTGTGATTAACAAAGCCTTGGAAAATGTCTATGGCATAGACTTGATTCTGAAAGCTTTGAGAGACGTGAAAGGGCCTTATAGCGGACGCATTTTGGGGAAAGGGAGTCAGGAGCAAACCTTAAAGAATTTAGCCACAACCTTTGGACTCAATAGTCATATCGAATGGATGGGAAAGATCGACCCAGAACATCTGCCCGACACCCTCGCTTGGGCCGATGTGGGACTCTATGCTTCTAGACGCGAGTCTTTTGGGGTGGCTCCTTTGGAAATGATGGCTTTAGGCCGAACGGCCATTGCACACCGTCTGGGCGGATTAACTGAAGTCATCCGGGAGAACGAGACGGGTTTGTTTGTAGAGCCGGGAAACATCGCGACGTGGAGCCGAATCTTACAATGGGCTGTGGACCATCCCCATGCTATTCGTAAGATGGGTTCTCATGGGCCTGCATGGGTTGCAACCCATTACAATTTTCACGACAATTTAAATACCATGATGACTTTGTACGAACGCATTATGGCGGAGTAGAATCTGTGGTGGTGCATACAGCCAACATGGGACGGAAAAACGAGAGCTCAACTTTTAGACAATAGTTTGCAAAGAAACGTGAGGAAGAAAGGAACATGACTATGGATATTGTGCTTGTCAGTGTTGACCGCTCCAATCCCGATAAGATTATTGCTAATACCTCCGTGGATTTATTGCATTGTCGTGTAGTCATTCCTAAGAGGGTACTCCAGGCACTGGGTTATACGGCTTTTCGCCCCAAGATTATTCGGCCTGTTATCGATGCGGCGATCAAGCGCCAAATTGCGCGCCATGGGGGCAAGCTCCCCTTGGGAGGCATTGTGGTGGAGGAAAATGATTTGGAGGATCTACCCCGTTTTGAAAATTAAGGGGTAGAACCGTCCACGGCATAGTAGCGGCCTTGAAAGAATAGCAAAGGACCATCATGGCTGAGCGTTTTGAGTTCTTCTGCTTGGCAGATGGCGAGATCATGGTCGCCCTGGGAATATACGTCCGTGATCCGCACGGCTAGAAAGGCCAAAGCATCAGCCAAATAAGGAATGCCATTTTGGGCCCGCTCGAGATGAAGTCCTTCAAACGGATCGCGGGAAGGATTGGGGTCAGCAAACAACTGGCTTAAAGCCTTTTGGGTGTCTTTGAGAATGCTGATTGTCATAGGCCGGTTGCGGGAAATGCCCTGTAACATTCGCGCCTTGTGATCCACTGCCACCAAAATAAGAGGCGGCTCCAGCGACACGGATGTAAAGGAATTGGCCGTCATGCCGTGAATATCCCCCGCAATTTCAGCCATGACAATGGTTACGCCCGTGGCAAAATGTCCTAAAACCTCGCGATAGTTTTTGGTGTTCATAAACTTTCCTTTCTCGATAACGTCATCATGGTATCATGAGGTCAAGAAAAAGAAAATGGCGTGTACAGTGAACCAGTCTTGACCGCGGCAATGATAAGGGGAAGGAGTCCGTATATGTTAGTATCGCGATCCACCGAAATCTATATTTTGGGTGGTGCCCGCACACCCTTTGGAATCTATGGAGGTTCTCTTCGCAGTGTCGACGCAACCGAGCTCGGACGTATTGCTGCTTTGGCGGCACTTCAACGCTCCGGCCTTACGGCTGAAGCGGTCGATTTGGTTGTCAGTGGCAATGTTATTCCATCGAGTGTGGATGCGGCTTATACCGCACGACATATTGCTTTGGGTGCAGGGATCAAGGAATCATCACCGGCGTTGACGGTAAACCGGCTGTGTGGTTCAGGCTTGCAGGCAGTGATTTCTGCCGCTCAGTCTCTTTTACTGGGAGAAGGGAATGTGGCCATAGCTGGCGGCACCGAAAACATGAGCCAATCTCCCTTTTTCTTGCGCAATAACCGATTTGGCATTAAGGATGGTTCTCCTCAGCTAACTGATGGGTTGTTTGAGGTGCTGACGGATATTGGCTGTGGCCTGGGGATGGGCATGACGGCAGAAAATCTTGCCGAGCACTATAAAGTTTCTCGTACAGAGCAGGACACCTATGCCGCATTAAGTCATGAACGAGCCGCGAAAGCACGCGAAAGTGGACGGTTAGAGGAGGAAATTACAGAAGTGACGGTGACTCGCAAGGGGAAAATAGAGAGTATTTTACTCGATGAACATATCCGTCCCAACACTTCTGTGGACACCTTAGGTGCCCTTAGACCGGCTTTTAAGGAGATGGGTTCGGTCACGGCTGGAAATTCTTCCGGAATTAACGACGGCAGTGCTATGGTCGTGTTGGCCACAGGAGATTTTGTATCTGCACATGGTGTCAAACCTTTAGCGCGGTTGGTAAGCTACGGCATCGCCGGAGTGGATCCCCGGATAATGGGCATAGGACCCGTACCAGCGTCCAAGATTGCTTTAGAAAATGCTGGTCTCGACATGGAAGACGTGGGATTGGTAGAAATCAACGAAGCATTTGCCTCGCAATATCTGGCAGTGGAAAAGGAATTAGGACTCAAGCGGGAACGAACTAACGTCAATGGTGGTGCCATTGCTCTGGGCCATCCTGTCGGCGCCTCCGGGGCCAGGCTGTTGTTGACAATTGCCTTGGAAATGCAGCACCGCAGACAACAGTTCGGCCTCGCGTCCTTATGCATTGGAGGAGGGCAAGGGATTGCCGCTGTTATCGAAGCACTCTAATTGATGAAGGTGTCAATGTCTCCGTTTTTATTAGAAGATGCATAACATACATCAGGATGACAACGTTACGAAGTGAATTGGGACGCCCGTTTGAGGCCGAGGTTGTGAAGATGCTCAAGCACGGGCAGCCTTTGTTTTTTCCCCGAGGCAAAATGTCGGGGTGAGGGAACTTGGATCGCCAATTGGGCCGACTGACAGCCTATGCGGCCAACACCATTGGCCGGTTGTCGCCGCGCTCACCGATGTCGCCAGCGGGTTGAACGAAAAGCGCCGAGGCTTGCATCGCCTGCTGGATCTGGCCCGAGACCACCAGACAAGCCTGGTGGTTGTCGAATATCGCGACCGATTAGCACGACTTGGGTGGGGATATCTCGAAACCTTTCTGCACACCTTCGGCGTGCGCGTGGCCGTCATGGATCAAACCGTTAAGGATGATCAACAAGAACTCGTCGAGGATCTGATCGCGATCACGACCTCGTTTTCCGCACGGATTTACGGCAAATGTAGAGGGAAAAAGATGGGTGCGACCGTACGTCAAGCGACGGCTGTCTTGGCTTAGGAAGGCGTCTCGGAATGAAAACCACGATTTTTGGGGTTTTGCTGGATGTGACGCCCGAGCACGATACGATATTATGCCGCTTAATGCGTAAATATGGGTTCATGTTCCGGGTTGCCTTTCAACGCTTGTCGGCTCGGGGCGACCGCACCAAACAAGGCAGTCCGGTCCTGCGCGTCAGCGCAGGACCGGACCATTGGGTCTTAGAAATCTCACTGGATTGTCTCAAACCAGGCAAACCCGACGCGAAAGTCCGGGATTATCCGGCGGCGTTTCCCTGAATCAACATCGCCATCCGGGCGGGACGATTCTATGAGGAAGACAGGGCACTAGGGGGAAAGAACCACCAGAATGGGGCTGTTGCGTGACAAAATTCACCGCAGATGCACCTTATTTCGCGTGACGTCTTTGGCTATACGTAGCTATATTCAAGACCAATGTGCGAATGATGGCAGTTGGGCCATGGTTCGTAGTGCCTCCGACAATCCAGATTTTGTGGTTGAGAACACCAGCTCCAAAATGAGCCAAAGGGACCGGCAAATGAACGGGAGTTTTCCTAAGACGACTTGGGGTAATGAGCCAGATCGATGACAGCAAATGGCCTGGGCTTTTCTCCCCGCCTAATAACCAGAAATGATGCTGGGTATAGACAATGCGGGAACCCGCTATGCCATAGGGAAGGTGCAGGGTTGTCAGCAAATGGTGGGAAGAGAGCCGGTAAATCCAAATATCGGAATTGAACCCTCCTTGCGGCAAGACGCCGCCTGCTACAACAAGAAACCCTTTTCCACTGGCTGCGGCCGGGCTTTCCACAGCCTTTGGCAATGACCCCCATAAATGAAACGATCCGGATGACTCTCTCATCTCGTAAATGCGGTGGGATACACCCTTTTGAGAGGCGCCACCTAAAAGAAACAGATTGGTTCCAGAAGAAGACAAGGTGACGGCCGAATGACTTAGAGGCGCTGGCAAAAAATTGGTATAGCTGCGGTTGCTCTCTAAGTTTAAGGCGCTTCGCTGGACTGTTTTGCCTTTGACGCCTCCTGACCACCAGGACATACTTTGGGCCAAAATCAAGCTGCCCCCAGGCAAAAGAGCGGGAGATGGTCCTTGGACGAGTCCTTGAGGTGTGATGGACACCGATAGTCCTTGGACAGGTTGATGTCTTGAAATAATGCCGGCGGCAATAAGGGTGTTGTCCACGCTAAGGGTTTGTAAATTTCCGAGAGGTTGAGGCAAAGAAAAGGCAGAAGGGATTGTGTGGCAACGGACAATCAGAGATTGCGCCGGCTTTTTACTCGAAAGCGCAATCGGAGAATGGTTGCGGGAAGAACGGGAAGCCATGAACAGAGACGCCCCTAGGCCAATAATGAGAGCAAGAAAAACAAAGAATCGGGGACGAACCCGCCAGCGAGACCCCCAAACGATCATGTTCTATTAACCTCATAGCTTTCAATTTGGTCTAAATATACGGTAATGACTTTATTTTCATGCGTTACTCCGTTTAAGGCGATAGGATCAATGGTAATGGGACGCAAGACGATAGACTCAACTTGGGATTTATTGGCTGGACGGAAACGAACCACGAGCGTGTCTTGGGTTCCAATGAGGGGGCGAATCTTGCGACTGAGTCCTAAAGGATTTCCCCGTTGCACTGTCAAACGGCGGCTCGCTTCCCCTCCTAGATCGTCATCATAATCATCTAAGACTTGGGGGGATCGAGTGTCAGATTTTTTGCTGTGGTCGGCATCAAATTCGTTAACGACCGGAATAACAGGGATCCCAGACTTTTCTAAAGTGCGAACGAGTGTCTTAACATCATTGTGATCGACAATCAAGTCGGTGGGAGACAGCCTTTGGATAACGCGGCGGCCTAAGATACGTTCAGCCTGTGACGAGTCTTCGGCGACAGCACTGTGAAGCACTGTGGCTCGAATTAAATGATGGCGACTGAGTTGGCGGAACCAGTCATAGATGTTGTGTTTCAGATTGCTGGGAACGGGCACGCGCGCCATATTTTCCAAACGGTGCACATACATTTCGGCATCCCAGCCGTCTAAGACAGCTGTGGTAATGCTATGCCGGCTGATATGATATACCCGCATTTGGTCGTATTTCTTGATTTCAGCCATCCCGTCAATGTCCCACAGGATGGACAATGCAGTGTCAGGGGGCGCTAACACATCGCCGGTAGGTTCTATGATGAGTGTTTTTTCACTTAAGGCTTCCAGTTGTCCTTTGATCCACCCATAATAATAAGGGCTCGTGAGACGCCAAAGATTTCTGTCACGGGATTCCCATATCCCCAGATCCGCCATGTTGGTTAGATAATAAGATAAGCTATAGGCATCATAAGCGGCCGGGATGCGATGATTCTTCGCCCATTGCACCAAATTGGGCAAATCAAGCCATTGGTCGGGTTCTAAAAGAGTAGCCATGGTTAGTGTGATGACTTGAAAAGGCAGACCGTGTTGTAACGCATACTGAAGAATACGGCTTAGAATTTCACCCACTCCGCGGGACAAGAAATTTTCGATATCTAAAGAGGCTTCCAGGGTATGGCCTTTTCCTCTTTGCAGCAGGTGGTGATAATAGGCGACATGCGCAAAGGCCTCAAGGGAGTCATAAGAGACATCATCGGACAACAGTTTTTTCACTTTATTAAGGGACCGCCGGTAAACTTGTCCCTGGTTGGTCATCGGCAAGGGTTCCTTTCGGGCCTGACTCAAGAGATGAAAGAGCGGCAGTATGGCTTCAAACCCATTGCCGGCCGGATCGCGCGGAGTTCTGACAGTACTAGCCAGTGACTGGGGGCGATCAATCAACAAGGCATCGATAATGGGAGGATAAAAATCAAAAGGTACCACGGTTTTTGTATAACCGTCGCCAGAAGTAAACAGCACCAGATTTCGGGACAGGTGATCCAGCATTTTGTTGTATCTTTGCAAGGCTACCGAGGGATTGTGGATGTTAACGTTATTGTTCTGAATCATGAATTGCAAGAGAGCCTGCGCTTCTTTTTTTGTCAATGGCTCCAACACTTGCCGGATGCGCTCTGCATTGACAAGAGTATACCAGACGGTGTCCCGGTCGTAGCGCCCAAACTTAGTCATATGCCACATGGGTTCCGGGCCTAAACCGTCAAGAATAGATGATAATGAATAGTACAGGCCCACGATTCATATCCCCCTTGGAAATTGAATGACTTGTTGTGAGGTATCACGGGGGGCACCGGTTTCATCGGCATGGGCAATGTCATAGCGGTAGCCTTGTTCACAAAGAAAAAGTTGCCTCTTTTGGGCAAAGTCTTGTTCTTTCGTGTCTTCGGAAACGATGGTGTAAAAAGTCGCCGCGCCGCGATTTTTTTTAGGACGCAGTATTCTTCCCAAACGCTGAGCCTCTTCTTGTCGCGAGCCGAAAGCCCCTGATACTTGAATAGCCACGTTGGCGTCTGGCAAATCAATGGAAAAGTTAGCCACCTTGGACACAATTAAGACAGGGATTTTTCCTGTGCGAAATTTGTGGTATAGCTTTTCTCGCTCGGGAGGCGGTGTCTTTCCTGTTATGATGGGGGCATTGAGCTGTTTTTGGATCTGTTCTAACTGATCGAGATATTGACCGATGATAAGGATGTGATCGTCCGGGTGATCAGCTAAAATTTCCAGTATAGTGCCGATTTTGGCTGGGTTTGAAGCGGCAATCCGTGCTCTGTCCGTATCTTCGGCACTAGCATAGCGCTCGCGCCAGGACTGTGGCAGGCTTACACGGATTTCACGACAAGAAGCTTGCGCGATCCAACCTTGTTGCTCTAATTCCTTCCATGCCATATCAAACCGCTTGGGGCCGATTAAAGAAAATACATCGTCAGAATGACCGTCTTCCCGAATTAAGGTTGCGGTTAAACCTAGGCGTCGCCTTGCCTGCAGACTCGCAGTCAAACGAAAAACTGGGGCTGGCAACAGATGCACTTCATCATAAATAATCAGTCCCCAGTCGTGTGAGTCGAGCTCGTGAAAATGGGCATATTCTCCTTTTATCCGGTGGCTCAACAGTTGGTAAGTGGTTAAGGTGACAGGCTTTATGGATTTGACGCGAGCCGAATATTCGCCAATGTCATCAGCCTTTAAGGAGGTTTTGTCCAGGAGTTCGTCCCGCCATTGGTGCAAGGAGGCTAAGGAGGTCGTCAAAATGAGCGTATGGGCTTGTACTTTCTCCATGGCACCCAGACCGACTAGAGTTTTGCCCGCGCCACAGGGCAGCACAATAACTCCGCTTCCCCGATCGACCGACCCGTCTCCCCAAAACGACCTGATTGCATCGTGCTGGTAGGGACGCAACTGAAACTTTTGCCCGCTTCCATCATGGTCTTTTAATTTGACTGTCAAAGGAAGCCCTGGTGTATACCCGGCGCGATCATCGGCAGGCCATCCGGTCTTAGCCAGTGCTTGTTTTAATAATCCGCGGTGGGCGGGGTCTATGCGGAAGCCAGATTCCAGTATCTCGCCGAGAAAAGGTTCCACGGATTTATGTTTTTTCATTTGGGTAAGCAACAAGGGATCCGGACCGGTTAACCACAAGCCATGTCCGTCGGGAGCGACTTCCAGACGCAACTTCCCGTAGCGCCGACCTTGATCATCAATGAAAGCGGCGACCTCGGGTGGTATGGGATATTGAGCATATCGGCTTAAACGGCTCAGCATGTCCGGAGGTGTGAGTCCCGATGCTACTGCATTCCACAATGAAAGAGAACTGATGCGGTAAGTGTGTACATGCTCAGGGCTTTTGACCAGTTCGGCAAATCCGACAAGACTGTCTCTGGCCTCCTCGAATAGTGGATTATTGACTTCCAGAAGCAAAGTCCGGTCAGACTGAACAATTAAGGGGAGACGGTCCACGAATGTTCCTCCATTCCCAGAATATAATTAAACTCCATTGTAGCGAATTATGACAGTTTTTACTATCGTTCTGTGCTCGCGAAAGAGTGTGGAAAATGCGGCAAGAAAGGTGCCCAGGGTCGTTTTGTTGTTCTGTTGGCAAAAGATAACATCTTTCTTTGATGAAAACATCAGCAGAAATTCTTTGGCCAAAGCTTTTGTTGCCCGATCTATCAGTCTCTGGGACCTTGGGAGACTAGAAAGACCGTTGATCAATAACAATAAATTGGAAGCGAATAATTCGTGTGGACTTGCCGGTTTCTGTTCTATTTGGTCATATGCTGCCAAATTTTGTAGTCATTGCGATTCCATACTTCACGCGTCATTTGACGGGTCTTCTAACAAACTAATAATTCGCAGAATAGATTGATATTTCGTTTAAGTTAATATATACTGCGAGTATCCGGATTATGAAAGGTCGTATCCGCCATGCGGACAGATAAAAACCATGTTGCTGTGATTGCCAAGATGATCGATTTGCTGGATACTCTGACGTCCGGAGATTTTGTTAATCCTACAATGCTTGCTAAAGAACTGCAGTTGCCGCGTACTACCGTTTACCGCATTCTCAAGACCTTGATGGACAAAGGGGTGTTGACAGAAGAGTATCAGCCTGGGCCGAGGCTTCTTAAATGGGTGAGTCGTGTTCAGCCTCAATTGAGTCTGGAGAGATTGAGTCGACCTAGCTTAGAGCGATTGGTTCGAGAATTTCGTGAGACGGCAAGTGTCTACGTGCGCATTGGGGCGTCACGGGTGTGTATCGTTAGGCAGGAAGGCCTGGAGGATGTGCGTCACAGTGTAGCGGTAGGGGTTCCTATGCCTCTACACGTGGGATCCGCAGGCAGAATCTTGTTAGCATGGGCTGCGCCCCATGAGCGTCAGGATCTGGTTGCGGCCTCGGTGAATGCCACTCAGATTGGGGAGTCTCACCCGTTGCCCGATTGGTCGCGTATTCAGGCCCAAGGTTGGGCCGTGACCCTCGGGGAACGCGATCCGATTTTAGCTTCGGTTAGTGTGCCCATATTCGTTAACCAAGAAGTGCATGCTGCTCTCAGTATCTCCGGCCCTAAACAACGGTTTACCCAGGAAAGGGTGACTTGCATGATCCATTCATTGCAACACGAAGCCAGACTCATTGAACACACTATACAAGATTTTCCCAGCATGTCGTGAGTTAACGCTTTGGGAGTGATGACGCGATAAGGAGGTCAAATATGGCGCAGACGTTGGACGGCATCCGCATACTGGAATTGGGACAGTTGGTGGCTGCGCCTTCTGCAGGACGTATTTTGGCGGATTTTGGTGCTGATGTGATCAAAGTGGAGCCTCTAGACGGCGACCCCCTGCGCAAGTGGGGGAAATTGGCACCTTCGGGCTCCTCATGGTGGTGGATGACGCAATCGCGCAACAAGCGGTTGATTGCGGTTAATCTGAAAACGTCAGCCGGTCAGGAGATTATACGCAAGTTAGTCAGTCAAGTCGATGTGATCCTTGAAAATTTACGACCGGGACAGCTTGATAGATGGAACTTGGGATACGATCAGGTCTCACGACTCAATCCCAAAATCATCTATGTGAGTATTTCTGGATTTGGACTCACAGGACCTTACCGTGACCGGGCAGGCTTTGGGAATATTGCGGAGGCTATGGGAGGCATACGCTACATCACTGGTTTTCCCGACCGGCCACCGGTTCGCACTGGGGTGTCCTTAGGGGATGAGTTGGCTGCTCTACAAGCAGTCATCGGTGCCTTACTCGCTCTTTACAAACGTGATCACGGCCCATCTCAGCAGGCCGAGCATGTTGATGTCGCGTTAACGGAATCTGTGTTGAGTATTACCGAAGCTTTGATTCCCGAATATGTTAACGCCTCCATTGTGCAAGAGCGGACCGGAAACCAGTTGCTGCGAGCTGCACCCTCCAACACCTATGCGACCCGAGACAACCGCTGGATTGCTATTGGCGCTAATAGTCCCAAAACCTTTCACTTGTTAATGAAGGCTATGGATCAAGAAGATATCGTGCAAGATGAGCGATTTAGGACCAATTCCGGACGTGTCCGTCATGCGGCCATATTAGATGAGATAATTGCCCACTGGACGTCTCAATATGCTTTGGAGGAACTCATGGAGATCTTAACCCAAATCGGAGTTCCGGCGGGACCGGTCATGAGCGCAGAAGATATTGTTCAGGATAGGCAAGTTAAGGCACGCGCTCTCATAGAACACGTCCCCGGTATAGGACACGAAGAAGTCGGCATGCTTGGGGTCGTACCACGATTGTCTAGACATCCCGGACACATTCGCTGGTCCGGTGGAAGTATTGGCCAAAATACCGATGAAGTACTCCAAGAGTTCGTTCAGGCATCATCTGAGGATTTGATACAGTGGCGAGAAGCCGGGATTATTCGTTAATGGAGGAGGACGGGTCGGTGGGAACGTGGCAGATCCAGGGGGGCCAACGATTTAGCGAAGACGGCGAGCCGCTTCTTCCAGGCGATATGAGCATCGCGGTTAAGGATTTGCCAGATAGGATCATTACCTTACGGGAGACTGACGTCGTATTTCCCGGCCTGGCAGACTTTCATGTCCATGTTAGGCCTGAGCATGACACTTTGCCAACCATTGGCGTTGCTTCAAAGGAACTCTTGTCATCTGGCGTGATGCTAGTTGGCGATGCTGGTACCAGAGGATGGGAGCATTTCTCGTCTTCTGCACAAGATGGTCAATTGCCGATGATCAAAGTGTGGTTGTCAGTGATTAAGGATGGATTAGCCCAACATCCTTACGTGCCCTATTTTGACGGCTTAACGGACGGGCAATCAGAGGAAATCTTCAGGACAATCAATTGTTTAGGCGACGAAAGAGCAGGTCTCAAAATACGATTGGGCCAACATGACCTGGCGGAGGACCAAAGACTGTGGAAAGCGGGCTTAAGGCTGGCCAGGTACTGCAAGGTTCCTCTGATGGTTCATATCACAGGAACCTTTTTGCCTCTGGAAGAAATCCTGGAAGCCCTTGAGGGCCGTGATGTAATCACCCATGTGTTTCATGGACAAAGGGGATCTTTGACGGCGAGAAGAAGACTAGTGAACGCTCTATTCGATACGGTTGCGAAAGGCGTGATTTTGGACGTGGGGCACGGATCTCGGCATTTTTCATGGTCGACATTTTTCCGTCTCTATGCTGAGGGCCTTCGACCCCATATGATCAGCACCGATCTAACCGGATTGACGTGGAGAAAAAGTCCCGTATATGACTTGGCATTTCTTTGTTCGAAACTGGTGGCAGGAGGGTTGTCCTGGCCCGAACTCTACCAAGGCGTTGTTAAAAGACCGTTTGAGTATTATTCCGCCCATTTGCCGTCCAACTCTGTGGTGGTGCTGCGATATTGGCCTCGCCGCGTGAAATTTTATGATCTCGATGGTCACAACGTGATAGGTAATGGAATGTGGAGACCGGTATTGGTGATGGCCCAAGGGAAAGTGATTAAAGATGTGCTGATCTGAAACGGTAAGGAGATGTGAAGGAGGTGTGAGGTATTATCGAATCTGTCAAAATTACGGACGTAACCGCGAGAGATGGGCTGCAGGATGCTTCGGGATATGTCCCCTTAGAAAATAAGGTAGCGCTGGTAAAAGGACTTTATGCTGCAGGAATGCGTGCGATTGAAGTCACGGCTTTTGTGCATCCCCGGTGGATTCCGCTTTTACCTGATGGAGATCTATTGTTCGGGCGTGTCCGGGATTTGGATGCTGAGTTGGTGGCTTTAGTACCCAATCCCAAAGGTGCCTGGCGCGCCATTCGGGCCGGCGCTGATACAGTGACAATCGTGGTTTCAGCATCTGAGAGCCACAACCGGGAGAACTTGAATAGATCACAATCCGAGACACTGGCCCTATTGAAGGAGGCTACCAGGATTGCTCATGAGGCAGGGATTCAAGTCAGGGGAGCCATTAGTACGGGGTTTGCCTGTCCTTTTGAGGGAGTGGTTCCCTTGAGTCAGGTGGAAAGAGTGACTGAAGCCTATCTGCAAATGGGGGTTGATGAACTAAGTATTGCCGATACTCTCGGCACCGCGACTCCCCGGGAAGTAAAATCCCGGGTGGTAAAAATCAAGGAGATGGCGGGAACACTACCCCTCGGCATTCATTTACACGACCGTTTAAGCTGGGTATTGGCTAATGTGGCTATGGCATACGAATATGGGGTCAAAAGATTCGAATCGGCGCTCGCCGGATTGGGGGGGTGTCCTTATGCCCCTGGTGCTGCCGGCAATCTCGATACGGAACGCCTGGTGACATTTTTCCACGCACAGGGAATTGAAACCGGCATCAATGTTTCGCTTTTAGAGTCGGTGAAAAAAGATTTGCTGGCAGTACTGGATAGGCATTTGCCGCCGCCCAAATTCTCAGAACACGATTAGACAAAAGCCCCAGAGGATTTTACGCAAACACACATGGTAGGAGGAGAAATCATGGCTGAAACATCGGTAGTAGAATTCACCATTGCTGATCGCATGAATCGGTTACCGCCAGCACCGTATTTTAGAGCATTGGTGAGCCGGGTATCGACCGGTGGGCTCTTCGAATTCTATGAACTTTTTATGGCCGGAGCCGTGGGAGCAGCACTGGTTCACGCAAAAATTATGAGCGTGTCCGGTTTAGCGTATTTTGTTGGGTCCGGATTTTTTGGAATGTTTTTTGGAACATCAATTTTCGGAAATATCAGTGATAAAATCGGTAGACGAAACGCTTACGTATATTCGCTTTTGATTTATTCATTATTTACGATTTTTATGGCTTTTTCCCCAAATGCTTTCTGGATTGACCTCTTTAGATTGTGTGCTGGGTTCGGGGTTGGGGCGCAACTGGTCATTATTGATACCTATATCAGCGAAATGACACCAGCCTCCCGCCGCGGATATTACATCGCATTTAGCCAGTTTATTACTTATTGGGCGGTGCCCGTCGTGGCGTTTTTGGCCTATGCCCTCGTGCCTACCGATTTTCTTATGTCAGGGTGGCGCTGGGTGGTATTGATTGGTGCCTTGGGATCGGTGGTGGTGTGGTGGATTCGGTTAGGCTTGCCGGAATCTCCTCGTTGGTATGAAAATCATGGTGATGTCACGAAAGCGCATGCTGTGATGAGCGGCATTGAAGAGGAAGTTCAAGCACAAGTCGGTGTGTTGCCCCTTCCCGTACATGGAGCAGAAGAGAAAGAAGCCCGGGGTTATTTTCATGAGATCTGGCAAGATCCGTACCGGGCGCGAACAATTATGCTGTTAATTTTCAACTTGTTCCAGACGATTGGCTTTTATGGATTTGCGGCATGGGTTCCGACACTCTTGGTGAGTGAAGGGGTTACGTTGATTCACTCACTGCTTTATACGTTTGTGATCGCGTTGTTTAATCCTTTAGGTCCCATTATTGGTATGATCATGTCTGATCGGTGGCAGAGAAAATGGCAAATCGTAGTAGTGTCTTTGGCTATCGGTTTAAGTGGCATCTTGTTTGCACAAATGCGTGTGCCACTGTGGATCATTGTCTTCGGGATCGTTATAACGCTCTTGAATAATTGGTTTAGTACGTTATTTCATTCCTATCAGGCGGAACTCTATCCCACGCGGATTCGTGCGACAGGGGTCGGATTTACCTATAGTTGGAGCCGTTTAAGCTCAGCCTTTGTTGGTTTTATCATTGTGGCATTGCTTAAGCCCTTTGGAATAATGGGAGTGTTCGTTTTTATATCTCTGGCCATGTTGGCTGTTGCGGTAGTCATTGGAGCGCTCGGGCCGAAAACGAATCGGCGAAGTTTAGAAGAAATTTCTTCTCAGTAATCTCTATATTAAGTATTTTTAAATCTAAAGCGCCCCCAGTGTTCTCACGAAGGGGCGCTGATCTTGAGAACGTCCATATTGCTTAATGGTGTTATGTGACTGAGGTTCAAGGAATGCGCTTGAGGTGACTCATAGGAATTTAGAAATGTCTCTTGGGTGTGAATTAGGCACAGTGTGATGCATGCGCCCCGCCTTTAGAAAGGTTCGGAAAATTTTTTGATAAAATTAAGGGAAACAGGGAGCCTGATAAATTGAAATTCCAGAAGGAGAAGGAGAAGGAGAATAAGGATATGGAATTGGAAGAGGGTTTAGCTGAAAACGCAACGTTAGAGGATGTTAAGGCGTTTGTTGAAGGTCTCATGGAAGGGGAAAGAAACCGTGTCGCTACGCTTGCCAATATTTCTGCCATCTTGAATCAATATCTTCCCAAGATTAACTGGGTGGGCTTTTATCTTGTGGTTCCTGAGAAAAAAATGTTGGTTTTGGGTCCCTTCCAAGGATCGGCGGCTTGCACCCGCATTCGGTTTGGTGAAGGGGTCGTAGGACAAGCAGCTCAGAGGGCTCACACTTTGGTTGTTGATAATGTCATGGCATTCCCAGGGCATATTGCCTGCGATAGCCGGTCTCGTTCCGAAATTGTCGTACCAGTCCACTCCGGCGGCGAGGTGGTTGCGGCTTTGGATGTGGACGCGCCGGAGATGGACCGTTTTCATGATGCCGAAAAAGTTTTCTTAGAAACCGTGAGTCGATTACTGGGTGAAAACTGGAATCTGATGACAGATTGTTAGAGACGTAGGGTTGCGATGAGACGTTTGGGTTTTAGCAAGAGGTCAATGGCTTCCTGACCGTTTCTTACCACAATGTCTGAGGCCAGCAAAGTTTTTGTATATGCTCCCTCGTAACCGAGTACGCATATGGCCAAATCGGCGGCCTCCAGCATTTGCGTGTCGTTGGCGCCATTGCCCACCGCGATGACATGTTCGAGGTTATTAACATATCGCATTTTGTCTTCGCTAACATGAATGAGAACGGGAGCAATGCCAGTAATGCGCCGAATGGCGTCAACATGTCCATGAGTTGCTGCGGTCAGGATATGAACTTGCACCTGCCGGGAAAGATCTTGCAGGCTTACGGCCATCGTCTCACTGATGCGGCCGTCGGTGGCGAGTGTTCCATTCAAATCAAACACCACGTGATCATAGTTCTTGAGTCCAAGGCCTGGAACTTCGACGCTAATTGTCACAAGGAACTGCCCCTTTTATCGGAATTAGGTACGATTTTATTCTCGCTGACCCAACAAATCTTGACAATAGCAAAATATAGAGGAGGGGGTCAGATGCCAATATGGAGGGCAATCTGATTTCTTAGTCGGGATGCATAAGATTGCCGGGCTGTTAGTTGTGTTGACCCACCGTGAGGAACATGGGAAAATGATGGTGTCTTGCAGTCATGGTGTTGACTGGGGCAAATGCCAAAGAGCGGTGTATGGCCGATAATAACACCTCATTCAGTCTGGAAGCGTGGAGAATAGACCATGAGGTGTTTTTCTATTCTTCAGAAATTAAGAACGCAAGTTAGCCCGGGGCTTCAACTCCTGGAAGGGATAATAAGAACCAGAGAACATCAAACATCAGGACAGCGTTGGGACGCGTCTTCTCCCCGTTATCCTCTGTTAGGGGATTAAGATGTGTCAAGGCCCAAAATGAAAGATAGACCGATCCTTAGACCATCATGCATATTTTTCTAAAATGCACAGCCGCTGAATGACGGGTAAGCGGGAGCAAAGCATATGTTATTGTGCAAGGGGGAATGAATTATGAAGCCAGGCGGAAATCCTTCAGAGACCGCCTCGGAAAGCTGGAGAACTCAAAATGTTTGGGGGTTTTCTTTAGCTTCGCTTTTTTCGGACATGGGGCATGAGCTTGTGACCACGGTTCTTCCGGCATTTTTGTTGACCATTGGGGCGCCGGTGATTGCTCTGGCAGTGATCGAAGGGGTTTCGAATTTTAGCCAGTCCATTGCTTCATTATGGGCAGGAAGATGGGCCGGCAACCGAAAAAAGAGAGAACAAATCGTCTTTGGCGGCTATGTTCTGACCGGGGTTAAAGCCTTGATCGCGTTAGTGGGATACTGGCCGTGGATCGTCATCTTGCGCACAGTAGCCTGGATTGGCCGAGGAGCCAGAGGACCTATTCGCGATACGATGATTGCCGATGAAATTAGACCCAATGACCGAGGCAAAGCCTACGGATTTCGCGAAACATTTGATACAGCCGGCGCCATTATCGGTCCTCTTGCGGCCACATTGCTCATCCCCGTAATTTCTCCTCGCACGCTTATTTGGCTAAGCGCTATTCCGGCTTTGGTTACGATTGCCATCGTTGGCGGCATGGTGCGAGAAATTCGCAGCCCCATTGTCACAGAGCATCCCCTACCCGATACCGGCTCTACGAAAATCGTGTTGTCGCCAACGTACCGCGTTTTTCGCACGGGTGTGATCGTGTTCTGGCTTGGTGCTCTCTCCCCTACTTTTTTCATCATGCGCGTGCTTTTAAGCCATCCTTCCGCTATGGCTATACCCATTCAAGCTTTCGCTTTTGGTCTCTATACTTTATATAACATATTTTATGCGGCATCGGCTTACCCCGCTGGCATTTTAGCGGATCATGGGCGGTCCAAGGGCGCCACTCTCAGCGGATATGGCCTTTGGGTTATAAGCTTGTTGGGCTTTGCTCTTTTGCCCAGTCTGCCCATCTGGTTGTGGCCGATTCTGTTCATTGTCGCGGGTCTGGCAACCGGCTTTATTGAAACCGGTCAAAAGACTATGGCTGTGGGGTTATTGGGTCGAGAGCAACGGGGAAAGGGATTGGGGCAACTTGCCGGGAGCAAAGGGCTTAGCCAGTTAGTCGGGACGATGTTGATCGGTGCTTTGTGGGCTTTACACCGTCCTTCCCTTGGATTTTTGTTCTTGGCTTTGGCTGCTTTGACGGGGTGGTTGATCATTTGGTCGATTCCGCTGCGCAAAGCCTAAATATTATTGGGTATCCGGGAGTTGGTGCGTTGCGAAGGCGCACGGCTTAGGAGCAAGCTGGCCCCGAGCTTATGCGAGAGATGGGGGCGACCCCTAAAAATCGCCTAACAGGAGAAAATCTGTCAACGGCTTCGGTCAAAAGCCTTGGTCGTGAGCGTGACGGGAAGATGAATCCTGCGTCGAAATTATTTCTGAGTTGGCCCCAATCGTGAATCGCAGGGCTTACGTCCGATGCTTTACCGATTGAATGGCGGCTAGCCCACACCCATCGCAATGGCGTCTTTTTCTCATCACGACTGCCTGCTTGCTAGTGACCACCCAGAAGTCAGGGTCCCGGTATCCCCGGATGACAATTTCAGCCGCGACACTCGCGACGGTTGTCGTTTCTCGTCGTTCTTCAGATATTT
>JAKBWA010000086.1:0-16690 GCA_021841025.1 Bacillota bacterium | reverse complement strand
CTTTTTCTCATCACGACTGCCTGCTTGCTAGTGACCACCCAGAAGTCAGGGTCCCGGTATCCCCGGATGACAATTTCAGCCGCGACACTCGCGACGGTTGTCGTTTCTCGTCGTTCTTCAGATATTTTATCCCGCGGACATCCATGTATTGGGTTAGACAGCGGTCTTTTGTACCGTGTTTGTAACCAAACCCATGGCTCCGGCGTTATTCTACCGGATTGATCCTGCGGTTAAAAGACGCAGAAGACGCAGAAGACGCCAATGTGCCGGGTGCGGGGAACCCTCAGGAATGAAAAATGGGTGTCATTGATGGGTCAGAGGCGGTCTATGTTTAGGCTTACGAATGACTTTGTCCGGCCAAATGTTGTATGAACAGTCTCTTTTTTCAAGGGAGACCCCCCATGCCCCGCGCTGCGAGGCACTCAGACCCAAACAGGCGTTTCTGTCAGACGTGAGCGGCAGAGCATATATGGTAGGTTGGGTTCTGATGAACTACAAGATGGGGGATCGTTCGCTCTTTTTTCAGAGGAGGCATTGCAGTATGATACGGCACCGACTTCTCCTCCTTTTAACAGCCGTATTCAGTGTGTTAGGGATGGCAGGATGCGGGGGCATTCGTCACGTTGTGGCACCGACCTCTAACGGACGTCCCCGTGTTACCAGAACAGCAAATCCCCGTCAGGACGTCAGGACTCAGAAATCCGCACATCCGTCGCCTGCCTTGGGAATTAGGCATCTTACCATGATGTCATCTCGCAGGGGTTGGGCTATTGGTAATTCCCATCAGATTATGACCACCACTAATGGAGGGCAAACGTGGAAGAACGTAACTCCTTCGAGGTTACCTATTCATGTTGCCGGGCTTTTCATTCATTTGGCGGCTCTGTCACCATCTTGCGCCGATGTAATCTGGAGCCAAGGCGAGAAGGGCTCCGTATACTTTGCTGTCACTAAAGACTATGGCCGCCACTGGACAATCGTTCGCACTGCCATCGTATCCTATGGTCCCGTCCAATTAGATCCTGTGTCCCCTCAGGATCTATGGATCTTGGTACCTTCAGTACCGGGGGGACCGGTCAGCGAAGCGACAATGTATCAGTCCACAACGGGAGGACACTCTTGGCAAAGGGTGGCTCACGGACCGTATTTGACGATGAAATTCTTATCCGCCCACATCGGATGGGTTGGCGGATTCTTCCCTATCTCGGGTCAAAGTCCATTGTGGACGACAACTACGGGCGGGCACTCGTGGCACCAGATTGCCTTGCCATTCCCTCCGCAATTTGGTTGGTATCCAATGCAAATAGACCATCTGGAGGTTTTCTCGCACCATGTCATGATCCCTGCGGAATTTCCGACTGACCGGGGTATGGTGTTGCTGCTCTATCGTCAGGAGCTGGGTCATTCGCATTCATGGCAAATGGCTAGCCCTCTGCGTAGCACTCAATCTATTTCCTTCACATTTATCTCGTCCCAACAGGGCTGGGCTTTGATCAAGACACCATCGGGTGCACGGAAGCTGATGCAGACTGTTAATGGCGGGGCCACGTGGCATTCCCTGGTTACTCTGTCCATCCCCTTTCACGTCTATAACCTTCAATTTGTGACAGTACATGATGGATGGTTATGGGGTGTGACGAATACGGGAAACCGTACGGAGTATGTCTTGTGGAGAACCACGGACGGAGGTGCTCATTGGCAGGTCATAACTCCAGCAATAGCTCTACGTCTTCACACGCCCCATACCTAAAGTTAGCTTAACCCGGGCGCGGTAGTCCTGCTCAATATGAAAGCCATCTTCCCCTGCTTATTGTGGAGTTTTGCGACAAGCAGAAGCTCTGGCACCTGATCCCTATCAAAAAGCTGCCGCCGAACTGGCTTGCCATATTTTTGCTGAGTCAATTTTTTACTTGGCGCTGTGGTGGGCCGAACTGATGCCAACGATCCCCTGGAACCTTAAATCACAGACGGTCTTTTGATTACACCGGCTCCCATTGGTTTGCCCAAGACAGTGGGTGATCGTTAATCCTGAAAGGCAATCAAATCATAAGGCCAAACGATATTCAAAATCTCCCCGAAGTGCTCTTCAATGATGGCAGCAGGGTTGGTATGCCCACTGGCATCCATCGCACTGAGCCACAAAGGCAAACTCCAAATGCCGAACGTATCATAGTGCTCTTGCTGCAACCATTGATTAATCTGTTCGAGGTAACGGTTGACCCCCTCGTCATTCATGAGTGCCGTGCCGTCGGGCCAGGGCCGGATTAATTGATGTAACCACTGCGCCTGAATTAGGCCCCGGTGAGATTCGGGCTCATAAATCCATCGCGGCACAAAGGGTTCTTGTCCACTGACAAAGAGAAGAAATGAGCCAATGTCATAATCGTGTTCCCACTCATGGGATCCTTCCGCGAAACGCATAAGGCGCATGCTGCGAGAAGTTTTTTCTGCCACGAGTTCCAGAACTTTTTTCAAATCGGGTGATTCTGGTTCAAAAATTTGGGCAATGATGTCATCGGAGTGTTGCAGGGCTTGAATCAACCGCACAGTTAAGGCAGATTGTTCCAGCAAGCGTTGATAATTCATTTCTACTAAGGAAAACAACGACTCGTCTAGTCCCATCTTTCCCTCTTGAGGCAGAGCCAACGAGGTCTTGAGGATGTGACAAGGGGTTCGCGGCATGGCCAATAACGCAGGCAGATAGCTCCAGGCAGCTGCTTCTACGGGCCGGGAAAGAATAGCAGTTAAAGGGCGTAAGTTGATGTTTCCCATTCGCGTGTTAGGTGCCAAGAGGGAAGGATGAACAGTGCCTTGAGCCGTAACAACAGGACTCTGATCCAATTCGAACGTGAAAAGCTGACCGTCTTGTCCATGGCAGAGAATTCTTTCATGGCTGGTGTCCTTGACGTTTTTCCAATAAGTTCCTGTCTCAACTTGGCATTGGGATTGGCTGGCAGCCATTGTCAGCACCCCAGGGGTGTTGGGCAGGCGGGAAGGGGAATCAAGCAAGATGCTTAAAGGACGCGATCGAAAAAGAGCCCAGCGACTCTCCGCAAGGATGGAGTTTGTCCATTCCATCACAATCTCAAGTGGAGACTCGCCAAGCCCGGGACTCAAGGCATAATTCAAGACGGTATCTAAATCCTTGTACATCGGACACGCAGTGTTAATACGTATCCACAAAAGTACGTGATCAACGCGCCGCAACTCGGAAACGATATGAAAAGCTTTGTCGATTTGCCATGACGCGTCGCCGTTTTTGCTGGTTAAATCCCATATCAAAGTTGGTTTGACTGGCATAACGCCACCTCTGGGGATTGACCCTTCGCATGCGCATGATGTTATGAAATAGATTCTTGAGTTTGGGCTATATACGTATTCGGACACCCCGGATCTTCAGCTAAATAATTGCCGGTGACGGCGTAGGCTCTAGCCCTGGATCCTCCGCAAATTTTGCTAAAGGCACATTCACCACAGCGCCCTTCAAGCTTTTCAGGATTGCGCAAGTCACAGAACAATGGAGAGTTTTTATAAATATCGCTGAAGAGCTGACGTTTTACATTACCGGCGGAAATCGGAAGATAGCCTGATGGGAAGACGTCGCCGTAATGACTGATAAAGGCGAATCCCTGTGCTTCCCGTATGGTTGGCCCCTGGCTTAAGGGCCTTGACATAATGCGGGAAAACTGAGGCGCTCCGACGGCCGTGACCCTGAAGGACACCTGCTTTGAATAATCCTTGAGCCATTCCAGCGCCGTTTCGATACTTCGGGCATCTAAAGTGTCTGCCAGACGGGCACGCCCGGTAGGAATAACGAAAAAAACTTCCCAACTTCGCGCTTTGAGAATTTGCACAAGCCGTCCCATTTTGGGTAAGTCATCTTTCGTAAAGGGTGAGACGGATGAGTTAATCTGTAGCGACATTCCTTCATTGACAACCGCTTCGGCGATTTCGACACTGCGGGCAAATGTGCCCAAAACGCCGCGAAAACGGTCGTGCACAGCCTGCGTGGCACCATCCAGGCTGATCGAGACGGATTGAACTCCTAGAGCTTTCCAAGACTTAATAATTTGCGGCGTTAACGACGGTGTCACACTGGGCGCGATGGCCGTATGAATTTTTCGGCTCACCGAGGCTTTAATTATGTCGGACAGATCATCCCGCTCTAAAGGGTCTCCGCCAGTAAAAATTACCATGGGCTTGGGCCGCATACTGGCAATATCATCTAACACATCTTGTATTTGGGTTAAAGTCAATTCTCTAAAATCTCTTCGCGGGATGGCACGGGCGCGGCAATGGCGACAATGGAGCTGGCAGGCCCGAGTTAGTTCCCAAGTAATGATGTGTGGTGCTTCATTAAAATTCATGACGTGTCCCTCCCCGGCAGTCTATGAGTATTATAAAAGATCGAGGCAGGTAGTCTGTTAGGACCATTAGGATCTTATCAAGGTGACCAAATGGTCCTAATTGATTTATTCAAATTGGTCAAGAATGTGATCCCAGAGATCCTGGTTAATAGGCCCGACTTGTTCGGACAAAGGACCCGAAGAGAAGCCTGTAATCAACTCTTCATAAGGCCGGGAAGGTTTTTGAAAGATGAGTCCTGTAACCAGTTCATCACTCTCCTCCAGTCGAGCTAACACTTGGGCGCGCTGTGATGATTTGTAACTCGGGTCCTCGTCCAGGTTCACCAAAGTTTTTTTATACCACTCATAAGTGTTAACGCGATTGTAGGTGACACAGGGGGAGATGACGTTGATCAAGGAAAATCCGGGATGAGTGATGCCCTGAACAATTAAACGGGACAATTGTGGCTGCCAGCTGGAGAATCCCTGGGCCACAAACGTTGCGCCTCCTGCTACGGCCAGCATTAGAGGGTGAACGGGTTCATCAATGCTGCCGTCCGGAGAAGTTTTAGTGTGAAATCCCATGTCGGAGGTGGGGGACGTTTGGCCTTTGGTGAGACCGTAGACGTGGTTATCCATGACGAGATAGGTAATGTTGATGTTGCGTCTTAAAGCATGCATGAAGTGCCCCATTCCGATGGCGTAGGCATCGCCGTCTCCTCCCACAGCCAGAACTGTCAGAGTGCGGTTGGCAAGCTTAATGCCCATGGCTGCGGGCAATGTGCGTCCGTGAGTCACGTGCAAGTTGTAGGAATTGATATAGTTGCCGATCTTTCCGGAGCAGCCGATTCCCGCGATAATAGCTGTGGTCGCAGGGTTGGCATTGACTTGCACCAAAGCTTTTTCCAAGGCTGCCAAAACACCAAAATCACCACAGCCAGGACACCACCACGATTTTTCTGCCGTCTTGAAGTCACTTAATGTCGCCATTAATGTTTCACCTCCAACTGAGTCAAAAGATTTTGGGTAAAGCGTGCGACGTCTTCGGCAAAGAAGGGAACTCCGTCATATTTGGTCAAGGAATGATAACGCGAATCAAACACATTAGCCATCTTGAGCAATTGAGAAATCTGGCCGGTGGCATTCTGTTCCACGACCACTATGTGGCGTGTTTTAGCGAGCAAATCTTGGCATTGCGAGCTGGGGAAGGGGGACAAAGTTCTCAACCAGACAACAGCTGTCTTGAGTCCTGATTGTTCCAACAGAATGCGAGCCTCTTTATTAATACCTGTGACCGATCCGATTCCCAATAGCGCTACCTCAGCATCTCGGAGACCTTCGTGCCGAATGGGGGGACGAAGGTCGTGAATTCCCCCGATTTTCTTGAAGCGTTTGTCCATCATTCGGCTGCGGTTTAGAGGATCCTCCGATACTTTCCCCTCTACCCCATGTTCTACGCCGGTTGCTAGAAATTGTCCTGCGGCTGTGCCCGGCAAGGTTCTTGGGGAAATTCCGTCGGCCGTGAACGCATACCGTTGAAAGGACGCCGATTCACCAATTTCGGAAGACGAATAAACCTCCCCCCGGTCTATGGGAATATGGGGGCCATCTATGGCTTTACGTTCGACACTTTGTTGCCACAAAGCCAAGGACAAGTCTGTCGCGATGATGACCGGAGCTTGAAAATGTTCTGCCAAGTTAAAGGCTTCATAGGCATCTTCAAACGTTTCTTCGACCGAAGACGGCGCAATGACGATACGGGGGCCTTCTCCGTGGCCTCCATAGATTAAGGCTAACAGATCCGATTGTTCCGATTTTGTAGGCATGCCGGTACTGGGGCCTGCGCGCTGAGTGTCCACAATGACGACTGGGGTTTCGGTCATGGACGCAAGGCCGATTGCTTCTTGCATGAGTGAGAGGCCGGGACCTGAAGTGGCCGTCATGGCCCGGGCTCCGGCAAAACCTGCGCCGATAGCGCAGGTAATGGAGGCCAGCTCATCTTCCATTTGTAGGACCGCTCCGCCGACCATCGGAAAATACTTGGTCAAAGATTCCATGATATCCGTGGCTGGCGTGATGGGATATCCAGACATTATGCGGCAGCCAGCGGCAAGAGCGCCCAGGCAGGTCGCATCGTTTCCCGTCATCACCACCCGCTCACCTGGGTGGGGCGATTCCAGAGAGGGAAGCCAGGGCAGACGGGCGGTTTCTTGAAGCATGGCTTGATACCCAGCATGCAAAGCCCGACGATTGGCTTCAATAATGCTTGGTGCTTTAAATTGAAAGCGTTTCTCGACATATTGCGCTATGACTTCCAAAGGGAATCCCAATAAGGCTGCCGAAGCGCCGGCCGCAATCATATTGCGCATAACGGGCGAACCGATTTCTTTAGCCATTTGGCTCAAAGCTAAGGATACTAGCATAGCGTCGGTGCCCTGGGGAAGACTTGGAGAATATGCTTGGTCGGCTACAATGATTCCGCCATTTATTTCTTGACTATTTAGGGTAATCGTCTGTGGAGTCAACGCCACCAAAATATCGGTTTTTTGTGTTGTCGCACTGATGGGCCGGTTTGCCATAATCATTTTGTAATTGGTGTGACCGCCTTTAATACGTGAGGAAAAAGACTTATAACCATAAATGTAATAACCTAGGCGATTTGCGGTGTGAATGAGAATATCGCCTGTGGAGTCGATACCTTCGCCTTGATCGCCGCCGATCTTCCAAGATAGCATGCGAATTGCCTCCTCACCTGATAACTAGCCCATTAGTTTCTGCTTATACTGTAAATCTATTGAAAAAAGTTTGAAAATGAAAAGAATTTATTCTCAGCATAACCAGGTGGAATGGGAATAAGGCTTGGAGTACAATGACGGCGAGAACAGCGTGCGCCGTCTTCTTGGTAGGGGGGACCGATCCGGGCTAGGCGCGTTATTTTGAGAGTAGGGGCAGAGTGCAGTTTCGACTGCCATGGCAGAAGAGGGGGGTGTGTGCATGCAAATGTTGTTCTCACATTTAAAGACTTTTATCCGCATCATTGATGCGGGTAGCCTGACTCGGGCTGCTGAACAGCTGTCGCTCACACAGCCCGCGGTGACCAAGCAGCTGGCTGCTCTGGAAGAAACTTTCAATACGCGCCTGGTTATTCGCCAAGGACGAAAATTGCGTCTGAGTGCGAGCGGAGAAGTTTTGTACCATTATGCCAAACGTATTTTGGCTTTGGTCGACCAAACGTATGAAGCTATCCAGGAAATTGAGCGCCCTGGCCAGGGCGAAATTCATTTGGGCGCAGTATCCACGATTGCCGTCTTTTCATTGCCCAAGGTGCTGGCGACTTTTACGAGCAATTTTCCCTCGTTGAGGGTACGCGTGCATATCGGAGAAATTCAAGACACATTGGACCGGGTCATTCGCCAAGACATTGCGGTAGGCATGGTGACGGTGCCCATCGTCCATTCTCAAGTGGATTCCGTGCCCTTGTTCCAAGACCCGGTGCGCTTGGTGGTCAGCCCGGACCGGGCTAAAAGACTTCCCGCGTCTTTGGATTTGCAGGAATTATCGCATATGGAATTTATTTCGTATCAAACGCCATCGCGATTTCGGGCTTTCATGGATGGGATTTTGGAACAGCATGGAATAATACCCCACGTTCTTATGGAATTCAATAGCCACGATTTGGTCAAAAGCATGGTCAAGGTCGGGCTGGGCGTAGCATTTGTTCCCGAGTCGGTAGTCGCTGAGGATTTGGCAGCAGGAAGGCTCCAGGTAATTGAGGTGAAAGATCTTCCGCCCTTGGCCCGCACGACCTCCTTAATTTTATCGAAGGATCCTCCTCGCATGGGAGGGCTTGTTGCCTTATTGACCACGTTTTTTGACTATTATCAGGTTGAACCCAGGCTTTGGCCCGCCTGGTACTGGGAGACGCGTGCCTACGAATCGGCACTGCCTTGGACCCGTCATAGCGAGAATCAAGAAAAAACTTAGAACAAATTCTCTATGGGCTTGTTTGGGTGTGGGCCATACTCATCAGAATGAGAACAGACTTTTGCCCTCAGATCATGCCCTGAATTCATCTGTGTGTTCTGAAGATCTTTGGGAAAAAGTCATCCGATCCGGATATCTGTGCTCAATACTGTCATAGGAAAGACACAGGAACTTTGAGATGCGCCGTCACTATCAGCCCATCCATTCTCCAATACCCAGGCTTTGGTTGCCTTATCAAGCGAGGTGCAGCGAGGGGTTTCCGATCGAGATGATGAGATCGTCGGAACCTATCCATTTCCGGTGGCGCTGCACCGTTTTTTTTCGGTAACTCTAATTTTACTCAGACACTATGTGAAGCGGTAAGCACATCATTTGCTCATCGCCTCACTGGGTACAGTGGCCAGATATAAGGGCGACAAATGGACGATGGCATTATAGCACCGGGTGATGAGTTCGGCCTTCCCCGCCACCGAGTCGGTTCTGGGTAAAGTGATGCCTACAGTAAATCCATGGCTCTTGATGGCTGTATGTTGGATGATCTTGGGAAGAATTTCGGGGGTAATCTGGTCGATTGGCAAGGGATCGACTCCGTGATCATCGCGATACCAGTAAATGGGGGAAGGATCTGCCAAGTGAAATGATTCCATGCCACTGTTCTTTAGATACTTCAGCAAAAGGGGTTTATCATCCTCTCCTTCTGGCTTGACGACATAGCGGACAAAAACATAATCTAAGGTAATGCCGACTTCGAAATGGGCGAAGCGCTTATACCCTCGTTCATTTCGTGAAAATGACACCCAGGTGTCATCCGGAGGATTGACACGTCTTCGCGCATGCGAAGCGGTATGGGGATAAATGGAATGGTGCAGGAAATCTGACAATTTGGGAGCCAAATCTTCCCCGATCATGGCAAGCTTTGGCCGGATATGCGTTCTTAATGCACTCATGCGGTCGTGAAATTCAGGAATGAGAAAAACATTAAAGTCATCTTGCGTAAAACCGGTAAATTGATACATGTGAGTTCCTTTCGACTAGTAGTAATTTATAGGGTTATGGTAGCACAGCATGGGTCATGGGCCAAACCTTAACGGACTCTTAATATTTAACAAATAGCGGCACACTCTGGCAGCATGCGACAAAAGATACCAGGCAAGATGGATAAAACCGGTGGACAATCGCAGAAAATGGGGAGGAAGAATGTGGATTCATGGCATGAAATTGCGTGGCAAACATGGAAGGACGAACTGAGCCGACGACTTTCAGGCAATTTGATTAAAGCTGTGGGCGGCCTTGATTCTGCACAGCAAGCACTGTGGCTAGAGCGTTTTAGCCGTCCTGTCAGTTCTTGCGCGAAGGTCATAGGGCAATATCTCAAGCCTCTTCAAGGGACTTGGTATGTGGCCGCAGGATTGGAATGGGACCGTGTAGAAACTCCTGAAGGAACGTTGATTGCCTATCCCGTGCCTTGGGGGGACGATCCCTTAGCCATGGCCGCCATGGGCCTAGTGTGGGCGGGAAATAGTCCCAAGCGTGTGGAAGCCATCGTACAAAAGCTCGGGACAGCAGCTCTCTTCGCGTGCTACGATGGGCAATTGCCTTATTCTTTCGACATCCCCTATAGTTCATTATGGCAAAGTTATATCCATAAATTTGGACTTGAAGGGATCGACTCGGCAGTGCAACAATTCTTTACAAACGCTCCACAGTCTTATGGGGAGGATAACTGGTCCATAGATTGGGGTCCCCTGCCTTCCTATCAGGTGTATCTGGAGGAATTGAACCACGGAGTTGTGCCGCATGAGACCTCCGGAGAAAGCCCGGAAAGCATTCCTCTCGTTTTGCAGGCATTGCATTATGTTCAGGCACCGTTAAGGCAAGGGGCGGCGCTTTTGGCTTTTAAGGCTATTGAAGGACGGATTTTGACCGATTTGTGGCGAAAGGCCGCGCTTATAACCAGACGAAACGAGGTGGATTCATGGTAATTGGCGAACAGAGTTTAAGAGAACGCATGCAAAGGGCTTTGGAACAACGGCTCATTGTTACGCCTTTGTTAAGCCCCGGACAGATCACCGGCGGCTCCGTGGATGTTCGACTGGGTACCGAGTTTATTCTGATGAAGCGCTCTGCCAAAGGGCCTATTGACCCCATGCACATGGGGTCTGAGTCTTCTCAAGACTATCAGGAACGAGTTCACGTGGACGTCGGCGACAAGATGATCCTTCACCCGAACCAACTCGTTTTGGGAGTAACTCTGGAGTTTATACAGGTTCCCGCGGATTTAATGGCTTACGTCATCGGACGCTCGTCGTGGGGGCGCTTGGGGTTGATGGTGGCCACGGCGGTTATGGTGTCGCCGGGATACCGAGGCAGTTTAACCTTGGAATTAGCCAATTTGGCGGATACGCCGGTATACCTCTATCCAGGTACGCGTGTGGCTCAGTTAGTATTTCATCAGGTTGAAGGCACTCATGTATCGTATGCCAATAATGGAGGGAAGTACACGGGACCGGTGGGCCCGGAATTTTCAAAACTCTCTTTAGATCAAGACTGGCAGGCTATCAAATTGATTGGTCAGGATCTCAAATCTTGATGCAAATGACACCCAGGCAACAACAAAGGGCAGTATGGCTAACTTTTGCGGCATTCAGTGTGGTCGCGGTATGGATAGCCATTTTTATGCCTCAATACGATGTTTCGGAATACCACCATTATGCCGTGCTGGCGACGACTCCTCCGATTTTGCACCATTGGCCCAGGGAATATCCAGCTCTTTCGCAGTTTGTCTTTTTGCTTCCACTGCTTCTTCCCTTTTCCTATCGCTTTAGCTTCGCTGTTTTGACGCTGGTGATTTTGGGGTTGCTCTTAAATGCCGGCATGAAGCGGCATGGATATGTCTGGGCCTTGAAACTGTTAGGATATCTAAGTTTGGGGACGATAGGGCTTTTCGCTCAACGCTATGATATTTTTGCGTCGATCTTTGGGTTTTTGGCCATTGAACACGCTTTACAGCGGAAGTGGTCTTGGGCTTGGATATTTTCTGTAATTGGTTTTTTGCTTAAGCTGTGGCCTGCTGTGTTTTGGCCCGTGTTTCTTATTCAGGAATGGCGAGAGACTAAACGCCTGAGATGGGATCGCTTCGCTGTGAGTTTACTCACGGGACTGGTCGTCATAGCATTTCAAGCTTTGACAGCATCTCATCAGGCTTTCACCTCGTTTCGCTATCTGCTCGACCGTCCGGTGGAAATCGGGTCTCTTGCGGCCAGCTTGACTTCCTTGGTGACGCATCCGCATTTATTTGCGGCTTTCGGTTCTATCGACGTCAGAGCCCATGGGATGGCCCATCTCATTGCTGATGTCGTCACTGCCCTTGGCATTGTTAGTTGGCTTAGTGTGTTTTGGGCACAGTGGAAAGGGCGGATGGAATTTGTTGACGCAGCCATTATGACCTTGGGAATTTTGCTGTTGGCGACCAAGGTGTTTTCTGCTCAGTATCTCATTTGGTTTGCGCCATTGCTGGCCCTCAAAAAAGGAAATGGGGGATTTTTGCTCGCATTTGCTTTAACCACGGTCGGATATCCTGTTGGATACGCAGTTCCGGGCATGTTTAAGTGGGTGATTTACATCTTCACGGCGCGAAATTTGTTCTTGGCAGCAGGATTGGCCTATTTTGCCTGGAACCAATCGAGATCGGTGCATGCTTCCTTGCCTCTTGAAGAAGAAGTGGGCCACTAAAATTACCATATGTGGCCTGTATCGTTTGCTCCGGTGAACAGACGGGGGAGATGGGGGGTGACTCTTATTAGGTGAGAGTGTTCGTGTTGGGATTTGGGCAAAGAGGGATTCAATGATGAGGGCTGTCGTGTAAGGAGAGAAGGGGTGGGAGTTCAGCTGTTATCTTCCCGCATCTTGAATCTTAGTAATTCTTATGTGTAACCGGCGGCGTGGTTGTAGTCTCTGGGGTGGAGGATGGTTGTTGCTGCTGGAATAATCCTGGCGAAAGACGGGTATAGACAATCAATCCGGCCAAGATAATGGCACCACTATTGGGGTCCGTTCCCATGCCGCCCAATACACCGAAATCTTGTCCTAGCCACCAAGTGGCAAAGGTGACGAGAACACTTATCCACCAAGTCATCCAAGAATAGGGCTTACGAAGCCATAGCACGCCCAAAATTACGAAGATCCCAGTTAAGGCAGTATTCCAAGTCATGGGATGGGCATTGAGCATCCGGGCCCAGGCATAAAGCGGAGTAGACAAAATTCCTGGTTGGGGCATTTCTGCCATGCTTTCTACATAAGCCCACAATAGGCTTGGGTTCCACCATCCGGACGAAGGCAGCGCCTGGAGCAATGCGGATAAAAACCAAAGACTGGCGAAGGACCAGTGAAACGCTCGTTTGGCCCCTGGTGATGTCCAAAACGGAATGGGGAGTAACAGACAAATGGCAGCTAGCATATAGAATAATACTGAGCCCGGTGAACCACTCAGCCAGCTGCCATGAACAAAGATACTGCCTAAAGCTTCACCGGATATCCAGACAACCAATCCCCACACTAGAGATGCCCATAGTCCCGCACGTCGAATCCGGCTTCGACCTCCCAATAAGATGGCCAGTCCTATCCAGATTTGTAACCAAGTGGCCAATTCGTCCCACAAGATGGGGTTTAACGACCACAATTTCATTCCCCCGATCACGGCTGCTTTCAAGATCGGAGGCTGACCGGAAGCTAGCGGTGCCAGGATATCGGTGGCAAAATTGCTAATCATGGAAGGCTGAGCCTGCAAAAGACCGTCCAACACCCAAAGTGCTCCTAATATTCTAGTCATCCACTTTAGAGCCTGGGGAGTGGCATCTTGATAATCAGAGGAAGTCTCAGTTGACCTTGCGCGAAACTGACGTCGCAGTATTACCACACTCACTAGGGTCACGACGCTCATTACACAGAAGAGTGCATAGAACTCGAATTGTTGCGAGAAATCCATGTTTATGCCTCCCGAAATGATTCACTAAAGTTATTATACAGACACTCCTGCGAATCTTGTGGCCCAATGAAAAGACGACGGAATAGGGTGCTTCGTACTCTCAACGTAAGGTACAATCTGAAAACATGAGGATCTCTTTTACCCCGCCATCCCATGCAATCGATCCAAGAAGAGACAGTAAACTAACCAGAGGGCGAGTTTAGGCACACCATTCCCCTCAGTTGCTGTGTCTTGTCCAGCGATTTGGCCATCACTGAGGGCTGTGGTTTGTCCCTTATCTCGTGAATTAAGTGGGGAACCTTAATTCACGACAAACTGTCCAGCCATGCCTAAAGCGGCATGTCCCGGAACCGGGCAAATGTAATAATAGGCTCCTCGTTTTGTTGCCGTAAATTGAGTGCTCTGGTGATGAAATTGGTTTTGGTTTGTCAGGGGCAAAATGGGCATAATAAAGGAACCTGGGAAGGCTTGGGAACTCTGCATCATGGCCATGGCATTAAATGGCGGTTTTGCTGTCGTCACCTCAAACCCGTGTCTGTAGTTTTTGTCCTGATTTACGAGATCAACGGTGACTTGGGCCCCTTGCGGCACTACGACGCGGGGATTAATTAACCCGTCGATCTCCCACTGCATGCCCTTAATGTGCAGGGATGCTGGTGCCGCGAGGGGAACCAATAGGTCATGAGAATGATGATAGGTAATGGTATTGGTGGCGCGGTCGATAGAAACGCCCCGCTCGCTTTGTTGTACTATCTTGGCAACCTGATGAGCTGGCCACAGTGACCCTCCGGACATGTCCCCCATCAATCCTTGGTTACCGGATCCGACATAACCCCTCGCGTGATTTCCCGAATTCTGGCTCATGCCAGATCCCATCATGCCACGGCCGAACCCTGAACCAAAGGGGCGAGAGTTTCCTGGATTTCTTGCACTCGCCCCGTTTATTCTGCCTGCGTGACGGATGGATCCTAACAGGGTAGCGGCAGAGCTGCGAGGGTGATCTGATGCCAAAGTCACACCGCTTGCAATTCCTATGCTCAGAAAGCCAAGACCGATGACTAGCCCCAACGCTCGTTTCATAATGATCCGCTCCTTGTTCCGACTTTTGTCCCTGATTGGCTTATGTTTTAATGGCTTGTGGCTTTGCCGTGCGTATGAACCGTAACTGACCACCTTGTTTTTCGCAAGCCTAACCTGACTGTTCCGAGGATAGCATCGTCGTGTATCCGGCCTATATCTTCCATGTAACAGAACGGTAACACCTCGGGGGTTGCTCTGGCACAGTGCTCTAAATGTACAAAATCGTGGTTGGTCGCAGGTAAAAAAGGGTTAGAGGAAAATGAGATATAATCGCGAACATAGACAGGAGGCATAGTCGTATGGGGGACAAGGTTTGTCTGTGTCGATGCGAATGTGCTGGATTTTAACGTCTGGGTTTTCTGTCAAAATAGGTTTGTCCAATGATGTTGATGATGGTGAAAAGTAATGAGGAGGGGTGCAGTGAAGGTTTGGATTTCGATTGATATGGAGGGTATCAGCGGTCTTGTGGACCGCGACCAATTATTGCCGGATGGCCGCCGATACGAAATAGGCCGGGAAGCCATGATAAAAGACCTCACATCCGTCTTGAAAGCATTACAAGAAGAATCCGATGTAAATGCCGTTTGGGTCAATGACTCGCATAACGGTATGCTGAACATTCCCGCGGAAGCCGTGCCAGAGGGCGTGCATCTCATCACTGGGGGCGCCAAGCAATGGTCGATGAATCAAGGTGTTGACCGCGCGGATGTGGCTCTTTATATCGGATACCATGCGCGAGCAGGGACCCCCGCAGCCATTATGGACCACACCTATTCAGGAGAAATTGCATCGGTGACACTTAACGGACAGGAGGTTGGGGAAACCGGGATTAACGCTGCTTTGGCCGGTTATTGGAATGTGCCGGTTGCTTTCATTTCGGGGGACAGCGAAGTGGTGCGTGAAGCCAAGTCTCTTTTGCCCGGAATCGAGGGCGTTGTGGTCAAATATCCTGTTAGCCGGCGGGCAGCGGAAGTCTTGCCGCGGCTGGAGGTGGACAGACGTTTAATAGATGGGGTGCACCGGGCACTGGAGAAGTTCAGACAAGGTTCCCTAAAGCCTTGGCGCCTTTCTGAGCCAATCCGCCTTACTGTAAGTCTGATGACGGCAGAAATGGCTGATCGAGCCATGTACTGTCCCGGGGCCAAACGCCAAGACGGACGCACCGTAGCCTTGGAGGAACCGAATATGGAAGAAGCCTTTCGTGCTTTTTTCACGGTGATGGCCTTGAGTAGTGGTCGGCCGCTTTATTAGCAGACGGCACTTTCGTGCTTCCGCGGCCAAATTACACGGGGGGCTGTCTCAAAAGGTATGTCGGCAGTGATGCCGTTCCTAAAATGTGTCCCTTTCACCCCACGTAGTGGAGGAAGTAGGCCACTTTCCTCCTCGTTTTTAGGGGTCAAGTGGCAGAAAATTTTAGAACTAAAGCCTTTTGAGACAGCCCCAGATATTACGAGGGGTACACAGGGTTTTCGGGGGCTTACTAAAATAGCCCAGCAATGATAAAGCCTGCCGGACTATTTTCTCCGTGGCAAAATTGTGGAGCGAATTATAGCAAAGAATATTGACGAGAAGAAATGGTGAGGGGAGAGGAAAAATGCCGTTATCAACGAATGGCAAAACCAGTTTCTGGTGATTTTTGGACATTTTGGGATGATGTCCTGTCAAGTGGTGTAAAAGCTTCGGTTTCCCGGACTGACGTCTAAGCTAGCTGCTTATGCCCTTCCGGTAATGATTCCGACGCGTCCGCGTCGGATCGGAGCTTTTCCATCGACGTATGGCTGAAATACCGGCGGGGGAAGGCCGCCCATTCATCGTTGTACTCCATCAACACGGCCCCCACCAAGCGCAGCGCGGCCGCCCGATTCGGAAAAATGCCCACGACGTCGGTCCGCCGGCCAATTTCGCGATTCAGCCGTTCCAAGAGATTCGTGGAGGCCATTGGCTCCCAATGTTCGGCCGGGAACCGCATGTAGGCTAGAATGTCTTCTTCGGCCTCCGCCAACAGGGCCGCCGCCTTGGGGAAGCATTCTTCCAGGTTGTCCGCCACCCGTCGCAGTTCCGCCCGGGCCTTGTCCTGATCCGGTTGGGCAAAGATGGTGCGCACTAACGCGGAGACCATCGTTTGCGCGGGCTTCGGGACGTGCACGAGCAGATTGCGCATGAAGTGGACCCGACAGCGTTGCCAGCTGGCTCTCTTGTATTTCATCACCAGGAATTCCCCAAAAAAAGCATGAGCATTTCCTCACTTTCAGCAATTAGATTTCCCCACGACTGGAAACTGGACTGGGAGCCTCTA
>JAKBWA010000020.1 GCA_021841025.1 Bacillota bacterium | reverse complement strand
TGAATGCTGACGTGAATGGTGCCGCGCACATCCTACGCCAAAGTAACCACAGACTCGATGTTGCGCGAGTGGGTAGGGGGCTTTTGGCAAACCCTTTGCGAGTCCAGCTCATCTAAGTCCCTCGCAAAAATCCCCCGGCTTTAGCCGGGGGATTGTAAAATAATTCCAGAACACCTGTTGCGCTTCTCGTTACATACATCAACAGATGGCTCGGGGATTACCATTTATGGGAGCGATTAGATCTCCCCGCTTTGAGAACATTTCGGCGTGGGATCTGAGGGAAGTTGGCACACCATTTGGGCCGCGTTCCAGCCGTCATTATGGAACTTAAGACCTCTTCTTCGGGAACGCATGGCCTTTCTTCTCCATTTTACGCCCTTTTTTCGGGTCGTGAAGGGCGGGACACATTTTTTAGGAGCTATCTACTCAAGTATTTCTCATTAATCCACTATCGTCTGAATTTGCGATGGGGAGCCGTTTACCAGGCAGTGAAACAAATTGCCACCAAAAAGCACGACCTCCCTACGTCACAATTATCCGGTAATTGTGCAATCGCACGACACACATCACATCGCTTCTGCTATGCTCGTGATACAGTGCATAATAGGGAGGCCAATGTCATGGAACGATGGAATTATGTTATTAGAAATGCCAAGCTCTCTAGCGGTGTCATTGTCGATATTGCAGTTCAAGACTCCCGAATCGAAGCAATAGGCCCTCGTCTCGCCGAAATTGGCCAGGAGGAAATAGACGCCCAGGGGCAACTCGTTACAGTACCCCTGGTTGATGCGCACATTCATCTCGATACAACCCTCACCGTGCCGCACCGCGCCACCAACCACTCCGGAACATTGTTAGAAGGCATTCAGCGTTGGAGTGAAATAAAACCGAACATCACCGTACAAGACGTCAAGAATCGAGCCAGAGAGGCCATCCTTTGGGAAGTCGCACATGGCACATTGCAAATACGCAGTCACGTGGATATCTGCGATGAGCGGCTTACAGCTCTGCATGCCTTACGCGAATTGAAAGATGAGATGGCATCAGTGGTCGATTTGCAACTGGTCGCGTTCCCGCAAGAAGGTGTCCTTTGCTATCCGCATGGAAAAGAGTTGTTAGAAACGGCCCTTCATGAAGGTGCGGACATTGTTGGGGGCATTCCGCACTACGAGTGGACACGCGAAGATGGCATCAGCCAATTGGAATACCTGTTCGAGTTAGCGCATAGAGAAGGAAGGCTCATTGATGTCCACTGCGACGAAACAGACGATCCTGAGTCGAGGTTCGTCGAAACCATGGCACGGCTAACAAAGATTCACAGATGGGAAGGACGTGTGAGTGCCAGCCACACCACTGCTATGCATAGCTATAATCCGGCATATGGTTTCAAATTACGACGCATTTTACGGGAATCGGGCATGGCGATAATCGCCAATCCTTTAACCAACATCGTATTGCAAGGCCGCTTTGATGATTTTCCCAAACGGAGGGGGATGGCTCCCATCAAAGAATTAGATGCCTCTTACGTTCCAGTCGCTTTAGGATGTGACTGCATCATGGATCCTTGGTATCCCTTGGGAAGCGGAAACCTGCTTCAAGCCGCCTGGATGGCATTGCATCTAGGGCATATGACGGGAACCGAGGAAATAGACCGGGTTTTTCGCATGGCTACCATTAATGGGCAACGTGTATTTAACCCAGCTCAGCCCGATGATCTTGGGACACAACGTTCGGCAGATCTGGTAATTTGGGATGCAACCTCGCCTGCTGAGGCATTGCGGCTTTTGCCAGTGCCCCGGACGGTCATGCGGCACGGACAGATAATTGCTCAAAGCCAACCATCCCACCATCAAGTGTACTACCAAGGCCAGGCTTTAACGGTGGATTTCCGACCCCGCAGTGCACAATAATGAGACACGATGGTTGTGCCGCCGATGCATACCCAGTCAATCGATCTAACAAAAATTGCAATTATGCTCCGACTGCTTGCCATATAGGAAGTAAAACGCGTCCTTGACGTTCTATGTCCCTCGGCAACCAATAATCACAGCAGGGGGTAGGCTAAATGACTGTCTAAATGGGCTACGCTTCCACCGGACCCGGCCACGCTAGCATTCCGCCAGCAATATTTGTGGCCCGATATCCTTTTTCACATAAAAACTGAACTGCCTCAGCACTGCGCCGGCCACTTAAACAAACCACAGCCAACGGACGTGTCGTGGGCAATTTTTTGTACTGCTGAAATAGAACTGTTAAAGGCATTGAGATCGCCCCCGGAATCCTGCCCATGTCTTGTTCTTCCATTTCACGCACATCAACGACCATCCACTCGGAATCCGGATGCGACCACAGGGTTAAAAAGTCTTCGGCCTCCAGTTCCAATTCTATCATTTTATCTCCCGCCTTTGCCAATTTACCCATATTGTATCGCATATAAGTCATAAAGTCTATAATATTAGTCGTATATTTATTTGTTTGCCTCTGGTGTAGATGGGCAAAAGACGGTGCGAAACTTGGTTATGTCACGCAAATTAGCCATCCAAACAGTCTCCGGATGACTAAATCAGACCTCCAAGTTTGTGTTGTGCGGCACCTATGGCCTACGAAACACGCTCCCATTCACCGGGTTGTATCTAATTTAAAATCAGCTATACCAAGACTCGTTTCACTTGATTTTGTCTATTGCGCTTCGCATTACAAAGAACTTCGCGGTTTAGTTCGATATCGTTCAGCGAATTCGCGCGGGTAGATTCTATAACAGGCGCTCTGGCCCAAGAACACTATTGGGATATCCACCAATAATTGGGTGATATTACGGCACCTACTGGATCAAATGTTCGCACGGTTCCGGGAATATTTGTCGCATGTTCATTGAATTGCGGGATCCAGGGGATAAATACCGCGGGCAAATGAGAAACAGCATAGGCTTCATATTTGTAGAGGGCGGCCGTTGTTTCTTTTGCGTTCCCAGGTTGATAAGAAGCCTGGATGAGTTTGTTCATAGTCTGACTGTCATATGATCCGGAATTTTCGGCGCCGGTGCTCGCAAATAGACTGCCACCGGTTGGATAAGGATCAGTACCGTAAGTCCATCCCCCATTTCAATAAATCATGGCCCACTTGTCCGCATTGCTCGGACTGTCACTAATGACGGTGTCAAAAGGTTGCGACACCAAATGCACATTAATGCCTTCTAAAGCCCATGTGTTTTTCAGCAACGAGGCTACATCAGTAGCCGTCTGACTACCGGACGCATAATCGAGAGTAAACGCCAGCTTCAAGCCATGTTTGGTCATGACGCCATTTTTCAGATGCCATCCGTGCTGTTCCAGCAGTTTTTTTCCCGCGGCGGGATTGTAGGGATAAGGGTTCTTCTTAAGAGCCGGGTCGAAAAATGGCGTATGGGGTCTGGGAGCAATTACGGTATCGTCCACAGTCCCGTATCCATGGTAAAGATGATTTATGATGCCCTGTTGGTTGACTCCCATTTGGAGCGCTTGCCTCACAACGAGAGACTGAAAGGCTTTGCCAATGCCATTGGGAGCCGCACTACTGAAATTGTCCACTAAATAATTAAATCCGACTAAATACGGCGTCGACAAGACATCATGGGTCAATTCCTTCCGTGAGCCTAACAACGACGGCGGCAGATATCCGACATTGACACTTCCCGTTCTTAAAGCACTAAACTCATTGGCAGCCGACGTCTCATATTGAAATACGACTCGAGACAGCAGTGATTTATGACCATCATAATGGGGATTAGGAACGAAAGTCCATCGATTGTCAGCCTGCATCGAAGCAAAATGATACGGTCCATCAACCACGCGATAAGGTGCAGCGTTGGGGGAATTGGATACGGAATGAATGAAACGAAGTTCCTGCATCATGTTATGGGGGTACTTATCCCAAGCCGATTGCGGAACCGGAATAATCTGATTAATGCCGTTATGCAAAAACCACTGTTGATTCATGGGCTTGGTTAAGGTAATGATCACAGTGTGAGAACCAACAGCCTTGACGCTCTTCCACAACGTCGGCATGCCGCCTGATCCCGCACCAGAAAAACCCCACGGCAAATTGGATGCGCCCGAACTGGCGGCTTTCATGATCTGGTATGTAAAAACAACGTCTTGAGCCGTTACGGGACGGCCATTAGACCAGTGCCATTTCCTGTGCAATTTCACCACGTAGCGCGTACCCTCTTGTTCCACGAAACCGAAGAGGCTAAAGAACGATGGTAATTGATTTCATCGTTCGCGGCAATGCGTAACAAAGGCTTATACATCAGTTCATCTACTTGATAATTAACCACAGAGTCTGCCGTTAAGGAAACTAAGGGGAAAAACCAGTTAGGGGATGTTTGGACAGGCAACGCGATGACTGCCGTGCCCCCGGCGACATGGCGCAGGCTCCGGGCGGGAGTGGAGGCTGTATTGCTTCCACATCCCGATACTCCCATGACTACACACGTCATCAGAGCTACGAAAGAATAATAGGGCTTCATGATTAACTCACCACTCCATATATTTCAGTTATTAATTGATTGAGTATTCAGACATTTAAAAGGGCTAAATACAATAATGACTAACTCAACGACTGTTTTCAGGTATAGTACTCAGTGGGACAGTGTTCAACAAATGATCGTTAAGAATATATGATAGACAAATCATACCCCGAGCCGGTGACCATCGACTCGAGACCCATATACCCCAGGCATCCATACCCACCAGATGACTTTTAATAAACGAGAATCTTCTTAACCAAGCATCGCCCCAGGAGCCACACTCTTCTCGCTGTAAGACCGGCATTTGGTAGTTCCAGAACAAAATATTGCCTCGAATTCACGGCACAAGCCGTGCCCCAGATAGGTGCATATGCTAAACTTTGTGAAAAAAGGAAGTGGACGATGTTCACGCCCATCTCGCGTAACTTATGGCGATGGTCTACACCGGATCCAGAGGACCACTGGATGATGGTAGGCCATTTAATCCAAACTGAAAAAGGCGTTGTGTTAATTGATCCTCCCATGCGTCCGGAACTTCCCGGAGCTTTGCAAGTATTGGGAGGAGTTCTTGCCATTATCCTGACGACGCACGACCATACGCGGGGTGCCCGGTACTTAAGTAAAATTTTTCACACTCCAATCTATGTCCCCGAGCAATCCTCCCTCAAAATCCTGCGCTTTGCCGGTGTTGACAATCCGGTGTTTTACAATGAAGCCACACCGCTTCCTCTAAATCTTCATGCCGTCCGTTGCATTGTGCCCCTGCCTGTGTGGCAGAGCGAAGCTAATCCCTATATTGACGAGATGCTGCTCATTCTGCCTGAACACGTGATAGCTACCGGGGATTTGGTCATGGGAAGCGAAACCGCTTCGTTGCTCGCATGCCCCGAAGGGTTTAACGACCCAGCGGATAAAGATAAAGTCAAAGCTTCTTTAAAGGTGTTTGCCGATAAACTTCCTCCCCAAAGCACGACATTACTCGCCTCTCACGGCAAAGACATCATAGGAAACTTACCGCAACAATTACATAGTCGCCTACAGGACCAACCGTAGTTGAGAATGGGTTAGCAAGATAACGAGAAGTCTGACATTGTTTAGGCTGCTATGATCCTTGTGGATCTGCGCGCCTCCGTTAAGGCAAACGGTTTCTTTTTAATCCCCTGCCATGCTTTAACGTTTCTGCCAGGCGGCCTGGAGGTTGTGAGGATAATTCACTAATGTCAAGGGAATTGGCGCTCTGACCAGTTCTTCAAAGTTTTATCCTGCTTATGTTATTTCAGGTGTGGGCCTTATGATCTTGGTATATCCCTTCTTTAAGATATTAGTCAGTCTGAGCATTAAATAGCCGAGCGACAAGAACAATAAACTTGGGTGTCCCCCATAGGGTGTTGTACTCAATACATTTGTTAGTTGCCTCATTCAACGCAACGATGCCATTGCGAGAGCTGACCCGTACTGACAAACATCCGGCAACTTTAGTGTGGTGCCCATTCGTCATTTGACACTGAACGAGTAAAATCTTTTTGCAATTTATGAGCAGTTGCCGGTTACAATATCGGTCATTATTGCGTTAAGAATTGGGGAATAGAAGACCAAGAAATGTAGCGAGATAGGCTCCATCAATAAAATTCTAGCAAGACGCACGCCGCGGCATTCAGACAGAAGGGGTTTTTACTTGCTGGCAATCTTATATATCGCCTCACGCGAAAACATGAGCGAATATTGGCAAAATATCCTATCAGAAATCCTTGGTGCATGGTTTTGCGGAGGGGGAGAGGAGAGGGAAGCAGTGAAGATGGGTGGGGACACTGGGGCGCCGTTAGGGCCTGGTGAGACTGGGTTTTGAATGTTTCGGTTGACTCCCAAGACTTCACGCAAAACCCTGGCCATATCGCTCATCTCCGGGTCAACCTCTTTAGATGAAGACGATCTTATCTCAATGGGGATTTTGTTGGCAACGCAAAGAACTGGTACCGAGTCAGGGTTCGCGAACAAAGCCCTTTATATGCCGTCTCTTCAGAAGCGAACAAACCAATAGTTTCGTTTTTCACAACTCAAGAGTTTTGCTTAGGGTGAAGACGCAGCGTGAAAGGAGTCCTAATGACCAGTCGTAGTCAATATCGAGACACATCGGATGTAATGATAAGCTTTCAACATGTTACCAAAAAATATCGCCAACTAAATGTGGTCGATGACATCACCTTTGAGGTTTACCGGGGAGAAATTTGCGGATTTTTGGGTCCCAATGGGGCCGGCAAGACGACCAGTCTCCGGATGTTGTTAGGGTTGCTCCGACCGAGCTCGGGGCGCATCGAAGTTCAGGGCACCAATGTCCACCGCGACGCTCCGAGGGCGTTGGACGGTGTCGGTGCTATTGTCGAGGAATCACGTTTCTATCCCTATCTAACTGGCGAACAAAACCTGCGACAGGCCTTACGAATGCATAATTTGAATATCACCGACTCGGCAATTCAACAGCGCTTGGCCCGAGTGGGACTCGCAGAATCCCGTACTCGCCGCGTCAAGGGGTATTCCCTGGGCATGCGGCAACGCTTGGCCCTAGCTCTGGCACTACTGCAAGAACCAGCAATTCTCGTTTTGGATGAACCGATGAACGGTCTCGACCCGAGCGCAATGCGAGAATTCCGTCTGCACCTACTGCAATTGGCTCAGCTCGGCGTCACGATCTTACTGTCGAGTCACATTCTTTCTGAAGTGGAACAACTGGCCACCATGCTAGTTTTCATTAATCACGGCCGCATTGTTGGCATTGAAGATCGGAATGGCAGCACTGAGCGTGTTCAAGCTTATGTTCGTTGTGCTGAACCAAAGCGTCTGAGAACATGGTTCGAGGATCGCAAAATTGCAGCAGAGCCAACCGAAGACGGTGGATATCATCTGTATTTAGAGCATCTAGAAGACACGGCTTCTCTCATTCGCGGCTTAGTCAATGACGGCTTCAACGTTCTTGAAGCCCGGCCATACAAAGAGAATTTGGAACGCCAATATATGGAACGCATGGCTGCACATGACAAGGAGATGCAAAATGCCAAATCATAGCATCGGAATGGCCCTTTACCATAATGAACTGGAGAAATTATGGGTTTATAGAGCTCGCGTGTTAATCATCGCATTCGTTCTTATCCTCCTAGGTGGAATGTATGTTGTATATAACAATCATCAATCCGCCCAAGTGATGCAACAACAAGTCATCCATATGATGCACGCTCAAATCATTAAGCTTCGCCAGCAAATTAGGCACAGTTCGGGTCATACCAAGACCATGCTGCAACACCAATTGCAAATGCAAGAACAAGGTCTGCAGCACATGGTTTTACAGAAACAGAACCTTAATGTTACTTCCCAAATCAAAACACTGAAAACTTCCTTGAAGCATACCCCATCAGCATCTCAAGGTTCATCCCAAGAAGAATTGACAAAATATCAGTTTATGGCATCTCACGGTATTCTTTCATACAACCCTGGTGCCGAGAGTGGATTTCGATTAGTTGGGCAGGTATTTAGCAATCCCGCGCTTTTCGTATTTGCTCTTTTGGCAATAGGTCTTAGCGCAGATCGGATTTCCTCGGAAATTGAGGGTGGAACGTTCGGAAATTTACTGTTGCATGCTCCCTACCGAATGAAAATATATCTTGCCAAATTGTTCGCCTCCCTCACCTTGATCTGGGGATTCATGGCCGCGTGCGCTGTGGGATTTTTTGCCATTGGCAGTGCGTTCTTTGGTATTGGCTTTGCCGAAATGCCGCACGTAGTGGGAATACGCGTCAATATTCTGGGATCGCCGCCCCAAGTCCAAGTGCCTATGCAAACATTTCATCTTCTCTCCCAATGGTCTTACGATCTGCTGGCAGTCTTTCTCAGCATGATCGCTATAAGTGCATTAGTAGCAATAGCGCTTACAATTTCTTTATTGATCCGTTCGACACTATTAACGCTCATTGTGGGCGCGATGCTGGTTCTCAGTGGAGGGCTTTCCCATATCTTTGGCTCATTAGCTATATGGGACCCAGTAAGTCAACTAACGTTAATGGCAGATTGGACACGAAAAGCCACCATACAATTCAGTATCCATGGATTTTCTTTACAATCCGGATTAGTCGTTGTACTGACGTGGGCTGCCGTGGCAATCATCATGGGGTTATGGTATGTCGAGCACCTAGACGTCTAAGAAGCAGCAAGTAGTCTCAACTCAGGAATCCATAGTAGGGGTGGGTGTCGATGAAAGGTGAACGATGCTGCTCATTGACTAGGGAAAGGCAAATAACCCCCTTCGCTTCAATTTCTCCTCCCTGAATTCCCTTCCGAGGCAGTCGAGCATGACCCCCCGGGAGGGCTGCCGATGTCCTGACGTGTTCAGGTGTAGTGGCATACATTGGCTAAAGGACACCTTGTTTGGACTTAGTTTGACGAAAATGGGGAGTGCCGGGCTCAAACGGTGTGTCCACGTCAGTTCTCCGTCCAACACTCCCCATAATCATCCACAAGAGCTACTTGCAGAGGTCTTGTAGCCAGTGCATCAAGTCATCATCATCTTTCCATTGTGGAAGAGCCTCCGTTTGTAGCTCCCGGTACGTACTTTCTAATGCCTTCCGCTTCATTTCTGCGTCCGCGCGGGCATAAATTTCTGTCGTCGAGACATTGACGTGTCCCAGGAAGTCTCGAATGTAGACCAAATTAACGCCAGCTTTCAGCATCCCCATTGCCTTGGAGTGGCGCAGCACATGGGGAGTGACATGGAGATGGGTCGGAAATATGCTGTTTCGTTGGGCCAGCAAGACATACTTTTGCAGAATGTGGGAAATTCCCCACCGGGATAGCGGTTGACGTTGTTGGTTATAGAAGACCGGCGCGTCCGCGCCGGCTATACCCCACGCCATCTTTTGGTGGTGAGTCAAATAATTCGTCAGTAATGCGGTTGTTTGACCCAGGATCGGGACTTGGCGTGTTTTTTGGCCTTTCCCATGGAGGGTCATCACCGCGGGCGACGTGAGCCGTATATCGCGGACACGCAAATCTACCAATTCCTGCACTCGAGCCGCACTGTTGTACATCACCACTAAGAGGACTAAGTCACGGCGACCTTGGGCTGTCTCGGGATTCGGTTGGGCGAATAGAATACGTAAGGCGTCCTCGGTCAGACAGGGCACCAGCGGCTGGGCGACCTTTTTCGCTGGAATGCTCTGAATCCGTTGCCACTCAAAGAGGTAATCCGGCACTTCCTGTTGCACATAACGCGTAAACCCGACCACGGCCGATCGTCGCTGATTGCGCGTCGCCACCGAGCAATGGCGCACCGTTTCGAGCCACTCCAAATAGGCCAGGACGCGCTCATGGGTTAGCTTGGCGAGGGTCAATCGCTCCGGTCCTACCCCGTCATATTGTTCGCTAAAGATCAGAAACAGTTTCCATGCATCGCGATAAGCGGCAATGGTATGGGGACTCACATTCTTTTGCCCCGGAAGATATTGCGTGAGAAACGTGGACAGGTGCCGAGCAAAGTCAGTCGGTGTCTTCAAGGGAATACCCTCCGTGTGGAATGATGGATCCCAACGCCGCCTCCAACTGTGCGACGAGATCCGGATACACCTCAGCCGTGAGGCGGAGGTAATACTCCGTGCCTCGAAAATCTGCATGACCCAAATAGGCGGAGAGATACGGAAGGGCATTGAGTAGATCTTTGCCGTTCTGGACCCATTGCCAGAGGCAATGCACACAATAACTATGTCGGA
>JAKBWA010000013.1 GCA_021841025.1 Bacillota bacterium | reverse complement strand
GTGGTGACTGGAAGGCCTCGCGCACTGGGTAGCTTGGCACAGTCAGCACGAAATAGAATGGGTCGCAGCGTCTGATTTTCGCACTGCGGTGTCCCTGTTGGCTTGTGAGTTGACGCGGGTCCGTGCAGTTGGTGGGTATTTGGATTTTAGAATATTTGCAAGATGAAACGCACGAAAGCTATATAGGATCACTGAATGCGCATGTCTTTCCGGAAGCAGGACACCGTGCTATACTACTTTCGCTTATCCGTAACCCTAACTCTCTTGGTGTATTATTATTTTCATTATTAACAGAAAGTTCAGAAAGGTGGAATCGTTGTGGCGTTATCAACAGCGCATTCAGCACCCCGACAACGTTGGGCGCGCATTATTCCTGTGGCCTTTCTCATGTATACTATCAGCTTTATGGATCGCATCAACATCGGGTTTGGATTTTCTGGCATGGAGAAAACGCTGGGAATTAGTGCGACAGTCGCGGGATTAGCGGGTGGTATTTTCTTCTTTGGCTATTTATTTTTGCAAATCCCTGGAGGATACTTGGGTATTCACTGGAGTGCTAAGAAATTTGTGACGATTGCGCTACTCGTCTGGGGAATTTTTGCGGTTCTTACAGGCGCCGTTCAGAATGAGACGGAATTATTGCTGGTTCGGTTCTTTTTGGGAGTGGCTGAAGGAGGGGTCTGGCCAGCCACCTTGGCGTTATTGGCCAAATGGTTTCCACTGGATGAAAGAGCCCGGGCTAATTCTTACTGGATGTTTTGTCTCCCCGTAGCTGCCATTATCATGTCACCGGCAGCCGGATTTATTTTGGCCCATTTATCATGGCGCTGGCTATTCTTTTTCGAAGGATTTCCGGCCTTTATCTGGGCCGGAGTTTGGTGGCTATTTGTTGATGAATCTCCAGAGACGGCGCGTTGGATTTCGCCAGAGGAACGCGAGTATTTGCGTCAACGATTTGCGGAAGATGCTCAGAATATCCGTCCTATGGCAACAAACTGGCGACAGGCCTTCGCGAATGGGCAAGTCTGGTTGTTAGTCATTGTTTACTTCCTTGCTCTAATTGGACTATACGGGGTTAGCCTGTGGCTGCCCACTATTTTGAAAAATCTCTCCTCGTTAGGCCCCGTGGGTGTCGGCCTATTAGGCACTCTGCCTTATGTTGTCTCGGTTCTGGCCTTATGGTTGAATTCGCGACATTCCGACGCGACCCAGGAGCGCAAGCTGCACATTGCCGTGCCTTTAGTCGTTGCCGGGATTGCCCTATTGTTATCAGCCATAATTGGCCGCTCGAGTCCCTTGTGGGCAATAGTCTTCATTTCTCTTACGGAAGCTGGCGTTATGGCTTTTCTTGGGGTGTTTTGGACCCTTCCTCCCATGATTGTTGGAACAGATGCCTTGGGTGCGTCAATGGGGCTCATTAATGGCTTAGGCAATTTGGGCGGATTTGTGGGACCTTTTGTGGTGGGCTATCTGCTCACGGTGACCCATAACAATATCGTAGCCGGATTGACGTTTATGACAATAACATTGGTTTTAGGGGGATTACTTATACTACGGGTTCGCTATGCGCGAAGCTCAGCATCGATTCCTTCCCAATCTGTTAGCGGGTGACAAATTCGGGAGGGTGTTGTTCTGCCCGCGCGCGGCTCGCGCTGTTCGGGTCAGAACGAAGTGGGCGCCTTTAAACCGCCCACTTCGTTCATGGTGGTCCTGCTGGCCTTAATACAATGGGAAAATTACTCATCCGTGAAGTAATCACGGTCCATTCTTAACACCTCATATACGGCCTCCGTTATGACTCCGACTCGGGGATCAATCATTAATTCCGCTAACTCTATAGCCGAAACCAAGACGATCGTTCGCGTTACGTTAAGGTTTTGGCAGCATTTCGATCTTACTATCCTACGGTTTTCTGTTTTTTGGCCTTGAATACAACCTGTAGCTTTTAATGCTTAGGTTTTATGAAAATTGACGTATCGACCGAGCCATTCAGGATGTTGACGACGCGATGGTCCTGATTGAGGAGTGTCAACACCCGCTGCCACACCATGCAACCCCTGATCTCTTTCGGGATCTTTTGGCACGAGCCGTCAATTTGCTGTGTAGTGTGGCGCGCGATGTTGACATCCTCCGGGATGAACGCTTAATCCTTTACGCGGATCGGGAGGTGGAGCTGTTGCGGCAATGCAAGTTTGAGCCGTTTGAACCGCAACTCATGTTCCGGTGGAATGAGCAGGAGGGCAGGAGGACAGATATTTTCATGATGAGGGGAATCTTCATCGAGGTCCTATGACAATTTACGAGCAACTGGACAACTATTGGCTGCAAGTGCGTCACGCATCGTGCTGCGGCTATGGCGCTTTTAGCCGACGACAATGAGATGCGAAAGGCGGAAAACGATACCGATACGTCGTCCTATCAGGAATATCTTTTGGCCGCTACGAGCTTAAATGAGGTCCGCACCATCCTCGCTTCGTGTGAGGATGCATGAAAGGCCGAAGATACGCCTGGCACTTAACGCAAACCTGAGAAATTGACACAAAAACAGGAGAAGCAATTCTTTTGGCTAAGCGTCGATAAGCCATGAGAGGTAATTACCGAATAGATACTCCGCTCATACTAGACAGATAGACTCTACTCATGCTTCCTCAAAGTTTAACGCTCTTTCATGTCATTTCATCATATCTTCTGGGAACCCAACACCCCTCACGATAAGAAAATTCTCATATAGTTACATGGCCCTAGTCAGATGACAGTGGTTCCGCAGTAGCCCATTTGTCCAGATGGAGCAATTAATATTTCAAGAATGTTCCATCTGGACATAACCTTCTTGCTTTGGAAGTTGGGTATTTATCGGTATGGATTTTACTCTCGAAGTTGCTGATGACCTTATGGCGTAACGATTGCGAAGCTCGTCACTTCCATTCCCCTTTATCTTTAGTCAAGTCTTGTATAGTTTAAAACATGTGATTATATTGGCAGAGAAACCACTAGATCCCTCTTCTCAATTACCTCCAATTTAATGACATGAAAACTGATCCAAATGTCTATTTGACGTAATTGACGAAGCGTCAAACAAAAAACAAATTTATTGGTTCCAATATATTCAACAAAAATAAAAAGTGTGAAAATATAGTTGACTATAGCAAACACCCAGGATTATAATTCCGTTAAAAATTATTGCATTTGTCGTTCTGTTATGAAGTGAATTTTTGTTCTGAATGATTTAAGAGAAATATAGTTTAGAAAAATTAACTCTGTCCCCACCATGTCTTGCTTAATTCAATAATCGTGTCGCTATGAAGTTTGATTCAAGAAACAATTCAAATAGAAGGTGATTCCGATGCCTAAGAGGCACCGCGCGCACTGGGCATACCGTTTGGTGCCGCTTGCCCTCATTGTAAGTTTGTTGGCTTCTGGTTGTGGCCGACAGTACACCCTTTTACATCCTGCCGGACCAGTCGGTCAAACCGAGCTGAATCTTCTCGTCTTAGCTTCTGTTGCCATGGCCGTCGTCGTTATACCCGTGTGGATCCTTTTAGCGGTTGTGCTCGTCCGTTTTCGAGACAATCCACGGCATAAGGGCAGTTATGTTCCCCAGTGGCAGAAGAGTAAATTTTTCGAGGTAATGCTATTTGTAATCCCTTTGATCATCGTGACGATCATAGCAGTGCCAACTGTTCGCAAAACCTATGCGCTAGATACCTTACCCCAGCAAAAAGATCCGGTGGTCATTCATGTCACCTCTCTTGACTGGAAATGGATGTTTCAATATCCTGCTCAGCACATTGCGACAGTTAACTACATTAAAATTCCGGTGGGCGTGCCTGTTTTGTTTAAATTAACCGCCGACTCCCCCATGAATACTTTTTGGGTACCGCAACTCGGTGGCATGGAATACACCATGCCTGGTGAAGTGCTGCCCTTATGGCTTGAGGCTAACAAACCGGGCGTTTACATGGGTCGAAGCGGGCAGTTTTCCGGCCGGGGTTTCGTTCACATGGTGTTCCAAGTCGATGCTGTTTCACACACGGTCTTCAATCAATGGGTGCATCACGTGAAGACCACAGCGCCTCAAATGTCATTAGCTAAATACCACGCGTTGGTGCATTTCGGATATGCTGGCGAAGAAAGCTTTTCGTCTTATCCCGCCGGAACTTTCCCCACGACCTCGCACGGGTTTACCTTGACGGGATCTTCCCCGATGGTCATGCCTTAGTGAGAACTTATCAAGTAATGTGAACAGAATTTTCATGAAGGGTGGTCGTCTTAGTGAATCAGATTTTGGCCCGGCTCTTTCCGCCGCAGACTCGTCGCCCGGACGAGGTGGTCATTGAGTTTGGCATCATATTCGCTATGCTTTCTTTGGTTTACCTGTTGACCCGGCTGAAGAAATGGGGTTGGCTATGGCGAGAATGGTTGACGTCAGTTGACCACAAGAAGATCGGGATTATGTACCTCGTATCGGCTCTTTTGATGTTGTTTCGCGGCGGCGTGGATGCACTCATGATACGCTCCCAACTTGCTTTGCCTAATAATCATCTGTTGCCTGTAGGCCAGTACGACGAACTGTTTACGACGCACGGCACCATTATGATTTTCTTCATGGCGATGCCGTTTCTCTTTGCATTGTTTAACGTCGCCGTTCCTCTTATGATTGGCGCACGGGACGTAGCTTTTCCGCGGCTTAACGCCGTCAGTTTTTGGCTATTTGCCGCCGGAGCAATTCTTTTTAATATTTCGTTTGTCATTGGCGGTTCTCCCAATGCCGGATGGACGGCTTATCCTCCCCTGACCGAGTTGCGGTTTAATCCCGGCGTGGGCGAAAATTACTATTTAGTATCGCTGTTAATTGCCGGAATAGGTACCACCATCACCGGCATCAACTTCATGACGACGATATTGCGTATGCGCGCACCCGGCATGACCTTAATGCGTATGCCAATGTTTGTTTGGACGGTTTTGGTCACTGGAGCCTTGATTATCTTTGCCTTTCCGCCCTTGACGATAGCTTTGCTGCTGACCCTGTTGGACCGACTATTTGGCTCGTCGTTTTTCACATTGGGGCATGGTGGAATGCCCATGCAATTTGTGAATCTCTTCTGGCTATTTGGGCATCCCGAAGTGTACATCGTGGTTTTGCCGGCCTTTGGAATTTTTTCCGAAGTGGTGCCGGTATTTTCGGACAAGAAACTTTTCGGATATCCGGCTATGGTGGGCTCTGTGTTAGCCATTACCATATTGAGTTATATTGTGTGGGTGCATCACTTCTTTACCATGGGTGCAGGGCCGAGTGTCAATGCATTCTTCGGTGTCACCACCATGCTCATTGCCATTCCGACCGGTGTCAAGATATTTAATTGGGTATTGACCATGTGGGGCGGTCGCATTCGGTTTACGGTGGCCATGTTATGGCAACTCGCTTTTATTCCCGCGTTTTTGGTAGCGGGGGTTACGGGAGTGCTCTTAGCGACCGTCCCGGTCGACTATCAGATGCACAATAGTTATTTTCTGATCGCCCACTTCCACCTTGCTCTCATTGGAGGAACGGTGTTTGGTGTATTGTCAGGCATGTATTATTGGTGGCCTAAAATGTTTGGGTTCATGCTGAATGAACGACAAGGCAAGTGGGCTTTTTGGATCTTTGTCATCGGCTTCTTCGTGACCTTCGTGCCGCAGTACATGCTTGGTTTCGAAGGTATGACCCGCCGCATGTATACCTATCCCCCGGGATTAGGCTGGGGAGCATTGAACATGGTGTCTACCATCGGGGCATTTATTCAAGGCGCTGGATTCCTCGTTCTGGTCTACAACGTATTGTGGAGCATGCGATACGGCGAACGTGACGTTACCGGGGATCCGTGGAATGGCCGCACCTTGGAATGGTCCCTGCCTTCTCCGGCTCCGGCTTACAACTTCGCTACGATTCCCCTCGTCACACACCGTGATGAGTGGTGGGAAATGAAACAGTCCGGAAGGGCTAACGCCTATAAGGTCAAATCTTCGGCAATTCGACCCGTTCACATGCCGAAGCGTTCGGCTATGCCGTTGTTCATGGGCATAAGCTTTTTCGTTCTGGGCTTTGGCATGGTGTTTTCCTGGTGGATCATCGCCATTGTTGGGGCGCTCGGAGTTATCGCCTCACTTTTTCTTTCCGCATTCGACTATAACGACACGGAAGAGCTCGATCCCCAAGACATCCGGCGCAGCGAAGCTGCCTTAGGGAGGTTGGAAGTATGAGTCAAACACTCTCCAAATTAGCACGGGAACAAGAGTTGCCTCTGGAATTTGCTGATTACCATGAAAGTATCAAAATTACAGGATTTTGGATTTTCCTAACCACTGATCTAGTTCTATTCTCCTGTCTCTTTGCGACCTTTGCCGTGATGCGATATGACTATGCAAACGGGCCCACTCCTCTACACCTGTTTCATATGACTCCATTGATTGTGGAAACGGCTTTGTTGTTGACAAGCAGCTTTACCTGCAGCCTCGCAATCTATCAGTCACGGCGTCAAAACAAAAATGGTGCGCTGTCGTGGCTGATATTAACGATTTTGCTCGGAATGGGATTTGTCGGGACGGAAGTTCATGAATTTGTTTCTTATGTAAATTCAGGAGCGACTTGGCATCAAAGCGGGTTCTTATCTGCATTTTTCACGCTAGTAGGGACACATGGATCTCACGTCACATTCGGAATTTTTTGGGCGCTGACACTCGTCGCACAATTGGTACAGCGAGGAATTACTCCCAGGACGAGCCGTAAGCTTTATACGTTCGCACTGTATTGGCATTTTCTAGATATTGTCTGGGTGTTTATCTTCTCCTTTGTGTATTTGTCTAACATGACGGGCGGGAAGATGGTTTGACGCTTACATTCAATAAATGTCAATAAATAAACAAACAAGGAAGTGTTCAATGATGGCAGATAGATTCTATCCCAGTCACGGAACAGGAGCGATGAATCACATCGAAATTGCAGAGAACGAGGACCGTATTGAAATCCCCGTACTCGCCCCGCATTTTTCGTCACATAAATTCCCGTGGCATCAAGTCTTTGGTTATGTCTTCTCGATGGCGCTTACAGCGATCGCGTTTCTCTTGGTGATAAACCAGATGTTGCCGGTTGCCAGCTTGGTCTTCGTCGTTATTGTTTTAGCCGTGGTGCAAGCCGCCATACAGTTTGGCGTGTTCATGCATCTGAGGGAGAGTCGGGGCATGGCCTGGCAGATGTTGGTTTTAGGGCTTGGAGGTTTCATCGCTTTATGTGTAGTCGCTGGATCCATTTGGATTATGATGTTTAAGTCTGGGGTCTCTTAAAACTCTTCTGGCTCAACATGAGCCTAGCGTCGAATCCAACATTAACACCTGACCCAGTTTTCTAATGTGTGGGATACAGGGAGAAGGTATGTCCAAGGCTCTACGCGAAAGAGCAAAGAACGCCATCATCTTCTTCGCAGGATGGCGTTCTTTTTGCGGGCCCTCAACAATTTGACGAATGGAAAAGGACCGAGTTCCAGGGGCTAACCTTCTACGCGTAAACTCTGGATAGCTATTTTTTCACCGGACTTGTCTCGAAGAGTCTTAGCGGCTTGTTCGACAGCATTTACGATATGCTGATAACCGGTACAACGGCACAAGTATCCCGCTAGAGCTTGTTTGATCTCAGCCCGGGTGGGATCAGGATTTTCCTGCAAGAGGTAAATGCTGCTCATGAGAAATCCGGGAGTGCAAAAACCGCATTGCAACGCATGCTCTTGCCAAAAGGCCTCTTGAACAGGATGCAGCGGTCCTTTTTTCGCCAATCCTTCTACTGTCGTGATCTCGGCTCCATCCGCCATGACACCAAAAGTCAAGCAAGATCTGGCGGGTTTCCCGCTTAATAGGACCGTGCACGCGCCGCATACCCCCTGTTCGCAACCCAAATGAGTGCCTGTCAGCTTCGGCCAGAAGCCAACGCGGTTCGACTTCTAGATGGTGCACGTTGCCATTGACACGAAGCGTAATGGATACCATGACTACCCTCTCCTTTCTCCCGAATTTTGTCGTGCGGCAAGATGCAGTGCCTCATTAAGCAAGGTTTCGGCTAATTGACGGCGGTAAGCCCGGCTGGCATGCTGGGTAACGAAGTAACTCAGAAAAAAATCGGCGGCTAAAATGATTCGGTTCTGTTTTGCAGAGGACACCCTAAATAGCCAATCCCCCAATACCGCTAGAACAGGAAGCTCTGCAGCAGGATCGGCATGAGAAAGACTTCCGCCAATTGTTCCTTGGCTGCGAATGGCGGGGTGGGCGATCAACCGTTCGGCTTGCTGGATTAAAGAAGCATGACATCCAATTACAGGATTTTTCTCCAGTTCGGCATGACGAACTAATGCCCCAATTTCCACGGCATCCCCGGTATCTTGGATCCGTGTAAGTTCACTAAGATGGTTGATGTCCACAAGAGCTTCAGGGCGAGCTAGGCGCATATTCATCATGGGAATCAGGCCTTTGCCCTCCGGACAGTACTTTGGCTCCCTCCACTGTGCTCAAAAGGTCCAGCGCTTCGGCTAGGATCTTGGGGCGATAGTAGGCAAATGCTGCGGGTTTCATAACTTGGCCTCCTGCCGGTATAACGCTTGAAAGAGTCTGCCGGAAGTTATGGGTGCGTAACTCAGCTTCAGTTTCTTGTCGTGAAAAGCGTCTTCTACAGCTGAGAGGATGACGGCTTGAGACGGAATGATGCCAGCTTCTCCTATGCCCTTGTATCCGCCGGGATTTCCAGGCGCCCGATAATTTTGGTGATGAATTTCAATGTCAGGAGCCTTGGCCGCTCCCGGAAGATGGTAATCCATGAAGGAGGTGGTCAAGGGTTGGCCATCTTCATTGAAGCGCATTTCCTCATAAAGAGCGCTTCCAAGCCCCTGCACGACGCCACCCATAATCTGGCCATTGGCCAAGAGAGGATTGACGATGACTCCCCCGTCATGGACAACCACATAACGTTCAATCCTCACTTCCGCTGTTTTTTCTTTGACTTCTACGATAATTCCGTGAGACCCGAATCCGTAGGCAGCAGTATTGGAGTCGAAGTAATATTCGTGTTCTGGCATGGAGCGTGAGGATTTTTGTAATTCCGTGGCCACGAGGGCCCACGTTAGGGATTTTTGTTCAGACTTTGCAAGAAAAAAATTTCCTCGGTGATAAAGCACATTCTCGACCCGGACGTCCAAGAATTCAGCCGCAGCTTTCCGTGCTTTGTCCAAAAATTCTTGAGCGGCAACAGCCACGGCATTGCCCACCATAATGATGGTACGACTGCCGAAAGTCCCGATTCCTTTACCGATGCGGCTAGTATTCCCTTCGCTAACAACGATTTGATCCGTCGTCACGTCCAAAGCATCGGCGGCGATCTGAGCCAAAGCTGTACGATGTCCCTGTCCCTGAGTACTGGCTCCTGTAGCCAGCTCGATCTTACCATTGGCGGCAAGGCGCAGATGCACGCCTTCGAATCCGAACCCCGCAGAGATCTCCACATAGTTGGCCAATCCCAGACCCAGGCGAACGCTCTCGGCCCGGGATTGCTCTTGGTGCAGCCGAAAACGGTTGACGTCGATAATATCCAGCAGATCTTGAAATGTCCGGGAGTAATCTCCGGAATCATAGATTACGCCAGGAAATCCCGTTGCATAAGGAAAATCATGGGATTGAACCAGATTTTTCATGCGAATAGAAGCCCTATCCATGTTTAACTCATCGGCGGCCAAATCCAGCATCCGTTCGATAATGAAGTGCCCTTGTGGACGTCCGGCTCCACGGTAAGGGGCTTGAGGAACCTTATTGGTCATGACGGTATAGCAGTGGAAGGCGAAATTTGGAATACGGTAGGGTCCGGTGAGATTGCGCGCCGTATTGTGGGCTACCAGCACACCGGATCCAGGATAGGCTCCGTTGTCTTGATAATAGGTATCCACAAATGCGATGATGCGTCCGTCTTTCTGGACTCCCAACTGAACATGATGCGTTTGTTCCCGTTCTTGGTACGTGCCGAAAAATTCCTCAAAACGATCAGCAGTCCACTTAATGGGATGCGCAAAATATTTGGCCAAGTAACTCAAGAGGATTTCTTCTGGGTAACTTGCGCTTTTCACTCCGAATCCTCCGCCGATTTCCGGAGCGATAACTTGCACCTGATCTTGCTTGCAACCGAGAAATTCGACAATCCGTTCTTTTAGCACGGTGTACAGCCTGAGTCGCGTCGTAAACAGTCAAGAGCTGAGTGGCTGGGTCGAAATGGGCAAAAACTCCACGGGGTTCCATGGGCTGAGCACTCACTCTGCCCATTTGCAAAGTCGCTGATATCACGTGATCG
>JAKBWA010000102.1 GCA_021841025.1 Bacillota bacterium | reverse complement strand
ACGGGTCACTCCTTCGGTGAAATGGTGTCTCTACACAATGATTTTACCAGAGAGTGGCCCGTTTTTGTTGTTCTAGCGCCATTTTTTGCGATCGTTGCCGGCTTGGGGTCAATTTTGCAGATCCCGGTCAATCCCTGCCCACAAAACCGCATCCCGTCGTGGAATATTGGGGGAAAATTCTTTTTCCGCTGTCTTTAAGGCTTTGTCCCTCAAGGCTTCCAGGACAGCGAAAAAGGCTCTCCCGACACAAAGGAATACAGGGGGAAGGGGGGAGAATACAGGCGGCCATTGTGTGTAGCCCTATCTGAGACTGAACTTGAGGAATAAGAAGCGGAAAGATCTTCGGAATCATTGTTATTGTTTCAGTAGTTAGTCAGGATCAGGGGCATCCCGTAAAAGGGGCCAAATCCGGACAAAGCAACCAAAAGGCCCGCCCTCGTCAACTTTCAAAGCGGCTTAGCCGATGGGGATGCGCCCACGACCTGATGCCATGCTTTCCAGGTGATCGGACCATAACTCGCGTGAAATCAATTCCGCGCCGATTTCCGTGCACATCTCATCAACCAAGGCGTCGATGGTTTCTCCGGCATAACGCAAATCGGAGTGATGTCTGGCCAGAAGGGATGACATGGTGTGATAGATAATGGAAGTGTGCCCAAAGTCACCATAAATGCCCAGACGGGCGGGCATTTCTGTCACCACGGTCATTGCCACCGAGAGAAATGTCGCCCCGGCACGCGGATTGGCGAAGATCACGGAGTAAGCCCAGGGAGGATTCGGTATAAGGTGACGCGCCATGTCCCTTCGGTGATTGATGACGGTGTGTTCGATCAGATCATGGCGGGCGATGGCCCTTTGGATTTCTTCAACTACTTTGTCGGGATCCTTGGCCACTTCGTACCGGAAGTATTCGAATGGCACCACAATCAGTCTCCTTTCGGGGTTGAACGTCAATGTGCCAATGGTTAAGGAACTATCGCGAGTTACGGAGTGTCAAGTCAAGATCTTCCGAGTCGAAATCTTTTCCGGTCCTCACGTGTTTTTCCCTCATTGCTCCGCCGCAGGTCTTGCGAAATGCCAAGGTTCCCAAACTGAGTGTCTCTTCCTGTATTACCCAAAGACTGTGGTGGGGACGCGTTGCGTGTTTAGTACGGTGCTGGCTGAGATCAGGTTCGCCCTCAGGGGTGAGAGCACTTCTGTTCGGAAGAGAACGGCGGTCATTCGGCTGTGCACGAGACTGGCGCTACGGAATCGCCTTTGCCAGCCACCTAGGTAGTTCGGCTTCTCATATCTATCATATCGGTGCCGGGTTGAAGTTTTGTGACACTTGTCACTTTTCCCGACTATAAACGTCAAATAGCAAGAAAAATGATTCAGGAGAAAAAAGGCTATTTCGAATTACGCGGGATAGCTGCGGTTGTGATGCTTCAGGAGTCGGAGAGGTGACGTGGAGGATATCGAATGCAAAGAATCTTTTGCTGAATCCACTGAGGAGTTTTGTTTCGTTTTTGGTACCATACGCCCACGTCGAGGATACAATTCCCCCCAATCAAAATCCCTACCGGGCTTTAAAATTCATCCCGTTTTGGTCCCTTTGTGCGCAATCGGGAAAACTCATGGCCTTACTCTGGCCAGGAACCCATAAACAGAGTCAGACTTCTCCAATTAAGGTTAATATGAAAATTTCAACTTGGTAGGTCTTCAGCACAAAATCGAGCACGCAGCGAGAATTGGCCGGATGTTGCGGACCGGGATACCCTGTCGGGAGTCGTTGACGTAGCCCATGTCCATTATAATGGCGATGATGCGGCAAGCGTCTTGACGGGTTTTGGTGTGATAGTGAAAGGCTTTCGGCCGTTCTTCGGGAAGAAGAACCCATAACGTCTGGTTTACGGGGATATTTTGGGTACATCATTTTACGGTTCAGAAAAAAATTCGCACGTTCATGCCCACGGTATACAAGAACTTCCGAGATAAGGTACACATATGAGGTATGCGGTAGGCGTGTTACCCCGCGCATCAAAATTTCAAACCCATATGTCTGGCTAGTGTTGTTCCCCGCTGCCTACGGGATAGGGAAGCCAAAGCTTTTACACCACTTGACAGGACGTGATCATGCCTTTGCCACTTTAGATAACCGCCTTCTCTCGGGTCGCAATATAGTAATAATTTGGTAATATTTTATAGCGGTGATTAATGGCATTTCTGGAGGGATGGTTTGATGAAAAATGTGGACTGGGTTATCGAAGGGGATATCCTCACAATTCGGATTGACTTGACGCAAGATTTTGGACCATCTAGTTCGGGTAAAACCCGCATCATCGCGAGTACGGAAGGCAATGTGTCGGTGGGTCCTGATCGTGAAGAAAAAATCGGTCTCAATGTGTATCGGCCCAAAAAAGCTGACGAAGCGAATGCCAGGAAATCCTGAGAACGCTGATCCAGAAGAAAATATCATCCCTGGGGAGAAGAATTTCCTCCAGGGATACTCTTTGTCTGCTAGCATGCCGGTAATTCAGAGGTTCTGATCATTTGATATGGGTTGAGAAGTCGCATACATCATCGTTTTTCAATGTTCTGCTATGATGACTGGCGGCAAAGACTCCAATTCTTGCCCTGATAAGACACATCACCCCCCAAAGGCACATTCCCTGCTATAACATAGCCGTGAAAACTCACTTCATGTTTTAAGAGCGTCCTCTGCAATTCCAATGCTCTGGCTTGAGCCCTGGGGCGACAGGGTTGGAATTAATTATGGTGTTCCACGCCATTAGTTTCCTGTTTCTGGACTGACTCTCTTGGGAATTCAGTAAAAAAGTCTCGTACCAATAAAGGTATTTGTCAATTTGTCGTGAACAAAACAAGGATTTTTAGCATTGCGTGTCGAAATATTTTAAATACTTGACATATTACAGGGCTAGTTAAACGGTGTCCGCTTCTCACACTCGTGATTATTCATGGATAGTTAAAATAGGGCGGATTCTCGCCTGCGGAAAGGAAAAAATTGATGGACGCTGCCTTCATGGACGGATTATGGGTGGCTGCGCAACCCATCGTGAATTTGTCGACGGGTGAGGTTGTCGGCTATGAAAGTTTGATTCGCGGCAAGCCTTCCTCGCCCTGGACTTCTCCGGCGCAGTTATTTGAGGAAGCCCGAAACCAGGGACTGGAATCTGAATTGGAAATGCAGTGCAGGACTTTGGGACTGGAGTGGGGCCATCGGCACTTAAACTCTGAGCAGATGTTATTTTTGAATATTAACGGCGACTACGCCCATGTGCCGATAAATACCGACAAACTGCAGCTGGGCCCCACGCGCATAGCTTTAGAAATATCCGAATCCCAAAACATTCTCGAGAACGCCGATTATTTGCAGCAAATTCACAGGTGGCGGGAAGAAGGCTATCTTCTCGTCCTCGACGATTACGGAGTGGGATACGCCGGATTGGGATTGTTGCTGACCGTTCAACCCCATATAGCCAAGATCGATCGGTTGCTAATTGCCGGTGTCGAGCATGATCAGATGCGTCAATCCATGATCACCCACTTCCGCGAACTAGCCCTTGATCAAAGTGTTTCATTAGTGGCTGAAGGAATTGAGACCGAGGCCGAGCTTCGAACCATCCAAAAGCTGGGAATTCCCTTCGGCCAAGGATTTTTCTTGGGACAGCCTCAGGCCAATCCGGTCATCTCACCACGGCCCCAGGTTATGACGAGTGCTTCCAAGAAACCGTCCAAACTATGGGCACTTTCCTCGGACTCCGACCTCCGTCGATTGACTCCATCCGATCAGGAGATCTTCCAAAAATCCACTGAGATAGTTTATGCCACGTCATTTCCAGCCTATGTGGTCACCCGCACCCGGCGCATTGTGGCTTGGAATCAAGCGGCCACGGCACTGACAGGCTGGACACAAGAGCAAATGGAGAAGCACCGATGCATGGATCGACGTCTCAACCATCGTGATCTCAAGGGGAATCCGCTTTGTGTGGCAGCTTGTCCATTAGTGGCGACCATCATGAATGATTATGCCCACAAACAATGTGTCACCACCTTCACTGTAGATGGCTCCCAAATTCCGATAGAGATTCTCTCCACGCCTCTATGGAATCCCACCTCCCACAAGACGATAGGAGCCATTGAGTACTTTTGGCCGGTTAAGAGTCCTGTCGAGTCAGAGCTTGAACCGCTTCGCTGTGATTCTGATCATTCCCGCGGCATAGAGCTGTCGCCATAAGGCTCTCGAGGGGATGTTGCGGAATACGCACACCCAGGTGAAGACATACCGCGACAACAAAATGGCGGGGATGATCAAACCTTAACGGAGATGAAATATTGCCGACGTGCTTCATTGATCGGCTTATAAATCATGCGTTTTGGATTGCATGCGAGCTCAACACAGCCTCCAGGAAGACGTCAGCGCTAGTCTGGAGATGAGCATTCTTCGCGTGGAGGCCAATGCTCGCTCAATTAAAATCTTGGTGATGCTTGGGCCCCTCTTCATGCATTGCGTTAGATGCTTTGAATGGCCATGGATTCGATGGGAAGCCCCGCTTGATATTTCTTCATGAACTCTTCATATCCGGCAACCCCGTTGGGCTCTGGGTTTAATGTGATACTGCCGGGATTTCCAAAGACCTCCCGGTCTAAGAAGTCTTCCAGGCTTACACTACCATTTCCATACTGAGCATAAACCGCCAACACTGCCATACCCCAAGCACCGCCTTCACCGGCAGTACTCATTACCGTAACAGGCGTATTTAGGGCATTGGATAAAATCTGCTGACCAATGCCTTGGGTTTTGAGCAAGCCGCCTTGGGCGACGAAAACATCGGCGTTGATCTGTTCTTCATTTTTCAAGATATCCATTCCCATTTTAAGGGGCGCAAAAGCAGCGTACAACTGCGTTTGAATAAAGTTGGCTAATGTGAATGATGAGCGATTGGGGTCTCGGACAAAAAGCGGACGTCCGGCAGGCATTTTGGTGATATTTTCGCCCGACAGGTAGCTATAATTGACGAGGCCACCGGCATCAACGTCCGCTTTGGTTGTCGCCAAGAATAACGTTTCGTAGAGACGATCGGGTTTTAGATGCACACCAAGACGCTCAGCAAATTCTTTAAATATGTTTGCCCAAGCGTCAAGATCAGAGGAACAATTGTTAATATGAACCATTGCAACAGGGGCACCGTTTGGCGTCGTAACGATGTCAATGTCCCGATAAATTTTTCCTAATGGTTTATCGAGTACAATCATCGAGAACGCCGAGGTTCCCACGGAGATGTTTCCAGTGCGGTTACGAACACTATTGGTACTCACCATACCCGTGCCGGCGTCACCCTCGGGAGGTGCCATGAGACTGCCTTGTTGGAGATGATCGCTGACATCCAGCAATTGTGCCCCTTCTCGGGTCAATGTTCCTGCGAACTGGCCGGCCCGCAAAACCTTTGGTAAGATATCTCGAATATTCCATGGATAGGGTGAGACATTCCCAAGTGCGTCAAACATGTCCAGGAAGGCGGCAGAATACGTTCCGGTGTCGTCATCAATCGGAAACATACCCGATGCGTCTCCGATTCCCAAAACCATCTCTCCGGATAATCTCCAATGTACATAACCGGCCAGGGTGGTCAGAAAGTGAATCTCATCGACATGCGATTCCTGGTTTAAGATGGCCTGATAGAGGTGCGCGATGCTCCAGCGCTGCGGAATGTTGAACCGAAAGAGGTTGGTCAATTCATCGGCAGCTTGTTCGGTAATATTGTTACGCCACGTGCGAAACGGGGTCAGCAAAGCACCACTTCTGGAAAAAGCGAGATATCCATGCATCATTGCACTGACACCAATGGCGCGGATTTTTGTTAAAGGCATGTGATACTTGCCGTGAACATCGGCGGCAATCTGCGCATAACATCTTTGGATGCCTTGCCAAACCTCCTCTAAGGAGTAGGTCCAAATTCCGTTGTCGAACTGATTTTCCCAAACGTAGCATCCAGAAGCAATGGCATTAAAGTCATGTGTTATCAAAACGGCTTTAATGCGTGTTGAACCCAATTCGATGCCGAGTGAAACAACTCCCTCTTGAATTGCTCTCGAAGTTTCGACTAAGTTCACTTCATCCTACCTCCCAGCTTCATAGGCCATGACTGGCTTTTCCCCCCCGACTTTCTCAATTTCTTCTAGGGTATGGCCACGAGTTTCAGGAACAAAAGTCCGCACAAAAAAGACACCGAGGAAACAAACGACCCCAAAGATGGCGAAGACAGCTTCTTGCGACATGGAAGCCGTCATGATGGGGAACAACAGTCCAACTAAGAACGAACCGATCCAGTTAAACGACGACGCGAGTCCTGAGGCCCGTCCGCGAATAACCAGAGGAAAAATTTCGCCTACGATGACCCATGTTAAAGGAGCCCACGTAAAAGAATATAGTGCAACATAGATACTTAAGAAAACAACAATCATCATCGGATTGGCATGGGGAATGATGAACTTCAATACGGCTGGCAAAATAAAAGACAGCGCCATAATGGTTCCCCCCACGGTTAAGAGGCTGCGACGGTTGAATCTATCCGCAATCACGAGGAATACCAAGGAGCCAACTACAAGAATAACGCCTTGAATAACGGGCCACAGAAGCGCTGAGCTTGCGGCATGTCCTGTTGCTTGATTCACAATTAAGGGAATGTAATAGAAGATTGCGTTGGCTCCTTGGAATTGTTGAAAAGCGGCAACCCCCACACCGGCAATGACTAAATAACGGTATCTCCCGCTGAACATGGTAGCTAAGGACACTCGTTGACTTTCTTTGATTTCCTGTTTGGCGGTTTCTTGAATCTGCAGAATTTCAGAATCAATTTCGTCTTGATTCGAGCGAATGTAGCTCAACACTTTGCGGGCATCAGCGAGTTTGTTGTTTTTCACCAAGAAACGTGGTGATTCAGGTAAACGCAACACCCCAGCAAACAAAATCAAGGCCGGCACGGCCGCCAATCCAAGCATTAACCGCCAAGCGATGGTCTCTGGCAAACCCTTCAATAGAAAGTCCATAATGTACGAAAGAAGCATGCCAGACACAATCATGGTTTGATTGATGCCGGATAACCGTCCACGCAAACGTGCGGGCGCCATTTCCGACATATAGCTAGGAACCAACGCAGAAGCGGCACCAACAGCTAATCCTAAAAAGATTCGAACAAAAATCAAGTAGTATTGGCCATTGTGTGGTGCTATTCCAGACAAAATGGACCCAACAACGAAGATTAAGGCCGCAATTAAAATCGTCTTACGCCGGCCGAGGCGATCCGATAGTTGTCCGGCTAAAGCACCGCCGAAGATAGCCCCAAACATTACCGCGGATACGATCCATCCAATGGTGGCAGCGCTGGCTTGGAGATGCCAGTCATTTTCGAGAAAAGGCAAAGCCCCAGTCATAACGCCAATATCGTAACCGAAAAGAATGCCCCCAAAGGCCCCGAAGAAGTAAATGAACCCACTTGGCACTTTCTTTTCATCAACCAATATAGTTCCCTCCTTGAGTTAAATGGTAAATGCTAGAGGCAGATTACCCATTTTTGGCTCACTGTGGCACATACGATTTCCAAATTCAGGCTAACATTATTATACGAACAAATCAATATTTTGAATAATAGTCCGGACAAAATGATTAGGTGGAATTTTCCCATTTAGGATAGGACGACTAATGGGCGCTTTTTGAAATCTCTTTGGTCGAGGGGAACAATAGCAAGACATTGTGCGAGCAAACGGTAAATTTGACTGCGGGCGTGCCTGCCAGGCTTTGTCTCATTTCACAGAATCTCGGGCAACCTTATGTATACGGACAAAAAGGGTTTATGTTGACTTGTACGGATAAATGCTATAGCATTTATCCGTAAGTAATATGGATCTATCGATGGAAAAGTGATGATGCAGGAGCCCCAGTCCACCGGGGGTCCTGAACAAATGCTAGCAAAGGGATGACGGGCGATGTTGGAAGAGTTAAAAAATGCGGTCTATGAAGCCAACATGCTGCTGCCGAAGTATAATCTGGTCACCTTTACGTGGGGAAATGTCAGCGGGATCGACAGCGACAAGAACCTGTTGGTAATTAAGCCAAGCGGTGTCGACTATGACCAACTGTCTCCGGACAAAATGGTGGTGGTTGATCTGGACGGAAATACTGTGGAAGGCGATTGGAATCCGTCCAGTGATACCCCAACACATTGTGTGCTCTATAAACAATTCCCAACCATTCGCGGGATCGTTCATACACATTCTCCTTGGGCTGTGTCGTTTGCGCAGGCAGGTCTGGATATTCCGGCAGCGGGAACGACACATGCAGATACTTTTTACGGCCCCATTCCGGTCTCACGAGCTATGGCAAAAGATGAAGTGGCCACGAATTATGAAAGACAGACCGGGGACGTAATCGTTGAGACGTTTCGTCATCGTCACATTGACCCCGAGCAGGTTCCGGGTGTTCTCGTGAATGATCATGGCCCTTTTACCTGGGGGAAGTCTGCTTCAGAAGCTGTGCATAATGCGGTGATTTTGGAGGAGGTCGCTAAGATGACCTACCACTCTCTGCAACTGAATCCGCACCGAATTAATATGGAGCAGTATCTTCTCGACAAGCATTATCTGAGGAAGCACGGCAGGAACGCATATTACGGCCAAGTCAGCGATAAATAATCGAGGCTTGTTATCGAGGAGGGGACGCAGTTGTTGAAGACCCGGGACTATGAATTTTGGTTTTTGGTGGGGAGTCAGCATTTATACGGCAAAGAGGCACTCGACGCCGTAAAAGGCAATACGGTGAAAATTATTGATGAATTAAATCAAAACGGCCATTTGCCTTATCGAATTGTATTCAAATCCGTGGTTACGACCGCTGAGAGTATTACTCAGGTAATGAAAGAAGCAAACTATAATGATGACGTGGCCGGTGTCATTACGTGGATGCACACATTTTCCCCAGCGAAAAACTGGATAAGAGGCACGAAACTTCTGCAAAAACCCCTCCTCCATCTCGCCACACAGTTTCTTGACTATATTCCATGGCAAACCATTGACATGGACTATATGAATTTACATCAAAGCGCCCATGGGGATCGGGAATACGGTTTTATCAATGCCAGATTAAAGAAAAACAATAAAGTCGTTGTCGGTCACTGGAAAGATGATCTTGTGCAAGGTCAAATCGCAAAGTGGATGGATGTTGCGGTTGCCTATAATGAAAGCTTTCAAATCAAGGTAGCAAGGTTTGGAGATAACATGCGTAATGTCGCCGTAACGGAAGGCGATAAAATCGAAGCCCAAATTCAATTTGGCTGGACGGTGGATTACTACGCAGTCGGCGACCTTGTTGCTCAAACACAAGACGTTACCGATCAAGAAATTGAAGCAACCCTTGCAGAATGCGAAAATGAATACGAATTTGTCATGGGAGATAACGATCCGGAGTATTTCATAGACCATGTTAAAGAGCAGATTCGAATTGAAGTGGCCTTGCGCAAATTTCTTCAAGGGGGCGGATATTCAGCATTTACTACGAATTTTGAAGATCTGTGGGGAATGAAGCAACTCCCCGGCATGGCGGTTCAACGATTGAATGCGGAAGGTTACGGCTTCGCGGGAGAAGGGGACTGGAAAACTGCCGCACTGGATCGGTTGCTTAAAATTATGGGCCATAATATGAAGACGGGGTTTATGGAGGACTATACGTACCACTTAGAACCAAAACGCGAGGAGATTTTAGGAGCCCATATGCTTGAGGTTGATCCCACCTTGGCGAGCACTAAAATCACAGTCCAAGTTCATCCATTGGGCATTGGTGGGCGTGAAGATCCGGCACGCCTGGTTTTTGACGGGTTAGACGGCGATGCAATAAACATAACCGTTTCTGACTTTGGCGATCACTTCAAACTGATTATGTACGAGGTGGAAGCAAAAAAGCCTGTGGAGCCGGCGCCAAAACTCCCTGTTGCGCGGCAAGTGTGGACGCCAAAAGTAGGGTTTTATGAAGGGGTACGCAAGTGGATTGAAAACGGTGGCGGCCACCACACCGTGTTCTCTTGTTCTGTAACGGCAGAACAGATAGATGACTTTGCAAAATTGGTAGGCGTTAAATTAGTGAACATTCACTAACGGGCCTTCTGGATTTTTCGTTAAAGCGACTCATGGACTGATTACTCATTGCTGAAAAAGTGGTTGTGCAGGTGTGAAACACCGTGCGCCACGGCTGAGGTTTTCAAACTGTATCAGTTGTCGCAGTAGCGTATCATAGTCCATGGGCACTTTCGGCGTATTGCTGCGATTATATTTGTATAGTTGCTGGGATTGCATGGTCCCAGCGGCCGGCACAGGGCACAACAAGAAGGGCGCGTGTTCCGGTGGCTCGATGTGGACGATCTTTCCCGGTATGAGATTGCGAGACGCCAGAGTAGTGAAATACGTGATGCTTTGGACCGGATGACGCTGGAGCCGCGACAGTAACTGTGGCCAAATGTGGCGTGAGCACCTTCTCACCGCCATGCCCATCACTTTTACAAGCGCTTGTGCCGTACCATAAATGAATCCCTTCTGCGGATCGCAGAGTACGCAATCCTCAATACAGTCAGCTACACCATGCCATAATTATCCGGAAGACCGGTTGGCATTTTGCATGTTCATTGTTCGTTCCCTTTAACC
>JAKBWA010000035.1 GCA_021841025.1 Bacillota bacterium | reverse complement strand
TTGTCACCTTGAGTTTGGCAATTTTTATGGGCGTCGGTCTCGTCATTTGCTCGATTTGGATTATGACATTCAAATCCGGAGTGTCTTAGTCCCACTGAGATCTACCCCCCCCCCGTAACCTCATAGGGATAGAAGCAAAATTTCCTGGAGAAAGGATGGCCTTTTATGCTCTACCACTGCCGTCTCGACAATTTTGACGAACATCTGGCCGAGCACCGCCTGGTTGCAGCCGATTTGGATGCGGGGATGCGGTTGCTGCGCACTTCAGTGCGAAAACAGGATGCCCAGGGTGCCTACGAGATCGCTGAAGCCCTTCTCGATATCTGGACTGAACGAGAATTGGCACATGCTCAGGCAGAACAGCTTTGGCTCTATGAGACGATTCCCATGCTTAAAGCCTTACAACGCGATCATGATTTGATGCTTATCTGGGTCAATGAAGCCCGAGACTTGCTGGACCACGAAGGGAGAGTCACCACATCAGTTTTGATGCGCTTGGAAGCTCTCATGTCATTGTTGCATACCCACCACGATCATGAGATGCAATATCTTCAGTATTATAACCCGGGTCCCAATCTTGGCGGCGGTTTGATTGTTCCCGAATGGGACCCTTCGCTGTGACTTTTGATTTTTGACTGATATCAGGCTCCTCGGATGAACTCCAAGGCAGGGGCTTCGTTTAAACGGGGTTAGAGGGCGGCCACACGTATCTGTCCGCCCTTCGGTCACGGGACAGGTGGATGGTTGACTTCTTCAGATCGTGAGGGGTATAGCATATCTCATCGGAAGACGAGACGTTAACCGGATGGGACGAACGACCATTTACCCCAGAAGATTTAGACGACTGGGTAGGGGGCGTTGTGGGGATCGGCCCAGTAGGCATAAAGGTTTTTTGGGACTTTTCACAAAAATCCTTTTATCGGGCATCAAATCTCTTCTACAGGCTCTAACGGCGCAATCGTTCTGGGAGAGCCAATGAACAAGAGCGATGCTGCTGCCAAAAGGACTCCACTGATACCCAAAATGGAGGACAGCGGCCATCTAATCGTAGCCAGTCCCGCCATAGCTGCGCCAAATGGATTGGCTATACCACTCGCTGTCATGAGGGCTCCAGCCACTCGGCCGAGTAAGGATGCAGGGGTGGCCTTTTGAATGAGTGTGGCCAGTCCCGTGTTCAAAACACCGAAACTGATCCCAATTGCACCGAGACAACTCAGGGTCATCGCCAAAAGGGGTACCTGGCTCAAAAGAATCAAAGCCCCTCCGGACAAAGCGAGGCAGACAATAATGGCCCAGGAGACGCTAATGTGTTGGAATACCCGTGTTGCCAACATGCTGCCTCCAATCATCCCCACCAACAGAGCCGCACCGAATCCTGCATAAGCCAAAGCTCCCAAATGGAGGACGCGGTGAACCCAGAGTACGTCGAGTACATTTAGGGGCATTAGAGTCACGTTGACAATCATGGCAATTGGCAAAGCCCGACGTAAAAAAGGATGCCTCCAAATGAGCTTCTGCCCCGAGATGAGTTCGGGCCAAAATCCCAGAAGCTTGGCAGATGATGGAGCTTTCGGCTCTGTTGTCTTATTTTGGTTTCGCGGGCGAACAAGAATCAAGGAACCAGAGGAGACCCAAAATGAGGCACCATCGATGAGAAACAGACTGTTGACACCTAAGATCGCTATCAAGACGCCGCCGAGCGCATACCCGGCAATCTGAGCGATATAAGCTGCACTCTGGAGGACACCGTTAGCCTCCATGAGTTGGCTGGATTCCACGACTTGCGGCGTAAAGGCTGTCATGGCGGGATTAAATATGGATCCGCCAACATTCACCAACAAAACGACAAGGCCAACAACTCCCAGCACAAAATCATGGCCTTGCAGACTCCATGCCAAAAGCGTCAGAATGAGAAGCCCCCGGATTATATCCGTTGTGATAAGCGTCGTACGCCGATTCCACCGATCAACCCACACACCGGATATTACCGAAAATAGGTTGCCGGTTCCTGCTATAGCGCCTACCGCGCCGAGCAAAACCGGACGGTGAGTGGCAGTCAGCACATACCAATAAAGAGCCAAGTTAAACGCGACATCCCCAAGTTGGGAAATCCATTGTCCACTCAACAACACGAGAAATGACGGCTGGAGCCACAAAGAGTGAGGATCATTGGCACGACTCACTGTTCCTTCTCCTTTCCATCTGTGGCAGTCTTAAACCACGGCACGGCATAGAAGGCCGTATAGACACGGCCGGAAGAAGAGGACACATCCTCGGCCACTAAGGAGTTGTATTGTGCCATCAATGTTTGGATCTCCTGTTCCAACTTTTTGAGTTGAGGAGGATCGAGGCGAAGCACACTGTGAATGAACACTGGGGACTCACGCCATTCTAGCGGATATTGGTCTCGATGCTGTAAAAACTGCTCAACGACATGCCGATCCTGCCGCAGCAGTGCATATTGCAATATGCTTGGAACCTCTTCGTTTGACAATTCCAGGTGTAAAGGTCCTATGTATCGCCATGGCCGCAATCGTCCGTCACCGGCAGCCACGGGCTCCACAAACCCCCCTTTCGCCAGCATGCGTAAATGCCAGCTGCACGTCGAAGGGCTGGCCCCGACCACTGGGGCGCATTCTGTTGCTGTAGCCTGAGGCACACTAGCCAGATACTGCAATAAGGCAATACGCAACGGGTGACCCAGTAAATGAAAGAATTCAGCGTTTTGCGCAATGGGGTTCTCGGACAAGTTTCTCCACCTTCTTGAAATATTCATTTCGAAATTAATACTTCATATCTTAGCATAGAGATAAATAATATGAATGAATGCCGTCTCTTAGTCAAGGAAAATTTTTGGATCGGGGGTCGTTCAGCACAACGAAAATTGCGCAGGCCTCCTATTTCCATCATATAACCGGGTTATTGGCCGCCCTGATCAATAATGTTAAATCGGCTAGCAGGTGATGCGCGCGCAACCCATTTGCCACTCGTTTATCCTCATTCTATGAGAATTCCTCCATCTGGCATCGTGCCATTGCGTCACGAGAGGAGAACCTTGATCATTGTCAATGTCATGTAAAAATCCCAGGCACAAAGAAAATTTCGGAGAAAGGATTAAAAACTGCCACCCACTTGACCCCTTTGGCTTGTCTGAGAAAGGGAATGCGGGGGCGGATTCAATTAAATTATGATTAGAGGCTTTATCGTTTATACCGAAAACTCTTCACGATGAGACCCGGGTAAGCATTTGACAAATCTGCAGCTTGCCAATCTGTGTTGCGGCCCCGATCCGATCTCGCCATATCGAATAAAAATGCCTCGTCCATGTCACCGATCTTGTTCCCTTCCAGTCTTGCCGAAATCAGCAAAGAGAACACCACCCCAAGCCGTTCCCAAGCTCATGTTGAGCGAGTTCTAAATTGCCGTAAAAATCCCGCACATTATTTCATATCAGCCAAATTTCTCGATTTCAACGTGTTCAAAGCTTCTCAAATCCTTTATTAAAGAAGTGTACCGTTTGCGCCATCTTATAGGCCTTATGAACACCTCGAGAGCAGCGAGCGAGCGTCCAAGACTTACAGCAGTCATTCTTTATCCGTCTCCAGTCCCGCTATTGGGGAACCCCAAGGAGATTCAGGAGGCTTTGGGTCCTTTGGACAAATGCTTTGAACCGGGCCAGATAATGACGTTACTTGGGGTAGGCACATGGCTATGCCGCAATTCCTTATTCCCGTATGCCCAGTACAAACCCGTAACAATGAGGCTGGCCGTCCATATGATGTAACCCATGGTCAACACCGCCCAGGTGATGTGCCATACGCTCCAATGCATCTTGGGATATGCCATGACAACCAGCGCCAAGATTCCTAAACTCGCCAATAAAGATGCTGCAATCCGCAATATCCAGTTCATCATTGACCCCTCCTCGATGCTTTCAGTATAAGGCTGAGTTTCACGAGTTTTTGGGGTCAAATGGTCCCCTTTGGCTGGTTCGAATGTTCTTGATTTTGGTACTCAAAAAGGGCCCCTCCATCTGGGGCCCTTTGTCGCTCCTTCATTGTCACGCGGGAAGAGAACAACACTTTTCGTGGTAAGTGATGTCGTATCCCTGCTCCTCGGCATAGCGGATGGTGTCTGGCAGCGGATAAGCGATATTCTGTACCCCGACGTCAATCGCGTAAAATTCCATCCCCTTTTTCTGATTGGAGGCCGGTTTCGCGCATCCTAAAGACATCGGAGTGAAAGGCATCATAATGCGAGCACTCGCTAACACTCTTCCCACCTCTTCAGCCGACGTTTTGGGCACAGTAGCCATTTTTGTCCCTGGCAGCGGCATCAACGCCACAATCACCAGTTGCTGGCATCCTTCGTCGCGAATCATCTCCAAAGCATGAAATTCTCCGCGCAATTCTCCAAAATGCAGTCCCGAGATGACATGCGGCACAGCGGCCAGATTTTCTTCCCGAAGAATAGCCAAAGACTCCCGATAATCTTCGACCGTTTTATTGAGATGATAGACTTCGCGGATGGTGTCATCGTCGCCAATAATGTCCAGCAAGATTTGGTCAACCCCTGCGTCTTTCAACGCACGGGCAACGTGCCGTTTAACCAGCCCGGTATGGACCAGTACACTGAGCCCCCGCGATTTCAGCCCGGCAATATCCGCCACAAAGCGTTCGAGCGGAACCGAACCGTCATCAAGGCATCCTCCACTGACCAGCACACCTTCCGCCCCCGATTCCACTAGACTGTCCGCAACCATCTGAAAGCGGGAGGAAGTGTTGGCTACGGCCATACTTTCCAAAACCTTAGTTCCGCAGTGATCACACATCAAAGCGCAATGGGATCCTGTCACACTCATTGTCATAAAGCTCTTGCGCTGGTTCTGATAAATTTGGGTATCGTAGTGCTTCTGGCTGGGGGCTGACACCGTTAGGTGCATCGGAAAGTTACGTCTTGATAAACGCTGAGCTTCTCCCACCAGCGCCTCTAATGGCTCATTTTCCCACTTCAGCAAAAGTCCCTCCTTTATTCGTTTTCCAGCTCTTTTCCCGGGCTTCAACCCAATCACCGTCGGGGTCTGTTGTCATATCGGCAAAAAGTTGAGAGCGAATGTCTTCAATATCCGTAGGCCTCGGAGCAAACGCAAAGTTTCGGATTTTTTCGCTGGGGCGTCCATTGCCATATGGCCGGTTGCAAGCGGTTTCTCCATGTTCATCGGGACACCCGGAGGTCATAAACGGTCTGCCCGATTCCACGATCTTTTCCAGAGTTTCCTGATCCAAGCCAAAATCCACCACTTGCCCCCTTGTGTTGAAACGGAAGTGATGAATATGAATACCCAGTTCATTGATAAGGTAGCGTCCTAACTGGCAGCGGCGGTAGTGGCCAATGGCAGGCTGGGGATAATCACCCAAAAGCGTAGATGGTTCGGGATTAAAGGAAAATAAGTGCGTCACCACATTCATGTCCTGGGCTTTCTGACAGGACTTGAGCAATTCCTCTTCCGTTTCGCCCAGACCCGCTACCAAATGAATGCCGACAGTACCGGGTTCAAAAACTTTCGTAGCCTCACTTGTCACCCACCAAAAGTGATCCCACCGGTGAGGTCCTTTCACCGGCCGTCCTCGGTGCTTTTCAAACAATTCGGAGGTGGCGGCGTCGATGGCAATGTCGACCCGGTCCGCGCCAGCGTCGCGAATCCTCTCTAAATCCTCCCGCTTCTTTATGAGCGATGCCGTAATCAGCCCCGAAATTAACAAGGGGGTCTTTTCATGAAATTGCTCAATAACTTGGAGAGAATGATCAAACGATTGCCGATTGGCCAACATTCCCACACACAACCTGCGCATTTGATGGGAAACTTGCACACTTTTTTCAATCAATTCGTCCACGGAAACGATTGGCCATTTGACACGGATAAAAGTCGATTCTTCCCGAGGCACCCGCCGTTCCCGCGACATTCCGCAATATGAACAGTTGGCCACACAATTTTCGGGATAAGTCATGAGAATATTCAGGCCGCGCAAGACGGTTTCGTCGCGGGCGAATTTTCCTTTTTCGAAGCCTAAGGTGATCGCTCCTGCCAAAGATGTCATCACGTACTCGGGACTCTGCCGAAAGTCATCTTGGACAGGACGCAATTCAATCGTATCCGATTGAGTTTTCGTTTCATTCACACTCACAAGGATCCCTCCTGATTTGTTTCACATACGCTAGCCAGTGCCTGAAGCCAGTCGCTGACGCCGACGCCAATATAGTTGTAACCTTGCCGGTAATGTGCTTCTAAAATCTCCGATAGCTCTTGCCCTCTTAAGGGAGCATCTTTTAAAGCCGCCTCCAAATCGAGAACGGCACGTTCGGGATACACAAAGAAGTCCCCGGTAATAAAGATCTTCTTAATATGTTTTTGGTCTATATCCGTCTGAAGCAAAATACGCAATAATCCTCCCTTGGCTTTATAAGTCAAGGAATGAGCAGGATAGTTCTGGTTTGATTGGGGGACTTTGCGCAAGTCAATCCACTGGGGATCACGGTAGGAGGGCGAGATCGCGTCCCACGCCTGCTCTTCACTGGAAGTTAAGCCAGACGCCGTCAATTTTACGCCAAAAACACGCGTAAGAGCTTCTCCAACGCTACCCTTCACATCATCCATAGCGGGGATATAACCCAAAATCTCCCGCATGGTTATCAAACGCTGTTGAAAGGAGTTAACCACCTTGTCTGTTAGCTTTTCAATAGGAAGCTTAAGAACTCGCAGCATAATTTCGACATTGAAATCCAACAACAGCGTTCCTTGATAAATTACTGCCCCGTGATAGTCTGATCCGCCCGTTCCCGAAATCTTTCGCCCCTCAATTTCCACATCATTAACCGGGCGAAATTGAGCCTTGATCCCCCACGACCTTAAGGATTCAATGACGACTTCGGCTAATTTGGGGTATAACTCCTCCGGACGGATGCGCTTGTCTTCGTCAAACTTTACACACAATTCCCAGCCTAACTGCCGCTCGTCCATGTAAATGGCACCGCCTCCTGTAATACGGCGGTTAATATCCACATCGAGCCGTTGAGCCTGGTCGCGGTCAATTTCAAGGTCTACGGCCTGGTGATAACCTACGAGTGCCGTATGCGGTGAAAATTCCATGAACCGCAGGGTGTTGGGAACTTGATCAAGAGCCCGGGCTTCGATTACTACTTTATCCAGTGCCATCTGTTTCCATGCAGGCATGGGACCCGGATCCAATAAACGCCATTCCTCCATTACCGTTCGTCCAACTCATCTAACAAGCGGGTGTAATCCGCATGCGTCAAAAGAGATTCGCGGGGATTGGCGATGGATGGCCTAACTTTGATCAGCCAGCCACGGCCATAAGGGTCCTGATTTAAAAGCTGCGGATTTTCTGACACCTGATCGTTAGCGGCAATCACCACCCCGTCAAATGGCGCATAAAGTTGACCGACCCACTTCCCCGACTCAATACTGCCGAAAGGCTGCCCTTTTTCTAATACGGTGCCGGGGCTGGGAAGCGAAGCATATAAAATGTCGCCCGCTGTATCCTGGGTATAGTCAGTAATCCCCAAAGTCAGCAATAAGTCGTCCTCTAAAACCCATTGGTGCCGGGTGTCATAGAAGCGATCGGCTAAAACGCGCCAACGGTGAATGGGTTCTGTAGCCATAAGTCAATTTCTCCTTTCTTGTTCGCATCCAAAGAATTCGTAGTGGAGCCAGACCATCAATGCATCCCCTGTCAAGCAAAAGTTCAAGACAGTGACAGATCCTTAGTACGGACGTCCAGCAATTCATAAAGAATCCGGCGAAGAGAAGAATCGGAGATTTTTTCTCGAACCTCTTCCGCGTTTAAGGGTGGAGAAACAGGAATGGCACTGTTCCATAATGCCGTGATAGTCTGACTCTCGGTATTCACTTCGGCAATGATATCCCGGTAGACTTCTCGCCTAGTTTGACGCAGATAGACCCCTTCCCTCACTTTCACCTGATGGTAGGGAGGGCGATATCCTGCCTGATGCAGCCAATCCGGATCCAAAAGCCTTTGCCCCGCTTGGTTCAAGGCCTGTCTCCATCGCTTCCAAGGCACAGACGACTGAATTTCCGCACCCATTTCTTGATGGAAAAACTGGGCTAACAGCCTCATGACTTCTTCCCGGGTCCATGTCTTTGCCGGTGAAGATAAGTCGTTAAGGGTCACCAAATGCCGGGTCATGGATTCGGCAAACGCATCCTTCAACACGGGCGAGCCCGCACGAACTCGCGCCATATGCTCGGGAGAAAATTGGAGCAGAATATTCCCGACGACCACTGCACTGTCCTCGATCTGACCGCCCGCATTCCCGGAAATTTTCCGGTCCCGAATCAGGATATCCGCAGGTTGTTTGAACCACGCCTCGAATCCGAGGTGATTTAAGAAAGCAACTACCGGGTTAAGCGCAAAATGATACCAATGCTCGGGGGTTTTAAGGCTAGGGTGATTTGATGGACTGGCAATGATCTGAAAGAAAACCTGCTGGTCATCTAAATATACCAAAGAGCCGCCTACTTGGCGCCGCACAACAGGAATCCCTGACGTTTCGTCAAATTCATCCCAATCCTGATGACAGCCTAAAGATACGTAGGGTTCTTTGGGCCAGCATAGAATCACTCCTTCTTCCTGCAATACCGGCAAGCCGTGATATAAGGCCTGTGAGGTCAGCCAATTGACCTCACCCACCAGATACAATGGCACCATTCGCTCACCCCGTTAATTGTCAATCAATTTATTGTATTCAAGTTAAAATTATATCACGAACATTACAAAAATACTTTTTTTATCACGGGATTTTTTTGATCATTGGGCCTAGTTATATCGAGAGCCCATAATATTTCGGCCGTTGTAGCATTTTCCATCCCACTATCCCCTAACTGAATAAGACCCATGCCCGTTAATTTCTTAGGTACATTTTCTGCTTTTGGTTTAACCCAGAATGATTGCAAAACGCGGCAGTTACAATCTAGATTTTTAGAGGAAGTGTGATTCGCATTTCCATTCCTATCTCCTAAGACAATAGATCTCTCCCCATGCACTATCAATGAACCGTTACTTCGTAATAAAGACGCTTATGCTGGTATTTTCTAGCTTTCGGCTAAGCCTTAGCTAAACAATCGGGAATGGAGAAGACGATAACAAAAACTCCAAGCCATCGCGGGCTCGGAGCAACTGTCCCCCTATTGTCAGCGAGTTAGCTAAGATTCCTCCCCGACCTTCCCCCCAGCCCTTACGGGCTAGGGAAAAGTGGTGTGACTCTATAGGGGGTTACCGGACATCGCTCCCGCTGCGTATGTGCGGAAAGCCTGCGTTTGCCCCTCAAGTTTTTCGTCCATATGGGTCAGCAGCATATTAACATAAGAGGATATCTGCTCACGGACAGATGTCCCGTACAAAGAACCCCGTGCTAAGGCACAAAATTCGACAACCACGCGGCTCCAGACGATAAGGGGACTCCTTACCAGGAAAACGATCGCCGGTGATGGGCAATCTCCGGCGATCGCACGTGCCTTGAATGGTTCATCGCCATTCACCAGCCAATCGGGATGATCACGTTTCAATGGTTCCCTGTTCATGGGTGGAAAGACCGGATGAGAACAAGACATAATCACCCCGTTCTGAGCCAGGGTGAGGAAATGGTCGTACAAGACTGTGAGAAATTGATCTTCGGTCATCTCGGCATCAATTCCACGCCAGCGACATCGTTTCGCGACACAGAGAATGTTGCCTCGATCCCCATATTGACTCATCACACGAGAATAAAGGAAACCAATGACGAGTTTCATAGCACCACCGGCCTTTGAGCCGACTTGGTGTGCCAGAATGGATCCAGATGGCCTCTTCGGACCAGTTCTCGTCTTAAAGTCCACATCGGCGTGTAGGAAGCCAGCACATAGAGCGTCTCGCCCACCGAAATGCGGTCCATCGCCTTATCAAATGCCCGCACCACATTTTCTTCTATCAGAAATCCCGCAGATAACGCCGTCTTGTCTCCCCACCTGTCCTCCGAACCTATCACCTCGGCATATTTCAGCCGCAGAGCCAGATCCTGCGCTCTTTTTCCGGAGACGGCAGCCAAGCATGCGCCCTTTTGACACAATTCGAAGTCCACATCCCAAATCCACGATACATCGCGTCCATCCGGACCGTTATCATTCAAAGCAAAGACCATGCGTTTCGATGCCCCGCCTGCGGACAAAATCAAACGCAGTGCTTCGTTGAAACCACTCGGATTCTTTACCAAAACGAGACAAGCTTCATGCTCTCCCACCCAAGCCCATTCCAGACGCTCAAAGGCGCCTGACACCCGCTTCGTCGCTTCCTGCACCTGGCTCAGATCCAGTCCCAGGCATGCGGCTCTCGTTAAGGCGGCCAACGCGTTATAAGAATTGTAAAATCATGCCAAATGAGTATCAAAATAACGATCACCATCAGGTGTCGAAATCCGGAAATGAACTCCTTTCAGTCCCTCTATTTCCACCCCTTTGGCCACGAAGAGGGGATCAAGAGGTTTCCATCCGCATTCTCGACACACATAATGACCGAGGTGGGCGAAATAACTCACCTCATAAGCCAGATCATGATGACACCTGGGACATCGTCTGGAATCCGCAGCGTGTTCAAGACCGAATCTCGCCCACTTCGCATCATCCAGGTCAAAAGCAATCCCCTTTCCCGGGATTTGTTCACGTAAATAAGCCACTTGCGGATCGTCCGCATTCAGCACCACTGCTGTCGACGGAGAAAGCCTGGCTAATGCAGCCGACCACAAATGGGCCACAAAATCTACTTCGAAGTAACGATCCAGCTGATCTCGAAACAGATTCGTAACAATGATAAGTCTGGGGGACAAAATAGCGACGACTTGGTGCAAGGCACCTTCATCGACCTCAAAAACTCCTATGGTTCCACGGGAGTGGCCAATTTTCCCCCATCCGTTGGCATGGATCACTAAAGCTGTGGCGATGCCGCGCCATAAATTCGAACCCTCCGGGTTCGTAATAACCCTGAACCCGGATCCATGTAAGGCGTCCGCCAGAATCCGGATCGTGGTGGTCTTCCCATTAGTCCCGGTCACGAGAACACAACCTTGGAGGATTTGTTGAGACAAATCCTCCACAACACCGGGATAAATCCGCTGGGCCAGAAAGCCGGGAAGAGTACTACCTCCTCCCCGGCCCAGAGCCCGGGACATGTATCGGGCCGTCTTCCCC
>JAKBWA010000109.1 GCA_021841025.1 Bacillota bacterium | reverse complement strand
ATCTTCGACTTGCCACGTACCGCGCAAAAACGGTAAAATGAGTGAGCGCTCGCTTTAATTAAGGAGGGGATGGTCATGCCCAAGGTTACTCCAGACCACAAAGAACAGCGGAAACAAACAATCTTAGACGCTGCCCAATCTGTGTTTTTGGGTAAAGGCTATCAATTAGCAACGGTGGACGATATCGCAGCCCGCAGTGGCCTGAGTGTCGGAGCTTTGTACCGATATTTTCCGACTAAGAGTGATATCATGCTGACTCTCTTGGAACGGAAATTAGGCCGAGCGCCTGAGATTCTTCAACGCCTAACCCAAGATATCGCAGGGGCTTGGCCGCGTCTTCAGCGTTGCATTGAAATTTTCGTCCATGCTCTTCATGTTCGGCATCCCAGTACAGGGCGCTTTCTCATTGTAGCTTGGGGTGAGGCCATCCAGGACAACACTGTGCGGAAAGGGCTTCAAGGCCGTTATGCCGAACTTGTGGATTATTTGGCGAGCATCATTGACGAGGGTATTGCTGCAGGTGAATTTTTGCCTGGGGCCGAGTCCTGGGTGATTGCGTCCATGCTTGTAGGGATGGCCGACGGCATTACGTTGTATTGGTCGACGGGAACTCCTGGAATGGACCTTCGTGCCATGCGTTTCACCACTCTCCAGATGCTTCGAAACTATTTAACACCACTTGCTATCAGAGAGGAGTAGATTTTTTGCAGCGCCGAATTGTTGTTACAGGTATCGGACTTATTACCCCTTTAGGCCATACCCGGGAAGAAAACTGGGAGGCTATATCGGCGGGACGATCGGGAATAGGTTCTATCACGGCTTTTGATGCGTCACGCCTCTCTTGTCGTATCGCGGGCCAGGTAAACAATTTTGATCCGTCAGTCGTGATGGAACCCAGGGAGATTCGTCATACCGATCGCTTCATCCACTTTGCCATCCACTCTGTAGCTGAAGCTATTGCTGATGCTGGTCTCGTCTTCGAGGACGAAGCGTTACAAGATTCGACCGGGGTTATTTACGGCAGCGGGATGGGCGGACTGTCTACCATTCTAGCCAATGACGAGATACTTCGAATCAAAGGGCCACGACGCGTCTCGCCTTTTTTGTCTCCCGGCGGTGCCATTAACATGGCGGCAGGGATTATCGCTATTCGCTGGGGACTCAAAGGGCCCAATTATGCAACTGTTTCAGCTTGCTCTACATCGGCTCATGCCATTGCCGACAGTTTTTATGCCATTGCGCGGGGAGATGCTGATATTATGGTTACAGGCGGCAGTGAAACCATTGTGAACGAATTGGCTATGGCGTCTTTTGACAATGCGCACGTACTATCAACCCGCAACGCCGATCCGGAAAAGGCATCCAGGCCCTTTGATCGAGACCGGGACGGGTTTGTTTTGGCCGAAGGAGGCGCCGCCTTAATCCTTGAGGAATTGGACCATGCCCTCCTTCGCGGCGCGAAAATCTATGCAGAAATATCAGGAGTGGGCATGACGGCCGATGCCTACCACGTCACGGCCACAAGTCCCAATGGTGCGGGCGCAGCCAAAGCAATGGCCAGAGCATTGGAAACCGCCGGCATTGCACGGGATAGCGTGTCTTATATTAATGCCCATGCAACCGCGACGAAACTGGGTGACGCGAGTGAGAATGCCGCCATAAAGACGGTCTTTGGACCTCACGCCTATCAGTTGGCAATCAGTGCGACCAAATCCATGACAGGCCACCTCCTTGGTGCGGCCGGGGCTGCTGAAGCCTCCTACACTGCCATGGCTCTTTATCACCAGATTATTCCGCCGACCATTAATCTCGACAATCCTGATCTAGACTTTGACCTCGATTACGTGCCCAACCAGGCCCGCAGTGGCCGCTTAATCGCAGCGCTTTCCAACAGCAATGGCTTCGGGGGAACGAATATATCATTAGCATTTAAGCGCTACCCTAACTCATAGGATTTTTTGGCTACTCGATTTCTGTGCCTGCCCTGGGTGCTGTCTGAAAGAGGCTCCCTGGGCTTGGTACCGAAGCCATAACGGTGAAAGGTTAATATGGCCATGACCGTCACATGCCGAGGCAGTCCTGGCTTGTTCAACGATTTCGTACTTCACCTGAGGAACCGGGCTATGAGGCCAATCGCCGTGGACTTAGCCAAGCTGCCCGCTCAGCCCCAGGCTTCCCATTTGATGAGGCCGTTAGGCGGTTTTGGGCCCTTGATTGTGATCGGAACTAAAGGCCTGGGCAATGCCGTCTAGTGTGAGAGTTCTTTCATGCAAGGCGCGGCTAATCAAAGCGCCTTGGCATCCTGCCTGACGTAACGCCAAAAGCAGTTGATAGTCACAGATTTGGCCCGATGCCCAAATACTTGCGCCATCATGAACCAAGTCATGGATGAGGCCAAAGGTGTGCGAAGTGCTAAGAATGTCCGGTGTGCGTGCCGATAAAACGAGAGTACGGATGCCGGCATTTGCGGCGTTTTGCAAACGGCTGGACACTAAAGCCCGTTCGCTTAAGTCTATGCTGCCCCATATAGGTCGAGGTCCTAATGAACTGACCACTTTAGCCAGCTTGTTGGGCCTATCCAGCAACGATCCGACAACCAAGGATGATGCGCCGTAAGACAGACGCTCTTTGGCAGTGCTCAGAGAATGGATGCCGCCCGCCAAAGATGTGCGTACCGAGAAATTTCTTAACGCCAGCACTAAGGCTGGAGCCGCAGAAACTCGGTTGTAGACGGCGTCTAAATCGACGAGATGAAGTTTTGTGGCGCCTTGGCGGATCCAATGCAAGGCCACGGACAAGGGATTGGAGTCGCCGCCCTGGCAGCGCACGAAATGATCGCCTTCCCAGCGGATTACCTGTCCAGAAGCAATATGAAGAACCGGAATAATATCAAACGAGGACGAGCGTGACATTATTTACACCTCCATAACGCGAACCATATCCTCACTATATGTTAGATTATATCAAAAGGCAAAGATAATGTGTTAGATTTATAAACATTATCCGGGTGATATGTGGGGCATATATGACAATTATGTTAGATTTATGCTAAAAACTAGGATCTTTCCTGATGAGGCGATGCTCTTTGGCACGTTTAGATTTTCCTGAGATGGGCCAAGCTAGCAGGGGACTTTGGCGCTTTTAAACGGATTCTTAGCATTACCAGCGTTTTCCGGCTAATATAATACATAATGAGTAGTAGACGATGGGCGGTGAAGTTCGTCGACAACGTAATCGAGATCTCACCGGATGATCCGACGGTGCTGGTCGTTAATCCTCATTCACGCACTGGACGTGAGCGATTCGAGAACGTGAGACAAAAACTGGCTGAGGCGATGAACTTAATTCACGCCGTGTTGCCAAGTAGCGAAACCGAATTTCGATCGGTGCTGGAGTACCATTGTCAAAAAGGGATTCGCCGTTTCATCATTGGCGGAGGTGATGGCACCCTATCGGCAGCGGCCAATATTCTGGCTCACCGGCCCGTGGTTTTAGGGGTGTTGCCGCTCGGAACCGGCAACACCTTCTTTTCGGGACTCAATTTACCGTCCTCGCTCCCTCAACTGGTTGAAATACTGGCATCGGGACCCGTAAGCCCCATTGATATGGGATTGGCAGAAACCGAGACGGCGCACCGGTATTTTTTGAACACGGCCACGTTTGGAGTCAGTGAACGGTTAACCAAACTGTTGACGGAAGAATCCAAGAGAAGACTGGGATGGCTGGCATGGCCCAAAGGCGTTCGCAGGGCGATCATGCAAACCCCTGTGTTTCAAGTGCGTTTGGAATACTGGAACCGTGTGGATGCCTTTCGGACTCGTCAGCTCATAGTGGCCAAAGGCCGTAATTTAGCCGGCCCGGTATTTATGTTGGACCGTGCATCGTACCAGGATGGGCGTTTGCACGTGTTTAGTCTGGGAGGAAAAGATTGGTGGTCTTTGTTGAAGGTCGCAGGGCGGCTAGTCTTAGGACAACAGATTAGTGATCGGTCTGCACATTATTGTGCAGTTAAGGAAGTGCGCGTTAGTACCGATCCGCCGATGGCTGTTGATATCGACGGGGACGTATGGGAATTGGCGCCATGTCGGTTTACCGCACAGCCCCGGGCGTTATGGGTCATAGCGCGATTCAATGAGAAGACGTCTCTTAAAGGTTTATCTCAGGGGAAAGCGGAAAATAATGATGGTTAAGAGAGCCCTCCTTTTTTGATGTTAGGATTTGTGAAGTAGTTCACAATAACTAAGGTAAGTACATCATATTCTCGTAAAGTCGAACGGATATAGTCCCGATAGGTTCTGAACCCGCAAGTTTTACTGTGTTATACCTGTTATATCTGTTATTTATAGTGATTTCATTTTCGGCTTCGGCGTCGATGGAACGAAGAATCAGTGGCAGCGTAATGGGTACAGCGGCGGATAAAACCGATGAACCGATAAGAGGAGGGAAAAAGATGACCCAATTGGGTTGGGCAGAATTGCAGTTCGGTGTCACCACTATATTTCACTTTTTTTTCGTGCCGGTAACGATTGGGCTGTCATTTCTCATCGCGGTTCTAGAAACAATTTATGTGCGGACGAAAAAACCAGTTTATCGGGATTTGGCGAAGTTTTGGGGTCATTTATTTCTGATTAACTTTGCTGTGGGCGTGGTTACGGGATTGCTTCAGGAATTCCAGTTTGGACTAGACTGGGCCACGTATTCCAAGTTTGTGGGCGATGTCTTTGGAGCGCCCCTGGCTGTGGAAGCTCTGGCGGCATTCTTTCTGGAATCCACTTTTATCGGAGCTTGGGCGTTCGGTTGGGATCGTCTCTCAGCGAGGGCACACGCCTTGGCTATTTGGCTGGTGGTGCTGGGCACGAGTTTATCGGCATTTTGGATTCTTACGGCCAACTCATGGATGCAGGAGCCAGTGGGATATGCGATTTCCCACGGCAAGGCCGTTATGACGAGTTTTGGAGCCGTCTTGACTAATCCTCAATTGTGGGTAGAATTCCCGCATACGGAATTGGCTGCGATTTTGACAGGTTCGTTTTTCATGTTGGCGATTAGTGCCTATCAGATTTGGCGGAAGAAAAATGTCGAAGCATTTTCTCATTCATTTAAGGTCTCTACGATTGTTGCAGCCATAACTAGCGTTTTGGTGATCTTTGTCGGAGACGCGCAAGCGGCGCACTTGGTTAAAGCCCAGCCCATGAAATTGGCGGCGGCAGAAGCTTTGTGGAACACGAGTTCAAAACATGCTCCCTGGAGTGTCGTTGCGACCATCAATGCTAAAAAACACACCGATCCTTTTCAGATTCAAATTCCGGAAATGCTGACCTTGTTAGCCTACAAAAGGCTTTCAGGATCCGTGCAAGGAATTAACCAGGTTCAGGCTCAGATGGTGCATCGTTACGGGCCGGGAAATTACATACCACCTGTGGCCGTGACCTTTTACTCATTTCGGACGATGATTTTCGCAGGAACCGCGATGATGGCCCTGGCCTATTATGCGCTTTATCTATTGCGCAAGAAGCGCTTTATTCAAAAAACCTGGTTTTTGCGCATTCTGACCTGGGCCATTGCCCTTCCTTATTTAGCGAACTCTGCCGGATGGATCATGACGGAAGTTGGCAGGCAGCCATGGGTCGTGTACGGACTGCAGCTGACGGCGCGAGGCGTATCTCCTGAGGTTTCGGTATCTTCCTTAGACATCGAGTTGTCCCTCATGGCATTCATCGTGTTTTATGGAGCCATGGCGTACGCAGCCATCCATTTATGGAAGAAAGCGATTCAACAAGGACTGGACCCCGATCCGGATTTTGAACAAAGGGCGGATGAGCCGAAAGACTTAATTTTAGGCAGTACGGGGGCCTACGACTAGAGTTTTTGCCAAGACTAATGGCCAGGCATTATCGGCCGAACAGCAAGGAAAAAAGGAGGCGAGGTGAGATTATGTGGTTGCGTGAATTGTGGTTTGTTTTAGTGGGAATTTTATTCACAGGGTACTTTATTTTGGACGGATTCGATTACGGGGTGGGCATGCTGCACCCCTTCATCAACCGCACGGACACCGAGAGACGAGCCTCCTTGAGTGCTATTGGCCCCATCTGGTCAGCCAATGAAGTCTGGTTGGTGGCCGCGGGAGGCGCCTTATTTGCGGCATTTCCCATATGGTATGCAACCATGTTCAGTGGGTTTTATCTTGCGTTGATTCTTATTCTCTTAGGACTGATTGTTCGGGGGGTCGGTATCGAATACCGCAGTCACGACAAAAGTCCTAAATGGCGGGCAATGTGGGATTGGCTGATTTTTGCGGGTTCTTTTCTTGTCACTGCCCTGTGGGGCATGGCCTTTGCCAACCTCATTCGTGGAGTTCCGATAACCCGACACAAGATTTACGTGGGAAACTTTGGCACCTTGTTCAATAGTTTCAGCCTTTGGGCCGCATTGACTTTCGTTTTAGTGTTTCTCGTCCAAGGTGGGTCGTATTTGGCTATTAAAGGCAATCCCAACTCCCGCAGACAAGGCAGACGAATGGCCTCAAAGATGGTATGGCCGGCCGCCCTGGTTTTAGCCATCTGGTTTATTTGGATGGATCGGCTGCCAAGTGCGGCGGGACACGTGGACACTGTGGTGGTCCTCTTGCAGGGACTGGCGGTGCTCTCCTTGCTGCTAGGTCGGATCGCCTCGTATTTCACCAAATACGGCATCGCTTTCATCTTGTCGAGTGTATCGATTGCGGCAACAACCTTAGGTCAATTTCGGATCCTGTTCCCCCGGGTTATGGTTTCGAGCATCAACCCTCACTTTAGTTTGACAATTTATAATGCCTCATCGGTCACTTACACGCTGCAAATCATGTCGGTTACGGCTCTGATCATTCTCCCAATTATCCTGGGATATCAGACGTGGCTATATTGGACCTTCCGCAAACCCGTCAAAGACGAGGAGATGGGATATTAAATGCAGCCGCGGTTGCTAAAAGAGATCCAGTCCGTTCGTGTTCTCCTGGGCCTGGTGGTGCTTCAAGGAGTGCTCGGGGGAATATTGATCATCTATCAGGCTTATGACCTAGCCGATATTGTCAACCGCGTGTATCTGGGTCACGAGAATTTATCCCAAGTTCAGTATTTGCTGGAAAATTTGTTGCTCGTCATTGGGTTAAGAGCACTTTTGACGCTATTTGGCGAGAGCGGTGCTTTGAGCCTGGCAACTCGTGTGCAAGCCCGCTTGCGTTTGCGTTTAAGTCAGCGAATTTTAGACGCGGGTCCCATGTATGTTAACCGCGAACAGGCGGGCGAACTAGTAAACACATTGATCCAAGGTGTGGAGGATTTAGAACCTTATTTGGCCCGGTACATCCCCCAGGTGGCCATGACAGCATTAGTTCCCACCATTATATTGATTGACGTGTTTGCTAAGGACTGGATTTCGGGGCTGATCCTCCTTATCACTTTGCCTTTGATTCCGTTCTTTATGATTTTGATTGGCCGTCAGGCCGAAGCCAAGACGCAAAAACAGTGGAGTCTTTTAAGCCGTCTCAGTGCTCATTTTTTGGATGTTCTGCAAGGGCTGACAACGCTTAAACTGCTCGGTCAAAGCGCCAACCAGGCGCACGGGATTGAAAGAGCCAGCGACCAATTCCGGCAAGCCACCATGGCTAGTTTGCGCATTGCGTTTTTATCCGCGTTGGTGCTGGAACTGCTGGCCTCTCTCAGCATGGCTATGGTGGCTGTGGCCATTGGCCTTAGGCTAATTTCCGGTGTAATGGCTTTTCGTACCGCATTCTTCTTACTGGTGCTGGTTCCCGAGTTCTATATTCCCTGGCGTGCTTTGGGGACACGGTTTCATGATGGTCTGGGCGGCATGAAAGCCGCGCAGCGAATTTTTCAGATACTGGATGCGCCCCAATGGACTAAGGCGTTTGGCACGCAAAGGCTGTCGAATGTGGAGGCTCCCTTGTCCTTCGAAAACGTTAGCTTCAGCTATGAAGGGCGGGAGAACAGGGCAGTCGAAGAAGTTACGGCGCGAATCAGGGCTCAGGAAAGGATTGCCATTATTGGACCCAGTGGATCAGGGAAAACGACGTTGTTGTTCTTGCTCATGGGCTTTGCCCATCCCGATTCCGGTCTGATCCGCACTGGTGACACGCCCCTGGAATCTGTGGATATGACTTGGTGGCGCACGCAAGTGAGTTTTCTCACTCAAAGTCCCTACATTTTTTCCGGCACAGTCAGGGATAATTTGTTAATGGCAAAGCCTAGCGCCACGGGCCAAGAATTACACGGTGCGTTAAAGACGGCTGGTGCCTGGGAGTTTGTGGAGGATCTGCCTCAAGGACTGGAGACGAATATCCAAGAGAGAGGAAGGAGATTGAGCGGAGGGCAAAAACAACGCCTGGCATTGGCTCGGGCCTTTTTGCAAGATGCGCCGATTGTTTTAATGGATGAACCTACGGCCAATCTCGATGCCGAAACCGAAGCGAGTCTGTGGACAGACTTGGAAAAGTTGCTGGCAGGACGCACGGTGCTCGTGGTTGCGCACAGACTGTCCACCGTGATGCACATGGACAAAATTTGGGTGATGAATCAGGGGCACTTGGTGCAACAAGGGACTGCGACAGAATTGGAATCGGAGCCAGGACTCTATCGTGAATTAATGCAAGCCTACAAGATGCCGAACCAGGAAGGGGTGGGGTGATATGGCTCGCTATCTAGGAATGCTGAAACCCTATAAATGGTGGGTCATTTTGGCGCTCTTAGCGGGAATTTTTACGGTAGCGTCCAATATGGGTTTGATGGCCACTTCGGCCTACCTGATTGCTAAGGCTGCCCAGCATCCCTATACGATATTGCTTTTGTGGGTGCCGATTGTCGGGGTGCGGTTTTTTGGCACTTCGCGAGGGATTTTCCGGTACTTTGAGCGTTATATTTCTCACGATGTTACTTTTCAACTGCTCAAAGAACTCAGGGTTTTTGTCTACCGCCGTCTTGAGCCTCTTATTCCCGCCAGTCAGGGAACCTATCACTCCGGGGATTTATTAAGCCGCGTCGTGGGAGATATTGATGTTCTGCAAAATCTCTACCTCGGGCTGTTTTCGCCTCCCTTAGTCGCCGTGTTCACATTTCTCGCGGCCACACTATTTATGAGCGCATTCGCTCCGGCTTTAGCAGTGGCTCTTGCGGTATTTCTCTTGGTCAGCGGCTTCGTTGTGCCGTACTTGGCGCAATGGGCGACCAAAAACACGGGACGATCGCTCATAAGGGCTCGCGGCGTATTGAGTACGCAAGTGGTGGAGATTACTCGCGGCAATATAGACATCTTAGCCATGAATCAAGAAAAGCCGCATCTCCATGTCATTGCCGGACAAATTCGGCAATGGGCCAGATGGCGCGGATATTTGAACGGGATCAAAGGCATATCATCGGCCCTGATGCTATTACTCAATAATGGGGCCATGTGGGTTGTCTTGGTGATCGGAATCACTCTGATTGACCGTCATCGCCTAGCGCCCATCTTGTTGCCGGTTGTGGTGTTGCTCACCTTGGCCAGTTTTGAAGCGGTTAACCAATTGCCAGGAGCTTTTCAGTTTCAGGGGCAGATCAAAGAGGCGGTCATTCGGATCAATGAACTTGTCGACAAAAAACCTTGGGAAAATCAAGGGGGGGTGGATGCCCAAATGGTGTTAGCTGAGGGCAATCCCCCTCGGGTTCTATTGCGTGATGTGCATTTTGCGTACGATGACAAAAGTCTCGAATCCCTTCGCGGAGTGACGTTTTCTGTTGAAGCAGGAAGGCATGTGGCACTTGTTGGCCCTAGTGGTGCAGGCAAAACGACCTTGAGTGGCGTTCTTTCCGGCTTATGGGCCTATTCTGGGGGCGAAGCGCTTTTCAATACGGTGCCTTTGAAAAGGATATATGCTCGGGACTTGCCGCATTTGGCGTCGGTCGTCGAACAAGAACCTCACTTATTTAACACGACCTTGCGCCACAATCTGTTGCTGGCTCACCCCGAGGCTACACCGGAACAAATGGAGCAGGCATTGGACATTGCGCAGCTGCGTCAGGTGGTCGCATCATTACCAGAGGGTTTGGATACAGTCATTGGTGAACAAGGAACGCAATTGTCCGGTGGGGAACGAAAACGGGTTGCCATTGCGCGTGTTATTCTTCAGAATACGCCTCTTGTGATCATGGATGAAGCAACTGAGGGGCTGGACGCGATGACGGAGCGCCAGGTTATTCACGCGATACGGCGATGGGCGCAGGGAAAGACCATGTTATGGATTACCCACCGCCTGTCCAATCTTGATGCATTGGATTCGGTTATTGTGCTAAATCGAGGGGTAGTGGCAGAGTCGGGACCGGCTTCAGAATTGGCGAGTCATTCGGGGGTTTTTGCTCGGATGCTATCAGCCGAGAAGCCAATGCAGTGGATTGAGGATGTACCTTAAAAAACTAGCCTGGCGTAGACGAAACCCCCTCCCCTGGCTTGCGGGGACGGGGAAGTCGGTGACTGACGATTAACCACTTTTCAGCTGTTCAATACCGCAACGCTTTGTGATGGCGATCCGGCAGTGAATAGTAGGTAATCACACCGCCGCCCACAGCCCATATCCAAACAGCGACGCCGACTGGCCACAGAAACATTCCAGCTATGCCGAAAGTTACGGTCTTGAGGAGCCACACCATAAGCAAAAGACCTAATTGAACGATGCCCGAAGCAAATTTGCCCATAATCAACGTCCCGACGCCGGGAAGAAATATATTGACCACAGTCCCTGCCAATGCGAGTGCTTTACGCATGAAAACCACCTTTCTTTCCCTAAAAATGTCGGCGGCACATAAGATGGTGGCTAGCTTAACGTTTCTATATTATAACACATTGCAGAAGCCTTAAGTCTATACCCCTGGGTTAAGGATTCAGGGCGAAATGTTGATGTAAATTCCCTCCTCGGTCGTCCCGGTGATTACCGGGGCTGATGTTGCCTTATGGGGCTTTTTTGCACCCTTCGGCCGAAGGGTCTTGTGATCTTCACACCAAGCGAAATATTTCTCTATGTCCCAGTAATTTGTGCCTCAACCGCGATTTTTCATTGAGTTCCCTGACTGGTACACGTTTTTGCTCTAGACCCTTAACTGAAAAGCGCTTGCGGAGAGACTCTGCCCCAAACACCTCATTCCGCAATCTGTTTACCATTCTGGAAATGATGCCTCAGCGGTTGTTATTTGTCTCTTAAGGAGGTCTTGCCTTATGCGGGACACAGTGTGTATTACCTTTATG
>JAKBWA010000038.1 GCA_021841025.1 Bacillota bacterium | reverse complement strand
CCCGCCCCAAAACAGCAGGGTTTTACGGCGCACTGGATAATAAAGAGCCCCGCAGAATATTTTGGCTGCGAGGCTCTTTCTTGTGAGTAGAACCGTTATCTGTGCTTGGATTTTTATTGTGCGTCTTCTTCAATGCTGACGTGGGTCATGTGATCCCCTTGACGAATACTGTCGAGCACATCAAACCCTGTAACCACTCGGCCGAAAACGGTATGCACACCGTCTAAATGAGGTTGGGGGCTGTGGCAAATGAAAAATTGACTGCCGCCGGTATCGCGGCCTCGGTGAGCCATGGAGAGAGAACCCCTCAAATGCTTGTGCGGATTGCCGTCAGTTTCGCATTTGATGGTGTAGCCCGGTCCGCCTGTTCCATCACCATTGGGATCACCGCCTTGGACAACAAAATTGGGAATGACTCGGTGAAACGCCAAGCCGTCATAAAATCCCGAGCGGGCCAGTTTGGCAAAATTTGCGACGGTACCAGGCGCCTCATGGGGATACAGTTCCAAAATCATCGTGCCTTTGTCCGTTTCAATTGTCGCTTGCATCAAATTCCCTCCATGTTTTTCAGCTGTAAGTTTGTGTGCTTAGACAAGACTTTATGGTGCTGTACTGGCTATTTGTTCTTCGGCAAAATTGGTGCCGACGCGGCGCTTGGGTTCCAGCTCACGGCCTAGGGCCCATTCCTGAGGAGAAAACGGATCCCAATAGAGCTGGAAGTGCTGATTGAAGCCAGCACTCAAAGCTTTATGCACATCTTCGATTGTTATGTCGGACAAATGAGGATACCGGTTTAAGGCTGTCACCGCGTCTTTTTGCAATATTTGTTGACTGCCAGCCCGCCGGTAAAATTCTTGGATCAATTCGGTGGTCGCCAGAGGATCTTGTTGGACCAGAATCATGCCCGACACCAAGGCGGATCCGCCGCGAATGGCCTGAGCAATGCCGGCAATTTTCTGGCCCTCTGGGGTGACGAGATCAAAAGGACCTTCACAATAAGAGCCGGCCGCACGCCCAAATCTGGCGTCCAGACCTAAGGTTTTGAGCCCGTCAATGACCGGTTGCCCCATTTCTTGGAAATTTCGCTGCCACACGGTGAGATCACGGCATGGGCGAGATACGGCAAAGCTGAGGCACCTTTGGTCCAAAAGCACGGCTGATCCGCCTCCCACGCGCATATAAACAGGATATCCCTGAGATTGAACCCATTTTACGGCGTCATGAAGAAACGGCAGGCGGCGATCTTTCGGGCCTAATAACAGATAGGGATTATGTTCTCGGATCAGCACCCCCCACGATCCCGTTTCAGCTGACCACCGGGCAAGAACTTCCGCGGCGACTGGAGAAAGAAACAAATCCTGTGCGTTTTGAGCATGGGTGAGGGTGACAAAGCGAGCTCTGGGCAATGTTATCACCTTAGGTGTCCTTTCTGGGTTTTGGCCGATTGTCATCGTCAATCGGGGCTTCAATCAAATCGTCTGCTGCGTGATCTCACGAGTTAAGGCAGGAATTCTTAAGCTGCCAAACCCCAAGTATCTTCAATGCATACTTAAACACCATGGTACGCAAATACGATGGCACAAGCAACTCTGTACACAGCACTCTTATAAGTGAGCCTATTATAGTTCACAAACCGTTAAAGGTTTTTCATCTTACCCCAGGTCTTAATGCGCGCGTGCGTAATATCTTCTTTAGTGGAGGACAAGAACTTGGTGGCGAAGGGACGTCGAATCCGAGGTGATGAGATGACAATAATCTTGGCACGGTTTCTTTGGAGAATAGGCATGGGCATCTGGTTGGGGGCCATTTTATTCTTCTCTTTGGTGGTAGCCCCGGCAATTTTTTTGGAACTGCCGCTCTCACAGGCTAGTCATCTGCTGATTCGAATTTTTCCGGCATATTACGCGGTGGGGTTATGGAGCGGAGGGCTGGCTCTGGTTGGATCGTTCCTGTATGCCTGGTTTGCTCGTGAACGCTTCCGGTGGATTCTATTTGCCCAATCCTCTTTGGTATGGATTCTAATCGTTTATGTGGAAAGAATCTTAAGTATCATGAAAAGGCTCAGTGCCACGTCCAGCCGTTTTGCCCATTTGCATGGCGTATCTGTTATGATCAACACCGTTATGGCTATTATCCTTTTAGCGGGATTTTTCTTTGAAAGTTGGGTGACAAGTCCCCCCTTTGATTGGAACGAGCCTAAGGGCGTTTCCCACATAAAAAAGCCCTAGAGTCAAACCGATCTGACTTGTAGGACAAGGCTACACATAATTAGCCCGCCATGTTGGGGGGATTTGGGGGTGAATCCTAGTGGCAGACAAGCCTTTACAAACCTTATGGAAATCTGTCCGGCGCCTTGTCGTCGTGGTTGAAAATGAACAACTGATGTTGCCCCCGTCGCTTCAAAAGCAGATTGACCGTCACTGGGATGAACTGTTAGCCGATGGGGCGGATTTTTTCCGTGGGCCGGTTCTAAGCGTCAAAGAGATCTCCTCTCAACAAGGGGCTGTCGTGATCGAGACAGTGAAGACCGATTATGCCCATTATCTGTACAGTCGGCTACTGCCTCAGGATAGTCCTTACCGAGTTCGCGTGATTTTTGCTGCGGCATGTTTGGTGACGGCCGATCAGTTTTTGATTGCCGGGGTGATGAATTCTCAGACATCCAGACCGGGATGGATTCAGAGTGTGGGCGGCTCTCCCGGCTGGGACGATATAAATGACGGATATTTTCATCCCATTATATCCGCATGCCGTGAAGCTAAAGAAGAAGTGGGTCTCAGTCTTGATCCCCGGGACTGCCGGGTGGCAGGTTTTACTCAGGATGAAATGAGCCGTATTGCAGTGGTGGTGTCTATGCCGCTAAAACATCGAGCCAGCGAGGTCATGTGGTGGATTAAAGAATATCTGCACACCCAGTCAGATCCCGAACTTCAAGACGTGTTAGCCGTTCCTCTGGGCCCTTTGGGCTTGGAAATGCTGGAAAGCCAAACACGTCCCGTTGTCCGTTATTTAAAAGCCATTGTCCAGGGGCTTTATGCTGGGGGATGATGACGCAAGGCACGGGCCATACGCTCGAGCCCTTCTTCCAGACGTGGCGTGTCTATTGTCAAAGAAATTCGCAACCATCCCGCGCCTTGTTTTCCGTAGGCTTCTCCGGGGGTAATTACGACATCGGCAAATTGGACGAAATAGTTGGTGGCTTCTTGCGAAGTCATGCCAAACGGCGCTCGAAACCACAAATAAAATGTGGACTGGGGTTTTGAGATGGCTATGCCCATGTTGTGGAGAGCTTGCACAGCCAGATCCCGCCTTTCTTGATATAAGGCATTCATAGACTGAATAAAAGGAACGGGATGGGAATCCAGCGTGGCTCGGGCAGCATCTTGTATGGCGGTAAAGGGGCCTGAGTCCAAGTTGCTCTTCATGGTGCCCAAAAGACCGATGGCTTGAGGGTTGCCCACGGCGGCCGCAATACGCCATCCCGTCATGTTAAAGGGTTTGGACAATGAATAAAATTCCATCGCAATATCTTTGGCACCCGGAAGTTCCAACACGGAAGGCGCTCTGTAGCCGTCGAACCCGATGTCGAGATAGGCTCCGTCACTGCATAAGAGGACATCATACTTGCGGCAGAAATCGATCGCTTCCTGATAGAACTCGCGGGTAGCGACAGCCCCTGTCGGGTTGTTGGGATAATTGAGCCACAGCATTTTGGCGCGTTTCCAGACATCTTCGGGAATAGCCTTTAGATCGGGGAGAAACTGATTCTCTTGAGTGAGCGGCAGAGAATAGGGCTCGGCCCCCGCTAAAATGGATTGGGTATAGTACACCGGGTAACAGGGGTCCGGGACGAGTACGACGTCGCCAGGGCCTGCCATTGCCCAGATGAGATGGGCGATTCCCTCTTTGGATCCGATCAGAGCCAAAACCTCAGAACGGGGTTCTAAATCCACCCCGAAGCGCTCGTGATACCAGTGACTTACAGACTCTCGAAACGCCTCGCTTCCCAGATAGTTCGGGTAACGATGGGTGTCGGGATTGTTTACGGCCTCTTTCAACGTGTCTAAGGCTGCGGGAATCGTAGGGCGGTCAGGATCGCCAATACCCAAAGAAATAACATCGCGCCCCAGTTGCCGTTGCTTGGCCACCAGTTTGTCAAGTTCTAGAAATAAATAAGGGGGAATTTGGTTCATTCGCGATGCCGGCTGCATACCAAGCTAACCTCCTAGATATGAAATTCCTGGACATGATAAAGGCCGACGCGAGGTTTTTGGATAACCAACCGGGACGGCTTCACGCGTAATATTTTCGCTTGCACTGTGATTCTCTTGGGGAGCGTACATGCAATCCCATCCTAATTCTTATGCGCTAGGATTATAGCCTATAGAGAAAACAAAGGAAAGGGGAAAGGATTTCTCTGTCGCATAAATCCTTGGGTTTTGGCGCGGCATTTTCTTATGACATAACTCTCGGTGAAGTGCAGCCATGGCATTAAAAATTGATGCGGATGGAATTTTTATTTGACGAAGGAAAACCGCCGTGCTATAGTAACTTTTGAAAATAACAATTGAGTTATAATTCAGTACAGAAGGGGGAGATCGTGAATGGCCAACGGGCATCAATTCATTGGCTGTCACCGTGTCTCCTTGTGCTCCAAATCCCTTCTGATTTTGGCCTCTGAGAAGTCGTGGAACAAGCCTGGCGTTAAGACCGGGCCGGTTCGTGCGTAATTTGCGTGCGTTCCGGCGTGACCAGGATTATAAGAATTCCACAACTTTCTTAAGGAGGTTTTTTTATGCGTTTACCACGCATCTTTACCGCAATGGTCACCCCGTTTCATGAGAATGGTGAAATAAACTACGATGAAGCCGGCCGTTTAGCCCAGTGGCTTATCACTCATGGCAGTGAAGGGCTCATCCTTTCCGGAACCACAGGAGAATCTCCCGCATTGACTGATTCTGAGCGCATGATGCTGCTTCGGGCTGTTCGTGCGCGTGTGGGCCCAGAGGTTCCCTTATGGATGGGAACGGGAACCAATAATACCGTCCACAGCCGCGAATTGTCGTGGGAAGCGGCAGAAAACGGGGCTGATGGTGTGTTATTGGTTTGCCCCTACTATAATAAACCGCCCCAAGAAGGTCTTATCCGCCACTTTACGGAAATTGCCAGAGGCTTGCCTATTCCGGTCATGTTATACAATATTCCCAGCCGTACGGGGGTCAATTTACTCCCGGCTTCCGTGAGGACTGTCATGGAAGAATGCGAAAACGTTGTGGCGATTAAAGAAGCCGGGGGATCTTTGCCGCAGTTGCAAGAACTGATTAATTTGGTGTCTCCTAGAATGCGGGTGTATTCCGGGGATGATGCCATGTACTTTACGGCATTGACTCTGGGAGCCTATGGGGTAGTCAGTGTAGCCTCCCATTTAGTCGGAAATGAGCTGGAAACTATGACCCAAATGGTGATCCAAAGAGATTTGGACGGCGCCAGACAGATTCATACCACCCTCACACCTCTCTTCCAAGAATTATTCCGCTATACGAATCCTATTAGTGTGAAATGGGCGCTAAACTATCTTCACATTCCCGTAGGGGATGTGAGACTGCCGTTAGTGACTCCTGGTCATGAACACGCATTTGATGCGCTCCGGGAATTGATTGACCAGTTGATTGCGGCAGGCTTGTATTCCCAGGCTGGTTAATGAAGAGAGGAAGGCCGGAATGCCGGCCTTGAGTCTCACTCCAATTGGATGTGGTAATCGGAGTACCAGTGATGGGCTTGAATGAGAAAAGCAAACAATTGGGCATTGCCCATCAACTGCCCGAACCAAGGGATTTGTCCGGCCATAGGCCCTTTGTCCATGACCTCCCTTAAACGAGGGACATTGATAATCCGATGAAGAATGGATTGAGAATCCTCCAGAATGCGCAAGAGGTCGCGGCGCATACTCAAAAAATACGAGGGATTGGGAGTGGACGGGTAGGGGCTCTTCTGGCGCCATAACACGTCATCCGGCAGCAAACCCTCTAAGGCTTGACGGAGAATGACCTTGCGGTGATCACCTTGAGTTTTCATGGACCAGGGAATGTTCCACGCATATTCCACCAGTCTGTGATCACAAAATGGCACCCGGATTTCCAGACCGGCGGCCATAGCCATACGGTCCTTACGGTCCAATAAGGTGGGAAGAAACCGGGTGATGGTCAAATAGCTGATTTCCCGAATTCTTTGGGCTTGCACAGATTCATGGCCAAGACGGGGAACTTCGTCTAGGGCCTCTTCGTATCGCCCTTGAACATACTCAAATGGCCTAATATAGTCTATGAAGTCATGAGCGAGAATGCTGACGCGATCCTTGAGCCTGCGGGCCCAGGGAAAGGTGTGAGCTGCAATGGCGTCAGGATGATGGAACCAGGGATATCCGCCAAAAATCTCATCGGCGGCCTCGCCCGAGAGCCCGACGGTCGCTTGCTGTTTGATGGCTTCGGAGAATACCAGCAAAGACGTGTCGACATCGGCCATGCCTGGAAGGTCCCGGGCATGAAGGGACCGCAGCAGATTGTCCGTGAGATCGGGCGTATCGAGAACGATGCGGGAATGCGAGGTTGCTAAATAAGACGAGACGCGTTCGACCCATGGAGCATCCAAATTGGTCTGAAATGCTGTCGGCCGGAAATGTTTTTCCATATCCGCAAAGTCCACGGAGAACGTTTTGAGGGGGCCTTTTTGCTCTTGCTTCAATGCTTTTGCCGCCAAAGCACTCACGGCGCTTGAGTCAAGCCCTCCGGACAACAAGGTAACGACAGGGACGTCAGCCAGAAGCTGATGGGAGATCGTGTCTTCCAACAGATCCCGAACGGTTTGGCGAGTCGTGAAGAGATTGTCTGGATGCTCATGAGATACGAGCTGCCAATAACGGGAAGTGTGAAGGCGTCCAGGGCGTAAGTCCAAGTATTCTCCCCCGCGCAACTCGTAGATCCCGGAAAATACACCATGACCGGGAGTTCTGGCAGGTCCCAAGGCAAACACTTCGGCCATTCCTTCCGGGCCAATTTTATGCGGTATTGCGGGATGGGCCAGAATGGCTTTTATTTCCGACCCAAAGAGAATACCGTCTTTCAGCGGGGCATAGAATAACGGCTTCACGCCGAGACGATCCCGGGCGAGAAATAAGGTTTGCCCCTTTTCGTCCCAAACGGCGAAGGCAAAGATGCCGTTAAGACGCGGCAAGCACTCGTGATTCCATGCCAAATAAGCGTTCAACAACACTTCGGTATCGGATTTCGTGGAAAACGAGTATCCGAGACTCGTTAATTCTTCCCGCAACTCGCGGTAGTTGTATAATTCGCCGTTATAAATGATTGTATAAACCCCTCTGGCACCCCGCCTGGACATAGGCTGCATTCCGCCCTCGGGATCTATGACCACTAAACGGCGATGGCCCAATGCACAATGAGGTGTGACGATGGTCCCGCTGCCGTCTGGACCCCGGCAGGTTAAGGGGCTGATCATGCTTTCCAAGGCTGACTGACGCGAACGAAGGTCGTTGTGCCAGTCTATCCATCCTGCTATGCCGCACATAGGGTAACCTCCTCATTTTGCAGATCTGGGTTATGAATCCGTGGTTACCGTATGCGCAGACAAAAACAGGAGTGAAGACATTTGTGCAGGGAATTTCTTCAAGCCAGCCCAAGCGAAATCCTCTTCTCAATGGCCTGGAATGTTCCTGTTTAGCCGCCGATGTGGGACATCTCTACTTTGGGTGAAGAGGACGTCATTTGGCTTCTTAAAAGCGAATATTGATCTAGACGTCCTGACCAAAGTGCTGTCAAGGCTTGGATAATTTGCGGGTCGTTGACGGTCTCGTCTCGCAACAGCCGCCTGAGATCAAAGCCTTCCGAGCCAAACAGACAGGTGTAGATTTGGCCTTCGGGCGAGAGGCGGATGCGGGAACAATGCTGACAAAAAGGTTGTGTGACCGAGGCAATGATACCGATTTCGCCACCGCCGTCACGGTAACGAAATCGCCTGGCCACTTCGCCCGGCTGGCTCGGCGCCATGGGCTCCAAATCCCATTCCTCTTGCAGGGTGAGGAGAATTTCCTGGGCGGACACGACATCGTCAAGCCTCCATCCATTGGTGTTCCCGACGTCCATGTATTCGATGAATCGTAGAACGACACCGCTATGACGAAAATGTCTGGCCATGGGTATGATTTGTCCGTCATTGACATCCCGTTTAACTACCATATTGACTTTTATGGGTTTGAGTCCAACTGCCGTGGCGGCATCTATCGCGGATAAAATGCGTGAGACAGGCACACTGACATCATTAATAGCCTGGAAAATACTGTCACTCAAGGCATCAAGGCTAATGGTGACTCGTTTCAACCCGGCATCTTTGAGCGCCTGTGCCTTTTCACGGGTGAGAAGATAGCCGTTGGTGGTCATGGCAATGTCCTGAACGGCTTCCACTTCAGACAACTGACTGATGAGGACGTCCAAATCCTGCCGCATTAAGGGCTCCCCGCCCGTAATGCGAACCTTGCTGACGCCTAGTCGACCGAAAATCTGAGCAGCTCGGTGTAATTCATCAAAAGTCAGTAATTCCTTTTTGGGCAGAAAATGGAACTTAGCACCGAATACTTCTTTAGGCATGCAATATACGCAACGAAAATTACAGCGATCGGTGACAGATATTCGAAGATCACGCAAGGGACGCTGATGTTTATCAAGAATCGCTGCTGACAATGGGCTACTCTTCCTTTCTCTAAAGGCGACACTCTGTCATTTAAGGTATTTTACCTTTTTTCAAGCACACTAAGAATACTGTCAAGAATTTCATCAGAAAGCTGCTTTAATATTAAAGAGAGATCACAAAGATCACAAAAACGAGGGTGGCATGGGTGAATATCCGGCCATTGTGTTAGTATCCGTCTTAATCCCCTGGGTCTGGCAGAATGTTCATGGTGACAAATATCTGAGCCGTGAACGACCGACAAGCTCATGGAGGTCATCCGACGCTTATGTCGATGGTTGGCGAATGAACTGCTGAAAACCCTCAGTTTTCCAATCCGTAAGACCTGGGATTGGGTCTTAGCCATGGCATGTGATAACTCTAGAGAAAAAATTCCGAAAACCCTTGAGAAAACCGTAACCTTAAGGCACTGGGCGGCGTTTTATATTATAACAAATCCCTTGGGGAGTGACTCTTAATGCGTGCGAAAGTGGTAGCCGTCATGGCCATGGCGATGGTAGCCATGCTAGCGTGGGTGCGTTATCACTTGCCTTTCGTGCATGTCCCCACGACTCCTGTCGTGACGACTCGAATTTCCCCTCCTCTCAGTATGAAAAAACTGGGGACACTCCCTGCCATCTCTTCGCAAGAATTGCAGATCTTAATTTCCCAGGGCATTGTCTACGGTATGCATGTGAACGGAACCGGCAAAACCGTTCTCTTTCTAGCCAGAACACCGAATGCTCCTGTGGGGCTTGTGGTTCATCACTGGCCGCCCGAACGATTTGCGGCCATTAGTATCCTTTCGCGGCCGCATGCTGCCTCTTTGGTCCAGTGGCATGCAGATCAAAAGCGGATCCACTGGTTGCGTTTGTCTTCCCGCATCGCTCCATGAAATCTCCCCTAAGAATTGCTATAATACCCCTGAGTTTGTCGTCCAAGGGGGAAAGCACGTGAAAGTTGCTGTCATTATGGGCAGCCAGTCGGACTGGCCTGTGATGCAAGATGCTGTAAGTGTCTTGCGAGACATGGGTGTGGAAGTTGATGCACGCATTATTTCCGCTCACCGCACCCCGGAGGAAATGATGACATTTGCCCGAAAGGCGGAAACCCAGGGCTATGGGGTGATCATCGCCGGGGCAGGGGGGGCAGCCCACCTGCCAGGGATGACGGCCGCGCATACGACTTTGCCTGTTATTGGCGTTCCGGTTCCTACCCGGCATTTGCAAGGACTCGATTCCCTGCTTTCTATCGTGCAAATGCCTTTTGGCGTTCCTGTAGCCACCGTGGCTATTGGCCAGGCCAAAAACGCCGCGATTCTTGCCGCGGAAATTTTGGCGTTGTCAGACAAGGAGTTGCGCCAGCGTTTGCACGAACACCGAGATCAGATGAAACAAGAGGTATTCCGGTCTGAAAGCACGATTGACAGGTCCGAGAGTTGATTGTTCGCATGACGCTCTAGCCAATGGACCATAATATTTCCCCAACAAAACCATGACAACCAAGGAGTCGACGTGAATTATGATCAGAGTGGATCCAGGAGATTATATCGGCATCATCGGAGGCGGCCAGCTTGGCCGGATGATGGCGTATTCGGCTTATCAGCTTGGATATCGCATCGCAGTGTTGGATCCCGATTCCGAGTCTCCTTTGGCCCAAATTGCGCACAAGAAAATTATTGCCGCTTATGATGACAAAAAGGCGGTTCAGGAACTGGCTGGGCTGGCCTCGGTAATGACCTACGAATTTGAGAATGTTAGTGTCCCTGAACTGGAATCGGTATCTCGGGATCACCCGATTTTTCCCAATCTGCGTCTTCTGTCTATTTCGCAGAACCGCATTAATGAAAAGAACATGTGCCGACGCCTCGGTTTAAAGACGGCGAATTTCCTAGGGGCCGAAACCTATGAACAATGTTCTCAGTTGTTGGAGTTCGGGCATTATCCCGCCGTTGTGAAAATTGCACGGGGGGGTTATGACGGAAAAGGACAGTGGCGGGTGGAAAGTCGTACGGAACTGGAAGAAGTGCTCGAGAAGCGGCCCCATATGCCTCTGATTATTGAAGAATTTGTTCCGTACGATGTTGAAATTTCGGTGGTGCTAACAAGGGACCAACAGAAGGAGATGGTGGACTTTGGCGTGATGGAAAACTACCACCGTCAAGGCATTCTGGATGTATCCATTTCCCCTGCACGCGTTTCAGAACAGGTTGCCGAGCGGGCCATTTCCTATGCCCGTCAAATCGCTTCAGATTTGGACTTGGTCGGTACAATGACCGTCGAGTTTTTTGTTGTCGGCGATGAAGTCCTCGTGAATGAACTGGCTCCGCGTCCTCATAATTCCGGTCACTTGACGATTGAGGCATTTGATTACTCGCAGTTCGACCAACATATTCGAGCCATTGCCGGTGTGCCATTAGGCCGTCCGTGCCGGGGCACTCCTGCAGCCATGGCGAATTTGTTAGGGGACTTGTGGCAACAGGGGGCTTTAGACTGGAGAAAAGCCTTAGAAACACCGCACACATCTGTCCACCTTTACGGCAAGAGTGAGCCGCGATTAGGAAGAAAGATGGGACATATCACAGCTCTGGCGGATACTCCGGAAGCGGCCGGTAGAAGGGTGCGCCATGCCCGGGAGGAATTAACGCGCGATTTGACGCTCTGATCTTAAGGAGCCATAATTATTCATCTGCGAGTGCTTGATTAGTGTACACGTGAGGTTAAATGAGACGAATTCAGAAGCGCTCAAGTTTCCATGTTCTTCCGCACCGGATTAGAGGCTCACGGCTCAATCAGCGCAAGCGAGAATGGCTTTAGGGAAGACGCCCGTGCCCC
>JAKBWA010000034.1 GCA_021841025.1 Bacillota bacterium | reverse complement strand
CCATGAACGGATAGCCGGTCTGCGCCAGGACCGCTTCGGCCGTGGGTGAAACGCTGCATCCAGCCCTTTGGCCAGGTCCAATACCTCGGGCCGGGACAACTCCAGGCCAAAGAATTCTTCGGTGACCTGGCGGAACCGGTCATTTCCATTGTGGCCAGGAACCTCGTTTCTTGGTTCCTGCCGATGAACGGTCTTGGGACTCAAAGTCTCCGTCCAGCGTCGTCAGTTGCTGACTGCGGGAGTCACTCCAGTACGCTGCCACTCTTCGGCTAGTGGGCCTGGAGAATATTTGATGACATCGGTTGCGAGTACCGGGGTTTAAAATTGTTGGCGGCATAGTATCCAGGCGTTGCCGTTTTGGCCTGATTATCTCGCCTAATCTGATGGAGAAGCATTGGTTGGTCCTTGTCGGAATTTGTTGATTGATCAGGGGATCCCATGGCAGTATATCTGTAAGCTTCCTTACACAACCCGCCTCTTCTCGAAGCCATAGTCCTAAACAAAAAGAGAATATATCCGCCCTTGAAGATTGGGTATTTTAAAGATTTGGCCATTCTTCCAGCAAGCGGCCCCATCCGCTGATCGAGTCCGTCCATCCTGCTTTCACTAGACTAGCCCATAACAAAACAGTAAGGCTATCAAAAACCGGATATTGAAGTTGAGACTCCAAATAGTGCACGAGAGGAGCAGAAGAGAGATTGGTACAAATTACTAGCATCGCGTCCGCAGGAGGATGTGCAATTTTCAAAGCCAAATCGACGATTGTCTGACTATCCACCTCGGCAAAACTATAGTTATCGGAGATACCTAAATGCCCTTCATTCAAGACATGAATCCCTGCTTCTTGCAATGTCCTGATGATGCCTTCTACAATGGCATCAGTGTAAGGACTAACTAAGTTCACTGATTTAATACCATACGCTTGGAAAATTGCGAGTTGTGATTCCAAGTAACCGACGATGGCAACGTGATTCGGAAATATCTCTCGAAATGTCTGTAACAGACTTTTTTCCCATTGCATTCCCAACCATGCAGCAGATGTCCCATTCCATACAACGACATGAGGGTTAGTTTGAATTAATAATTGACTGGATTCAATAAATTTGTTCTTGGAAAATTGAGCATCACCGAAAGAACTTTTCTCAATTCTGGTTACCTCTATGCGCGAAAAATGTAAACTTATGGCACGACCGTTAATGATTTTGTAACTCATGGGTTCCAATACTGTGTTGGTTGATGGCGTTATCATACCAACTCGAATCGATGGCTTGGCCGTTGCTTGGGGATTTAGGTCATAGATATTCAATGTCTCACTGCCTCCCTTAATCTACCTTTACTATGACTGCCAGCGGCGCGTGATCAAGCGGCGCCTGATGTTCCGTACCTCCAGATACAAATATGGCTGTATTTCCTATAATCGAAGCCAAAACGGCCCCCACCGCGGCCCGAGCATGACGCTCGTAATTTATGTCAGCATCACTTAACATAGTGTGTCTCAGCCCTCGAATATAATTGTGTTTGGGGGCTTCGGCCTTGGCAAATACTGCAGCAATACGGGCTTGTTGGTCAGAGGATGGTAGACAATTAAATGATAATCCACTAGACCGTAAGGTATTAAGAATTCCGTAAATATCAATGGGATCGCCCATTTCGCCATGACCTATCCGATACGCACTTGTACTATGTTCGGAATTTGCCACAAGGATAATCTCACAGTGTTGAATTTCACTTCCAGCTGACGTCATGGCAACATTGGAATATAAATTCATATTGGTTCCGATATCGTCATCATGAATGGCACTCATATCCACTTCCCCAAGAGCAACTGCTACTCCCAAAGCTGTCGCAGCGCGTGCAAATACTTTTGATTGGTTGGGATCACGAGTGACTACCAATTGTTGCCGTTTGATCGCATCTTCTATCATTATCGGAGTTAGTAAAGGTCCTTTTACAATGACTAAATGAACATCAGAAGGATCTGTAATACCGCATTCTTCCATTGCTCTGCGTGTAGCATCTGCTACTAATTTTACCTCGGCCATTCTCCCAATTTCTTCGGGTGCTAAAGTCCTCGTATTTTGAACACTTATGGCTAGACGTTTTCTATTGCCGTGGTCTCGTGTTGTGGAGGTGATTCCCATATCGCGTGCAAACAACGTAATATGGGGGCTCAAAACACCTTCAGTTCCTCCAGACCATGCTAATGTCACTTGAGAAGCGGCATTCTCTATCCCTCCAAGATGAGAACCCAACACGTTTAGTACACTTATCGTGGCTAGTTGGCGAGTAAAGTCATTGGCACCACCATTGCCTTCCGTCTTTCCAATTCCACATATTATTTTAGTTGGATCGAGCTGGCCAGAATTAATAGCATCTTCCAATGCACTACTATCCGAAGGAGAATTCATGGGAAATCGAAACACTGATACATTCATACACTATACCTCCCCGATACTTTCTCAATGGTATTTTCCAAGGTACCGATTTGTTCTATATAACACGTTACGCGATCGCCGTCTTCAAGAAATATCGGTGGATGTTGGGTATATCCACATCCACCCGGTGTACCTGTAGCAATAACGTCCCCTGGCCACAAGCTCATTCCCTGTGACAAAGAGGCAATTATTGAAGGAATATCAAACAACATGGCTTGTGTCGTCTGGTGCTGCCGAAGTTCACCATTGACGAATAAGGAAAGGGTTAACTTGTGGGGATTGGGAATATCCTCGATGTCAACGATAACAGGACCAAAAGGACAATAAGTATCCATACCTTTGGCTTGATAAAATTGAGGTGTTTGGGCTTGCACATCCCGGGCGGAAATATCATTTATCAATGAATATCCGAAGATATGCTCAAATGCTTTCTGTTTTGGAATATTTCGACCAGACTTGCCTATAACAACAGCCAATTCAATTTCATAATCAAGTTGCAAAGTTATTTCGGGATCCCATGCGATCGATTCAAATGGGCCAATAACTGCAGTATTAGGTTTAGCGAAAAAAACTGGTCGAACCGGACGTCTAACAGTTCCGGGATAGGATCGATTATGGTCAGCCAGATGATCTAAATAATTTAATCCAACACATACGACGTGGCGCCGCGGAAGCGGAATGGGGGCAGTCAATTTGATGGAAGATAAGGGAAGCGTACACAGATTAACTAAGTCACGCTCTTGCCACGATTCCCAATTTATCTTAAGAAGAACTACATTCAGTTGGTTCGAGATAAAATCTATTAAAGATGATGGTGCGATGGTTTGAGGGACCGCGTAAGCCCATAGTAACGGAATATCAACAATTCCATTTTGCAGTACCACACCATAACTGGTTTTTCCAGAAGACAGCGAGGATTGATAGGATGCATATCGCACAGTAGATTCACCTCAGGGTTATGACGATGTTATAATTGGTTAAACTACTATTTCGAACTGTTATTGGATATATTGAGTATGAATAATATTGAGGCCTACCAGAACATACCAAACAACTACTAAAGCCAATAAAGCCAGTGTTATGGCTTTTCCTTTTGTTTTCATGCGATTAACATCAGTAAAAGTTCTCGTAGGAAATGCACCGAATGCTCTAGACTCCATAGAATGAACAAGAGTACCTGCCTCACGCATACTACGCACTAGCAGAGGCAACATCAACTGGCGAAGATTCTGTAGTTGTCCGCGTATTCCCTTCCTTCTTCCCATTCCTCTAACTTGCTGAGCAGCTCGAATAACAGCCATCTCTTCTTGCATCAAAGGAATCATCCTCATCGCAACAAAAAAGGAATATGCAATTCGGTATGGCACTTTCAAACCCTCGGTAATAGATACAGCCAAATCCCGCGGAGAAGTAGTCCTAATAAAAATGATTGATACAAGGTAAATCGTGTAAATCCGAAGGCCAACTGCATATGCATAGCCTGTGGTGTTGGTTGTAAAAGAATGCCCGAATAGACGAAAAAGTACAGGGCCTGACGATGGTAGGGTAAATGATTGAATGACGATGAATCCCACGCATGCTATCCCAAAAAACCACGTCGCAGCAATAAGGTCCCTAACTCTAAAACGTCCAAATATAAAGGCTATTAACAAGACGACCAATGTCACTAGGCTTTGCATCCATGCAATATAGGTTCCGAAGGCAAGAAAACTAAAGGCTAACATTCCCGCAAGTTTCGTAAGAGGATCCAGCTTATGAAGTGGGGAATTTCCAGAACGGTATTGCAGAAAACTCCCATCATGAGCCATAATCAGTTCTCCTTTCATACATAGACTGGACATTTAACGGCATAATACGTTCCAATTGAGCCAGCGATACAATATCATGCGGGAAGTCGGGGACTATATAACGTAACCTATGAACGACTTTAGCGATAGGCGGTTCTGTCAGATGAGCTTCGCGAAGAAGCATTGAATCTTGAAAGACCTCTCGAGTTTCGCCATCGAAAAGAATCTCCCCTTGGTTCAAGACAATGGTGTGTGAAGTCCAATCTGCGACCAAACGCATATCATGAGTGATTAGTAACATGGTGTGACCAAACTCTTTAGCTAATTGTGCTAAGAGCGCCATTAACGCGTGGGAATGAGACGGATCCAACCCAATGGTTGGTTCATCGAGAATGACTAACTTCTGATTTAAAATCAACATGGTGCCGACACTTAATCGACGCCGTTCTCCAACGCTAAGTGAGAATGGTGACGTTTGTTCTTTACCCTGTAAGTCCATTCTCAAAATCATTTCGCGTGTTTTTTCTTCGACTTCAGCCTCTGAAAATCCGTGGATTCTCAGGGAATACGCCAATTCGTCGTAAACCGTGTCAGACACGAATTGATGATCGGGATTTTGAAAGACATAGCCGATTTGCGATGACACATCTTTCACGGAGAGATGTCGAATATCTTGCGTGTTGAGAAAAACCGTTCCAACAGGAGGATTAAGAATACGCACTAGGAGCCGGGCTAATGTCGTTTTACCCGATCCATTTTGTCCCACTATCGCAACAATACCACCCGACTCTATCTTAAAAGAAATCTTCTTTAGCACTAACGGTAATTTAATGTGGTATTGAAATTGAAGGTTTTTTACCTCAAGCAACGGTTCCGATGTTTTCAGGATCGAGGCCTGTTGGTCTATTTCTGGTTTTAACTGCCATTGCAAATGATTTATACCATTCACCAGAAAATCGCAACCTTCTTGCACAGTCATTGGCAGTTGCAAGGTCTCCGAACTGTACCTCATGGCCATTTCCGTGACTTGAGGCAACCACAACCCCGTACGCCCTCTCAGTTTTCGATATACTTCCCCTGGGGGCCCATTAAGACTAATGGTACCATTTTCTAAAAGGACTACTCGATTAACCAAATCAACTAACTCATCAACACGATTTTCTATGAGCACAACAGTAATGTTGTGCTCATGATTAAGATGTCCAATAACATCGAATACCTCTTTCGTTCCCAACGGATCAAGATTGGCCGTGGGCTCATCTAATACCAGAATTTTAGGCTCAAGTGCCAGAACCGAAGCCAAGACCACTTTTTGCTTCTGCCCACCGGACAAAGACATTACATTCCGTCCGACCAAATGCTCTATGCCTAATTGGCTCATGGCTTGCTTTGCCTTCATCTTGATAACATTTTCATCCCAGCGTAAATTTTCCATCCCAAAATTGATCTCATCTTGAACCAAAACATTGACAATCTGGGCATCAGGATCCTGGAAAACCATTCCAACTCTAGTCGCTAATTCGTGCACAGGAGTTTTCATGGTCAACAGACCATCAATTTTTACCGTGCCGTCCAATTGACCAGGAATAGAATGTGGGATCAATCCATTCAAAAGCATAGCAAACGTACTCTTGCCACTACCGCTAGAACCTAACACTAGGACAAAATCACCGGAGTCGATAGTCAAACTTACGTTTTGCAGAACCTCTCGGTCAGATCCGAGATAAGAAAAGGATACTCTGTCTAATTCGACAATTGGCTGCGTCGACGTATAATGCGTGGTTATTGTGGTCACCAACCTTTCACTAACATGTCATGAACATTGGGAGATTCCTACATCACTCCCGCCTTAGGTTTGGATTGTTTCATCACGGCGGCCTCCAACTCTGTACCTTTAAAGACTCCCGCCTTGGCGAGACCGTCTCCAATAGGTTTGACTAACACTAAAGCATATAAGGCGCCCGAAATCATACGGATGACAGTGGCCAAAATGTTGTATCCCCATCCCATATTTCCCACTCCAAAGAAATACACTTCGGGAGCTTCCTGCAGTAAAGGCGCTAAAGCTCCAGAAACGATAATTGGAACTATTCCCCAATTACGGTACCCAAAAAAGGAATACCCTATATCACTCATCAACCCTTGTAGAAATCCCGCTCCAAGGACCATGGCTCCATTGGGATTTCCTGACAGAACCTGGGCAACGCCATTAATAGTTTCGGCCATTGTTGCAGCACCTGGCTTCCGAACAATATAACCGGCCAAAGGTCCGGCAATATAGAAAAATCCGGTAATTGCTGCAAACGCCAAAAACCCATAAGATCCAGTAAAAGTCATTAAAAATCTTCCGAACATAGCATTGGGAGTACCCAACACTCCATTAACAACTCCGAGAATTGCCATTATTACAATTTCCATCAACGAAAACTTCGCGAATTTTATCCCGCGATTCATAACTTTAGCAATTCCCACTAAAATAGCCCCGACAACAAGAACGGCTCCATATATCAAAATAATGTTCATATTATCCCTCCTAACTCTTATTTGTTAGGGTTACACAGACAATTTAACTATATATAACGAAGTGATTTATAACCATGTTAATTATGTACAAGAAAATCCTCAGATCATTGTTAGATCTTTATTAATACCTGCATCCGCAATGGAAGCCTGTCCAATCAGTTCCAAAAATGGTGTAAAATCAAGAAAAATGTGGACTTTCAGTCCACGCCCGAGGCAACGAAGTCCTCCCGAGTTCATGCGGATTGGGCATAAACGGGGCAATGGTCCACCTATTGTCACGAGGTTCTCGGTTAAGTGTATATTGTCGAGTGAAATTCCCCACTTTCAGGTCTTCGGCAAAGTGTGAGTTTGGCAAATAAAATGAGGCGCCATATATGGACGCTGTCCTCAAGGACCCTCGGTGTTGAATAAAGGATTCCTCATCGGGCGGGGGGCATGGCACGAGACCGGTCGTTAGCGACCGGTTACAGGATGGGAGCACAGATCTTGGGGGGTGAGTCGGTGCTAGATGGAGCATCCGAGAAGGGTGTAGACAGTTGGCAGGGTATTAGACACACGGCCTGGAGACGATGCAACCACCCTGAACGCGACCGACCACCTGGCGAGGCTATCAGCAAAAAGTCCAGTATGTCATCAAGAGTCTGGAGGATCGGCCAGTTCCACGCAAGACATCCAACAACTCTACGGACGGCCGGGAAAGCGATTGGGAGTCCATAGTCCGTTGTCCCTGTGCATCGGGTGTTTCGCCAAGCTTACAAGCCGCCAAAGATTGGGATCTCATTCCCAAAAACCCCGCTCGCAAATTGACGTTGCCAAAGGCACCCCGCCCGAATTTGCGTATTCCGACGGCTGAAGAAGCGCAGCAGCGATTTATGCGCGCAGCCGATTCGCACCGTTCGCTTAAGGACTCTGTAGCGTTGGCTGACCATGAATGGGACTCCCATGGGGGAACCGGTAGGTGATTGTTGAGATGATGTGGATTGGGGGACCGTGCGCATCCAGCCGAATCTGACCGGGAACGGCAAACAGCGGGCATTGGGCCCGCTCACATCACGCGATGGCTTTCGAGTGATTGCACTCAGCGATTTCATGGTCCGAGCAAGCTTCTTCTAGAGCTTGTTCCTTTGGAACTGCGAGACAAAGTAGGTGTCCCGTTGGAACATCCGTTAGGACAATGGTGATGTTTGGTAATATCCCTTGTGGTCCCGTTCAATAAATGACACCCGTTGACGCTGACGCAAATACTCGAGGTGGGCCAGCGTTTCGCTGAGAGCAAAACGCCACTGAAATTTGGTCAAGGGCCTGGTGAAGAGTTGCTGCGCCACTTCAAAAGCCGTCAGTGGCTTATCTAGCACATCAAGAATATGTTGGGCTCTGTCGTCATGATGACCTATGATTTCAGATATTCTTGTGGACACGTCGGGAATAATATCTTCATGTGCCGGGAGCCCTAAACGTACGGGTAGTTGCCGGAGGAACTGCAACGACTGCAAATAAGAGGCCAGAGGATCGGGGTTGGAATCCGGCCAAAAACTGATGTTCGGGGTAATACGTGCCAAAATTTGGTCACCGGTGAACAGTAAACTGCGTTCCGGCCAATACAGCAACAATTGATGGTCCGTGTGCCCGGGTTGGTCGAGAAGTTGAAAAGGTCCCCATCGTGTCAGAGGTTCCAGGGGCTGGATGGGTGGATGATTCGGCAATTTGACTACGGATTTTGTGAAAAACTGCTCTTGATCCAGATATCTGGCCAGATCCGGCGGCATGCCATGAAATTCGAAAAAAGGAACGAGACTTTGGGCGTAGTCTCCAAAGACATGATAGGTCGTTTGGATTTCTCGTTCCCACATCAGAATGGGGACATCATCCCATAAATCCGCTGCAAATTGGGCCAATCCCACGTGGTCGGGGTGAAAATGCGTGATGAAGACGGCAGCGACTTTGGCTGGGCGGAGGTCTAAGTGCTGGCTAACATTCTTCCAGGTTTGACGTGCTTGCGGTGTGTCCATCCCGAGATCAAGGATAACGTATTGGGAACCCAAAGATATTACATAGCTATACAGATATTTCAAAGGCAGAGGAACTGGGATCGCTATACGAAAGACTCCCTCTGCAGGCGAGTTAATCACGTCGGGATACATATGGGCCATGGAAGTTTCCTCCTCTGATCTTTACCCTATAGGAAAAATTTGAAGAATACAAGTATATATGTCGTAACACCCTGACATCCCAGGGGGAGGGACAGATCTCAACACGTAAAATTTATGAGCACAGAACACGGCACCCTGTCGGGCGTAAACGGTACACAGAGGGTTAAGTGAGACGTAAGACCAACGATGTATAGATCCCCATGATGTCATGGGGATATGCTGACAACGGATTTTCCACAACACGAGGTGCTAGGGGCAATTTCCGTACTACGGTAACTTATTGGCCTTTGTCCCGAGTGAACTAAGGAGGTGTGGTTAAACGGTGTCACATAGGAAACGACTCTATCTTGGTATTTTGGCCCTTATTGGTGTGATGTCCGCTGGTTGTGGGACTGAGCAGCCCATCTCGTCTCCGGATAATTTCCATTGGGCCAGGGAAGCAGGTCATCCGCCAGCGGGCTGTCACATGAGCAAAACCTTATTTTCGGCGAAGCGCAGTAAAGTCTATGCTTCATCCTCTCCGGGCTATGTCTTTCGTACCTTTGTTTCTAGAGCGAATCGTCTCATACCTTATCGGCAAGGCAATTCTCACTTTGGGCTCGTGCGCGTAGTGGGAAGTCATGATGTTAGTGCGTCTATCATCGGATTAACAGTGGAGAAAGGGGTGATGCGTCGAAATCCCGGGACCGGCACAGAGATTTATGTGGCATGGTTTTACGACCCCGCTCTTCCTCCCGGAGATCCCTACCGTTACCAAACAGTTCGTGTTGTGGTCAGCTTAGCCTTAATGCGGGATGGAATGCCCAAAGGTATTGTGAGGGCCGATGCCAACCACGATATTAGCTTCGTGCCGCATTGGATCCGAAGTCCAGATGCACCAAATTGTGCGTGGGGAGGAGCCGGATCTCAACCCTAAGTCACCAAAATGTGAGATGTCTCTGCGGCGACCGGGCTACGTTGCCCGAGCCTTCGTTCCTTCCTATTTGATGCGGTTAAGACATCTAACGGTTCTGGAACCGAAGATGATGCAAGATGGGTCATAGGTATCATTGGCTTGATTCTATCTATGGGGTGTGCACTCAAGATGCCGCGACACCGGTTAGCCATAGTCTGTCCCGTACAAGAGCGGATGATTTGCCCCGGGATATTTCATGATCAAGGCGCCTATCCAAGTGATTTTGTGTAAACGGCGATAGAAATCTTGTGGGTCACTGATGATCATTTGATGGAAATGGCGAAAGTACTAACCTGTCCTGATCATTCATATGTTGTCGTGACAGGAGGAATAGATGTGGTGGTAAGGCGTGGCAAGGGATGGAAGACACCTTTTATCTGGGGCTTCATTGGCGTCCTAGTGGGTGTTTTTGTCGCTTTCCATGTTTTGAAATGGCCCTCTCACTCGCTTCACTGGCCCGTCGTGAATATTGTCAAAAAGGTCGACCCTTCCGTAGTGATTGTCCTCAATCAGCAGCGAAAGAACGCACAATTGCAGACTAAAGGAATTGGATCAGGGGTTATACTCAATCGTCAGGGTGACGTGGTGACTAATTACCATGTTGTGGCCCATGCCAACAGTTTAAGTGTTGTCTTATCCAACGGCAAACGGTATAAGGCACGTTTGGTGGGGGAAGATCCTACCAGTGATTTAGCTGTGTTAAAGGTTCAGGCAAAAGATCTCCATCCGATTATGTTTGCATCATCGGGGAAAGTCGAGCCAGGGGAACTCGTGGTGGCCATTGGCAATGCGTTAGGCTTGTCGCATACCGTGACAACGGGAATAATTTCGGCGAAGGACCGGGTGATGTTTCGAGACGGATGGGAGTATCATTTGATTCAAACCGACGCCGCAATCAATCCTGGCAACAGCGGAGGAGCATTGGTAAATGCCCAAGGCCAATTAATCGGGATCAATGCGAGCAAGATTGCCCAAACCGGAGTCGAAGGCATCGGATTTGCCATTCCGATAAATACCGTTAAATCCATTAGTGAGCAGCTTATTAAATATGGTCATGTGCGCCGGCCCTGGTTGGGACTTGATTTACAATCCGGTGGTTCAAATTCGGTGGGACTACTCGTAGTTGGGGTAGTGCCAGGTAGTCCGGCGGCTGCGGCCGGGATCCAGAACGGCGATTTTATCGTTTCAATGAACGGTATCAGGGTCCGTCAAATGCAAAACCTTATTCCGATAATCCAAAGAGCCGGCGTTGGCCGGGTCGTCCGGGTGGGGATTTTGCGGGGAAATCTGCCTGTGAGCGTCCGCTTAAGATTAGGAGAGTCACCTCTGAGGTCCTCGAAAACGGTTACGAAGTAACGGAAGACCTATTCCAGACGAGAGGAAAGCAATGCATCCCCTTTCAGTTTTGTCCTCTCCATTCTATTCTTGGTAGCTAGCTGCATCCGTACGATTTGTGAGGCACAGATGGCAAGACCGATTAGGCACCAAGGAAGAAGGAAGCCGTCCGGACTCCCTGTGCCGTCAATGGTGGCCTGACGGGTTTATCTGTCTTCTGTGTCAGGGGGACAAGTGCTGGAAGGTGCACCGATCCGGACGGATCGGCAGATAGTATGAATGCAGTGCCTGTAGACATCAAGAGTCGATTACGGCCGGAACGATTTGCCATATCACGAAAGTCTCCCTGTGGGTGTGGTTTTTATCTATTTTCCTGATGCTGCCGATAAAGGAGGAAAATGGTCGCTGGCGCTGAGCCAAAAAGTGGGGTTACGGTTGATGCCCCCAGTGCTTC